>NZ_JAUG01000109.1 GCF_000708285.2 Pedobacter borealis DSM 19626
CAGCATGACGACCGCCTTAATGAATGTGCACTAAAAACAAATATAGAATTAACAAAAGATGTGTCCACACGATAGGATTGGTCGGGTGGAAGAGGTGATAGGTTATAACTTGGATAACTGGTGGCGGTTAAGGCCCTGGCAGTTGTTTTATTGGTTGTATCCGATTCTGGAAGGGCAACTTCCGGCTTTTGGCATCTTGTTACTAAAAGGAACATAAAGATGCCCATAAAATATTTTAAGGTTCTCATATTGTTGTAGATGATTTGGTTAGTAAACTGTATTAGATTCATCCAATAACAGCTAATAATAGATTAAGCAACTAGCTTTTTACAGATAGTTTTTTATTGATCGGATAAGAAACCATTGGTGCAGGTAATGTGGTTTGCTTTCCTTTTTTACTGAGTTAATACAGGAAAGCGGTTTGTTACCATCGGTTGATGTTGTGTTTTTTTCGTTTCCGATTGTTTGTACACTGACGGGCCACGCACTTCCCGACAGTAGCCGGGGCTGCAGTCTTGTTGGTTCTAACAGCCTTGTTAGATTGATAATTTTCATGCTCATAATTGTTTTTTGGTTAGATATGGTGATTATTAGTAGGCTGAGGCTGATAAAATAGGTAATCTGTACACGGGGTATATATGTTACTAAATAGGTAACAAATGTTGCCTGTTAATTTTAGTATTTTACAGGCAAGGCTTGCTTACAATTATCCGTTAAAACATAAATGGTTTTTAGGGGATTTATGTGACTTTAGTTAACATATTCATTTCAGGATAAAGCCTAAAAATTGATAAAATGTTACATAAGGGCGAGATGTTTTTATAAGGCAGAATTATCTTGTTTCTTAGTTATTTGTCTGTTTTTCAGTGTTTAACGGTGTTTTATTTAGCTTTCTAATCAAAATGCTACCGATAGCCATGTAACAAAAATATCCTTCTTTGTATCATTTGAGGCATTCGTCAGTTTGACTTGAAACTATATTTGAATATTCAAAGCCAATAATTAATGGCAAGCAATTAGGGGCAGCGTTAGGGAAGAATAAACTCTTATTTCTCGCTGTTCCTGGAGGTGTCGTTAATTAAGGGCGAAACAAACCAAAATAAACCAAATATGAACCAAAAAATTTCTATTCGGAAATTACCGGCTTTTTTGCTGGTGGTAATTTTCTTAGTGCTCCTGCACTTAAAAGGTTATGCCCAGGAGAGGCAGATTACAGGAAAGATCGTGGGGAACGACAATCCCGCACCATTGCGCGGAGCTATCGTGCTGCTCAAGGCTAAGAACACAGCTGTATCAACAAATGAACAGGGACAGTATTCTATAAGGGCAAATACTGGTGATGTACTCGTTTTCAAAATGATCGGTTTTCAATCACAGGAAATAATGATCGGTGATGGTAGTGTCATCAATGTTATCTTAAGGGTCGAATCTACAAAACTGGATGAAGTTGTTGTAATTGGCTATGGTGATAAGGCCAGGGGTGATCTTACGGGATCTATATCTTCGATTTCTGGCAAAGAACTCCTTAGAACACAGCCAACAACTGTTGATCAGGCACTGCAGGGAAAAGTTCCCGGTGTTGTGGTTCAACAGATTTCCGGCCAGCCAGGTGGAGGTGTTTCTGTTCAGATCCGCGGATTATCGGGCTTTAGTAATAATCCTCCTTTATATGTAGTAGATGGTCTTCAGATCTTGCCTTCAACCGGAGATAAGGGTACAAATCCATTATCAAGTATCAATCCATCCGAAATCGCTTCAATAG
Organism: Pedobacter borealis DSM 19626; assembly: GCF_000708285.2. Lineage (GTDB taxonomy): Bacteria > Bacteroidota > Bacteroidia > Sphingobacteriales > Sphingobacteriaceae > Pedobacter > Pedobacter borealis. The sequence continues at coordinate 1,763 of NZ_JAUG01000109.1, forward strand.
ATATTTTGAAGGATGCTTCAGCTACCGCTATTTATGGTGCACAGGCAACCAACGGTGTGGTGATCATCACCACTAAGCGAGGCATTTCTGGTCCTCCGGTGGTGAGCTATGATGGCTATGCGGGTGCTCAGGCGCTGCCAAAATACTATGAAGTAATGAACCTTAAGGAATATGCAACCTTTATGAATGAAAAGGCCGCAATCATCGGTTATGACCTCAGGCCGCAGTTTGCAAATCCAGCCTATCTGGGCGTGGGAACTGATTGGCAAAAAGCCTTATTCAGGACCGCACTCATGCAAAACCATAATGTGGCCCTTACCGGTGGTGATGCCAGAACGAAATATTATCTTTCAGGAACTTATTTTTCACAGGACGGAATTGCGCTGGGATCTGATTTCAGAAGGATCTCAAGCCGATTGAACCTGGATAACAAAACAACCGATTGGTTAAAAATGGGGGTGAGCCTGCAATTGGCCAATGTAAAAGAAAATGTAACTACTTCTCAATCAGGTGTAATCAGACAGGCGTTAAATCAAACACCTGATGTAAATGTGGTAAATCCAGATGGTACCTGGGGTGGCAATGATCCAAATATTTATGGCGCTACAGGAAGCAATCCATTTGCCTTGGCGAAAATCGTAAAAGACCTTAAGAACCGCTACGAATTATTCGGAAATGCTTATGCCGAAATTCAGTTTGCCAAAGGACTTACCTTGCGCAACGAAATCTCCGGAAATTTTTCAACGGCCACAGAAGACCAGTTTGATCCTATTTATACCATGGGCGCTTACTCCAAAACCTCTAATTCGGCAAGTTATTTTAGCGGAAAAAATACATTTTATTCCCTTACCAATTACCTAACCTACTCGCATTCTTTTGTCAACAAATATAACCTGAATGCAATGGTTGGGCACGAGTCTAAACTGTGGGATTATGAAAACGTATCGGCAAAGAGAACAAATTTTCCCAGCAATAATGTACAGGCCATAAATGGTGGTGATGCCACAACGGCAACCAACTCTGGCGATAAAGGACAAACAGCTGGAGAGTCCTATTTCGGCCGTATTGATTTTAAATACGATGATAAGTATAATGTTACGCTTAACGTCCGCAATGATGGGTCATCCAAATTTGCAGCTAATAACAGGTGGGTGACCACTTATTCTGGTGCATTCGCATGGAAACTGAAACAGGAAAAATTTCTTAAAGACGTAAAAGCGATCGATGATCTGAAACTTAGGATCGGATATGGTTTGCAGAATAACCAAAATATTCGTGATTATGCCTACGGCTCAACTTTAACGACTGTAGCAACATCATTATCGGGTAATTCGCAGCTGATTGCTACCAGTGGCAATCCTGATGTAAAATGGGAAACAACAAAAGGATATAATACCGGTCTGGATGTAAGTATACTGAACAGAAGGGTTGACTTTTCGATAGATGCGTATTATAAAAGAACGGATAACTTATTGTTAAGCCTCACCTTACCCTTATATTCAGGTATGGTTGATGCTACAGGCTATGCCCCGGGATCGATCCAGTCTCCTTATATCAATATCGGTTCTGTGAGTAATAAAGGAATTGAATTTTCTGTAACCACCCATAATATTAAATCTAAAAACTTCAACTGGAGAAGTAATCTGACATTTTCCCGTAACAACAATAAAATCCTCACCTTAAATACCGATGCTGCCGCACTATATGGTTATGCAGGCAGCACAGCAATTACCAAATCAACGGTGGGCCGATCGATTGGGGAATATTATGGTTACGAAACATTAGGCACCTATAAAAATGCAGAAGATTTTAAAAAGTATCCTGCCTTATCACAAAAAGGTGGACTTCCAATTCCAATAACCAATGGTTCAGGAGGTGTATGGGTAGGAGATGTTATATTTAAGGATCAAAATAACGATGGCGTGATCGATGAAAGCGACCAGGTTTATTTAGGTTCACCAATTCCGAAATTCCAGTTTGGAATAAACAACAGCTTTAATTATAAAAACTTCGACCTGAATATCTTCATGTCTGGAAATTATGGCAATAAACTTTATAACCAGGTGAGGGTAGATGCAGAAAACCCGAATCAGAATTTTGGATACTTTAGAAACGTGGGAGATTTTGCCCGCATAGGGTTAATTAATCCTGCCGGTTCTGCTACTGATATCAACAACGTATATATTACTAATCCCGAAACCAGTATCACCAGAATCAGTCAGTCCAGCGGTAACGACAACCAACGTTTTTCGAGCAAATATATTGAAGATGGTTCTTTTATAAGGTGCAAAAGCATTACGCTGGGATATAATTTTAAAGAGCGTCTTTTATCTAAAATCCACCTGAAAAACTTGCGCCTTTATGCCCAGGTAACCAACGTATTTACAATTACAAAATATAAAGGTTATGATCCTGAGATAGGTTCATGGAATCCCTTAGCAGCAGGTGTAGATAATGGATATTATGCGCAGCCACGTGTGTTTACTATTGGTGCCAACATCTCTATTTTAAACAACTAAGACCTAAAATTATGAAACATATTAAACTATACATACTCACTTTATTCGCCGCTGCCATAATAATAAGCGGCTGTAAAAAAGATTTTCTGGATAGAGCGCCCTTGTCGCAAATAACAACAGATAATTTTTATAAGAGCGCTTCAGACTTAAGGCTTGCCACAGCTGCCCTTTATGCGCAGCCATGGAACGATTGGAACAGTTTCCCTTTGCTCGGTATCGGCGACATTCTGAGCGGCAATATGTTGCAGCCTTATAATGCCGACCTTGCCCAGTTGACTTCGTTTGCGGTAACCAGTAATAATGGACAGATTGGTACCTCATGGCGCTGTTTTTATAAAATAGTGGCGCATTGTAACACCAATATTAAGGCAATTACTAATAACGTGCCAGATAGTGTATCCCTCAAAAGTAAAAATGGGGCACTTGGAGAGCTGAAGTTTTTGCGTGCCACTGCATATTTTCATTTGGCACAGTTGTGGGGGGCAGTGCCCATCATTGAGGATAATGATAAATTAATAAAAAATCCACTGTTGCCACGTCACCTGCTTAGCGATGTATACAAATTTATCATCAGCGACTTAAGATTTGCCGCAGGCGCATTGCCACCCCGCGATCAGGCAGGAAGGGTAACTACCTGGTCTGCTCAGGGTATGCTGGCCAAAGTATATTTAACAAAAGCTGGTATCAGCGGAAGCAGACGCCAGTCGGATTTAGACAGTGCTGCATTTTTCGCTAAAAATGTGATCAATACCAGTGGATTAACCCTTTTGCCAAGTTATTACAATCTGTTTAGAACACAGTTTAATGATAACCAGGAATCACTTTTTGCCTTTCAGTGGGCACCTGGTGTGGGTTATGGTAATGGTAATGCGATGCAGACCCAGTTTGCACCCAGCGGGAGCATAGTTCCGCCTGGTGGAGGATGGGGCGGTGCCATTGGACCAACCGTTGATCTTGATACCTTATATACACCTCAGGATTCTATACGGCGCAAAGCGACCTTTATGCTTACAGGCGATCACTATCCCGAACTGAACGCAGCTGGCGGAGGATATACCGCTACCTCATGCAGCGTTAAAAAACATATTGTTGGTACTGCCATCGATAATAACGCACCAACGATGGACATATGGTCTTCTAGCGAACATAATGCGGTTTTACGCCTGGCTGATGTTTACCTGGTGTATGTTGAGGCCTTACTAGGAACCAGTAGTTCAACTTCTGATGCAGAAGCATTAAGGGTTTTCAACATGGTAAGGAAAAGGGCTGGTGTTGATCCGGTAACAACAATCACCACGGAAACACTTAGAAATGAAAGAAGGATTGAGCTGGCATTTGAAGGGCAGTACTGGTTTGATCTGGTTCGCCTTTCATATTATAATCCACAGGGGGCTATTAACTTATTGAACAATCAGATCCAGAAGAAAACCAGGGTTCAGTTTGCTTATGACCCAGCTACAGGGAAAAAGACCAGAAATAACAATGGGATAGTTATTACAGCACCAACCATTGCAACCTTTACTTTGCCTATACCGGCCACAGAGATAACTGCCGACCCGAAATTATTGGATCCACCAGTGGCATATTATTAATTAGGGCTAATTTATTATTAATCAAAAAGATATGAAAAATCTGTTAAACAGGGCCAATAGCCATTTGTTACTTATTTTAGTCGCAATAATATTTTTTGCAGTTCAAGGCTGTAAAAAAGATGCATCCTCATCATCCTCAGGTCCGCCGGTTATTACCGGTATACGTAATTATGTACCCAGCCCGGGCGATTCGCTCTTAACCAGGGTAGGAACCGGAAAATGGGTTGTAATTACAGGGAGCAACCTAAAAGGAGCGCTCCAGATTTATTTTAACGGAGTAAAGGGCTCATTTAACGATGCCTGGTTTTCTGATACAAGTGCAATCGTATTAATGCCGGCAGTAATTCCTTTCCCTTTGGTTGAGCCTTCGCAGCTTAATACTATACGTTTTGTAACTACAAAGGGCGAAACTACCTTTTCATTTCCAATTGTTGCCCCTGCACCCACGATTTCTGGAATATCAAATGAAAGTGCTAATCCCGGCGACAGCGTTACGATAAAAGGATTAAATTTCTTTTTTATCCAGCGGGTAAGTTATGCTGGGGTAGAGGTAACTGGGTTTAAGGGAGCAAATGATGGTACCGCGATAAGTATGGTAGTTCCTGCAAGTGTTTCTACACCTGGACCTGTTATTGTGACTACAAAATCGGGTACAGCCACCACCTTTTACAACGTTCATGATTTTACAACAGGTGTATTAAATAACTATGACGGCATAAATACCTTCAGCTGGGGTTCTGATGTTTCGAACAGCGCTGTTAATTTCCCTGGGAATAATGGTAATTATGGAATATTAAAAGCTACAAATATCCCTGCTGGTAACGGAAGCTGGTGGGAAGGCGGACGTTCCATCAATACCAACGCAGTTCAGTGGGTTCCTACAGCCAATTTGCAAGATACCCTGAACAAGTATTCATTGAAATTTGAAATCGCTGTTAAGAAGCCATGGACTGATGGCTCTATTCAGATTGTTAAAGACTATACATTTACCTATTCTGCTTTTTATCGCCCTTGGAAGAATGCAAACGGGTCTAACGGTTCATTTAAAACAAATGGCTGGCAAACAGTCACGCTTCCATTATCAAACTTTTTAAAGAACGGACTGCCTGCTCCAACCTTGACCGAGTTACTCGGTTCGACCGGAAATGGAGCAATCAACGTCACTTTTACCAATGACGGTGCAATCGTGGTCACCGACTTTGAAGCCGCTATTGATAATATCAGGATAGTAAAAACAAGATAAACAATACCACCGGTCCGTAATTTTACGGGCCGGTATGCTTTAATTATAGCAACGAAGATTTTCTATAATCCTAGGAAGAAAAATAAAACAAACTTATGAGCCGCTTCGGAAATGTAAAAATAAAAGGATGTCTATATATCTCAGTATTACTCGCCTTTAGCCTGCTTACCGCATATTGTAAAAAGCAAGAGGAAATTCAACCACAGCTCAACATTTCTACATCAGATGTTGCTTTTCTGCCTGATGGAGGCATCTCCAATATAACGGTTACCAGCAATGGCAAATGGAATACTAAAAATCCTGCCGATCTTTGGTTGCAGATCAGCCAGACTGCAGGAACTGAAGGAAATACCGAATTAAAGTTAACCGCAATGCCTAACCTTACAGGTGTTTCCCGCGCTGCGGTATTGGTGGTTAACTCAGCTAACGGACAGGCCCGAAGGGTTACAGTATCGCAAACGAGCACGCTATATCCTTCCTACAATACATCGCCCAAAGCTCCCGACCTAACAGGTATGGGCAGCACAGCGGTACAACTGGCGGCGAAAATGAATTTGGGCCTGAATATTGGGAATACAATGGAAGCTCAGGGCGGCGAAACGGGCTGGGGTAACCCCCAGATTACCGAATCGTATGTGAAATTTGTAAAACAGACAGGTTTTAATGCGATACGCATTCCCTGCGCCTGGAACTGGAAACATTTGAGCGACGAGCAAAAGGCTACCATCGATCCTGCATGGCTTAACCGTGTTAAAGAAGTAGTTAAATATTGTGTAGACAACGATATGTATGTGCTGCTGAATATCCACTGGGATGGGGGCTGGCTGGATCAGAATATCAACCAGGCAAAGAAAGATCTGGTTAATGCGAAACAAAAGGCATTATGGGAGCAGATTGCTACAACCATGAGAGATTTTGATGAGCACCTGATGTTTGCGAGTGCGAATGAACCTCCAGCCGAAAATGCAGAACAGATGGCAATATTAAACAGTTACCACCAAACATTTATAAATGCCGTTCGCGCTACAGGTGGCAAGAATAGTTACCGGGTGCTGGTTGTTCAGGGGCCAGGTACTGATTTCGAAAAAACCAATAATCTGATGAATACCCTTCCAACAGATCAGGTACCTAACCGCATGATGGTTGAAGTGCATAACTATACCCCATCTCAATTTACAATATTGCTTGATGGTGATGCCAGTTGGGGTAAAATGTTCTACTACTGGGGAACGGGTTATCATTCGGTTACCGATCCGAGCCGAAATGCAACCTGGGGTGAAGAAAGTGAAGTATCAAGATTATATGCATTGATGAAAGCCAAGTTTGTTGACAAAGGAATTCCGGTAATACTGGGTGAATATGCAGCTTTCAGGAGAACAAATCCCAATTATCTGCCTTCGGATATGGCAAAACATAATGAGTCGATAGATTATTGGACAGCTTACTCAACCCAACAGGCCATTAAATTTGGCCTCAAGCCCTTCTTTTGGGAACAAGGCACCGTTTTAGACCGTAGAAATAATAAAGTTCTCGATCAGGGGATCGTAAATGCCCTTATCTCAGGAGCGAAGTAAAATGATAAAGTTTATGTCGCTTATTTAAATCTGGATAAAAAATCCGTAATGCCTTATGGATCACAGATTTCAATAAATATTGATTTCGCGTTGATGTGAAAACTAAGTGGTTCATAGAAAAACAGGGCAAGGACACCAGGTACGCGTATCACCGCAATATTTTTACAACTTTCAATAAGTATGAACAAATTTTTATTAACAATTTTCTTGATCCAATTCACTATTTGCGCAACAGCGCAATACCAGTTAGCTCACCACCCGAAAGCCCCGGGTTTCTATACGAACCCAATTTTCGCAGGAGATTATCCCGATCCTAGTATACTACGTGATGGGGATAATTATTACATGGTCCATTCATCCTTCGAATATTATCCAGGGTTATTGATCTGGCATTCAAAAGATCTGATCAACTGGAAACCGGTAACTCACGCCTTGCACAAAAAAGTGGGTTCAGTGTATGCGCCCGATCTGGTGAAGTATAAAAATAAGTTTTATATCTATTTCCCAGCAAACGGTACCAATTATGTGGTAACCGCAGATTCGATCGGGGGGCAATGGAGTGACCCGGTTGACCTGAAGATCGGCAACATCGACCCCGGACACATTACAGATGAGCAGGGCAAAAGGTATTTATTCTTCAGCGACGGAGGATTTGTGCCGTTGTCTGATGATGGCCTTTCCACCACAGGAAACCAAAAGCGTTCATACAAAGGTTGGCCCATCCCCAGAAACTGGTCTATTGAGTGTTTTTGCCTGGAAGGCCCTAAATTGATAAAAAGGGGAGAATATTACTATATTACTGTGGCAGAAGGCGGAACAGCAGGCCCGATAACCGGCCACATGGTTGTATCTGCACGGTCAAAATCACTGTCAGGGCCATGGGAAAATTCACCTTATAACCCGATTGTCAGAACAACAGAAAAATCTGAAAAATGGAGATCAAAAGGGCATGCCACCATAATCGATGATGTAAAAGGAAACTGGTGGATGGTGTTTCATGCTTACGAAAAAGACTTTTACAACAAAGGCCGCCAAACGATGCTTCTGCCCATAGAATGGACAAAAGACGGCTGGTACAAAGTACCCACAGGTATAATCGACAGTAAACCGATCAGAAAGCCAGATTTGGCACCTTCTAAAACCAATTTTAACCTGAACGATAATTTTGCAGGTAATAAATTAAAGTCTCAATGGCAATTCTTTGAAGAACTGGATACTAACAGATTTCGATTGGCCAACAACAGTTTGTCAATAAAAGCAAAGGGAAATACCATTGGTAATAGTTCTCCCTTATTATGCATACCCGAAGACCATTCCTATACCGTTGATGTTGAGGTATTAATTGAAGGAAAAGCAACTGCTGGATTGGCTCTTTTTTACAACAGCACTGCGTCTTCCGGGATACTGGCCAATAATGAAGATGTAGTTGCCGATTTGCGTGGCTGGCGAGCTCTGGCTGAAAAAAATGTAGTTAATAATCACGTGTTTCTGCGTCTAAAAAATGTAGAAAACACGGTAGATCTATATTACAGTAAAGATGGTGTGAAATGGAACAAAATTGAAAATTCCTTTGAGGTATCGGGCATGCACCATAATGTACTTAGCGGATTTTTGAGCTTACGGATCGGCCTTTGTTCCATCGGAGAGGGAAAGGTAACGTTTAAGAATTTTAAATATACCCCGGTAAAATAAATATTAGGCCGTTTTAAAGCCTTTGTTAATTTACGCAATATTATATTGATGAATGCTATAATATTTAATAATACAAATTAATATAACACAACAAAGTGAGGAGCTTCAATTTATACAAAAGGCAATATTTTGCAAAACAAATAGTATTCGCATTTATACTATTGATAAGCTTTTTTTCAGGATATGCGCAAAATGGCATGGAAAGAAAACAGTTATTTGATTACGATTGGAAATTTTTTTTAGGTGATCCACCGGAAGCTACAGCAAATGATTTCAATGATTCAGGTTGGCGTAAACTTGATTTACCGCACGACTGGAGTATCGAAGGAAAAACTCATCCTAAAAATGCTACAGGCGGAGGTGGCGGATTTTTTCCGTCAGGAATGGGTTGGTATCGCAAAACTTTTCAGGTGCCTGATAGCCAGAAGGTAAAAAAAACAGCTATTTATTTTGAAGGTGTTTACATGAATTCCGAAGTTTTTATCAACGGAAAATCGCTGGGTGTATATCCTTATGGTTACACATCGTTCAGTTATGACCTTACACCTTATCTGAATTTTGGAAAAGAGAATGTTATTGCTATACGTGTTGATAATTCACAACAGATGAATAGTCGCTGGTACAGTGGTTCGGGAATCTATCGCCATGTTTGGATGATGGTTACTAATCCTGTACATGTTGAACATTGGGGCGTAAGTATTTCAACCCCCACGGTATCTTCAAAAAAAGCAGCTGTACTGGTGAAAACCAAGGTTAAAAATGAAACAGCATCTGCCCAGAGCGTGGTTGTAAAAACCCTTCTCTGGAATAAAAATTCAAAAAATACTGGTAATTGTCAGATGAAGGTCGAACTTCCTGCCAATAGCGAAAAGGAAATCACCCAGACCATACAAGTGTCAAATCCGATGCTTTGGACACCAGAAACACCTCATGTATACGAGGCTCAGGTTCAGGTAGTAAAAGACAAAAAAGTGCTAGACGGTACAAAAACCAATTTTGGCATCCGTTCCATAAAATTTACGACCGAAAATGGATTTCAATTGAATGGAAAAACAGTGAAGATAAATGGCGGTTGTGTGCATCACGATAATGGATGCTTAGGTGCTGCTGCTTTTGACCGTGCCGAAGAGCGTAAAGTTGAACTGCTTAAAGCCGGTGGTTTCAATGCGGTGAGAACTTCCCACAATCCCCCTTCTGAAGCATTTCTTGACGCCTGCGATAAACTGGGCCTGCTGGTAATGGACGAATCTTTCGACTGCTGGAAAATTGGAAAAAACAGTAACGATTATGCAAAATATTTCGTTCAATGGTGGAAAAAAGATTTACAGTCAATGATTTTGAGGGATCGAAACCACCCTTCGGTTTTCATGTGGAGCATAGGGAACGAAATTGTAGAACGGGGAAAACCTGAGGCTGTTGAAACCGCTAAAATGCTTTTGCAGAAAGTAAAAAAAATAGACACTACAAGGCCAGTAACTTCTGCAGTTGTGAATTTCGGCAAATGGGAAAACCTGGATTCTTTGATAAACGTACATGATGTTGCCGGTTACAATTACAACCTGCATACTGCCCCAGAAGATCATAAAAGAGTGCCTTCGCGTATTATTGTTCAAACCGAATCCTATCCGAAAGATGCTTTTACCAATTGGAAACTGGTGCAGGAAAACAATTATGTAATCGGTGATTTTGTTTGGACAGCGATGGATTATCTTGGAGAGTCAGGCATCGGCCGTTGGTATTATTCTGGGGATACACCTGGTGAACACTGGGAAAATAATTTTTTTCCATGGCATGGTGCTTATTGTGGTGATATCGATCTGACCGGATGGCGGAAACCCATTTCCCATTACCGGAGTATGTTGTATAACGATAACGAAAAACTCTATATGGCCGTTCGTGAACCTGCTCCTGAACCTTTAGAAATCAAAGAAACCTGGTGGTCTGTATGGCCAACATGGGAAAGCTGGACATGGCCAGGTTTTGAAGGAAAAGCAGTTCAGGTTGAAGTGTATTCCAAATACCCGAAAGTGAGGCTTTACCTTAATAACAAATTAATAAGTGAACAGGCAACTAGCATCGAGCAACAGTTTAAAGCTGCTTTTCAGGTTCCATATGCTGCGGGTTTGCTTAAAGTCGTAGGGGTAGAAGATAATAAAGAAACGGGATCAGCCATTCTGAAAACTGCTGGCGAGGCTGCAAAAATATACCTAACAGCAGACCGGAAAGAGATCTTGGCCAACGGACAGGATTTATCGTACATCGCGATTGAAGTAACCGATAAAGAGGGAACAATTCAACCTAATGCAGCCAACCGTTTGCATTTCGAGATCGAAGGTCCGGGCGTAATTGCAGGAGTGGATAATGCTGATCTGAAAGATTTTGAACAATATGTGGGCAATACCCGTAAGGCATGGAAAGGTAAAGCTTTAGTGGTGATAAAGAGCAAACAGGAAGCTGGCGATATCAAACTAACGGTTACCTCGCCTGATTTACCAGCAGAAACTTTAACCATCAAAACAGCAATTAAGGATTTAAACCACAAGAACTAGGTTCCCATGTTAAAAAAAACTATACCACTGATTATATTAACACTGCTTATTTCGTTATTAAGTGTAAAATCGCAGGAAGTCAATCAGTTTTTCCCAGAAAAAGACCTCATTACTACGGGGATATACTATTATCCCGAACACTGGAAAGAAAGCCAATGGGAGCGTGATATCAAAAAGATTTCGGATATGGGTTACGAGTTTGTCCACCTTGCAGAATTTGCCTGGTTTAAAATGGAACCCGAAGAAGGAAAGTTTGATTTTACCTGGCTCGATAAAGTAGTGGGTTTATGTGCGAAATATAAGCTTAAAGTGGTCATGTGCACGCCATCTGCAGCTACACCGGCGTGGATGCGTGCCAATTATCCCGAAACCTTTATCATGGACGGACATTATATCCGGGCCGAACATGGCACAAGGGGACTGGCGTCGGTTGTTAATTCCAGGTACCGGTTGTTTGTCGAAAAAATTGTAACCGAAATGGGCAGGCGCTATGGTCAGCATAAAAATGTAACCGGATGGCAGCTGGATAATGAGCCCGATGCCAAACCCGATTATAGCGAGCCCTCGCAGCAGGCTTTCAGGGGCTGGTTAAAAAGTAGGTACAAAACCATTGATGCTTTAAATGATGCCTGGGGCACAGCTTTCTGGAGCCAGTGGTACAATAATTTCGACCAGGTTATGATCCATAACACCAATCTGGTTGGCTGGTGGGGCAACAATCCGCATGCCCTGCTCGATTTTAAGCGCTACTGTGCCGATGCGCAGGCCGAATTTCTTGATTTTCAGGCCGGCACCTTACGCGGACTCATATCGAAGCAGCAATATATTACCACTAATTATACCGCGGTCTCTACCGGTTCTGATCCGGGGCGGACAAAGAAACTCGATTTTGCAGCCTATACTGCTTATCCTAATGGTGGCAGCGATAACATTGGCGAACTGGGATTTAGGATGGGAGATAGTAGAGTCATCCTTTTTGCATCAGAATATTTTAAGCGTGTAGGAGGCGTATCGGGCGTGATGGAAATTCAGCCTGGTCCTGTAAACTGGGGAAGCTACAACCCGCTGCTTTTGCCCGGAACGGTGCGTATGTGGCTGTACCATACCTTTGCTGCAGGTGGGAAACTTGCCTGTTCCTATCGGTTCAGGCAGATTTTATACAGTGCCGAACAATACCATTCTGGTGTTATACAAACAGATGGGGTAACCCCTTCGCAAGGGGGCGAAGAGTACATCCAGTTTATGAAAGAAATAAAAGAACTGAGGAAGCTGTACAGGCCAGGGGCTAAGGTGCCTGAAAAACTGATGGAACGCTCAACGGCCATTCTCTGGAACCTGGAAAATTACTGGACCATCGACAGGCAGAAACAGACCAACCAGTGGGACACATGGAACTATCCGGTCAAGTTTCTGGAAATGGCAAAATCTTTGGGGGCTCCTGTTGATATAGTACCGGACACTACTGATCTGTCGAAATATAAGGTGGTAATTGTTCCTGCTTACGAAATGGCCGACTCGGCTTTAGTAAAGAAATGGAATGATTATGTAACCCGTGGTGGACATTTGATCATTACCTGCCGTACAGCAACCAAAAACCGCATGGGGCATTTCTGGGAGGGTAAACTGGCAGCGCCAATTTCGGGCCTTATCGGCGCGCAGATTACGGCAACCGATATGCTTTCTGCTTATGCGAAAGGAGACATCCAGATGGGTACGGAACATTACAAATGGAATAAATGGGGCGATCTGTTGCAGCCCGATCAAAATACCGAAGTTCTAGCAAGGTATGAAAATCAGTTTTATAAAGGAAAGGCAGCTGTTGTAAAACACAAAATCGGTAAAGGATCGGTAACCTACATTGGTGTGGCCACAGACGATTCGAAGCTGGAAAAAGATCTGTTACGCGATACTTATACCGGAGCAGGGGCAACTACCGAAAATTATCCACCAGGTGTTTATGTTTATTGGAGGGATGGGTTTTATATGGCCGTAAATTATTCTTCTACTGATTATATCATAAATATTCCTGCAACTTCGAAGATTATTGTTGGAGAAAAAACATTAAAACCCGCTGGCGTATTGGTTTGGAGCGAGTAAACGTCGTATTCTTCATATCACTGCAATGGTTGAAACCCTTTGTTGATTATTTTAATGCACTTGTTTGTATCGATAGGGCTATAATCTGGTTTTAAAATTTTACATTTTTTATGAGCCTGTTTAAATTTGATACAATTATTTTACTTATCTAAC
>NZ_JAUG01000110.1 GCF_000708285.2 Pedobacter borealis DSM 19626
CATGAAAAAACAAAAAATGCCGGCTGAAAATTTTTCTTTCGAAGCTAGTGGGTTGGCTTGATGAGTGCGGCCCGAAAAATTTGTTAGGCCGGGTTTAAGTAGAACGGGGATACCGTGGTGCGGCCTAGTTGGGCGGAAACACAAAATAGGTTAAAATGTTGATTATTAGTGGTTTGTAAAATAACGTCAATGGTAGCGGAGTGCAACGTAGCCGAGAACCACGATTGCTCAGCGAAGCTAAATCTATTATAGATCTCTCCTCCGAAGGAGTTCCTTTGGAACATGTCGCTACGCTTCAGTCGAAGATGACGACTTTTTTATGGGAATGCTGTTTTAAATCAACTCCTTCAACGCTTTATAATACCGCTCATAATTTTGAGGTTCGGTATTCAGGAATAGAAAGGGTTCGATGAGCTCTAATTCCATCAACAAAAATTCGCCGTTAACAAAAGTACCATCAACCCTTGCATAAAGACAATCTTTAGCAAATAACGTGACGTACTGCTGTGCCTTGGCAATTAGCTCTTCACTTGGTTTTTGCGGATGTACAGATCCGCCATGCGCCGGCTGTACCCTAAAATCGCCAGGTTTAGCCTGTTTGATTAATGAATGGCTATATGCTCCATTAAAGAAAACGAAAGACCATTCGCCGTTTTCCAGAATCTCTGGTAGAAAAGGCTGAATGATAAAATCTTCATCCTGAATAAGGAGGTTTAATTTTTGGTTAACCTCGTTCACATTATCTGCAGTTACCTTAAATGTATTTTTTGCACCACCACTCACACAGGGTTTTACAATTAACTTATTGGTGTTAAATTTTTCGAAGAAATGCTCAAGATTTACACTTTCTTTATTTTGGACAAAAAAACTAGGTGTAATCTTTAATCCGGCAGCTTCAATTTCCTGCAGATATTGTTTGTTTGCATTCCACCTCACTACCTCAATAGGGTTAAGCAATTTTACTTTTTTTGCTTCCAATTGATCAAGCCAACTGTAAAAGTCTTCAATCAGGTCAAAATAATCCCATGGCGATTTTAAAATGGCAAGCGAATAATCTTCCCATTTAATACGCTCATCGTTCCAGATTACTTTTTCAATGTGCAGTCCTTTTTTTTGCAGGAAATTTAAGAGTTTATCATCCTCGCTTTCAACGGTAGTCGTATCATAAGCGCCTTTATCCAAATAAGTTACTAATGCAATGTTCATGGTGTTAAAACTAAGTTTTATCAAGGTGGATTACAAATTTGGGTTTATAAAGAATCTAATAACCTGAGTTCGATTATTAAATCTCATTTTGTGGCGTTTTAATCAAGTTTTCTGTTAAGACGGTCGTCACCCTGAATTTATTTCAGGGTCTTTCACGCTAAAAAGATGCTGAAATAAATTCAGCAGGACGATAAAGCGGGATTAGGCGTAAATAAGATATAATTTTCAGCAAATAATTATCGAACTCAGGTTAATATTTTAATTGTTCTATTGTGGATTACAAATCCACAGCTCTAAGATCCCGATTGTAAATCGGGACCAATGCATTGAGATGGCCGTGATGATAAAACCACGGCCTTGAGCGCTGAGGGGCTTTCTCCTCAAAATTTTTAAAACAGACTCGCCTGGTTGCTTGGAATTTTGAACAAAGTATGGTCTAAAATTATATCCTTTACATTTAAGCCATTTAAGCGGCAGTGCATCCTGAAATTATCTCTAATCATTTGAGAAATATTTCCATCTCCACGCATCCGGTCGCCAAATCTGCTATCGTTAACATGCCCACCATGGCAACTCTGAATCATGTGCCAAACTTTATCAAAACGATCAGGAAAGTTTTTGCGCAGCCAATCTTCAAATATCTGCCCAATAGCTCCGTTTAGTCGTACAAGGGTATAACCGGCCTTTAGCGCACCGGCATTGGCTACGGCTTTTAGAATTTTAGGAATTTCATGGTCGCTTAAACCCGGAACAAGAGGGGCAACCATAACCCCCATTGGAATTCCATCTTTACTCAATTCCTCTACCACCTTTAACCGCTGCTTGGCAGTTGTAGTTCGGGGTTCCATTACCTGCCGTAAATCTTCGTTTAAGCTATTAATGGAAACATAAACCATGCAGAGGTTTAACTTCGCCATTTCTTGTAGAATATCCCGATCGCGAAGAATAAGCGAATTTTTGGTAATCATACCAATGGGCTGCTTATAGGCCAATGCAATTTCGAGCAACTGCCTGGTGAGTTTAAATTTTCTTTCTGCAGGTTGGTAGCAATCGGTATTGCCAGAAAGGGAAATGGTGGTGGCATCCCAGCCTTTTTTCGCTAAGAATTTTTTAAATAGTGCAGGCGCCTCTTTTTTAACAATTATTTTCCGCTCAAACTCTATTCCTGCGCTGTAGCCCCAATATTGATGTGAGTTGCGGGCATAACAATAGGTACAGCCATGTTCGCAGCCCTGATAGGGATTTAAAGAATAAGCCATGCCTACATCGGGGCTGTCAACTTTGTTTACAATGGTTTTCGAATTTTCAAAAATAAAGGAGGTTTTACGATCGCTTTCCTCCCAATCGTCTATTCCTTCATCATGTTCCTTTACATAAACATCCTTTAAAAATTTGTTATGTGGATTAACTTGAGCGCCTCGTCCTTTAAAATATTGTTTTTCTTCTTCGCCAATCATAAATCAAAATTACTAAAAATATTAGTAATTTTGGTTTCTAAAAAAGGTAACTTTTCAACATTTTTAGTTTTAGATCAGTTCTCTTCTTCCCTTACTTAATCTTTGGTAGCGGAACATAATCCATCGGCACCATATCGGCTACTTTTTCATAAGCCCAGAAACCTTCGTACAAGAGCGATCGGGAGTCGTAAATGCCACCATTTTCGTAGAAACGTACGCCTTCACCAGTTAAGTTGGCTACAGAAATTTCATTTTCGGGTACATCCAAAGGCCTGAAGATCCAAAATCCGGTGTTAGAATAAGCCAGAGATTCTTTTTCTTTGGTGTACTGGATCAGCAATGCATCAGTATAACTAAGGTATTTTAAATTCTGGTTAAAATAGTGCACCAATGTATCGGTAAGCACATCCGCTCTCGAAAATTTATCGATGGTTCGGGGCATTTCTTTTTGTTTGGTCCAAAAGGCGAGCAGTGCGGTATCTATTTTACCTTTATTCTGCCTAATGCCCGTTTTCTCGGGTACGGCCTTAATCTTTTCTAAATTGGCATTAATTAAATATTCAGGATAGCGGTTAGGGTTAGGCACTTTTACCATCTTGTTGATGATAAATCCTTCTTCTTGCGTTTTGTTGGCATAAAGCGAACGGAAGAAATGTTGTGAAGAACCATAATATGCAACCTCTCTGGCGGCGATATACTTTTTCTTTTTAGCTGCCGATGCTTTTAATTCCTCAAAAAACGGATGCCCGGAATAGTAAATAATGTGTGTTCTGGAATTATACTCAAAACGGTCGAGCATATATTTTAGCCGATAACCTAAAGCTTTATTCTCTACGATCAGAAACTCGGTTGTAGAAACCGTTAAGGTACTTTTGGTAATGTCGAAATCTACATTTAAAACCTGCGGATTTAATATCTTACACTGTGAGGCATTTGGAGTTTTACCAATAAAAAAATCTTTAAACTGGTTAATATATTTCTGACGGTTAGGATCGGCCCTAATTACAACTTCTTCCAGCTGCGCAACATTTTCTTTCAAAACCAGTTCTACCTGCACCGATTTATCGGAAATAATTACACTTTTAGAATAGGGGAGGTAACCAACCAGCTGAACGAGTAGATCATAACTGCCAGGTTTTAGATTTGATAATTTAAATCGTCCGTCGTTATCAGCCACTGTAGCAATTTTATATCCACTTAAATAGATACTTGCGCCAGGTAATCCATCTTTTTGATCCCTAACCAAACCACTAATCGAGAAGGTGTTTTGAGCAATGGCATTAGTACCCAACATGATCAGCGTAAGGGCTACTAAAAGGCTTTTAATCATAGAGACGAATGTAACCAAAAGACGTAATATTTATTAAAAACGCAAAAGATTTTTAACAAATTTAACATTTAATAGTGATCGTTATTTCGAATGCAACGAATTTGTCATCCTGAGTGCAGCGAAGGATCTTTAAGAAGATAACTTATCCAAATAGGCCTGATTTATAGCAAGAGTCGTTTTAGATTTAGAAACGAAAGGTCTGTTTTTCATGGCTAGCGCAGCCCCGCCATCGCTTGTAGTCCTCGTTGCGCTACGCTTCACTGTGGGCTACCCGCTCTGTCGGGTTTATTAACAAAGGTTGTGCTGCATGGTTCCAATACCCTCAATAGTATTACTGGCCTTTGCCAGCTAAACCCGACCAAAGTGAAAAACCCACAGCCCGAAGCATGAGGGCGAGGATTTGTAACGAAGGGCGGGACTTTCGAAACCAAAAAGCACTGTATTTGCTTTTCAAAAAAACAAAAAATGGCTTCTGGTAGTTATCGCTCTGTATTAACGATATTTCTACTTTTTTTCCACTACATTAACAGGCGGCAAATAATCCATGGATACACTATCTGCAATTTTTTCCCAGCCCCAGTAACCTGAATAAATCATCGAACGAGGGTTGTAAATAGATCCGTTTTCGTAAAAATATACCGGAACAACTTGTAAGGTGATGGTAGAAATCTGGTAATCTGGCATATCTAATGGCCTTGCAATAGACAGGCCGATCCGGTTGGCATAAGAAGGATCTTCCCTTTCTTTGGTGTAAACAACATAAAGTTGATCAGTAAAATTGAAACTTTTGATACTTTGATTCTTTATGTGTACCAATGTATCCTGCGTTACCGGAGCACGGCTTAAAATAGAAATCCCATTTGGAAGATTTTTCTTTTTTATCCAATAGCTCAAAGAATCTCCAGACGTAAAAGTTAATGTGCGTGTTAAGCCATCCTGTACTTTTGTTAAGCGTTTAATGTTGGCGTTAATCATACTGTCGGAAGGTTTATCGGGATTTGATATTGTAACCAGTTTATTAATAATAAAGCCCTCTTCGGTGGCGCGGTGATGATAAATGGATCTGAAAAAGTGTTGTGGAGAACCTAGATAAGCGGTAACCCGCTTTTGCTCCCAAATTTTCTTCCGGCGTGCCGATCCTTTTAAATCTTCGTAATACGGGAAACCTTCATAATAAATGATCCTGGTTTTGCTATCGTATTCAAAATTGTTCAATAGGTATTTACTGCGGTATCCAAGCGCCTTGTTTTCAATAATCAGAAATTGGGTGGTTTTTACCGTAAGTTTATGTTCATCTTTATCGTAATCGATAATCAGTACGTTCGGATTGATGAGTTTACATTGCGCTGCATTGGGGGTGGTGCCAATAAAATACCCCTTAAACATGGCAATATAATGTTCTCTGTTCGGATCGGGTTTAATGGTTACTTCGGCCAATTGGGTTACACTTTCTTCGAGGATAAGATCAAGTTTTACGGCTTTGTCAGCAATCATTACATTTTTGTTTAAAGCTTTATAGCCGATTAATTGTACTAAAATATCGTAGTTGCCAGGTTTTAGCGGTAGTGTGTAGGTGCCGTCATTGTTAGAAACTGTTGCAATTTTATAACCGCTTACATATACGCCAGCTCCGGGTAAAGGCTCACCACGTTTATCTTTTACTATGCCCGAAAGGATATAACTTTGTTGTGCAGAACAAAATTTACCGACGATCAATAATGAAAGTAGAAGTAGAAAAGATTTCATTGATTAAATATAAACTAATTATTTAGTTTATATAAGCTGTGGATGTAAAATTATTAATTCTTTTCTTTTAGCTGTCAGATAGGTTGATGCAAATCTTCAATAATCTTATTTACAATCAGTCAGATGGTAACATCTGACAGCACATCGATTAAGGATGCAAAAGAATTAGCGGTAATACTGTGGTCTGTGCCCTCACAGACCACTAATTTTACTGATTTTGATTTGATATGAAAACGGTCTGTGGGGACACAGACCGCGGAATTAATATGATAAATTAAGCCAATAATTCTTTCGCATTTTCTATCGCCGATGCACCTGGGTTTTTCCCACTTAACATTTCAGCAATTACACCAATACGTTCTTCTTGTTTAAGTTTACGGATGCCTGTTGTGGTTTTTCCGCGGTCTTCATTTTTATGAACAAAGTAATGTGATATGCCCTTGGCTGCGATTTGGGGTAGGTGTGTAATCGAAATTACCTGCATGTTCTGTCCTAAGTCGGCTATTACTTCTCCAACTTTTAATGCGGTTTCACCAGAAATTCCGGTATCAATCTCGTCGAAAATAATGGTTGGTAACGAAGTGTGTTTCGCCAATAAAGCTTTTATGGCCAACATCAATCGGGATAACTCACCACCAGATGCTACTTTATTTACCGGGGCAGGGGCTTGGCCAGCATTGGCTGTAAAGAGCAGATTGATTTCATCTAAACCATCTTTATTCAATTCGTTCAACACTTTTTGGTCTAAAACCAATTTGGCATTTAGCATTCCTACTTTTTTCAAGGTAATACTGGTTTGTTCTTCAACCACTTTAATTGCTTTCTTGCGGTTGGCACTCAATTGGTCAGCTTGTTTATGCAGTTCTATTTTAAGCTGATCGATTTCTTTCTGCAGTTTTTCAATATGCTCATCAGAAGATAACAGCTTGTTCAGGTTTTCTTCCAGCTGATTTTGAAATGCCAGCAATTCTGTATTATTGGCAAGCCTATGTTTTTGTTGCAGGGTATAAAACAGATCCAACCTTTGGTTTACAATTTCTAACCGATCGGCACTGTGTATGGTATTTTCCTCTATTGTAGAAACTTCATCGGTAATGTCTTTTATTTCAATAATCGACGAGCGTAAACGTTCGTACAGCACATTAATTGCAGGATCGAATTTTTCTATACTTTGAAGTTGTAACGAAGCTTCTTTTAATATCTGGAGGGCAGAAGGTTCACTTTCGTTAATTAAACCGGAAGCGGTAAGTAAAGCTCTTTTTATGGTTTCGGCATGTGTTAAACGTTCTAACTCTTGCTCTAAATCTTCTTGTTCACCTTCCTGTAATTTTGCCTGCTCGAGTTCGTTAAATAGAAATTGCTCATAATCTTGCTTGTTTCTCGCTTCGTCTGCCTCATTAACCAATTTCTTCAACAGGTTGGTATCTTGTCTTAGTTTTTTAAACCCGCTGCGGTAATTAAACAATAGCGGCTGGTGGTTAGCTAAAGAATCGACAATTAACAGTTGAAAATCTGCATCGTTAATCTCTTGGGTGGCATGCTGGGAGTGGATGTCGATCAATTTTTCACCAATTTGTTTTAGGATTGATAAATTAACCGGTGTATCGTTAATAAACGATCTGGTTTTACCGTCAATCGATATTTCTCTACGCAGCATACTTTCGTTCGAGAAATCTAAATCATTTTCTTCAAAAAGTTCTTTCAGGTTTTCATCTGCCAGTGCAAAACTTCCTTCAATAACACATTTTTTATCCTGGTTAAAAAAGTATTTGCTTTCTGCGCGCTGGCCTAAAATTAGCGACAATGCTCCTAAAATAATAGATTTACCAGCGCCAGTTTCACCTGTTATAATATTTAAGCCCTTATCAAATTCGATATCGAGACTGTCAATTAATGCGTAATTACGTATAGAAAGTTTTTGTAGCATAGCTAAGCAAAAATATTAAAATTTATTCAACAGGTGAATACAAAACAAAAACAGCGAAGAATAATCTTCGCTGTTCATGATCTGTTTGGTTTATGTGTTGTTATTTTATCGAGATACTAATTGCATTATCATCTGTAATTTTTAAGTTGGCTGCCTGAACATAACTTTTTAGTGCTGTTTGATCAGCATTGGTAAAATCAGATATTTTATACGTTACTACAGCATTTAGTGTGTTCAAGGCTTTAACAGCACAGGTAAAATCTTGATTATTGTATAACATAACTGCCGGAGTTACCTGTGAGCTTTTGTTACCACCTTCTACTTTTTCCTTTTTCTCTTTCTTCTCCATTTTCTCTTTCAGCTCTTTCACTTCGTTGTCGAATTTTTCTTTCAATTTCTTGTACTCTTCAGTTTGTCTTACCTTACTGTTCGAGTTATCATTGTATTTAAAAATTATACCATCTGGAGAAAGTTGATAACCTTTTGTTTTAAATAGAGAATCGGCATGTAATCTGCTTAAACCAGATAATCTTGCCATATCTCCTGATTTTAAAGCGTGTGCCCTGATATTATCTATTTGTGCTCTAAATTCTGGCGTATTCACTTTAGCAGCCATATCTTCGCCCATTTTTTTCCATTTTGCCTGGGCTTCAGGAGAATTCATTTTCTTTTGCATTTCCTCTCCAAATTTTTTCCATTTGGCTTGTGCTTCTGGTGTGTTGTATTGTTTGGCAATATCTTCTCCAAATTTTTTCCATTTGGCTTGTGCTTCTGGTGTGTTGTATTGTTTGGCAATATCTTCTCCAAATTTTTTCCATTTAGCCTGTGCCTCTGGTGAGTTATATTGTTTGGCCATATCCTCGCCAAATTTTTTCCATTTAGCTTGTGCTTCTGGTGAATTATACTCTTTATGTATTTTTGCAAGCAATAGCGAATCGCTGAACTTAAATTTGAAATTACTGTCGGTATGCAGTCTGTAGATATTTTTTCCTGCAAAAAGCTCATCCCTGTAAAAATCTTTTCTCAGGCTATCAGGCATTTCTTTTACTGAGTTATATTCGGTTTTTTTACCATCCGCATCAATGGTTACAATTTTAATTTTACGTTTTTTAGTGGTATCAGCGCAAACATTGGTTCCCGCATCACAGTGGTTGATCAGACTCAAAACCTCAATTTTAGGCGTTTTTTTATTTTCTTTTTTCTTTTCTGTTGGATTGATCCAGGCAATAGAAAACAAGCAGGCTATTCCTAAAGTTAAGGCTGCCATTTGTTGTTTGGCGTTTAAGTAATTTGTTTTCATGTTGGTTATTCTTTTTATGCGTTGATACAAATTCTGGGTCTTGCCTGTTGCTGCTAGTGCATAAGCCGGACTGTTTTTGTCTTTTAATAGTTCGAGTTTGAGTAGGGCATGAGCATAGTTCAGTGGTTTTCCGGTAATTTTTAATACCAGATCATCACAGGCATGCTCACGCTCAATGTGTATAAATCTACCGGCCATCCACACAAATGGATTATAGAATAATAAGGTTTCTATCGCTGTTTTAATCAGGTTCAATAAGAAATCGTTTCTTCTGATGTGTGATAACTCATGGATTAATATCGCTTCTACCTGGTCGTTGTCTAATTGGTTTATCAGGGCCAATGGAAATAATACCACAGGTTTTAAATAACCGATAACCAAAGGCACATTAACAATAGAAGACAAATGGAACTGGATAACTTTATTAATTTTAAGGTGGGCAGTTACCTGCTCGAAAATGGCTTTCCAACCATCTGGAATGGTACTTAAACTTTCTTTCTTTAGTTTTGAAAGCTGACCATAGCCTTTAACGATTACGAATAACTGAAGCAAAATACCAATAATGTAAAATACGACTACAATAGGGAAATACTGCTCTGCCTTGCTGCTAAAACTTGGCGGTAGGTTGTTAAAGTATTGGTAAACCTGTATATTTTGCGCATTGATTGCAGGAGCCTGATTATTTACATTCAAAGTTAACTGATGAATGAAATTATAGCCAAAGCCAACAAACATTAACATGATGGCGCCAAAAGCGAGGTTGTGCTTATGTTTTGCCGGCAGTTTTGGAATGCTCAGCATTACGATAAACAGGATGCCATAAATAATGGCGCTTTGCCAAAGTGAGTTTAAAATACTCCAGCCAAATGCTTTGATGAACTGTTGTAATAAAGTTTCCATAACGGTGGTTTTAATTTTTTATACGGGGACAATCCGAAAATTTTACTGTTTATTAGGGATCTAAACCCTACACCTTTCAACCTTCAACGCTAACCTTACTTTAGGCTATCTAAATACTTTTTTATTTCGTCAATCTCATCTGCACTTGCACTGTGGTTACCCAAAGCCTGCATTACCAATCTCGCTGCCGATCCGTTAAATACGTTATCGATCATTTTGTTTACCAATTGTTTTTCAGTTTTATCTTGACTAACAAGCGCTTTATAGATATGCGTTTTTTGATTGGTATCTCTTTCTACCATTCCTTTCTCGTGCAGAATTTGCATCAGCTTTAAAGTTGTGGTATACCCAGAGTCTTTTTTATTCAATGCCTCATGAACTTCTCTTACCGTTGCATTCCCCTTTTGCCAAAGCACCTGGAGGATTTCCATTTCACCTTCTGTTGGTTTGATGTTATGATTAGTCATATGTTACAAGTTGTACGAATTATTTCGTATTCAAATGTACGAAGATATTCGTAAGATCAAAATGTTTTAACAAATTTTTAACTTTATTGGTTAATTGTCGAAACTGCTTAACTGGTTAAGTGTGATATAAGACGCATGGAAAGGTAGAATGTTGCATCTGGAGAAGGGTTAATTGTTTAAAATGGTTAATCGGTTAACTGATGAGGCGTGGCATATAATTAACTGGTTTATAAACTCAATCATGTAATTAAGTTATTGAGCGGTTACCCGTAGAAACTGGTAAATTGGTTAACAGATTGGCAAAGGCTACAATTAACCGATTTAGACAATTAACCAGTTAACCAAAAAAACTAATTTTTCTTCAGTCCTTCGTATTTTCCAATATTCGCCGGATCGATTTCTGCCAGCATATTGTAAGCTTTCATGCGTTCCTGACCGTTTAGTTTAGAAAGTACATTGGTTACTTCTTCAGCCTTAGATGCGAAATAAACGTTCGGAAAAATGGAACCCAGTTTCTGCTTATCCATTTGCTGAAGGGCAGGCAGGGCGGCAACAATCTGTGTTAAACCCTTGTCATTATCGGTTAGCTGATCCAGGCCGCTTAAATGGTAGCTATAGATGAAATTGCGCAGTTCGCTAAAAATAGGATTCAAAACGTTTTCGTTAAACCAAAAACGATTGCGTAAACCATCGGCTGCTTTCCAGCCGGTATTGCCCGAAGCTTGCGCCAGATTAATGATGTTCTGTGCTTTTCTATAAAACGGAGTTCCGCCCATTTTGCTGAAACTATCTTTATCCATTCCGATGATGGTATAAGCGTAGTAGGTGAGGAGGGCACTGATATTGGAAATATAATTCTGATCAGAAAAGTCGATTGTAGCGCCATCATTGAAATTAAAATCGAAATTCTTATCGCTCATATTTAACAAAGTGCTATTGTAAGAGCTGTTAAAAACCGGTCGGCTGCTTTGGATCTGCGCTTCCGCAGTGTATCCGGAACCACCATCCCACGAATTGATGGTGATGACGAAACTACATTCAATCCGTTCCTGAGGCTTATAACTTTCGTTGCTGAACTTGTTATTGTTTAAAAAATCGCGGATTGTTTTTTGCAAAGCATCTAAAGTTGGCTTACTGATGTTCGAAACCTGGGGAGCCAGCAAAGTTATCCTCGCATTTAACTCCTGAGCATGCAGTTTCCCGAAACCAACCAATAACAATATCCAAACAATCTTTTTTATCATTTTGCAATTTTTAAAATGGCCACACAAATATCTTTAGCAACATCTCTTTTCGATTTCATTTCAAATACAGTCCGTTCTAAAGCTTTGTTAAAAATAGTAATTTTATTGGTATCTGATTTAAAACCTGCGCCCTTATCATTTAAAGAATTTAAAACCACCAGATCTAGGTTTTTCTTTTCTAGTTTACCTTTGGCGTAATTCTCTTCATCATTGGTTTCTAAAGCAAAACCAACCAAAATCTGGTGCGCTTTTTTCGTTGTACCTAAAGAAGCGAGTATATCAGTTGTTTTTTCCAGTTCCAAAACCAGGCCACTATCCTGTTTTTTAATTTTTTGAGCGGCAACCAGCTTAGGGCGATAATCTGCCACAGCGGCGCACATTACAGTAATATCCGTTTCAGGGAATACCGATGAACAGGCATCGAACATTTCCTGGGCACTTACTACATCGATTCTTTTTAAAATTTGAGTAGATTTTTGTGCAGTTGGTCCGGCAATTAATGTAACATCAGCTCCAAGGCTGGCCAGTTCATCAGCAAGGGCAAAACCCATTTTGCCTGATGAGTGATTGCCTATAAAACGTACCGGATCAATAGCTTCGTAAGTAGGGCCAGCAGTAACCATTACCTTTTTGCCAAATAAAGGCATCGATTTTTTAATGGCATCGTCCAGAAAGGAAACAATTTCTTCAGGTTCGGCCATTCGGCCTTCGCCCCAAAGTCCGCTGGCAAGTTCGCCATTGGCAGGAGCAATAACCGTATTGCCAAAACTGATAATCTTTTCGATATTAGCTTGAGTAGTTTCATGCTTCCACATGTCCAGATCCATTGCGGGGGCAACATAAACCGGGCATTTGGCCGAAAGATAAACAGCAGTTAATAAATTATCACAGATGCCTGTTGCCAGCTTGGCCAGCGTGTTGGCACTTATTGGAGCGATGATCATTAAATCGGCCCATAAGCCTAACTCAACATGGTTGCTCCATACGCCAGTTTCTTCTTCGAAGTATTGGGTGTAAACAGGGTTCTTAGAAAGCGTAGCAAGGGTAAGTGGTGTAATGAAATTAGCACCATCAGGGGTAAGAATAACCTTTACGTTTGCACCAGCTTTTACAAGCAGCCGAACTAAAAAAGCCGACTTATATGCTGCGATGCTACCGCAAACGCCAAGGATTATATTTTTATGTTTCAGCATAGCGTGTTGAGCACGGGGCATAGAGCATTGATATGCTTATAAAACTGCGCCATGCTCTTTGCCCTCTGCTAATTACTTTTGTTCTTTAGCAGGATTTCTGTGATAAATTTTCTCGTTCAAAAATTCATCTATAGCAACCAAAACAGGTTTCGGCATGCGCTCGTAATGTTTGCTGATTTCAATCTGCTCGCGATTTTCGAAAATTTCTTCTAAATTATCGTTGCTTGAAGCAAATTCTGCCAATTTACCATGTAACTCCTCTTTAACGTTGTTCGAAATCTGATTTGCTCTTTTAGCAATTACCACTAAAGATTCGTATAAGTTATCTGTAGTTTTATCTAAATCGTGTACGTTTCTGGTTACTGTAGTATTTGGTACAGCAGGTTTGTTAGTATTCATGTATTACTTGTTTTTAATATTCGTGTTATCAGCATTAGTTGGTTTTGTAGAAACGGTATCCTTTAATTTACCAGTTCTGATCAACATCTGCTTGTATTTTTCCTGATCAGCGGCATATAATGCCAATTCTTGTTTTGTAGCCACAATACCAGCCTCAACATCATCCTTAAGTACCTTTGCATCTTTAGTGTATTTACTGTCGGGATGGTTTTCAGTAAACTCAGTATATAAAGCAAGTGCTTCATTATAACGGTCTTCCTGGCGGATGATATAACTGTTTTTTGCGTATAAATACTGCGCTTTAATCATCAAGAAATCCATTTCCTCAGCATATTTAATATCTGGGTAATCTCTTTGCGCATTTTTTAAAGCAATAACCGCTGCCCTGTAGTTGTCTACATTGCTTGGTCCGGTAGTTAAGTACATTTTGGCATTTTCAAAAGCTTTATCTTCTAACTTACCCCTTAATGTGGCAATATATTTGCCAGCAGCTGCAGCACGATCGCTGGTAGGGTATAAGTTGATGAATAATTGTAATGCGTCAATAGCCTTATAGGTATTTTCCTGATCTAAAGAGAAATTTGGAGATTCTAAATAGAAACAATAAGCCCCCATGTATCTCGCTTCTTCGGCATTTTTACTTGCTGGGTAGGTATCTGCAAAACTTTTAAACTGGTATCTGGCAGTTGTGTAATCACTTAATCTATATAAAGTATAAGCATAATAATAGTTCAGATCCTCTGCCTCTGCACGGCCACGATATTTTTGAGAAAGATCCTCAAAAAGCACTAATGCTTTACTGTAATCGCGTTTATTATACAAACGAAGCGCCTCTTGGTACTTTTTTGCAACGTCATTACTCGCTCTCAATTTCTCGAAACGACTTTTACAACCCGCAATACCCAGAGCGGCAACAAATACTAAAATAATTAAGTGTTTAACTTTAAACATTCTGCAAAGATAATTAATAATACGATAACATCAATAAAAACAATTGGCCACTAAGCTATGCAAAGCAATTCAGTACAATATAACAGTTAACAATTTTTAACATATATATAGTATACCCAATGTATCTGAAAGTTTTTTTATTTCTATACTATATAGTATGATTTCAGTAGATGACTTCAGAAGGCTGTAGAGTGGATTTTTAATCTTTTTTTAGGGAAAGCAGGTTCAGTACAACTATATAGGTTTGTTCCCGCTTTTCATTGCAAGTCCTCGCTGCGCTGCGGGCTTTCCATTGCCATCGGGTTTAGATGGCAGGGTCTTCCGAAGTTTCGGAGGCCCAAAGCTTATGGAAAACTTCGGAAGTCTAAGGACAGGGGAGTGCATAAACATTGTTTGTTCCAAAAAGTTTGGCCCAGCATTACATTTTTTCTGTCTGAAAACCATTGTGTTATCTCAAGTCCTACAGTTATCGACAGAAAAGCTTTGCGTTAGTGTTAATTTTTTCTACTTTTGCATCCCGCTTCGGAGGAAGGGTTTGGTTGAAAGGATGGCGCAGGAGATGAGTAGAGCGGGATTTATTTTAAAATAAATATTGCAGGTGAGGAAAAGATTGCTACCTTTTCAGCCCGGTTCGGAAGGACGGAAAGCTAAATCAAATTAGCATATTGAAATAAGGGAAGAGAAAAAAAAGAGGCCGAAAAAATAAAATTTATTTTATTTGGAAGTTTAAAAAAGATCCTTACCTTTGCACTCCCAACGATAAGGAAGGGCAAAAAAGTTGGAGCAGCGGATGTTGCACAAACAACAAAACAAGATTGAAACAGACGGAAACATGTTTAAGACGAACAAGACTTGAACGAACTGAAGTTTGAAGATATATAAGTGACCGGCCGTGAGGCTTACTGGTCAATAAGTTCTTAAAAGAGATGTCAATGTAGCGTAGCGAGGTAATGGAGTACCGATCAAAGTACATGATTACGTAGCTTTATTTTAAAGGTGGTGTCTAACAGACAACATAA
>NZ_JAUG01000111.1 GCF_000708285.2 Pedobacter borealis DSM 19626
TGTATTTATCATTTGGAGCGCCAGTTCTGTGCGTAAGAAGAAGCTTCTTCCCGTTTTACGCTTATACGCTTTCCCGAAAGTTCGGGATAGCTCGTTGCTGAAGGGTAATGCTCAATGTCATTAAGTTAAGTACTATGCCGTTGTCAGTCTGAGCTTGTCGAAGACCTTTCGATAGTCGAAAACGAAAAAACATTTGTCCTTCGACAGGCTCTCCGTAGGAGTCCTTTGGACAGGATGACAATGTTTTTTGTTTTCTCCTTAACTTAATGACATTGGGGTAATACTTCAACCGGGGCTAATTGGCTACAACAGCATTTCATTTTCGGGGTAGCAGGATAAACAAACTCATGTTCTTAAACCCGACAATAGCGGCAGCCTCCGATTAAGCACCGATTTATGTTATATTTTGGTGTGCTTGCTTGTTTCACAGGTCTTCTATCGGAGCTACAGCGAATGGCGGGACTGAGAATCGCCAAGAACCACAAGCCATTCGTTTCCAATAAAAAAAACATCGATTTCATTTAGAGCGCAAGTCCCTGCAAAACTGTAAATGTCTTCCCGTTTTACACTTCGCTTCCTCGTACCTGTTGCTGCAGGGTAACGCTACAACTGCTAAAGGGACAGGTAGTATTTATTTTAATGATTGTTTGATGTATTAATTGTGATCTTGATTAGAATTTCATTTGCTTGCTATGGTCACCAATATGGATTTGCAGTTATTTGATTGTTTTTAACGTGTAAATGGTCTCCTGCTAGAATGTCTAACCCGAAGAATTCTAATTTCTTTATTCGTCTTCCTAAAGGATATTCTATAGTGGTCGATTTCGAAAGCGAAAAAGCTACTGTCGTTATTTTTCTTTAGCCGGTCTTCTTGGAACGTATCTGGATGGTTTGGAAGCGACTTGATTTTTGATAAAATTTTTATTTCTACTTTTTCAGCATAATCGCTGAGGTCATTATCTTCTAAATACTGGATAATTTCTAGTAGCTGTTTTACCGCAAGTTTATTCCATTTAATTTTCATTAAATAACCTTCCGTCTTTTTTCAAAAAGCTGCTCTACATCTTCGTGAGAAATAAAATTGCCAGCTTCAATTTCTTTGTCTGCTTGATCTATTTCTTCATTATACTGGTTTAAAAAAACAGTTTCAACTACTGAAGGATCGTCATTAATACCCGACTGATATTTATAATCTAAGCTATCCAAAAAAGCAATAAGTACTTTTTCCTCCTGCTCATTTTTTGTATTTACGAATATGCTCATATCCAAATTTAACGAATTTTTATGATAATAATTATAGGTAATTACTTACTCTTTCTTCACCAATCCATGTTCTTTTAGGGCTGCTACAGCCAGCTCAATTAATCTTAAATTTTCGTCCAGATGCCCATGCTGTACTTCCACATTGATATACGGAATTTTATTTTGCATGGCATAAACCGAAAGCGAGCCATCATTAGAAACAAATTTAGATTGAAGAATTACATTCACATTGGCCTTTTTTAAGCTGCTGAACAATCTTGGTTCGGTTACGTAAACAAGATCATCGCCATCCATCTGGAAGTTGATGTAAACCGAATCGGCAGTGCTGGCTAAATCGTAGCCTGGTAAATAAGAAGAAATACCAAAACCACCATCGGCATTGTTATGCAAGGTTAAAAAATAACCTGTGGCTTTTGGATCGTAAAAATCGACAATTTGTTTGCCTGCATTAAGTATTGCTTTTTCAACTTCGTTAGAGCTAAAAAGATCTTTTTTTAACCTTGTATTTACACCTACTTCGGTATAAATGGCGTTGGGGTCTATACGATATTGATCATCCATATAGGTGAAATAATAATCTCTTACACCGCCATATTGACTGTCGATGAGCTCTCCACCGCTCCAGCGGATATAATCAAAACCTGCTTTTACACCAGTATCTTCATTATCATGTACAACTAAAAATTTAATGCCATTTGGTTTGTAACTGTATTTTACCAACGTGATATCTAAGTTTGAAACCTTAACGAAGCTTGAATCAGTAGTCATCGCCGGGAAAATAGGCGAGTGTTGGGCGTTAACCAGAAGGGTAGAACAGATCAGGAACAGACTTAAAATGAGTTTAAACATAATCCCTAATATACAATGTTGCTACATAATTTGTTTGGAGACAACATTGTATAATTATCCGGGCATCAAAATTTCTAAATGCAGCAATTGAAAAAATAAAGTGGTTCGTGCGGACACGAACCACGGTGTGAGGCATAATTTTCCATGCCTCTGCGTTTTCCGTAGCAAAAAAGAAATGGTTCGTGCGGACACGAACCATGGCTGCGGATTGGATACCCGTTCGCGGATAAATTTTCCGTGTTTTCTGTGCTTCCGTGGCTAAAAATAAAATGATCTACAAAAAAGCCCCGATTTGGGATCGGGGCTAAATTGATTGTTAATCTGGATGTTTATTAATGTCCGTGATCTAAATCGTATTCGTTTACATCTTTGTGTTTGTATGGTTCTACCATTAACTCATCGATTGTTTTTCCTTTTTTGTTAAAGCCTAAACGTTCTAACATTCTGTCGAATATTAAATATACCACTGGTACCACAATTAAGGTTAAGAATAATGAACTGGTTAATCCACCAACAATAACCCAGGCCAAACCATTTTTCCATTCGGCACCTGCACCGCTTGCTAATGCAATTGGAAGCATACCGAATACCATGGCTATGGTGGTCATTAAAATTGGGCGTAAACGTGCGTGGTTGGCCAAAACAAGTGCTTCTTTAGTCTCTTTGCCTTCAGCCTTTAAGTGGTTGGTAAAATCGACCAGGATAATCGCGTTTTTCGCTACCAGACCCATTAACATAATCAAACCTAAAATGGTGAAGATACCGATTGAGTTATTGGTTAAAGCTAAAGCTAACAATGCTCCGATTACCGCTAAAGGCAGCGAAAACATTACCACCAATGGATAGATAAAACTATCGTAAAGCGCAACCATAATCAGGTAAACCAAAATGATCGAAGCCAATAAAGCGATACCTAAAGTACCAAAACCTTCGCTCTGGTTCTCCTGATCACCCGCCCAGCTATAACTTACGCCAATTGGGGCTTTAAGTTTGCCATTTTTTTGCAGCTCTTCCAGTTTCGCCTGGAACTCAGCAACCACGGTTCCTGTTGGTCTACCGATTGACTGTGCCTTAACAGATACCGAAGTAGATTTATTTAAACGCTCTAACTGACTCGGACCTGAACCTTCTGTAATGGTTGCAAACTGTGATAACTTGATCTGTTTACCATCGTTGTTTACAAAAATCAGGTTACGTACGTCATCAATATTCTGGCGGTTGAAGTTTTGATACTGGATATTAATATCGTACTCGTATTCACCTTTACGGTATTTACCATCGGTATTACCCGCAAAAGCAGTTTGCATGGTAGAACCTACGGTTTGTAAGGTTAAGCCAACGGCCGACATCTTATCACGGTCTACCTGAACGTTAATCTCAGGTGTTCCTTTTTCTACTGATAGTTTAATCTCCGTAGCTCCAGGGATAGAAGCAAGTATTTTTTGGGCACCTTCAGCATACTTCAATGCGCTGTCTAAATCAGAACCCATTACCACCAATTGGATCGGTGCGTTTTCTGCAATACCCAAAATACTGATCGGAACGGTTTTAACTTTTGCTCCAATTAATTCTTTAGCCAATGCACGGCTCATTTTAGTGGCGAAAATATCTGATGAAACACCTTTACGCTCATCGCGTTCAACCAGCTTAACATTAATCTCCGATTTATAGGCTGTAGCCTGTGTACCACCAAAATCACCAGTCGATTGTCCAACAGTAGTAATTAACTGTGTGATTTCTGGTTGTTTATCTAAGAAAGCCTCAGCTTTTTGCGTTAAAAAGTTGGTTTGCTCTAAAGAGGCATCTTTTGGTAACTCTAACTGCACCAGGAATTCACCTTTATCTGATTTAGGGAAAAACTCCGATCCGATAAAACCGCCTACCAATAATCCACATGAGCTAAAGAACATCACCACAACAATAATTAATGTTAAGGCTTTGTGGTTTAACGACCATGTTAAAATGCTGGTAATCCAAAGGGTAAATTTCTTTAATTGTTTTTCGAACCAAAGAATAAAACGGCCAAACAGGTTTTTACCTTCAATACGTTCTAACTTACCAAAACGAGAGAAGATAAGTGGTACAATGGTAAATGAAGCTACTAATGAAAGTAACGTTGCAATAATTACCACAATACAGAACTGACGTAAGATGTTCGATACCAAACCCGTACTTACCGCAATCGGGAAGAACACTACCACAATTACGAAAGTAATCGACACTACGGTAAAACCAATCTCTCTTGTTGCATCAGATGCTGCTCTTACTTTGTTCTTGCCCATCTCCATGTGTCGCTGGATATTTTCCAGTACCACAATCGCATCATCCACCAGGATACCTACCACGAGTGATAGTCCCAATAACGACATTAAGTTTAAGGTAAAGCCGAACAAGCTGATTCCGATAAAGGTAGCGATTAATGAAACCGGAATCGATACCATTACAATTAACGCGTTACGTAAACTGTGCAAGAAGAAAAGCATTACGAAAGCCACCAATATAACCGCCAGGATTAAATCGTGGATTACCGCATCAGCTGATTCTAAGGTAAAGATTGAACTATCGTTTACAATTCTGATATCGAGGTTATTGGCCTTATATTCACCTTTAAGTTTAGCAATAATGGCATGTACGCCTTTACTCACTTCTACCGCATTTGCATCGCTTTGTTTAATGATCTGGATGGCGATAGATGCTTTACGATCGATACGTGCCAGTTTTTCAGTTTCTTTTTGCGAATCCTGAACGTCGGCAACATCACCTAAGCGGATCTGTGCGCCATCTTTAGAAGTGGTTAAAACCAGGTTTCTCAACTCTTCCATACTTCTGTATTTACCCGATAAACGGATCAGTACATCCTGGTTTTGAGTTTTAACACTTCCTGTAGGGAAATCTAAGTTAGAACTTAAAATTAATTGCTGCACTTGTGGAACTGAAAGGTTGTAACCTTGTAGTTTATCAGCATTTAACGAAACCTGAATTTCGCGTTCCGAACCACCAACCAGGTTAACCTGAGCAATACCACTCACTCTCGAAATTACCGGAGCAATACGTTTATCAATTAAATCGTAAAAGGTAATATCATCCATATTGGCTGATGCAGACATGGTAATTACCGGTAAATCATCCAAAGAGAATTTACTTAATGACGGCGTT
Organism: Pedobacter borealis DSM 19626; assembly: GCF_000708285.2. Lineage (GTDB taxonomy): Bacteria > Bacteroidota > Bacteroidia > Sphingobacteriales > Sphingobacteriaceae > Pedobacter > Pedobacter borealis. The sequence goes on from NZ_JAUG01000111.1 coordinate 5,269, forward strand.
TTTACATCCTCGGGCAGATCAGAAAGGATAGCATTTACCTTTCTTTGTGCATCATTTAAGGAAATATCGATGTTTGCTGCATCAGTTAAGGTGATGGTAACTGTAGATAAACTCTCAAACGATACAGAGTTGATTTTCTTGATGTTTTCCATCGATGATACCGCATCCTCAATCTTTTTGGTTACGGTATTTTCAACCTCATTTGGTGAAGCACCAGGGTAGATGGTCGAAATAGATACTACGTTGTTAGAGAATTTTGGAAGTAATTCATAACCCAACGAAAAGTAACTTAGTAGCCCAAGCAAAGTAAGTGCGGTAAACACCACAATAACCAGCGAAGGCCTTTTTATAGATATGTCTGTTATCTTCATTTTAATTAGTATTGCGTTTTGCGATTGGCGTATCGCGTTTTAAAGCCGAAAAATCCCCTCTAACTTATTTTACGATACTAACTGGAGTACCCTCAGTTAAGTTAATCTGTCCGCTGGTGATTATAGTTTCACCTTCTTTTAAGCCATCAAGAATTTCAACATTGTCTCCTAAAATACGGCCAGCCACAACAGTGCGGGTTTTAGACGTGTTGTTAGATTTATCCAATACAAAAACCTGATTGCTACTTACGCTACCCACAAACGAAGTACGTGGAATAAGGATGCTTGGCGCCTGTTTAGGGAATTTGAATATTGCAGTTCCGTACATACCAGCTTTTAAAGTGTTTTTGTGGCTGTTATCTACTTCAATTTCAATCGGGAAGTTTAACGTTGCATCGGCTTTGGCAGCGATGAAAGTTACTTTTCCGGAGAAATTATCAGTTGGGAAAACCGAAGATTTGATGTCGATCTGATCGCCGATTTTAAGGTTGGCCACCTGCGATTCGTTAACGTTTACTTTTAATTTTAATTTAGAAACATCAACAAGCTCGAACATCTGTGTGCCCTGAGTATTTACAAATGCACCGACTTCGATGTATCTTTTGTTTACAATACCATTGATAGGCGATTTAATGTTTGCATCGCTTAATTTACGTTGCGAAGCCTGTAAGCGCAGTTTCGCATTTCTTGTAGCCAATTTAGCTTGATCTAACTGTTGTTGTGTAACTCCGCCGGTTTGGAATGAGCTCTGGTATCTTGCCTCATCTCTCACTGCATTTTGGTAGTTAGCCTCTGCAGTTTCTCTATCTGTATTGATGATTTCAGCATCAACGCGTGCTATAACCTGACCTTTGCTTACACGGTCACCTTCATCAACATAAATAGCCGTAACACGACCTGCATTTTCTGATAAGAAGTTAAGTTCTTGTTTGGGAATAAAGTTTCCGTTTGCACTGAAATCTAAATTCACAGCTTTTCTCTCTACCTGAGCAACCCGAACGGCAACAGCGCCACCACCTTTAGCAATGAAAGCAGTTTTTTCTTCGTTCTTCTTTTTATTGTTGCTTAAAACATAAGCTATTGCACCAAGGGCAACAACAACTACGATAATTATGGTAATTACTCTTTTCATTTCTATTGTACTAGCGATTTAATATTTCCGTTCGATTTGATTAATTGTATTTCGGCTATCTTGTAATTTAATAAAGCCTGTGTATAACTGTTCTGTGCTTCAGTAAGTGCATTTTCTGTATCCAGAAGATCGGTTAAAGAAGCTAAGCCATTGTTATAGTTGTTTTGTGTGCTTTTGTAAATTTCCTGCGCCAAATCAGCATTTTTACGTTGCGATTTAATGGTGTTGATGTTGTTGCGCAATTGGATTTTTGCGTTCTCATAAGCCAGGTTTAACGAGTTTACAGATTCTTTTCTGCTCTCTCTTGCTTTCTTAATATCCACATCTGCCTGGCGGATTTTCGAACGTGTTAAAAAACCATTGAAAATTGGCACTTTTAAAGTCAGACCAACTGCCGATGCACCATATCCGATTGCAGCAGCATTAGACTTTAGGAAATCGAAACCATCACTTTGGCTCGAGTAGGTATAATTACCCGTTAAAGCCAATGATGGGTAGTATTCGGCCACGTATGCCTTTCTTTGCAGTGATAAAAGTTTATCCTGATTATCCAAAAGTTTAACCTCTGTTCTGTTTGCCAGATCGATAGAGTCTGTAAATACAGGTAAAGTAGTCACCTCTGTTAATTCGGTAAATGGTAAGGTGATCGGCGTAGAAACCGGCATGCCCATTGAGAATTTTAACTGATTCTCCAATTGGGTAATGGCATTAATCACCTGCTCACGTTGTGTATTCAGATTAGTGAGGTTTACATTGATCCTGTCAACATCAATTTTTCTGGCTAAACCATTTTTAAACTGGTTTGAAACAATTTTTTCTACAATTTTAACATTCTTAATATTGGTATCAATTACGTTTAACTGTTGTCTGTTTACCAAAACCTGGTAGTAATTGTTGGCCACCAGCTCGATAATCTGCTCTTCAGTTAATTTTGAAGTAAGGTTGTAATATTCCTCACTCGATCTCGCAGCCTGTAAACCAGTAAAAACCTGTTGGTTGAACAATTGTTGCGAAAGCTGAACACCTGCAGTCGAATTCCAGTTCTGTCCTAATTTGATCGCCTGTGTCTGTCCGCCGAAATTAGCAACCAGCTGACCGATAATAGGATTATAAGTTAAACCAACATTTCCTGTAATTTGAGGCAAGGCCTGTGCCCTAACTTCCTCCACCTTGTATCTTCCGCCTTCAATATCCAATTTCGAGTTTCGAATCTTGGTGTTGTTTTGGAGCGCATAGGTTAACGCATCTTTTAAGGTAACTTGCTGCTGTGCAAGCACCAGTTGCGGTAAAACCAAGCCGATTAGCAGTATGAGCATTAACCTTACCATTTTTACTCTGAGCATAATGTATTGTTTTTTTGTTTTTGGGTTCTTATCTATTTAAAATTTGTGGCCTGTTCACAACCGGTTTATTATTGTTGCGGCCGCCGTATTTCAGTCTGAACATCGTAAACCTCTCACAAATATGGTGGTGAGGTTTTTTTGCTTCAGTGTCATTTTGTTTAATGCTTTTTTATCAGGGAAAAGATCTTTTCCGGTTTCCATAATACACATGGTGCAAAGGCCCATCAAACTTTCCAGATAAAGTTCTGCAACATGTGCAGTATCATCGTGCTCAATTTCGCCCTTTCCTTTTGCCTGGCTAAAAATTTCTGCGAAGAAATCTTTTTCCGAACTTTTAAGCGTTTGTAACTTTCCTTTAATCACATCGTCGTTCAATAAATCAGGAATGCCTTCCGTAATCCTCAACATGTAATATTTTTGGAAGAAAGTGTTCCTCACTTCTATGGTGCTAAAAAGGATGTCTTCTAAAGGTTGATCTGGATTGTATTTCTTTTTGATCAACTCAAAGAAGTCGTTAAATACCCTTTCTATTACTCCAATAATTAAATGCTTCTTATCCGGGAAATAATAATAAAGCGATGGTTTGGAAACGGAAAGATCTTCTGCGATATCGTTCATTGTGGTTTTACCAATACCAAAATGGATAAAGCGTTTTATAGCGCCATCAATAATTTGCTCTCTCTTTTTATCGGCTACAATCATTTTACTTTTCTACTTTCTGACTTTTTTAATATTTTAGTCAAAAATAGTGCTAAAAAATGATTTGTCATGAAAGGTTTGTTGAAAAGCGCATTAAGCTTACAATTTTATGACATAATTTTGTTTCTTGCGCTGTTTATATATCTTTACAAACCAATCGTTTAGAAAATTTGTCAGCACTAATCAACATCTTTATTGTACTGTTTGCCATCATCTCAATGGAGTGTTTGTCTTGGTTTATACACAAGTATTTATTCCATGGACCACTATGGTTTATGCATAAAAGCCATCACCAAAAAACAAAATCATTCTTCGAATGGAACGATCTGTTTGCCGCATTATTTGCTGCAGTATCCTTGTTTTTAATGTATGCTGATCGAGATAATTTAAGTTACCGGTTTAGGGATTACTTTATATGGCCTGATCTATTTTGTGGTACACGATTGGTTTGTGCACCGGAGATTTAAAACTTTTAAAAGCAACAACACTTATTTGCAAGCCGTGCGAAAAGCACATAAAATCCACCATAAAAATATAGGACGTGATAAAGGAAAGGCCTTTGGGCTGTTGTTTGTGAGGAAGAACTTAATAAGGAAGTGAATAAAATACTTTTAACTAATTAATTAGTTTTATATTTACTTTATAAATAGATAAATATGAAAAAGTACTTATTCATTCTTCTGGTTTTTATTGCATCATCAGCAAGTGCCCAAATCACTAAGTTTACGATTAAGGGAGTAATTGCAAATACAGATAGCATTAAATACGCTTATTTAACAACGTTATCTCAACAGGTCCCAATTTCCGATGAGAAAATATTTATGGTCACACCAGTGGTAGATGGGAAATTTGAATTTAATGGGACATTCGATCTCGAAGGTAAAGATTATCAGTATGCAAGTGTTTTTGTTGAAGAAAGAGGGAATATTTCTAAAGAAGAGGCTTTGTCTAAATTTAGGAATTTAATCTGGGTAACTGGGCGAAGGAGGAATGCAAGGCTTCTGGTGCTAGAGAATTTAACCTTATCGATTGATGAATATGGCAAAACCAAAGTATCCAAAATCATTGAAGGTGGAATCCTAACAAAACAAGATGATGAGTATAAAATGGCCGTAAGGGAGGGGGGCAGGCAATTGATTTCGTTTATAAAGAAATATCCAAATTCTCCAATATCATATTATGGTGTTAAAGAAACCACTTCCCTGTTTGATGCGGCTCACAGAGACAAATTTACCAGCCTCTGGGGTTCGCCAAGCGAATTGTTTAATGAACTTTCAACCAAACTACAAAACAGTAAACAAGGTATTGAATTGAAGAAAAGTATCGATGCCAAGGCAAAACTATAATTGAATTGCCAGTCGTATTTATAAATTATGAAAAAGTATTTACTCATTCTTGCAACATTAATCAGTTTTGTGACCTTTTCAAATGCCCAACAAGCTCTGAAGGGCATGTTGAGATTAAAATCAGATTTTAATTCACTTGGCCTACAGCCGTTAAAAGTTGTAATAAAAAGATATGACCTAGCAAGGTTAAATGGAAAAATTGATACTGTCATAATTAAAAATCAGGTTTTTAGTTACGAAACTGAACTTGCCGAACCACTAAAGTTAATATTGGATTTTTACTGGAAAGATAAGCGGCTTACTTCTAAAAGTTTTTGGATGACTCCAGGGAGTTATGATATAACATTCGGCAATGATCTGATTCCAAAAATTCCAGAAACACATTCAGAAATAGCATTAGGCATAACGGAACTTGATCAACATTATAATGCTTTTTCAAAAAAAGCTGAGACATTGGTTAGTAATGTTAATTACGAAAATCAAAAGATAGCCGATGTCGAAAAAAAGATTTGGCAAATAAAAGATTCGATAGATATTGCACTTGATAGAAATGTGTACCTGCCAGCCATAAAATTAAACGCAAATTCCCCGGTAGGTTTATATGCACTTTGGCAGTATGCAGATAGACCTTATGGCAAACCAAGAATTGTAACCGAACCAAAAGAAATCGATTCTTTACTTAATACTTTAGGCCTTGAAATAAAGGCACTCCCGTCAGCAGAAAAATTAATCGATGCAATACTACTAGGAAAACAACTCAAAGTTGGTAACATGATGAAAAACGTTTCATTGCCCGATGTTACTGGTAAAATTTATAGTATAAATGATTTTAAAGGGAAATACGTATTGGTCGATTTTTGGGCAAGCTGGTGTACGCCTTGTAGGGCAGAAAACCCTAACCTTATTAAAGCTTTTAATAAATATAAAAAATCGGGATTTCAGATAATAAGCATAACCAGAGACGAATTATCACGGAAAACAGACTGGCTTGAAGCTATTAAAAAAGATAAGGTAACAACGTGGACCCAATTAAGCGATTTTAAAAATATAGCGCAAAAGATTTATAACATTGAAACCATTCCTGTAAATTATCTTATTGACCCAAAAGGTATGATTGTTGGTCGAGATTTACGCGGCGAAGATTTAGAAAAAGAACTAAAAAAGATTTTTAAATATTAATTGGTAATCAAATAGAAGTATTTGTAAAATAAAATATTTTAGATCCAGTACTGTTTTTTACAATTTTCGAAGTTAGGGATAAAGGAAAGGCCTTTGGGCTGTTGTTTGTGAGGAAGAACTTAATAAGGGAGTGAATAAAATACTTTTAACTAATTAATTAGTTTTATATTTAGTGTTGTAAATATAAAGCTGATGAAAAAACTTATTTTTTGCCTGGCGCTACTTTTCGTAGGCTCGCTGCACGCACAAACAATTAAATTCACAGTTGAAGGGGTGGTTCAAAATCCAAAAAATGCGAAATTCGCTTATCTGGTAAGTAATGCACCGATTGCTGGAAAAACAGATTTGTTTTTGGTGAGGCCAATGGATGGCAATCATTTTCAACTATCGGCCACGTCCGACTTGGAGGGTAAACTTTTGCGAGCGGGTTTTATTTTTATTGATGAACGTGGAGATATTACCTTGGCTGAAGTAAAAGCTAAGATAAAACAGAAGGTTTGGTATGTGGGCGGAAGTGCTAATCTGAAAACAATTTTTTTGGAAGATGTTAAATTGGATATTGAAAATCCATATAATTTGGAACCTGCAAAGATAATTAGCGGTGGGATTTATCTTCAGCAAACAAAAGATGCATCAGCGGCTTTAAGAAATCGAAAAATGTTGGATTTTGTTAAACAAAATGCCGATTCACCAGTAGCACTTATTGAAGTGGTGAAGGTTATAAAATTTCTTCCTTTATCAAATCTTAAGTTGGGATCTGATTTTGGTTCGCCTGCAGAATTATACGGTGCACTTTCGAGCCGTTTACAACAGACCAATGAAGGAAAGGCAATTAAAAAGAAGATTGATGAACCGTTAAAAAAATAGGCTTACCAATTCTGTTTTATGCTTTACCTATTCTTGGCAGGATGCTTGCTCTTTTTTATTAAAGCTATGCCATGAGAAAAATTTACTATGCCTTTGTGCTTTTGTCGCTTGTTGTCATCACATCATGCGGTAAAAAAACGGATAAAGACCGTGCTATTGCGCTTGTAGAAGCTAAATATGAAAACAGTAACCAGAAATTGGATTTCGATAATTCACACCTAGATAGCCTTTATAATATCTCGCCAAAAGCTTATACCGATAGCATCAAAAGGGGAAATGAGTTAGATGATACTTTAGCTGCGCTCGAGAGCCAGATTGAGCATTTAAGTCAGGCGGAGTCGGATAGTGTAGGACTGATTAGTGCTAAACTCACGAAAGAAAGGTATCGCCTTTTAGAGATCGCAAAAACCAAACCCGCTTTTATTGGCTGGACACTTTCTGGTGTAGCTGTTGAAGGAGCGAAACCTGAAGTTTTAAGTTTTAAATTTGATAAGAACATTACCAAAATCGTTCCTTAACTATTTTTTATTTTACTTTTGCAGCATAACCCAGAATCAATATGCTTCAAATCCAGGAAAATATTTCGTTAAAACCGTATAATTCGTTTGGTATCGATGTTAAGGCAAGCTACTTTGCCGAGATATTTTCTGAAGCAGATTTAGCCAGGTTATTTAAAAATGAGATCGTAAAATCTCAAAAGCTCTTGGTTATCGGTGGCGGGAGTAATGTGTTATTTACTCAGGATTATAAGGGGTTAGTTGTTAAAATCAGCATCAAAGGCATCAAATCCGAAATGATTGATGATAAAGTGTGGGTAACAGCCGGAGCTGGTGAAGTATGGAACGATTTTGTGAACTATTGTGTTGGGCATCATTTTGCTGGTGTAGAAAATTTAAGCCTGATTCCTGGTACTGTGGGTGCATCGCCAATACAGAATATTGGTGCTTATGGGGTAGAGCTTAAAGATGTTTTCGAAAGCTGCAGTGCTTTTGAGATCAAAACAGGAAAAATCAAAACCTTTACTTATAGTGATTGCCATTTCGGTTACCGCGAAAGTATTTTCAAAGGTGAGTTGAAAGGCCAGTATATTATTACATCAGTTACTTTCCGTTTATCGGCGGAAGCAAAAATCAATACTTCCTATGGTGCAATTGAAACCGAGCTGCTGAACAGAGGGATCGAAAACCCGGATATTGCCGATGTTTCTGCCGCTGTATCGCATATCCGTGTAAGCAAACTGCCTGATCCGTCTACTATTGGCAACGCAGGTAGTTTCTTTAAGAATCCGGTGATTGAAAAATATGAATTTGCTGATATTGTGGCGAAACACCCCGATGTGGTACATTATCCTACAGCTGATGATAAAATTAAATTGGCGGCCGGTTGGTTAATTGAGCAATGTGGCTGGAAGGGTAAAGTGGTAGGCCAAACAGGTACCTGGAAAAACCAGGCGTTGGTTTTGGTTAACCACGGACATGCGACTGGCACAGAAGTGTATAATTTTTCTGAACAGATTATAGACAGTGTAAAGTCTACTTTTGGAGTCACTTTAGAAAGAGAAGTAAATATTCTGTGACGAAAGCCTGCCCTTATGTAGTTGCACGCTTTTAACACCATGCCAGAAAATTTTGGTACTAAGTTTGTTTAGGTTTAGGCGAATGGACAATAATTCATTTGTTTTTTTATCTACCTAAAGCTAAATATCATGACAAAATTTGAATTCAATCATCTGGTTAATCATCACTCGGTATCGCTTAGATCTTATGCTTTAAATTTTACTAAAGACGCAGAAGACGCAAATGATTTGGTTCAGGATACCATGCTGAAAGCGATCACTTATTACAATAAGTTTAAAGAGGGTACGAATTTAAAAGGTTGGTTGTTTACCATCATGAAAAATACTTTCATTAACAACTATCGCCGACTGGTGAAAACAAATACTTTAATTACGCAGAGCGAAGATATATCTTCTGCAAATCTTTCATATAGTGCAACTAAAAATCAGGCGGAGAGTAAATTTGTGTTAGGCGATATAGATAAAGCCCTTTCGCAATTACCTGAAGAGTATTATGTACCTTTTATCCGTTATTTTGAAGGATATAAGTATCACGAAATTGCAGATATGTTAGCTATTCCGATTGGAACAGTAAAAACGCGTATCCACGTAGCAAGAGGTATTCTTAAAAAGTACCTAAAAACGTATTCGAAAGAAATTGCCACTTCAGAAGTGGCTTAAGATGCATCCATCGAAAAACTAGAGGCTCAGATTTATCTGGGCCTTTTTTGCTTGCTCCTTTCCGTGCGAGATCCGTCATTTCGAGGGATAATTTATTTTATAAAATCAATATGAGTGACGTTTAATTGATTTCTTTTGTCCTAAGGCGCTGTCTTGCCTCGGCTCGCCGCCGCCAAAGGGCTCTTTCTTTTTGGCATCAAAAAGACCAGCATAGCTAGCTTGAATGCCGTTGAAAACATAAAAGCCCATGAAAAAACAAAAAATGCCGGCTGAAAATTTTTCTTTCGAAGCTAGTGGGTTGGCTTGATG
>NZ_JAUG01000112.1 GCF_000708285.2 Pedobacter borealis DSM 19626
CCCATGAAAAAACAAAAAATGCCGGCTGAAAATTTTTCTTTCGAAGCTAGTGGGTTGGCTTGATGAGTGCGGCCCGAAAAATTTGTTAGGCCGGGTTTAAGTAGAACGGGGATACCGTGGTGCGGCCTAGTTGGGTGGAAACACAAAATAGGTTAAAATGTTGGTTATTAGTAGTTTGCAAAATAATGTCAATGGTAGCGGAGTGAAACGCAGTCGATAAATCTGTTCTAAATGAGCTTATTAAGCTATACTCCAGTTGCAATGACAGTGCTTTGAAAATTATTCTTTAGGTGCCTTTTTTATCGGATGAACAGGCTGTTCCTCTAATTCTCTTTGCTTAGCCGGATTATTTGTTTTTGGTGCTTTATTAGGGGTGCTGTCGTTTTTATGCCTCACCGTTTTATGGTCAACAGGCTCCCTGCCTTTGGGCACTTCTTCCTGATAATTGCTTCCTGGTTTGTCACTTTTAATTTTTGGACCGCTCATAGCTAAAATGATTGAATTAGTGAATGTTTGAATGAATGAATTTTGAATAGCACAGTGCCTATCAATTATCTATAATAACAAATCGCTATCTGTTAAGTTTGAAAATAATTGCAAGGGCAATCCGATCATTCAGTCATTCAATCCCTCTCTCGTTCAACAATTAATTGTATAGCAAATATTTCTTCCTCATGGTTTTGTACGCACTTAGTCCTGGTTCCCAGCTCGCCCTAATTTCTGCTTCACTTTTTCCGTCGATTACCTGTTGCCTGAAATCTGCCACACCAACTAACCTTTCGATAGTACCCATTTCTTTGCTCAGCTTGGTATTAAAGAAATCTTCTTTTCTTGGCGATGCCTTGTACAGTTCGATTAACCAGCTGATGTTTACCTGTTTCGATTTTACCAGTTTTGAGGTATCGTAAGTTCTTAAATCTAAGCCATAACAAACCTGATCCTGAAACAATGGTGTTTCTGACATTCCTTTTATACTTTTCGGCGTAAAACTGAAATCGAATTTCCCTTTAAGGTACGGTGCCCCAACAACAGTAAATGGAAACATCGTTCCGCGGCCGTGGTTTAAATAGGTGCCCTCAAATAAGCAGGTAGATGGGTAAAGTAAAATAGACTGCTGTGTATTTAGGTTAGGAGAGGGTTTAACTGGTAAAGTATACTCCATATCATGATTGTAATTGGCATTTTTGATAATGGTAATCTTGCATTTCACCTTATCTTTCAACCAGCCTTCGCCATTTAACATCTGTGCATATTCGCCAACCGTTAAGCCATGTGCGATAGGGATAGGTTGCACGCCAATGCCCGATTTAAATTTTGGGTCTAAAATCGGCCCATCAATTAAATAACCATTTGGATTGGGGCGATCCAAAATCAACAGCGTTTTATTGTTTGCTGCACAGGCTTCCATAACGTGCTGTAAGGTATTGATATAAGTATAAAAACGAACACCAACATCTTGGATATCAAACACCATAATGTCGATATCTGCTAAATCTTCAGTCGTTGGTGTACTGTGTTTACCATAAAGCGAGATGGCTTTTATACCTGTTTTGGTGTCAACATCATCGTTAACGGTTACGCCTGCACTGGCATTGCCTCTAAAACCGTGCTCAGGACCAAATATCTTCTGGATTTTAACACCTCGTTTCAGCAGGCTATCAACCGAAGTCTGCGTACCGATAATTGATGTGGGGTTAACCACCATACCCACACGTTTTCCTTTTAGAAGCGGGAGGTATTTTTCGGTCTGTTCCGCGCCGGTTTTAATTGTCGATGGCAGTTTAACAGTCCTGATCATCAGTTTTCTGTTTTCAGGGCTTTTCTTTCCAAGAACTTCCTGTTCAAGTGGTTTGGGTTGTCCGCAGGCCGATAACGCAATTAAACTGGTTAAAGCAAAGCTGATGTAATTTTTCATTTTGAGTATTATTCTAATCTTCCGGTATTATAACAAAACAATTTACAATATATTTCAATTATGCTATTGGTATTTTCTTGTTACAACTTAAAAATTGATGTTTAAAGTTGGTTATTTATTTCTGAAAATGCCATTTTTAAAAAGGAATTGAGCATTTTTGTTAATACAAATTGATTAAATTGAATTTCGAATATTTCATCGCAGGGCGGATAGCCATTAAATCTGAGCGTACTTTTTCAAAACTTATCGTGCGTATTGCAATAGCAGGCGTGATGTTGAGCTTGGCTGTTATGATTCTCTCTATAGCCATTATAAAAGGCTTTAAAACTGAAATTCAGGATAAAGTAAGGGGCTATTTGGGCGATGTGCAGGTGACCCGTTACGATCTGAATAATTCTTTTGAGCATTCTCCCTTCGTACTTGATGGAGAAACAAAAAAAATGCTCAAAAATAATCCCGACATTGAATATTATTATCCTTTTGCTACAAAACCTGCTATCCTTTCGGCCAATAATGAAATTGAAGGCATTAATTTTAAAGGGATAGACAAAAACTACAAGTGGGATTATATTAAGCAGCATATTATCAGCGGAACCATTATCGATTTTTCTGACAGTACGGCCGCTATGCAAGAATTACTTATCTCGAATTATACGGCTAATCGTTTAAAACTCAAAACCGGTGATGATTTTATCATGTATTTTGTTCAAAACCAGTTGCGGCCGCGTAAATTTAAAATTGTAGGCATTTACGATATTGGTGTAGAAGATATCGATAAGGGTTTTGTGCTGGGCAACCTGAATATAATTAAACGCCTGAATAACTGGGAGACCAACGAAATTGGTGGTATAGAAATTAGGATTAATGATTTTAACAGACTTAAGCCTATTGCCAATAATATTTATGAAAAGCTTCCACGTAATTTGCGCTCGTATTCTATCGAAGAAAATTTTCCTAATATATTTACCTGGTTAGGTCTTCTTGATGTAAACACCAATGTGCTTTTAATCCTGATGTTAATTGTAGGTGTAATTAACATGGTTACCGCATTGTTGATTATGATTTTGGAGAAAACAAATATGATCGGGATGCTAAAATCTTTTGGGGCCAGTAACTGGAGCATTATGAAAATTTTCCTTTACAATGCGGCTTATTTAATTGGTATTGGCTTATTACTGGGGAATATTCTGGGCTTAGGACTTGGTTTTTTACAGCAGGCCACTCACATTTTCAAGCTTAACCAGGCCTCTTACTTTTTAGCTTATGCACCAATAGAATTTCATTTTATTGATGTGCTGCTGCTTAATATCGTTACGGTAGTGGTATGTTTAACGGTTTTGATTATCCCTTCGCTATTGATCAGCAAGGTTTCTCCGCTTAAAGCAATCCGATTTAAATAAGGAAAAAACTTGGGTCACCGGACAGATCATTTTCCGATGCCCAAGCAAACCTAAACTTAAGCTCTTGTCAACTCAACCTTTACAGTTTGTGTACGATCACTTTTCTGAAGCTGAGGATATGGTGTGATGTCAATTAATTTGAGAGAATAATCTATGCCGTTAATTTTAATGTTTGCTACACTTTCTAATGTGCCACAAAGCCCTTTGCATAAAACAATTTCCTGGTCAATATTATTGCCTGTTAATTTGAAAAAAGCTTTTGCACCACCAGCGCCAATACAATCAGCATTTATTGGGCAACGGCTATCGCTAATCGATTTTAATACTAATGTAGATGCACCGATTGATTTCGAAGTATTGATTTCAAATTCGTAATTCGTCGTTTTTGTTTCAGATTTCTTCTTACATCCAAAAACAAAACTAGATAAGACAATAAAGAAGAATATTAAATTTTTCATTTAGATGAGGATTAACTACTTCTTTTTAAAATATATTCATAAGCTACGGTAGCGTAAGAGGTAGCTGGAGAAAAATCTGTTTTTGCATTGAATCTTTTTCTAAGGGTTAAATCTACTCCGCTGCTTCTAATATTGTATTCGCCGTTTAAAATCATATTCCAATCAAAATCGGCTGTCCAAACGCCCTCATCTGTAAAATATCCGATCCCGTTCTTAAAGTTATAGGTTCCCTTACCTCCCGATGGTTTTAGGTTAGCATCGGTACTAGGAGTAGTGTTGAATTTTCCATCCTGTAGCAAGATTGAAATTAGTCGGGTTACCGGTACAGACTTAACACTATTGGTAATTACCAATACACCTGTATAGTTGCCATCCAATAAAACATCTACGTTTGTAGATTTTTTACAGCCTAAAGATAAGATCAGGGCAAAAAGGAAAATACAGATTTGAACTTTCATACCCCTTAAACGGAGTTCAAAATGAAAACGCTACACTTAAATTGAAATCCAGTCTATACCTTGAGTACTATGGATAAATTCAGTCCGTGGTTCGAGGTTTAAATACGGATAAGTGACTTTCGAAAGGTATAAGCCTGTTGGATGAGCGGGTAATGATAGTTTTGAGGATTGCAGGGTAATCAGTCCGCTTTCAAATTCATCAAAGCTAAGTTCTCCTTTACCAACCATGAGGATTTTACCCATAATTATGCGGATCATTTTACCTAAAAAGCGGTTGCTGGCAATATGAAACCTCAGCCTGTCGCCTTTTGGATTTGCAAATAAATCGGCTTCCATTACATTGCAGATGGTATGCTCGTATTTATCAGGATGCGTACAAAAAGCCCTATAATCTTTGTATTGGGGTAGTAGTTTTACAACGGCTTTCATTTTATCAAAATCTAGATTATTTAATTGATAAAAGGAACTTTGGGTGCTTAAAAAAGGATCTTTATAGGTATGGATAAAATAATCATATTTCCGTTGTACAGCATCAAACCGGGCGTGAGGTTTCCCCTCCATTTTAATAATGTCGAATACTGCGATATTATAAGGTAAGGCTTTATTTAGGATGTAAAGCAGGTCGAAATCAATCTCTTTTTCGATATCGGTATGAAAAAAGAACTGACTGGCATGCACATGCGCATCAGTCCGCCCACAGCCGTTAATAGCAATCGGCGATTTTAAAATCTTCGATAGGGTTTGTTCAATAACTTCCTGAACGCTTTTTACCCCAGGCTGTTTTTGCCACCCACTAAAGTACTGGCCTTGATAGGCAATGTGAAAGAAATACCTCATTTTTCTGCTGCAATTTTACGGAAATTTTAGCAGCAGGAATATTAAATCATACTTTTGTGTGGTAAATTTTAATCATGGATTTAATAAACTGTCCTTGCGGAAGTGGAGCTGCGTTTAGCCATTGTTGCCAGCCTTATCATTTAAAAGTGAAGGCGGCACCAACTGCAGAAGCCTTAATGCGTTCCAGATATTCGGCTTTTGTTGTAGCTGATGTTGCTTATCTTTACGATACCACGCATAGCAGTAAAAGAAAAGGGCATTCGAAAAGTGCTTATTTAAGCAGTGCGAAAAACACCAAATGGCTAAAACTCGAAATTATTTTTTCTGATTTTGATGTCGTCGAGTTTAAGGCCTATTATCTCAATAAGAAATTTCAGACTGAAGTGTTGCATGAAAAATCTAATTTCAGGTTAGAAGAAGGGCAATGGTATTATGTGGATGGGGAATTTTATTTATAACAAAAATTCACTCACGTTTTCGGGTGTAATTATTTTAGTCTCCACATTCTCATAGGCATCTAAAAACGTCTTTGGAAATCTTGCATTAGATTTAGCGTTCCATTTAATTTCGTAGGCATTCATTAATCCGTTTCTTTCTTCAATATAATCTATTTCCTGTTGTGCATGCGTACGCCAAAAGTATTGGTTGCAATTAATCTGTTTATAAGCAAGGAGTTTAACCCTTTCACTAATTACGAAATTTTCCCAAAGGGCACCAATATCCTGTCTTAATACAGCTGGACTAAATTGATTAATTACAGCATTTCTGATACCATTGTCGTAAAAGTAGATCTTTCGGCTTTTCTTTAGCTCATTTCTTAAGTTCCTACTTAAAGATCCCAATCTGAATACAATAAATGCCTTTTCAAGCAGATCGATATATTTCTCTGTTGTTTGATTATCCAGACCTGCTAATTGCCCTAGTTCGTTATATGATACCTCATTGCCTACCTGAAAAGCCAAAGCCTGGATTAATTTCTCCATCTTATCTGGTTTTTGTATTTTCTCCCAGGTTAGGATATCTTTATATAGGTAACTGTCCGATAATTGTTTTAAACGTATTTCTTCTCCACCTGGATTGTTCACGATTTCTGGATAGTAGCCATAAACCAAGCGATGGTTCAATAATCTTTTCTCTGCAAGTAGACCGTTTTCCTCCACCATTTCTCCGAACGAAAAAGGAAATAGGTTATATTCCCATTTTCTACCAGTAAGTGGTTCGTTAATATGATTGGCTAACTCAAAGGCTGAAGAACCAGTAGCAATTACTTTTACATCTTTAAGTTGATCAATGATTAGTTTAATAGATAAACCAATATTATCAACTCTTTGCGCTTCATCAATTACCAACGTTTTGGCTTTTCCAAGAAGTGCACGTAAGGAGGTTGAAGTGGTATTCGAAAGTATTGTTCTAATGTCTGCGTCATCACCATTCCACCACATAACGGGTTTAGCAAATTTAGAAGAAAGCTGCTGCAAGAGCGTACTTTTTCCAACCTGCCTTGGACCTAAAAGGATGACCGCCTTTTCATCTTTTAGATGTTTTTCGATAGAATCTGATATTGCTCTTGAAATCATAATCGCAAATTTAATATAAATTTTGCGAATGTAATCGCAAAATTTATATTAAATTTGCGATTTTACTCCTTTTAGCTATATTTTCTTTGCTTCGTTCCAATATATATCCATCTCTGCAAGGGTCATATCGGCTAGGGCTTTTCCGTTTTCTTTTGCTTTGGTTTCGAGGTACTGAAAACGTTTGATAAATTTTTTATTGGTTTTTTCCAATGCATTTTCAGGATTGATGTTAATGAAACGTGCATAATTGATCAAAGAAAAAAGTACATCGCCAAATTCTGATTCTGCTTTTTCGATATCAATGGCCGTATTATCGGCAACATTAAATTCAGTTTTAAACTCCTGTAGTTCTTCTTCTACCTTTTCCCAAACCTGATTTTTATCTTCCCAATCGAAACCTACGCCACGGGCTTTTTCCTGAATGCGGGCTGCCTTAACCAAAGCTGGTAGTGAAGATGGAACACCCGCCAATACCGATTTGTTGCCTTCTTTCAGTTTAATCTGCTCCCAATTGCGTTTAACGTCCTCTTCATTCTGCACTTCAACATCGCCATAAATATGTGGATGTCGGTTTACCAGTTTATCGCAAACCCCGTTTAAAACATCTGTAATGTTAAAATCATTGGTTTCGGAAGCAATTCTCGAATAAAAAACCAGATGCATCATCACATCGCCAAGTTCCTTTTTAATTTCGTCTAAATCGCCCTCTAAAATGGCGTCGCTCAATTCGTAAGTTTCCTCTATAGTTAAATGGCGCAGTGTTTCCATGGTCTGTTTTTTATCCCAGGGACATTGCGTACGTAGTGTATCTAAAACAGTGAGTAAACGTGTAAAAGCATCAGCTGGATTATTGGCACTTGCAGGAATTGGATTGTTAGGCATGTTTTATGGTTGAGCTATATTATCGAACGCTAAAGTACCAAACCCAAGCGATTAAGAAAAGCTGAAAGGGTATTCTGAACCATAAATATTTTGGTCCCGGCCCTGGCTTATACAAATCTTCGTAATTGATGCGGTGTTTGGCAGCGTAAATATTGGCAGGTAAAATAGCAATGTAAAAAATAATTAGGGCTATCCCGGTAAAATATCTGGTGCTTTCAATAGCCAGGCCAATGGCAAATAAGATTTCCAGAACCCCTGTTAAAAGTACAATTTCTACTTTTTTAGGAATAAATAGGGGAACCATAGCAGCCATGCTGGTTTTAAACTTGAAATGCCCTATAGCTGTAAAAAGTAACATCACGCCCATGGCGATATTGCCTGCAAAAATATTTCCTTTATCAAATGTGGTATGACCGCTAAAGGCTGATAGGGCAATATAAACGATAAGTAATACAAATAAAGGTTTCATTTATTATAATTTTTACTTACTTGATCAAATTAAAGGCAATTAAAATCGTTGCTACGAATAAGATAATCATGCCTGATAGAAAGACAAAATCAGCAACTTTTTCTAACTTTTGACTTGCGTTCCTTTCCCTTCTCATGGAGATAAAAGATAAGATACAGCTGGTCATAAAAAACATTACAGCAGCTACGGCAAATTCATCAATTATGGAACCATCGGTAAGTGCGAGTTTTTTTAAAGAAGTAAGTACAATAAAACAAATGCCCAACAGATTGGCAGAAGTACTTAAAATATGAGGTGATCTATTTTCGGCCATACTAATCCTTTTCTTCTAATTTAATTTTTTTCGTAATCCGATAAACGCGTTTCTTTTTGTCGGGCTTATGCTCTTCGCCCATTAAAATGCCCCAAGGTTTTAGATTATCCACTCTGTCGAAGATTATCTTTAGCATGGCCAGATAAGGTATACATAAAAACATGCCCGATATCCCCCAGATCATTTCGCCAACTACAATACCAAAAAAGGCGAAGAGTGCATTAATTTTTACTTTCGAACCCACTACCAGTGGCATTAGCACATTTCCATCTACAGCATGAACGCCAACAAAAACGATCAAAACCAGAAGCACTTTACCTGCACCTGCTGTTGCAAAAGTAATCAGGCAGCTTATTAGCAGCGCAAAAAATATCCCCAAATAGGGTACTACATTGAAAATGCCTGCCACCAAACCTAATAAAACAGCATATTTAACCCCTAATAAACTCAGTACAGTAATCATTAATACCGTAACAA
Organism: Pedobacter borealis DSM 19626; assembly: GCF_000708285.2. Taxonomy (GTDB): domain Bacteria; phylum Bacteroidota; class Bacteroidia; order Sphingobacteriales; family Sphingobacteriaceae; genus Pedobacter; species Pedobacter borealis. Next base: position 8,787 of record NZ_JAUG01000112.1, read on the forward strand.
TAAGCATCTGTAGAAATAAACCGATGATGTATTTTTTAATGATGTATTGAATCTGACTAACGATTTCTGAAACCTTTTCTTTATGTTCTTCTTTAAAAACAGCGGTTAAGAAAGTGAATAAAACACGGCGGTAATTTAAAATGAAGAAGGTAAACAAAAGCGTGAAACCCAAAAATAATAGGGTAGAAGATAGTGTGGCCAAGGTTGTAGCAACAATAGCAGCACTGGTAGCCAAAGCTTTTTCGGTACTATCATTTAAATAATCGAGTTGTTTCTGAGAATTTACACCAAAGGTGTGCGAAATCCATTTCTGCAGCTCATGGTACGAAACATTGGCTTTCTCTTTTAACAATGGCCAATCGGCCCATAAATCGCTCAACTGATTGCCAAAAAAATATATAATTCCGCCAATTACAGCGATCATTAGCACTACTGAAACAAGAGTAGATAAACTTCGTTTAAACTTAAATCTCTGCTCTAAAAAATTGCCGACGGGCAATAATAAAATTGCCATTAAAAAAGAGAAAAGCAGCGGTGCCAACAGCGATTGCCCTAAAATGGCGATATAGGTTAAGCTTATTAAACAGAAAAGAACCAAGGCAAGCTTGGGGAGGAACGATAATTTGTCTTTCATATAATTTTAAATCCTGTTTAATACAAAATGCCCGATTAATTGTTTCACCAATCGGGCATTTAAATATAAGAGATTATTTTTTAATAGATACTTGCTTTGTCTAAAAGTGAAATATCTTCTGGCGATAATTTCAAATTCGCTGCATCCGTAAAAGATTTTAACTGGTTTAAATCCGTAACGCTTGCAATCGGTGCTGTAATTGAGGGATGATAAATTAACCAGGCAAGGGCTACCGAAGCTGGCTCAACATGGTGTTTTTCAGCAACCTCATCCAATGCCGCTAAAATTTTAAAGCCACGTTCGTTCATGAATTTTTTAACGCCACCACCACGCTGGCTTTTATTTAAATCATCTTCGCTGCGGTATTTTCCGGTTAAAAATCCGCTGGCTAACGAATAATAGCTTACTACGCCCAAGTCATAATCCAGACAGATTTTTTCGTGTTCCTGCTCAAAGTTTTCTCTATCGTAGAGGTTATATCCTGGTTGATAAACTTCGTAGCGAGGTAAGCTGTGTTCAGTAGCATAAACCAGAGATTCTTTTAACCGTTCAGCAGAAAAGTTTGATGCACCGATCCAACGTACTTTGCCTGCTTTAATTAAAGTTTCGTAAGCACTTAGGGTTTCTTCAACTGGGGTATTTTCATCATCGTAATGAGAGAAATAGAGATCGATATAATCTGTTTGCAAGCGCGATAAGGAATGTTCTACTTCATTTATGATGTAATCTTTCTTTAAAGATTTACCCTGGCCCATATCAGAACCGACCTTTGTTGCAATAATTACGTCGTGGCGTTTGTTGTGTTGTTTAAGCCAATTGCCTATGATTGTTTCTGATTCTCCACCTTTATTTCCTGGTACCCAGCGAGAATATACATCGGCAGTATCGATAAAGTTGAATCCATTTTCTACAAACTGGTTTAATATTTCAAACGACTTTTGTTCATCGATTGTCCAGCCAAATACATTTCCTCCAAATACAATGGGTGCAATATTTAAATCGGTTTTTCCTAAAATTCTTTTTTTCATGATATGAATGTTAATAATATGCTAACAAATTAGATGGACTGAGGTTTCGTACAGAAGTCTGAATTATGTCAGTAGTTTTTGGAAAGCAGTTAACCTTCAATTTTAAAGTTATTCCTGTCGGTCGGTTTATTTTAGCCAGTTCGTTACCATAATCGTCACCCGATAGCTATCGGATGCGAGGCAGGATAAGCGGAGCCTAAGCAATCTTTCTCCATAAATTAAAATGCGTTCTATTTTTAGAAAAGCAAGGCCTGTAGTGCTTTGGTTAAACCCGTCCCGCCCTTTGCTTAATCCCGATAGATAAACCAATAAATAAAATAATACTCAAATCGGGATAACGCTGTTGGTCGGGTTTATTTTACCACAGATAGTAGTACTGTTTTAGCCGCCTAAACCCGATCGAAGCGAGATGCCGATATTTCATCGGCAGAAGTGGGAGCGGGACTGCGGAGAGCCAATAGCTTCTGCTAAGCTTTCCAAAAAAAGAACCTTAAGTTAGGGTATGTTTTTAGCTGCTAAACACTAAATCGTTATCCGATAGCTATCGGATGCGAGGCTGGGCAAGCGCTCGCTGAAGCACTCTTATGTTGTAATTTTTGTAAATGCCATTATTAAAGTTCTTTAATTATCTAAAAACCTTATGCCCTCAACCTTTTAACCATCAACCTTTGATGGCCCTAAGCATTTCTCTTTTTCCAGGAGCACCAGGTAATTTTTCGATGGTAAATCCGCAGGCTTTAACGGCTCTTTTCAGCTTTCCGGTAATGGCGTAGGTTACAAAAACTCCGCCTGGTTTTAAGAAACTGCAGGCATGTGCAATAATTTCATCGCTCCACATTTCGGGCTGGTGCTGCACAGAAAAGGCATCATAATAAATCACATTAAATTTTTGGTCGTTCTGGTATTCGGCCAATGTAGTATGCGGAATTTCCAAGGTGCAAAGCGACGTTAATTGTTGAGATGTTTTTAATGCGTCAGGGTAATTTGAAATAAAATCGGTCCATATTACTTCGGGAACATACGCGGCATAACCTGTTTGCTCAATTAGATCTGTAGTAAGCGGAAACGCTTCGATGCTGGTATAGTTAAGTTTAATGTTATTTGCCGCACAATATTCGAAACTTAAAATAAAGTTCAATCCCGTGCCGAAACCAACTTCCAAAATGGAAACTTCAGTTAAATTGGCAGAGGCGAATTTTAACCCTGCATCAACAAATACATGTTTGCTTTCCTGTAATGCGCCATGTTTACTGTGGTAATGTTCGCCTATAGTTTCGTTATACAGTGTATTCGAACCATCGGCAGTAGGTGTTATAATATTCATGAGCTAGGATTTTAAGGATTCTTGGGTTTCAAGATCATGGCGCAAATATAGCCACAGGATTAATATGATTTCTGGATTTCAGGATAAATTAGCCTATAGCGCACGTAAGTTTTGCCTGGCTGATTAATCATCGGACTTCTGACTCCCAACCCCTGAATTTTCTCTTTAATCTTTTTCTTTTCTCTTTAATCTTTTGTTATTAGTTTTGATCTTAACCTAAACCCTAAACCCTAAACCCTAAACCCTAAAATGGATATCGAATCTTTCAGAGAATATTGTTTGAATTTACCTGGTACAACCGAGGGAATGAAATGGGGACATTTATGCTTCATGATTGAAGAAAAAATGTATTTCATTATCGCTATTGATGAAGATAACAGTTTCTCTATAAAGTGTGATCCCGAAGAGTTTGATGCATTAACGGCTAGAGATGGCATACAACAGGCCCACCATATGGCTAAACGACAATGGATACGTGTTGATAACCTGGAGGTGTTTAATGAAACAGAACTGAAAAAAAGAGTGGCTGATTCGAGAGCTATGGTTTTGGCTAAATTACCTAAGAAAACACAGGCAAAGTACGCTTAAATTTTAAACTGAAGTATGGAAATATCTTCAATGCAAGATTTTTATACAAGTTTCTTTAAGGTCATGATGTAGCCGATGTGCATACCCTCGTGGAAAGGAATAAAATTTATTACATCTTCGATTGAGTTTAATTTCATGCCATAACGTTTATCCCAAGGATCGAACTTTAAAAAAACACCATTAGAATAATCAGTGGCTAAACGATCCATGCTGTTTAAGAGTGCATCGAAAATAGAATTGATCTCTTCCTGTCCAATAAATTTTTCAGGCTTTGTCCCGCTTAAAAACGGCGAAAAGTGCTCGTCTTTAACAGTTATTGCTAAACCCGATCTTACATAACACATATTTTGCTGCGCCGCGGTTAAATGGGCGATATTCCAGATAATATTATTGTTAAAACCTGTAGGGATTTTATTTAACTGTTCGGTACTTAAATCTTTTCCCAGTTCTAGAATAAAAATTCTGGTGTTTTTAATCTGGACGATGGTAGCAAGCATGATTTATTTCTGTTTTATGGAATTTAGCATATTTAATCCAGCTATTGCCAGGCCATTTGAAGGGTTTATCGTCTTAGCTTTCTCGTAGTAAAAAATTGCTTTTTCTCCCTCCCCAATCTGGCTATAGGCAAATGCAATATTGCAAAGCCCCATATCTTTATACGATAGTTTAGAAGAACTCAATAAAGTAATAAACCTATATTCGTCAACCCAGCTGTTCTGCTCAAAAAAATAATACTTTTTTCGAAATAGGGGATAGATTCCTGATATCGGTGTTGCTTGATGATTGCTATTCCCTTCCGATGGTTTTTTGCAATAGTTTTTCTAAGAATAAAAGCCAATAGTGAATATAAAAGGGCTGCCATTAATATAGCATCACCAATGGCTAATTTTTCAAAGGCATAATAAAACATATAAATGATTACCAATTGAATGATCAAAGATGACCATGCGATTTGATTAAATACGGGTACTTTACTGTTCATTTTTTGTTTCCTCTTTTTTCACTTCATCTTTTTGTGTATCGTCTTTTTTTATGCCTTTATCAGCATTCAGTTCTTTCGACTTCATGATATTAAAACGATACATTTCTTCAATCCCAACAAGTTTCCGCGTGCATTTATCAATATCGGTTTCCTCTTGCCATAAATATGGACGGAAACTATAAGTCTTGGTGCCGTCTAAATTCGTAATAAACTGGTTCCAATTGCTCCAGCGGAGACCCTTGTAAAATTTAGAAAGATCACTATCAAAACAAAAAACAAGAAACTCACCATAGCCAGCCCCAAGCGGTTGCCAGGTTAGGCTGTTAGGCTCCAGGTAATACACGTTTTTAATGTCTTTACCCAAGCCGCCATAATTGATGGCAAAGAAACCACCTACAGCGTCATCAGCAATTAATAGATAAGGGATGTTATCGCCATATTCTTTTATGGTTTTTCCTTTGTTCCATTCGGCAACATTTCGGCTCAATCGTTCGCTGCCCGAGCCTAAGATTCTAATCCAGCCATTATCAACCATAATGCCTCCGGTATTGTAGATTACCGAGCCAAGTGTAGCATAGGTAGTCATTTGCGAGTGATATAAAACTTCTTTTGCTTTTGCAGAATCAACTGGCAGAACCTCCACCTTATTTTTGGCAGAATCGATCCACTTTTTTACCAACGGCCAGGCCGGATCGGTTTTATTTACCAATGCTTCGAGACTGATTAACTTATTATCTTGAGCAAAGGTTCTTGAAGAGAATAAAGTTAAACTTAGGATAAGAATTGTTTTGAATGCGCTTCTCATGAAAAAGGGACTTATGTTTTCCAAAGATAGAATGATAATTAAGAATTGTTGAAAGGAGTGGGATAATTTTTGATTTGCTAAATCAAATGATCGTGCAGTCGGATGTTACCATCCGACTGATTTATTCAATATCTAAAAAGAATTGATTAATTCGATGAATTGAATTGATAATTTCAGCCAGTGTCAGATGGTAACATCTGACACCACGCCTAACCTTCAACCTCAACCTACTGCATTCTAATTCTGTCTTTTTGTGTAATTAATCGTGCAGTCGGATATTACTATCCGACTGATTTATCCAATATCTAAAAAGAATTGATTAATTCGATGAATTGAATTGATAATTTCAGCCAGTGTTAGATGGTAACATCTGACACCACGCTAATAAAACAAAAACACCCCAATGAAACGGGGCGCCTTTAATATAGGGATGATAAATAATTGATTTTAAACTATTGAATGGAAAGCCTTAAACACTCCACCTTTTAAGCTTCCACCTCAATCTACCACATTCTAATTCTGTCTTCTGGCTTTTTATATAATTTATCGCCAGGTTTAACATCAAAAGCATTGTACCATGCATCCATATTTACAGGTGCACCAATAGTACGGTACGGGCCTGGAGAATGTGGATCGGTTTTAATTAATTGAGCGGCACTTTCTGGTAAAATATTACCTCTCCACACCTGCGCCCAAGCAAGGAAGAAACGCTGATCTGGCGTAAAACCATCAATTTTCTCATTACTTTGACCTTGTTTAGTCATTTTAAAAGCAGTATAAGCCGCGTTTAAGCCCCCTAAATCGCCAATGTTTTCGCCCATGGTTAATTTACCGATTACATGAACCGTATCCAATACGGTATAGCCATCAAACTGTTCGCCTAAAGCTTTTGTTTTAGCATCAAATTTGGCTTTGTCTTCAGCTGTCCACCAGTTTTTTAAATTACCGGCAGCATCGTACTGACTTCCGCTGTCATCAAAACCATGGCTCATTTCGTGACCGATTACCGCACCAATACCACCGTAGTTAACGGCATCATCGGCATTTGGATCGAAGAAAGGAAACTGTAAAATACCTGCAGGGAAAACAATTTCATTCAGGGTAGGGCTGTAGTAAGCATTAACTGTTGGAGGGGTCATGCCAAAACGTTTGCGATCTACAGGTTTACCTAACTGAACAACCATTTCGTTGTAAGCCCAAACACTTGCATTGCGTAAGTTTTGGAAATAAGTATCTTTATTAATCACTAAACCATCATAGTTTTTCCATTTTTCCGGATAACCCACTTTTGGTGTAAATGCATTGAGTTTAGCTAATGCTTTTTGTTTGGTTTCAGGGCTCATCCACTCCAAACCATTGATTCTGATTTCGAATGCTTTACGCAAGTTCACAATCATCTGGTTCATGCGTTCTTTAGCTTCCGGCTTAAAATACTTGGCTACATAAAGCTGGCCCAATAATTCGCCAATAGTGCCATCAGTTAAAGATGACATCCGTTGCCAACGTGGTGTTTGTATTTTTTGACCAGTTTGAGCCTGTGTGAAAGCGAAACTTGCCTTAACAAATGGAGAACTTAAACTAGAGGCAGAACCTTTTAAAATGTTCCACTCCAGATAAGTTTGCCAATCGGTAACTGGAACTGATTTCAACATTCCGTCCAGGCTTGCCATAAATTTAGGCGATGAAACCAGAACGGTATCTTGATTTTTGATTTTAAATTTAGGTAAATAGGTTGTCCAGTTAATATCTGGAGTTTTTTTGTTCAGTTCTGCAACAGTAAATTTGTTGTAGGTGGCGTAAGGATCACGCATTTCTAAACGGCTCATCTGCGCTTCGGCAAATTGCTTTTCAATTTTATAAACGGTTGCTGCTTTTTGTTTTGCTTCTTCAGGGGTACTTCCTGTTAGGGTAAATAGCGTAGCTATATAAGTGTTATAAGCCTCGCGTATTTTAACACTGCGGGTATCATCTTTCAGATAATAATCACGATCGGGAAGTGTTGTGCCACCCTGACCAATATTCACCATGTACTTGTTTACATTCTTGCGGTCTTGGCCAACACCCAAACCGAACATTCCACCGCCTAAACCATTGGTTCGCATGTAAGCCACCTGATCTAGCACACCTTGAATATTCTTAATCTGTTTGATTTTCTCTAAATCGGCTTTTATTGGTGTATAGCCCAGTTTTTCTATGGTTGCACTATCCATGGCAGCCGTATAAAAATCGCCAACTCTACGTTTAACGGAACCTGCAGGAGCAGATTTATCAGCAGCTGCATCTTCTACCAAAGATTTAACAGCATTGATATTGAAATCGCGAAGTTCGTTAAATGAACCCCAACGCGTTTCTTTAGCAGGAACAGGATTGTTTTTTATCCACGTGCCACTTGCGTAGGTGTAGAAATCGTCGCCTGGCTTAACGGAAAGATCCATGTTAGCAGGGTCGATAAATTTTTTGGTTTGTGCATTTGCAGAAAAGCCTGCAGCGACTATACCTAGCGCCGCAAAACATCTTTTCAAATTTTGGTATTTCATTCGCTTAATAAGTTAGTAATTATGCGAAATTTATGAAATACTAATTAATACTGGTGTTATATATTAAGAATATTACTTGTTAAACCAGTAGTAAATTTTTGCTAAACCAAGTCGTCTGATAAGTTCGGACGCTGAAAAAGAAATTTTAATAGATTTCATGATTTTAAATCTTTTATACAGTATTAACATTTTTTAACAAAATTTATTGTGTACTTGTAAAATTTATTGCTATCAAGAACGATTCGGGATAAAGCATTTTATTTTCCATAAATTTGAAAACGGTTATCTAAACCTGCGAGGTTTTATCGATAATAAATAAAAAAGATGTTTAGCATACAATACATATAATGAGCCACTCACACGATAAAGAAGATAGCTGTTGCAGCAGTAAAGTACATTCCGCTCCAAAACATAACCACGATCATGCACACGAAGAAGGCGACGAACACGACCACGATCATGGTGGAGATCCGTCGGCCTTTCAAACTTATCTGCCAGCCATTGTAACATTGGTTATGCTGCTGATCGGGATTGTGTTTGATAATCTATTTAAGGTTCCTGCATTTCAGGTCATCAGGCCTTATTGGTATATCGTGGCTTATTTGCCTGTGGGAATTCCGGTTTTACGTGAGGTTTGGGAAACTTTTAAAGCCAAAGATTTCTTTACCGAATTCTCTTTAATGTCTATCGCTACTATTGGTGCCTTTGCCATTGGCGAATACCCAGAAGGTGTAACGGTGATGCTTTTTTATACCATTGGCGAGTTGTTTCAAATGGCTGCTGTAAACCGTGCCAAAAGGAATATTAAAGCTTTACTTGATGTTCGTGCAGATGTAGCACATGTGTTCCGTAATGGAAAATACGAAGATGTTAATCCCGAAAAGGTAGAAATTGGCGAAACCATACAAGTAAAAGCCGGAGAAAAAATCCCTTTAGACGGAGAACTGATCAGTGATAAAAGCAGTTTTAATACCGCTGCTTTAACAGGCGAAAGTAAACCACGTACAATTAATAAAGGTGAATCAATTTTAGCGGGGATGCTTAACCTGGATAAGGTAGTCGAGGTAAAAGTAACTAAGGCTTTTGCCGATAGTGCATTGTCGCGCATTTTGGAAATGGTTCAGAATGCCACTACGCGTAAAGCTAAAACCGAGCTCTTTATTCGCAAGTTTGCTAAAATATATACCCCAATTGTTTTCTTTTTAGCCCTTGCGCTGGTTACTATCCCAATTTTGGTTTTAGGGAGCGAGTATCATTTCCAAACCTGGTTGTATCGTTCGCTGGTTTTCCTGGTTATATCTTGCCCCTGTGCGCTGGTGATTTCTATTCCATTAGGATACTTTGGTGGCATTGGTGCTGCATCAGCAAATGGAATTCTTTTTAAAGGCTCTAATTTCCTCGATTTAATTACCAAGCTGAATACTGTTGTAATGGATAAGACTGGAACCTTGACAAAAGGTGTTTTTAAGGTTCAGAAAGTAGAAAGCAGTATCGATGAAGCAACGTTTTTGAATTTATTAACTGCCGTTGAAGCAAAATCAACCCATCCAATTGCTAAGGCCATTGTAGAATACGCAGGCCAGAAAGAAATCCATCCCGCCGAAAATATTGAGGAAATCGCTGGAATGGGCTTAAAGGGATCGGTAAATGGCAAAGTGGTTTTGGCAGGGAACACAAAGCTTTTAGAGAAATTTAATATTGCCTTTGATGCCAAGATTACAGCTATCGAAGAAAGTATTGTGGTTGTTGCCGTTGAGGGAAAATATGTAGGATATGTTTTAATTGCTGATGAAATAAAAGAAGACGCCGCAGAAGCCATCAAGCAGCTTCACGAAAACGGAATAAAACAGGTAGTGATGCTGAGCGGTGATAAAACTTCAATTGTTAAAAAAGTAGCAGCAGGTTTAGGTATTGATACTTATTTTGGCGATTTATTACCTGAAGATAAAGTTGCTAGACTGGAAGAAATTAAAAGTGACAGCAGCAAGGTAGTGGCATTTGTTGGCGATGGAATAAATGATACGCCTGTATTGGCCATTAGCGATATTGGTATTGCCATGGGGGCAATGGGGAGCGATGCTGCTATTGAAACGGCCGATGTAGTTATCCAAACCGATCAGCCTTCTAAAATTGCAACTGCGGTTAAAATCGGTAAGGCAACCAAAAAGGTTGTGATCCAGAATATCGTATTGGCATTCGCGGTAAAAGCATTGGTTTTAATTTTAGGTGCGGGCGGTATTGCCACCATGTGGGAAGCCGTTTTTGCTGATGTTGGTGTTGCACTTTTGGCCATTTTAAATGCCGTGAGAATACAGAAAATGAAGTTTTAGTGCATTTATCCTTTTACCATTAAGAAATTAAGATAGTTAAGGAATTGCCTAAAACTTAATGTCCTTAATTTCTTAATGGTATTAATATGTTGAAAATTGGAAAAATAAATTACTATAAAAATTAGTATATTCGTTTATGTCTAAGCCTATTCCATATCCGGTTTTAAACGATGATGAGCCCGTAAGGCAATTCAATGAACTTGATGCGTCGTTAACTTATAGCTACTCTAATTATTTAAACTGGCTTTTTCCTGAAAGAGTAGAACTGATTAAAGGTAAAATCTTTAAAATGAGTACTGCGCCTTCAAGGGTACATCAGGAAGTTGCTGGCAGTATCTTCTTAAATTTAGACATTTTTCTAAAAGATAAACCCTGCAAAGTTTATTCTGCACCGTTCGATGTCCGTTTTCCAAAAGAAAGTAAAGCTGATAAGGATGTATATACGGTATTACAGCCCGATATTTGTGTTGTTTGTGATAAAAGTAAATTAGATGCCCGCGGTTGTATCGGTGCGCCCGATCTTGTGATTGAAATTTTATCTCCTGGCAATACCAAAATGGAACTGCTTAATAAATATCGCGTTTACGAAGAATTCGGTGTTAAAGAATATTGGGTGGTTAGCCAAAGCGATCAAAGCATCCTCATTTACACCCTTAATGATTTGGGCAAATTTCAGCCTTCTAAAATATTTACCCATAGCGAAAAAATCACTTCATCGGTACTACCAGGTTTTGAATTGGAATTAGATGATGTTTTTGACGATATCGATTAACTTATTTTTTCACTTTTGATTTTTGTGTAGTATCGTTCGAATCAGCATTCAAAAGCATAATAGCGGTTAATACGCATATGAGCACGAAGTTATACTCCATACCATTTCTTCCGCCGCCTACAACAAACCAGCCCTCCTTAAAATGTACCATGATAATGCCCATTATCAATATAAAAATTGTTGCAAAACATGCCAGGCGGATATATTTATTCATGATAAGAAGCACTGCACAAACTATGTGTGAAAGTTTAATTATCCAGGCAATGGCTACCCCAAAAGGTGCAAATCCTACTTTATTCAGGTAAAAATTTCCAAAATCATTAATTCCCCCATCAAATATACCCAAAACACTATGCGATAATAAAATTATAGCAACTGTTGTGCGTAAAATAGTATAAGCAATTTTAGCGTTTTTAGTATCCATCGGAATTTAAATGATCTGTTATACTAAAATACAATTATCTATTGAAGTGAATGTATTTAGCATATAATTTTAGTGGCACAAGCCCATGTTTGTAAACCTGATTGATTGTAAAGCCCGCATTCCGATTTAAGCATTCATAATTTTGTTTATAGGTATGCTTGCTTGTTGCACAGGTTTCATCGGGAGAGGACTTGTAACGAAAAGTAGGACTCACTTTAAAATGGAATGCTGCACCTGCTTTCCAAAAATAATACTGTATAAGAATAGAGAATATTAAAACGCCTTGATTTTGCTTGAGTCTTTCGGCTTACTCTGCTTTGGTCTTTCAGCTTAATTAGCTATTTTTGGACTTTTAATATCATTCATGAGCATATCCACCAAGTACAATCCTGCAGAAACAGAAGATAAATGGTATAGCTATTGGCTATCGAAGAAATTTTTCCACTCCGAACCCGATGAACGCGAGCCTTACACCATCGTCATTCCGCCTCCAAACGTCACCGGTGTGCTGCACATGGGGCATATGCTTAACAATACCATTCAGGATGTATTGATCCGTAAAGCCCGTATGCAAGGTAAAAATGCATGTTGGGTGCCAGGAACTGACCATGCCTCTATTGCTACTGAAGCAAAAGTTGTGGCGATGTTGAAGGAGCAGGGGATTAATAAAAAAGATCTTTCGCGGGATGAATTTTTGAAATATGCCTGGGAGTGGAAAGAGAAATACGGCGGTATTATTTTAGAACAGTTAAAGAAACTGGGTGCAAGTTGCGATTGGGACCGTACCCGTTTCACCATGGAAGAAGATCTTTCTGAAGCGGTGATCGATTCATTTATCCACTTGTACAAAAAAGGCTGGATTTACCGTGGTATCCGTATGGTAAATTGGGATCCAGCCGGTAAAACTGCGGTTTCTGACGAAGAAGTAATCCGTAAGGAAGTAAATCAAAAACTATATTATATAAAATACCTGATTTCGGGAACGGAAGACCAGTTTTTAACGATAGCTACAACGCGTCCGGAAACGATTATGGCCGATGCAGCAATCTGTATCAATCCGAACGACGAGCGTTTTATGCACTTAAAAGGCAAAAAAGTGTTCGTGCCTTTGGTTAACCACGAAATTCCGGTTATTGAGGATGAATATGTGGATATTGAGTTTGGTACAGGCTGTTTAAAAGTTACGCCGGCGCACGATTTAAATGATTATGAACTGGGCGTAAGACATAATTTACCGGTTACCGATATCTTAAACGATGATGGAACTTTAAATGAATTAGCGGTTATTTTAGTGGGCGAAGACAGGTTTGTTGCGCGTAAAAAAATCGCTAAAATGCTGGAAGAAGCTGGGCATTTGGACAAAGTTGAAGATTATAAATCGCAGGTTGGTTTTTCTGAACGTACAGATGCCGCTATCGAACCAAAACTTTCCATGCAATGGTTTGTGAAGATGAAGGAGATGGCGCAGCCAGCTTTGGATGATGTGCTGAATGGAGAGGTAAACCTGATTCCGAATAAATTTGAGAATACTTACCGCCATTGGATGGAGAATGTCCGCGATTGGAACATTAGTCGCCAGTTGTGGTGGGGCCAGAGAATCCCGGCCTGGTACGATGATAAAGGAAATTGGGTGGTTGCCAAAACTAAAGATGAAGCATTAGAAGAATTCTGGAAGAAAAAACATTTGGATGAAAGCTGTTCGGAAACAGAAAAAGCTGGATTCAAACATCAGTTAGAGCCGTTTTTAAGGCAGGACGACGATGTGATGGATACCTGGTTTTCGTCATGGTTATGGCCGATTTCAGTTTTCGACGGCTTTAAAAATCCTGAAAATAAAGACATCAATTATTATTATCCAACCAACGATCTGGTTACCGCACCTGAAATTTTATTCTTCTGGGTGGCCCGTATGATTATGGCCGGACATGAGTTTATGGGTAAAAAACCATTTACGAATGTATACTTAACAGGGATTGTACGCGATAAATTAGGCCGTAAAATGTCTAAATCTTTGGGTAATTCACCTGATCCGATTGGATTGATCGAAAAATATGGTGCCGATGCCGTTCGTGTGGGGATGTTAATGTCGTCACCTGCCGGAAACGATTTAATGTTTGATGAAAGTTACTGCGAACAGGGACGTAATTTCGCCAGTAAAATCTGGAATGCTTTCCGTTTGGTAAAAGGATGGGAAGTTGACGAAAACTTAGCGAACCCGAATACCCAGGCCATATCCTGGTTCGAAAACCGCTTTAACGAAGCTTTGGTAGAAATTGAAGCTAACTTTAAACAATACCGTCTATCGGAAGCATTAATGATTACCTACAAACTGGTTTGGGATGATTTCTGTGCCTGGTATTTAGAAATGGTTAAGCCAGCTTATCAGCAACCGATTGATGCGGAGAGTTTTAAAGCTACAGTCGGTTTCTTCGAAAATATCATCAAATTATTACACCCGAACATGCCTTTCTTAACTGAAGAGCTGTGGCATGATGATCTGTTTGCCGAGCGCGCAGAAATGGACTGTTGTATTGTTGCCGAATTCCCGAAAGGCGGGGCTTTTGATGCGCAATTATTGAAAGATGCAGAGGTAATTAAAACCGTGGTAGCCGAAATTAGAAATGTTAGGAACCAGAAGCAGATTTCTCCTAAAGAAGCGTTGCCTTTAAGTATCAAAATAAATTCTGACCTCGATTACGAAAAATGGTTAAATATTGTTTTCAAATTGGCCAATGTATCAGAAGCGGAAATTGTAAACGACAAAATTGTTGGCGCAACTGCTTTTATGGCTGGCAAAGATGAATTTTTCATCCCTTTAACCGAAAATATTGATGTGGAAGCAGAACGTGAGCGTTTAAATGCCGATTTAGTATATTTACAGGGCTTTTTAAAGTCGGTAGATGCTAAATTGAGCAACGAACGCTTTGTACAGAACGCAAAACCGGAAATTATTGCAAACGAACGGAATAAAAAAGCCGACGCTGAAGCTAAAATCAAAATTATTGAAGAAAGTTTAGCGGTTTTAGGATAATAATAACTTTACAGACGCTGCGATCGTAACCCTAAAAAGCCTTTCAGATTATTTTGAGGGCACTGAAAAAGTCCATGTAAAAAATTGTCTAATTAAGTATTGAGAAAAAATGACAGATGAGGCCCTTTTGGATCGTCTAATTGCAAAATAAACTTAGGAGATTGCGAATATCGCAAAGAAAAGGGCTTATGAAATTAAAAATTCATAAGCCCTTTTTAAATAGGTAGTTTTTCAGTGCCCTCATTATTTTCTGAAAGGCTTTTTTATTTATTAACCTGAGTTCGATAATTATTTGCTGAAAATTATATCTTATTTACGCCTAATCCCGCTTTATCGTCCTGCTGAATTTATTTCAGCATCTTTTTAGCGTGAAAGACCCTGAAATAAATTCAGGGTGACGACCGTCTTAACAGAAAACTTGATTAAAACGCCACAAA
>NZ_JAUG01000113.1 GCF_000708285.2 Pedobacter borealis DSM 19626
AATTATATCTTATTTACGCCTAATCCCGCTTTATCGTCCTGCTGAATTTATTTCAGCATCTTTTTAGCGTGAAAGACCCTGAAATAAATTCAGGGTGACGACCGTCTTAACAGAAAACTTGATTAAAACGCCACAAAATGAGATTTAATAATCGAACTCAGGTTTATAATTAAAACACAAAATTCTGGAATGCTTGGGCATTAGGCTTGTATAAACGCGACAATCCTCCGTTGGGTTCAGGAGGAGAGATTAAGCAGGTCGTTGCTTAACACCTGTTTGCCTTTCTTTGCCTTTCGGGCGAATGCTGCAGGGCTAGTGCCACTATAACGTTTAAATTCTCTACTCAAGTGAGGTTGATCGGCATAACCAAACTCATGCGCCAAACTGGCCAGGTTGGCATCTGGATCATGCCACAAACGGTTGCGTACCTGCTCAAAACGCATCAGGCCCGATATATCTTTAACCGTATAGCCAGAAGAGCGTTTAAAGTTCCTTTCCAATGTGCGCACTGTTACATGGGCCGCCGCCGCAACCTCACTTACAGGTATAATACCCTTTGCTTCCTGCATTGCCATTCCAGCTTTGAACAACATGCTGTTCACAGCAACCTGCGCCCTTGTCTGTAAGAAATATTGCTTTACTTCTGCCGCCGCCTCATCTATTTTTCCATCAAGAATAAATGTGCTCAGTTTGGGTTGAAGTTGGGCTATGGGGTGCTCAAATAGATGTAATCCATGTTTGTTGGATGGGAGACCGAGCAAATCGAATACCGTCCACGGAAAGCACCTGATCCCAATGATCTCAAAACGGTTTTTCGTATAAAAAATAGCAGGCTGATTAAGTAATCCCATCATAAATGGTGAGGGTAAGGGTTGCAATTCACCATTGGAAGAAATGTTACAGCCGCTTCCAAAGTGAAAAATGATCTCTGCGTAACCATCAGGTACAACTTCAAAGCTTGATAGTTCTGCTCCAGATACTCTTCTGTTGTGCCAAAAGCACTTTATCGTATCCTGCAGCTCCTCTGGAGGTTCGAATTCTTGATGATGCATTTTTAATGGCGGCATATTCGAGGGGATTGTATGCAAGTATAGTGCTTATTACACTTATTTCAATTGGCTAAAACTTCGCAATGATTTTCGCTTTCTGATTTGTTGAAAAGAATGGCTAATGATTATATTCGTCTATCAGAAATATCGACATAGAAAAATAACCGGAAACCATTACCATGAATTATTTGTCAATGAAACTAAAAATCATTTCTATATTGTTTTTAACATTAATTATTGGATGTAAAAAAAAGGATGTTTCTTATGACCAAAATACCATCGCCTGTGGAACAAAAAATCCTTTAGAAAATTTACCCTGGCTTAAAAACGAATTTAAGGATATTGCCAATTATCCTGATATGAATGGTATCGTACTTTATGAATATAATGGCGAAGAAGTGATCAATATTTATAAATCATATTATAGCAGTACATACGGAAGGCCGTTTTATTGTGATGGCAAACAAATGCAATTTAGCTCTGGTGAAGATTTGAAAAACTATCTTCAGAAAAGGAAGAAAATAGCTGTTTTATTCGGTGAAAAATTTGATCTTACGCCCTGAAATATGAAGAAATTAAAGCTCATCTGCTACATTATCTTTCTTCTGGTTTCCGTTTCATGGGCACAAAATTCTAGTGATACATTGCATTTTAAAGATAATTTGTTGCCAATTTCGCAACAGAATATTTTTAAGGTAGAGGGTTACTACAGTTGGTGTCCTTCAATTATTAAAACGGGCGACGGCAAGTACCACATGTTTTATTCCCGATGGAAAAAGCAATATGGTTTTTCGGGCTGGTTAACATTTTCAGAAATTGCACATGCCACAGCTGATCAACCTGCTGGCCCCTGGAAAGACTTAGGCGTTGTTTTAACCGCACGAGGTAAGGGTTATTGGGATGCCATTAATATGCATAATCCACGCATTCATTATTTCGATGGAAAATATTACCTCTACTATATTTCTACACATATGGATAATGAGCTATATGGCGATAGTACATTAATAGAAAATGCAAGGCTGTGGAGTAAAAGTCCGAATTGGATGTTGCTACGAAACAATCAGCGCACCGGGGTTGCGGTAAGTAAATCCATTAATGGACCCTGGAAGCGATTAAACCAACCTATTATTGAACCTTCAGGGCCTATAAGCTTGCTTACGGTAAATCCTACAATTACAAAAGGGGCAGACGGCCATTATTACCTTATTGTAAAGGGCGATAGAATTAAGGGCGGTGGTGCCAGAAACCAGGCATTGGCAATAGGAAAAACACCTACTGGCCCATTTATAATGCAGCCCAAACCGGTAATTGACTATATGAACACCGAAGATATGGCGATGTGGTATGATACCAAAAGAAAATATTATTATTCGGTTTTCCATAATGATAATATTATATACATGGTTAGTTCGCCTGATGGGATCAATTGGCAACGGGCAACTGAATTTGAAATCTTAAAGCCAGATATCTTAATGGCTGATGGATCAAGATTTAAACCACTGGAATTGCAACGCCCTTTTTTATATCAGGAAAATGGAATTCCTCTTGTTTTAGCTGTAGCAACAAGGGATAAAAATGATAGTTATCTCTTTTTTATTCCCATTAAATCTGTTAAATAAATTTTAGGAGAACGGAACAATCATTTATAGCCAGGCTTCCAGCATTAGGTTATAGCTTTGCTATTGTGTTGCTCTACTTCGAAAATAACTTTAAAACTTGCTCCCTCACCCAGTATTGAGTTTACCTGAACCTTTAAGTTAAGGTAATTCGCTATGCTTTTTACAATGGCCAGGCCTAAGCCATAGCCTGCATTTTCGGCATGCCCCGTTTTTTTAAAACGATCAAATACATGTGGTATATCTTCTGCTTTAATGCCTTGACCACTATCGCTAACCTGAATGGAATAATGACCTTTTTCAAGAAGATCAGAAATCTGTATACGCCCATTTTCTTTGTTAAACTTAATGGCGTTGTTAATTAGGTTATAAAAGAGCTGAAATAAAAGATCATGATTGATGTTGCTTAAACGTTTGTTATGGCTAAGGTCGATGTCGATCTGAATGTTTTTTTCCTCGAGCCTATGGCTTATTTCTTCCACTATTTCATTAAAGAGTGTTTGCGGTTCTATCTCATCCTGTTTGGAGAATTGCTCATTTTCTATTCTTGAGATGAGTAGGAGCGAGCGCGATATTTTCTTTAACCGCTCTAGTGTTTTCATCATATCAACAATGTGTTCCTGTATCGCTTCTGATGCCGATTCTTCGGTAAGCAGGTTTTCCATCTTGTTTTGTAATATACTAATGGGCGTCATAAACTCATGCGAGGCATTGGCCGTAAATTCCCGCTCCTTTTCAAAAGCCTCGTTAATCTGGTCCATTAACGAAATGAGCGAATGATCGAGGTATTTAAAGTCTTGCGTACTGGTGTTAATATGGCCATGTTTCTTTTTAAAGGGAAACCGGCTATTGGTTAGCCTTAATTTGATAATCTGACCAAGTGGTTTAATTAACTGCCGGGTAAAAATCAAATCTATAATAATACTTAGGGCAATAAGAATGATAAGCACGTATAAAGCGAAGCGTTGGAGCGCATCGTTATAAAGGTTGATGCTGGCAGTGGTTTTACCGATTTCTAAGAGGTAGTTTTTTTGGTTTTTTTGAAAAGTAAAACTCAGTACCCGATACGCGATGGTATCTTGTTCTACAATACGTTTGGTATCGCGTATGGTATCTAATTTCAGTTTTTGTGCTACTGTTTCGAGTGCAATGTATTCGTCTTTCAGCATGGTGTAGCTCCCATAACTGTTATCCCCTTCGAAGTAATAATCTATTCCCTTTTTATTGATGTTTTGGAGTACTTTTTTCTGCTGGTTTCTGAGTGAAAAGTTGGTGTAGTTAGCAGCAATCTGCCCGATCAGGAAAGGAAGCAACAGGATAAACAGACCTACAATGGCAAGTTTAGATCCGGTAATAAATAAAGTAAGTTTAGTAGATAGTTTCAAATTACTTTTTAATTCTATAACCAACGCCTCTAACAGTTTCCAGCCATTCGGTAGGGGCATAACCATTTAATTTCTTCCTGATATTTTTAATGTGTGCATCAATGTAGTTCGAGTCGTAATCATCATCAACAAAGTTGCCCCAAATATGTTCGCTTAATTGCATCCGGGTAAGCACCCTGTTTTTATGCAGTAAAAGGTAGCTTAAAAGATCAAATTCTTTGCGCGAAAGTTCAATCTGCTCCTCCTCAAAAAATACAAAGCGTTTTTGCAGATCGATGTTAAAGTTTCCAAGGGGAATTAACGCTTCGGCCACTTTAAACTTTCGCCTGGCAATGGCCTGCATCCGCGATTGAAGTTCGGGTAAAAAGAAAGGCTTCGCTAAATAATCGTCTGCGCCCATATCTAAGCCCGCTACGCGGTCTTCTAATTTACCTCTGGCTGTAAGAATAATGTAAGCTGCGTCTGGATTGCTTTTCTTAGCCTTGCTGAGCAGCTCAAAGCCATCGCCATCTGGTAAACCTAAATCAATCAGCACATAATCATATTGGTTCAGCTCTAGCTTATTAGAACCCTGTTTAAAGCTATGGGCCAGATCGCACAAGAAGAAAGCCTTTTTAAGAAACTTTTCCATTTCAAAGGCAAGCGTTTTTTCATCTTCTATGATCAGTACCTTCATGCGGATTAAAATTGATAATAAACTGCTAAACCAAAGAATGATTGTTGATGTTTTACATTTTCTTCTTTTCTGTTTCCAAGTATGGAGAATTGATAACTGGCCTCTGCAAGGAAATTTCCATTACTCCAGTTTAAAGGTAACTTAAAATTGTAAGACAATAGTTTAAACTGATTGACCGTATTTTCAACTACCTCGGTGGTGCTCCCATTAACGATTCCGGGCGCGGTATCACTTTTTCCCTTTCCATTCCCATTCGAGTTCTGCCTTTTGTTTTTTTCGACGATATAGGTTTCGTAAAAGTGGGTGGTACCTGCAGTAATCTCTACAGCTGGCGTAATTGAAATAAGATTCTTTTCGTTGAATACTGCTCCCAGTTCGATTTCTTTTGAATTTCCAAAACTGATAAATCCATCGGTTTGCTTTCCGAAGGCCAAATCGAGACTAAGATCTGTTTTAAACCAGGGCCATTTGTAAGCGGTCGATGCATTGATGTTATTGTTGTTGGATGCCTGAAGCAAAGGAGAATTAGCAGGAAAAAAAGAATGGGTATAGGCTAGTCCGGCGGTAAGTTTTTCATTAAAATCATAATCGTAACCTACGCCTAAATCTGTTTCCGAAATGGTTGAGCCATAATTTAAGAGCTTATAACCACCGCCCGAAAAATATAAACCGCTTGGAAACCGTAAGGTAGCGTTAAAGAGTACATACGGGTATTTTTCAGGAGTAACCTGCCCGTAATAATTAATGTTACTATTGTACATGGCCGCAAGTGTAAGCGTAGCTTTGGTCGAATCTTGCTGTGCTTTTACATTTGATATCGCCAAAAATGAGAAGAAAATTAAGAGACGGACGCGCATATAGTTATGGCCTTTTAATCTTAGGTTTAATAATCTTGATGGGTTTTACCTTTACATTGGGCTTTACCGCCATGGGTTTTAGCTGTTTTTTGGCTTTTGGTACTTCTTTGATCTGAAGTGGCTCAGGTTGTTGATTTTCGGGCTGTTTGTCTTTTTTTTCTTTATCCTGTTTTTTAATCAGTTCTTCCTGCTGATTTGAAACAGTTAAAGCGGTAGAATCTTGTTGCACGGCAAAAACACCCGATAACGGGGCAATTGCCAGGCAAAAAATAACGGCGAATCGGATCATTTTATAAATATAAAAAAAGTTTACCCCCTAAGAGGTAAACCCTACCTAAAAACCACCATATATGGTGCGCTCACATTTCAAAAGTAGATTGGCAACATGAAATTAAGATGAAAAAAATAAATTTAAAATTTCATGTTGGTTTCATCTTCGGCCCTCAACTTTGAAGCGTAAAACTTTAAATAAAATCTACAGTTATGAAAACAAATTTTGTAAATACCATTTTAGCCGTCTTCGTTGTAATCGGGATGACTGCCTTTTATGGATGTAAAAAAAATGAATCAAGCCAGGGAACAACTAAAGTTCAGATTAAAATGACCGATGCCCCGGGTAACTTCGATAAGATTAACTTAAGTGTAAAAGAGATTGTACTGGTATCAGGCGATAAACCTTATGTATTTGCAGCAAGTGCGGGTATATTCGATATTCTTGATTTTAGGATGGGCACAAGTAACCCTGATATTTTGGTTGCTTCAGGTGAAATGCCTTCAGGTGAAATTACTGAAATCAGACTGGTACTTAACGAAACCGGAAATACAATTGTGGTAAATGGGGTTCAGCAGGAACTTAAAACACCAAGTGCACAATCTTCTGGCTGGAAAGTAAAATTAACCGCTAATCCTGAATTGGTTGAAGGCGCTGCTTATACACTTCTATTAGACTTTGATGCGGCGAAATCTATCGTAAGCACCGGAAACGGAAAATACTTATTAAAACCAGTGGTACGTGGAATCGCGTCAGCAACTACCGGATTAATTTCGGGAACTGTTTTGCCTTTAGCAAGCCATCCTGAAGTTTTGGTTATTGCTGGTACAGATACTGTGGGTACCGTTGCCGATCCTTTAACTGGTAAATTTACAGTTGGTGGCTTATCTTCAGGTACCTACTCAGTTAAATTTGCACCGGTTGTTGGTTATAGAGATAGTACCATTACTGCTGTTAAAGTGGCTTTAGGGCAAAACACATCGTTGGGCACGGTTACTTTAAAACAGTAAAACCCCATTATTCATATCTAAATTTAAAACGATGAAAAAGCTATTCTTGTTGTTGTTACTCGTGGTAAGCAGCAGCCTCACTTTTAAATCTCAGGCCCAGGTAAGTGTAAATATAAACATTGGTGCACAGCCGGCATGGGGCCCGGTTGGTTACGATTATGTAGATTATTACTACCTGCCCGATATTGAGAGCTATTATTATGTACCTAAAAAACAGTTTATTTATATGGGTGCAGGAGGCTGGGTTTTTACCACATCCCTTCCACCGAGATATAGCGGATATGATTTATATAACGGCTACAAGGTAGTAATTAACTCACGTCAGCCTTATCGTTATTTCGAAACCCACAAAGTAAAATATGCCAAATTTAAAGGCAACCATGGTCAATCAGCAATAGGGAAAGGGAAAGGCCAGAAATATTCGCCGGCTAAGGGTTATTCCAAAGTTTATAAAGGTGATAAAGGAAAACCCTCACAGCATTTTAATAAAGGAAACGGAAATGGCAAAGGCCATGGAAACGGTAAGGGAAAACATTAGTTGTTTGTGTAATAAAGAAAGAAACCCTCCAAATTTGGAGGGTTTTCTTTTTTAATTTTTTTTTGTTGTCCTGGCGCAAAAGGTCTGGCAGATTTTGAACCTGTTCCTTTTTTGGCTTGCCCTGGAGGAACTTTGCCGCTATTACCAGCAGTTCTGATACTATAACAAGCACTGGTAAGCAGCATTACCGATAACGCTACAATAAGATATATCTGTTTCATGATAATAAGTAAGCGATAACTATGCCAATTGCTGTTATCTCATTAGCATCTCGCTGAGCGCTAAAATAAAACAGGTCTTCTTGAGTTTACGTTTTATAATTATCCATACCTGCCAAAGAAGGCGCGCGCCATAGATGCTGAAATTTACCTGATTCAAAATAGAACCTGCCAGATTCAAATCAGCGTATACAAGCAATGATTGAAAGCCTTTACTTTGAACTTAATAATTTCAAACAAGCAGATGCGCAGTACAATCATATTTATACTTTTCTATTTTTGCCAAATCTTTTGCTTTGCACAAAAGCTGGAGATGAACCTGGATAGCATTCACCCTGTTATCAAATACGATCAGCATGGCGATTCTATCCGTAAATATTTCTCCAATACTTTCTACAGCCACAATTCAAGATTTACTGAACAGAACAACCTGTTAATTTCAGCGTTTTATTCCAACAAACTGGCGGTAAACTACAGGCATGTGCTGGAGAAAATACCACAATTAAAAACCTATTCCATTAAACAATCGGGGGTATATGCTCAGGCTAGAGATAGTTATGCCGGTGTATTTGCTGTGCCCATATTTGATTCAACCGGGATTATCATTACTGTAAATGGCATTAATGCTCAAAATGCTGCTAAATACCAGTTCAGGGTGCTGGAAAATAATAAAAAGGAGGTATTGCCATGGACAACCCCTAAAATATTTACCAACACGTATTGGATGACTAAAATTGCTGACTCTGCTAAAATAGATGATGTTACGGCTTATCTGGGACAGTTTAAAGGTGCTTATGGCAATGCTTTAACCTTCCAGGTGCGGCAAACCGATCAACCAGACAGTATTAAAACTTCGTTATCTGCCTACTGGGTAAAATGGCAGCCCAGGGTAGTTGGTGTATTTACATTTTCTCAACTCCCTGAGTTTTTAAGCATTTTTAAAGAACAATGGAAGGACTTAAGGATAAATGAAAAACCCGTAGATTGGACTAAGGATTCTACACTCCTAAAACTGAAAAAAGAATTCCGTTACAATGAAAATAACCTGATTTTCTATTTAGACGATATCATCAAGTCTAAAAACATCATCGAATACAACCTGGTAAAAGGTGCCGACAGTACCGGCTGGGCGGTAAACGATTTCGATTTTAACCTGGTTTGGCTCAAGAATCTTTCGCCAGGTAAATATGAACTGCTTATCCGCTATAGTGTACAGCGCGCACATGTATGCAAATACACGTTTACCATCCATCCGGCATGGTACCAAACATTATGGGCCAAAATAGGGCTTTGTATGCTTGGCCTGCTGGCTATAGGCTTCATTGTACTATTGCGGCGATCAGCTAAGCAGACCGAAAAGCTGAAAGCTCAAGATACCTTAAAACAATTGGTTCAAACCGAGCTCAAGTCTATCCGCTCTCAATTTAATCCGCATTTTGTGTTCAATGCACTAAGTTCCATACAAGGTCTGATCACCAAAAATGACTCGGAAAATGCTTCGAAATATCTGATCGAATTCAGCAACCTGATGCGCGAATCGTTAAAAGCCACCAACAACGAATTTGTAAGTATATCCAGCGAAATCAAGATCCTCGAAAATTATCTAAATCTGGAGAAACTACGCTTCGGCTTCACTTATGAGATATCAGCAAGTAGCCAGATAGACACCAATGCAATAGAAATTCCGAGCCTCTTTTTACAACCACTGGTAGAGAATGCTGTAAAACACGGGATATCTTCATTACAGGAGCAAGGGAGGCTTAGGGTTTTATTTGATAAGATAGGCAATGATATGTCTGTTCAGGTGATCGACAATGGTAGGGGATTCGATCAAATGCATCAATCAAACGGATTTGGATTGCAGCTCACTAAAGAAAGGATCAAACTATTGAACCAAACACTTAACGCACAACAGATTGAATTTTCTGTAAACCGAATGGAAAATGAAACACAAGTTACCATCTATTTCAAAAACTGGTTAATATGATAAGAGCTGTAATAATAGACGACGAAAAAAACAACATTGAAAACATGGTAAGCTTGCTCCAGAAATATGAATTGCCAGTTACCATCGTAGGTTCGGCCACCAACGCCGATGATGCCATTTCGACCATCGTAGCCACTAATCCGGATTTGCTGTTCCTGGATATACAAATGCCTGAGAAGAATGGATTTGATGTGCTAAAAGCATTGCCCCACTACCAGTTTGAGGTAATATTTGTAACCGCCTTCGATCAGTACGGTATTCAGGCAGTGAAATTTTCCGCTATAGATTACCTGCTTAAACCGGTGAACCCTGAGGAACTAAAAGCATCAATTACAAAGGTTGAAACCAAGCTGAACCAGCGTAAACAAAACTTTCAGCTGGAAAATTTAATGGAGCTCATTAAAAATAAGGATGCCAAAAAGGACCACAAATTAGCGCTTGCCTCAACCAAAGAAATCAGGTTTGTACATACCGATGAGATTATCCGCTGCGAATCGTCAAATGCCTATACGCAGTTCTATCTTACCGATGGCAAAAATATCATGGTATCAAAGCCCATTTTCGAATATGAAGAAATGCTCAGCAATTACGATTTTATCCGCTGTCACCAGTCTCATTTAGTGAATTCAAAATTTATAAAAAGTTTGGTTAAAGAGGACAGCGGTTACCTGTTATTGAACGACGATACCCGCATCCCCATTTCGAGAGGCAAAAAAGAAAACGTACTTAAAGCATTAAACACCATAAAAAAATAAAACCAATCAAAATGAAACGTATCTTATATTTCTTATTACTGCTTAGCTGCACCCAGGTGCATGCACAAAGCAGCGGCCCTCTTCAAATAGAGGATGAAAAAATGAGCAGCTACCTTGCTAATCGTAAGCCAGCAACATTAACCATTCAGGTCAAAAATCTTCCTGATAGTATTAAAAAGGTTAATGTCGAATTAACGCTGGTACAGATGGGTGTTGGTTTTCAGGTTAGCAAATTTGCAGAAACAGATGCCACCGGCCTGGCAAAAGTTGTACTCGATCAGAATTTACCTTATCAACAAATCTGGTTAAGTGTGGGACGTTATTTATACGCCGGCATTTATGTTAACTCAGGGCTAACCGTAGTGCTCGATGCAAAGAAACTAGAGAAGGCAGCATTTATGATTGCCGATGGAGTGGAATACCTTGGCGATGACGGAAAGCTGAACACCATAATGAATAAAAATGTCCTTTTTAAACGGAAGGAAAAAGGAGATCTGGATAAAAGCCTCCGGAATTTAAGAAAACTGAAACAACAAGATACAGAAGAATCCTTCCTGACTAGAATTGACTCTATTAAAAATGCACTATTAAAAATAGATGAAGAATTTATTGCCAATCATCCCGATTATGCCTGGGCGACCACAAATGAAACTTTATCAGGTTTTTACGGAAATATATGTTTAGCCTATCGAGGGGACCTGATGCCAGCTAAGCTTTTTAATGAAATCAGGAATCATAAACCTTATTTTGTAAGTAATGATGGCTCCACTTTTTATCGCTACCTGCAAAGCTATTCTATGAATGGAAAACTGCCAAAAGAGAAAGGGCTGCCAGGTACGCTTGCATTGATAGATAGTTTGTATAGTCCACAGAAATCGGATATATTGAAGTTATTTCTTTTAGATGCATATAAAGACCTGTTTTCTACCGCTTATCCCACCATCATCAATAGTATAACAACGCCATGGTGCAAAAGCGTATCAACAAACGAACTGGCCAAAGCTAATCTTAATCAAAAAAAGGTAGAAAACTTATTTGCCACATCAAAACAACCAGAGGATGCAAACATTGGCAAACCTTTGGTGAAACTACCTTTTGAGGCCGACCTTTACGAAGTAGATGAAAAAATAAAAGCGGAAGATTTACTGATTAATCTAAAATCAAAATTCCCCAAAAAGGCACTAATTATCGATATCTGGGCTACCTGGTGTGGACCTTGTTTAGCGGATCTGCCTTCAAGCAAAAGCCTACATGAGAAAAATAAGGACTTACCAGTAGCCTATATTTATTTGTGTACCACAGGCGGCTCTAATATAGATTTGTGGAAAAAGAATATCGTCAAAATGGAGATCCCCGGTACCCACGTTTTCATCAATGAAAAAGTATTGGCACAGTTAAGAACGATCCTGAATGCCGAAGGTGGATTTCCAACTTATGTTGCTGTTGATATGAATGGCAAAGCCAATTCAAAAGCGATCAGCTATATGGGTGCTTTGAATAGAGAAAGCCTCAAAAAAGTAGCAGGGCTTTAAACGAGAGCTTTCATTGCCTCTCACTAGGGTTTTACAAGAATTCTACGGACTACAATATTGCAGTACTAGGAATTATCACTATGGATGCTATACAGGGAGTCTACTATCCCAGAAAATCCTTAGGGTAAGTTTGCTGATTGTATTTCAAATCCATCTCTTTTAATAATTGTTTTCGCTCTTCTGTTAATTCAGGAATGGGTAGCGTTTGTCCAGGAATGACAGGCGTACCTATTTCCTGAAACAGATTTTCCAGTCCGGCGGGTTTTGACTATGTTTAAAAGATCTCTACTGCGGTCGAGATGACGATTCCACACGACCTAAAATGCAACCTCAAATCTGTAATGTCGCAATTCGCTACCGAAGTTGTCGTTTTTACGTCGCGTTAAAGCCCCGAATGAATCTCATATTTGTATAGTTAATATAGTTCAAACTAAATTTAAATAGCGTTATGAAAAATTTATTCCAAACACGTAATATCCTTAAATCAGTACTATTCTTTGCAATCATCATTTTTGCAGCAGCTCAATCAAAAGCGCAACAGCTTAAACCTGTCGAGAGTGGTTATGCACCGGTTAATGGCCTTAAAGTTTATTACGAAGTATACGGTGAGGGTAAACCGCTCATCTTACTGCATGGTGCTTTTATGACCATCGAAACAAACTGGGGACAGTTAATACCCGAATTATCGAAAACCAGAAAAGTAATCGCCGTCGAATTGCAGGGGCATGGGCACACACTATTTTCAGACCGGAAATTAGATCAGGCTACCCTGGCAAGTGATGTGGAAGGGGTAATGAATCATTTAAAAGTAGACAGCGCCGATGTTGCAGGGTATAGCATGGGTGGCTCTATAGCTTATAAGTTGACCATACAAAGCCCTAAACGCGTAAAAAAATTAGTAATCATTTCTTCTACTTATAAAAGTACTGGCTGGAGACCTGAAATAGCAGGTGCATTTAAAAATATGAAGCCTGAAATGTTTGCAAATACACCTATGAAAACGGCATATGATGCGGTAGCGCCTGACAAAACAAAATGGACAAAGTTTATAGAACAGATGATTGTTTTTGCCGGGACAACATTCGACATGGGAGACGCCAATATTGCGAAAATTACTTCACCCGTATTAATCATCGCAGGAGATAATGATGGCCTGGATAAAGTAGAGCTAAGTAAAACCTACCAATTACTGGGCGGTGACAAATTTTCCGATATGGGGCCGATGCCAAAATCTCATTTGGCCATTGTTCCAGGTCAGGGGCATGTGAGTTTAATGATGCAGACGAAAACAATATCAACTTACCTAAATGATTTTTTAAAGTAATATAGATCAAAAGAAGAGTCTGTGTCATAAGTTGTGATTCCATTCGAACTTGTCACGTTGTCCAAAGGACTCCTACGGAGAGCTTCCCGATTCATCCTATCGTGTGGACACATCTTTATATGTGTCCCATCCTTCTTTTGCTGCTCTAAAATACCTTAGTCCGATCCATAGGGTTGTTATTCCTGGTGTCCGCTTGCTTTCATAACCTTTCCAACCTCCCAATCTTGCCAGTACCCATACATATCTTTTCAAA
>NZ_JAUG01000114.1 GCF_000708285.2 Pedobacter borealis DSM 19626
AAAACTATAATACAAATGAATAAATTTTCAGCCGATGTTTTTTGTTTTTTCATGGGCCTTTATGTTTTCAACGGCATTCAAGCTAGCTATGCTGGTCTTTTTGACACCAAAAAGAAAGAAGCCTGTCCGGCTAGGACAAATAAACACCCCGTCCTGCGGACACCCCTCTAAAAGAGGGGAATTATATACCGCCTGAAATTTAAACGTCATTTATATTGATTTTTATAAAATAAATTACCCCTCGAAATGACGACCCGGCGCGGCTTGTGATCGCCACTTTATTATATTTTAATGTTTAAGGTTAATACTCCAACGGCACAATCGGTTCTTTTTTCGTGGTCGACATGATCATCATCGTTTGAAAAGTTTTAACCACAGAAATCTTGCTGATTTTATCCATAATTAAACGTTCGTACGCTTTAATGTCTTTCACATAAACCTTTAATAAAAAATCGGCCTGACCAGTAACGTGATGACACTCAGTGATTTCCTTGATTTGATTTACTTCATCCAAAAAGATCTGAATGGTGTTATTTTTATGAAAATCGAGTTGAATCTGAATAAAGGTTTTTATACCTAAACCCAGTTTTTCTTCATCTACCAAGGCATGATAACTTTTAATATATCCAGCCATTTCAAGCTTGCGTACACGCTCTAAAGTTGGTGCAGGTGATAAACCAATTTCTTGGGATAAAAGCAAATTGGTAATTCTTCCGTTCTCTTGAAGAATTCTTAAAATTTTAAAGTCAATTTTATCTAATTCAGATGCCATATGGTATTAAAGGTATTTGAGAATACAAACATAACCAAATTATATTCTAAATTTTAACATAATTTATCATATATATTTTAAATAAAAATTTTTAGATTTACCTAAAAATAAAATTAGATAAACATAAATGCAAAGTTACACGGAAGAGAACTATCTAAAGACTATTTATCATTTGGCAGAGAAAACAACAAACGTTCAAACCAATGCCATTGCAGAGCAAATGCAAACCAAACCGGCATCTGTAACCGACATGATCAAGAAATTAGCCGATAAAGGTTTAGTTGATTATATTAAATATCAAGGCGTTACTTTAACCGAAATAGGAAAAAATACAGCGATAGATATTGTACGAAAACATCGCTTATGGGAAGTTTTTTTGGTTGATAAATTAAACTTTAAATGGGATGAGGTACATGATGTGGCTGAAGAGTTGGAACATATTAAATCAATTGAGCTGATTGAAAGACTAGACGAGTTTTTAGGCTTTCCGAAAGCCGACCCTCATGGCGACCCTATTCCCGATAAAAACGGAAGGTTTGCCAAAACCCAGTTTATTAAATTAATCGAACTAAAAATAGGTGATCATGGCACCATTACCGGTGTTACCCAGCATAGCTCGGCATTTTTAAAACATTTAGAGAAACTAGGCTTAACCTTAGGTAAAAAAATCCAGATCAGCGATGTGACTGATTTCGATGGTTCAGTAGAAATCCTGTTATCCGGCAAACAAATTAATATTAGTAGAGAAGTTGCAAAACATATTTTAATCAGCAGTAATGGCAAAAACTGAATCGTTAAGTGAAGTACATCAAAGTGTAAATACAGATAAAAGAAAAGGCTGGCGAAGAATTTTAGCTTTCATTGGTCCTGCCTATTTAATTAGTGTTGGCTACATGGATCCAGGCAACTGGGCAACCGATTTAGCAGGTGGCAGTAAATTCGGTTACCAATTAATTTGGGTTTTACTGATGTCGAACCTCATTGCATTACTCTTACAATCGTTAAGTGCCCGTTTGGGGATAGTAAGAGGGCTGGATTTAGCACAAGCCTCTAAACAAGCTTATCCGCGTTGGGCCAATATTCCATTATTTGGCTTAGCACAAACCGCAATTATAGCCTGCGATTTAGCCGAAATTATCGGGATGGCCATTGGTTTACAGCTGCTTTTTGGATTACCTTTAATCTGGGGTGTTTCGATTACCATTTTTGACACCATTTTACTACTCTTTTTACTCAACAAAGGCATGCGGGCCATGGAAGGCTTTATCGTTTCGATGGTTTTTATTGTCGGAATTTCCTTTCTGGTTGAAATGTTTATTGTGGAGCCCTCGCTTAAAGAAGTAGCCAAAGGATTTGAACCCTCAATACTAAATGGCGATGCACTTTATATTGCCATCGGAATTATTGGTGCCACAGTAATGCCGCATAACCTGTATTTACATTCATCATTAGTACAAACCAGGAAGATTGAGCGTAGCAATAAAGGAATTAAGGAGGCCTTAAAATTTAACCTCATTGATACAACGGTTGCATTAAACCTTGCTTTTTTTGTTAACGCCGCCATACTGATTCTTGCTGCAGCTGCCTTTTATAAAAATGGATTACATGAGGTAGCTGAAATTCAGGATGCACATAAACTACTTTCGAACATTTTTGGCAATGTTGCTCCAACCCTATTTGCTATAGCGCTAATCGCCGCCGGACAAAGCTCTACTGTTACCGGAACTTTAGCAGGACAGATTATTATGGAAGGCCACATTAACTTAAGGATTCAACCTTGGTTACGGCGCATGATTACACGTCTTTTGGCTATTATTCCTGCATTTTTCACTATATTACATTATGGCGAAAATGCGCTTGGTGGCTTATTGGTATTGAGTCAGGTGGTATTAAGTTTGCAATTGGGTTTTGCCATTATTCCATTAATTCATTTTACATCAGATAAAAAACTGATGAAAGATTTTGCAATTAAACCCTGGGTTAAGGTATTGGCATGGGCAAGTGCTTTAGCTATTATCGCATTGAACGTAAAACTGGTTATTGAAGAAATAAGTGGCTGGGCAAAAGAGGCCAACAACTGGTGGATTTATGTGATTGTAATACCAGCATTAATCCTGATTGTTTTACTCCTGCTTTATATTTTCTTCCACCCGCTATTAGAAAAGAAAAGGAATGCTTCAAAACAGCTTGTACCTCATGGGAATGCTTTGGATATTGGAAAAATAGACAAAATCAGTTATAAGCGGATTGGAATTGCTGTAGATTTCTCTAAAAACGATCGAAACACCATCAGGCATGCTTTAATTCAGGGTGGTAAAGAGGCGCACTATTACCTTATCCATGTTGTAGAAACTGCTGCTGCCCGCTATCTTGGTAATGAAGTAATGGACCATGAAACGCAGAGCGATGCCGCTAACCTGGAGAAATACAGGGCTAATCTGGAAGATCTTGGATATGATTCTACGCCATTTATCGGTTTTGGAAGTACTGGTAAGGCCATAGCTGATATCAGCAACAAAAATGAAATCGAGCTATTGGTAATGGGTGCGCATGGCCATAAAGGCTTGAAAGACCTTATTTTCGGCACCACAGTTGATTCTGTAAGGCATAAGGTAAATATTCCGGTTTTGATTATTCGGTAAAATTTTTAGACCTATCCTTTAGCTTATAACTTACTCATTGTTATAATAATTAACCACAGATCAAAAGGATGAACACAGATATCAAAATCAGTGTTTATGTAATCTGTGGCTAAAAAATAAGGTTATTTACCTACTACCGTCATTAGCTTTTTAATGCCCCCATCTCCCGATTGGTACATGAGCAATTTACCGTTTGAAGAATATAAGTACATTGATGGATATTGTTTTGGCAAAAAGGTTGGGATAAACATGCGTTTTTTATCCTGCAATACCAGTACATTAGGCTTGGTATTTAAACCCTTGGCGTAAGAATTGAAAAACTGCGGAATGATATAGCCCTCATCCATGGTAATCATGTAAATATTAACGTCTTTAAACTTGGCGTAATTGGTGTTCAGGTTTTTACTTTCCCTCTGGCAATGCTCACAAGTACAATCAAATAAGATAAATAGGTTCTTTTTTCCTTGTTTAATATCATTATTTGAAAATGGTTTTCCATCCAGTTTGTAAAAAGTGAATTGTGGCAATAAAGTAGGTTGCTGTGCTTCTACCTGAAAAGTAATGGTTAACAATAAGATTAAAAGTAGGTTCCTGAATTTCATTTTTGAGATTTAAAGTCCAAACTTAAACGAATAAATACGAACATAATAATATATCCTTAGCTTTTACAAACAGATGAACATTTTTTATCCAAGAGAAGTCAAGTTTAAATATGCACATTGCCGAGAAACTTGACTTCTCTCCAATCCAAGCATTATAATTAGAAAATGAAAGCCAGTTTTTCATGGCTGTTGTAGTCCCGCCATCCGCTTTATTCCGATGAAGGATCGGAATGTTCGCTCCTGTCGGGTTTAGAGAACAAAAGGCTGTTGTAAAGCAGGACCTTCCTTATTTATCAGTGGGATGAAGGGTTTGAGTTTCTTGCACAGGCCCACCTTAAATAAACCTGATTGACGCGGAAACCAAAAGCTTTTTTTGCTTTTGTTGCAGCAAAAGCAGGACTGAGGCTGCCAAAAGAAATGCCCGTACATTTCCTAATATCAAAGAAGTCAAGTTTTTAAAACAATTTGGCTATTCAAACTTGACTTCTTTAATCCGAACTATTAAAAATTAAAACTAAATTATCACATCAATTTTTAGGATATTTGCAACCCGGCATATATGTTTTATACCATTGCTGAATATTACAACAACATATACTTAATTAAACTTTGAAAAACGATATCAACATAAAGAATAAAAGAGCATATTTCGACTACAATCTTTTAGATAAATACGTAGCAGGGATTGCGCTTTTAGGAACAGAAATAAAAGCAATCAGACAAGGTAAAGCCAACATGACCGATGCATTTTGCATGTTTATTGGGGGGAACCTTTATGTACGCAACCTTCATGTTTCGGAATATACACACAGCTCTTTCTATCATCACGATATTAAACGCGACCGTGCCTTATTACTGCAGAAGAAAGAAATTAGAAAATTAAAGCTTAAAGGCGAAGAAAAAGGTTATACCATCGTTCCATTACGCATTTTTATCAATGAAAGAGGTTTCGCTAAAATAGAAATTGCACTGGCTCAAGGTAAAAAAGAATTCGACAAACGCGATAGCATCAAAGATAGAGATACCAAACGTGAGTTGGATAGAGCGATGAAGCGGTAGTTTAGTCAGTAGTCATGAGCCTTTAGTCCTGAGTCTTTTTCGTGGTGTCAGATATTCCTATCTGACACTAAATCTATTTTTGTTCTTGATTCACCTAATAGCCAATCTTTTCTTAATATACTTATTAGTCAGATGATAACATCTGACTGCACATTTAAAATTAGGAGTTGAATTTTACTCAAAACTCTGATCTCCAAACTTGTTTACCACGCTTGGTCGCCCACTAAAGGCACAAACCTAAAGGTATCCAACACAATTTTTTCGTAGTCGGTTTCGCTTACCCGGATAACAGTAACCATTTTCTGGGTTTTCTCATCTCCTACCGGAATGACCAGAATGCCGCCTATTTTTAATTGTTTTAATAATATCTCCGGAACCAAAGGAGCTCCAGCGGTAACGATTATTTTGTCGTACGGCGCGTGGGCAGCAATTCCTTTCGAGCCATCACCACAGTAAAAAGTAGGCCGGTAGCCCATTCCGGGTAAAACCTGAATGGTTCTATTGTAGATATTCTCCTGTCTTTCGATGGTAAAAACGTTTGCGCCCAGTTCCATTAAAATACAGGTTTGATAGCCTGAACCCGTTCCGATCTCGAGTACCTTATCTCCTTTTTTAATGTGCAAAAGCTCACTTTGGTAAGCAACCGTATAAGGCTGGGATATAGTTTGCCCATCACCTATTGGAAAAGCAATATCTTTGTAGGCTTGGTTCCAGAAAGTTTCATCAAAAAAGAAATGACGTGGAACTTTACCTATGGCTGTTAACACATTTTCATCTTCAATTCCGCGAGATTTTAACAACTCAACCAGTTTTTTTCTCGCTCCACGTTCTCGGTAATTATCAACAAATTTATACGCCATGAGCTTCAAAATTAGCTTTTTTTAACGGGGAAACAATGATTAAATGAGAGAATGTTTCAATTATTGAGTTATTAAATAAAGATTACCTGAGTTAGAGAATGATACATTATCCACATCTGAGAAGGATTGAATGAGAGATTGAGAGAATGAACAAACCCATCCAATCATTCAAAATTCAGTCATTCAAAATTCAATCATTTACTCATTCCTAATACGGATCCACATCTATTTGTGTAAAAACGCCTTTAAATTCTTTGGTAGCATTAAATTGAGTCAGGGTTTCTCTCAATGCATCTTTAACTTTTTGAATGGCAGTATGCTTACCAGCCTTGATAATGATCTGTTTGATATAAAGATTGCGAACGCGACTTACCAGAGGTTGCTCCGGACCTAAAACCCGTTTACCAAATTTTCCTTTAAGAATATTGGCTAGCGTGAATGCCGCGTGATCTAGTACATGAGAATCTTTATGTTTTACATATAGGAATATCATTCTGGAAAAAGGCGGATACAAGAATTTCTCCCGTTCTACGATTTCGTCGTTGTACATGCCCTCATAATCGTTGTTCACCACCTGCTTAATGATGCGGTTTTCGGCATCATAAGTCTGAATACAGACATTTCCCTGATCAGCCCTTCTCCCTGCCCTACCTGCAACCTGCGCCAATAACTGGAAACTCCTTTCGTAAGCACGGAAATCAGGATAGCCTAAAAGTGTATCGGCATTAATTACACCAATAAGGTTCAGGTTATCGAAATCCAATCCTTTGGCCACCATTTGTGTACCGATTAAAATATCGGTTTTCTTTTCTTGGAAGTCGTTTAAGATCTGTTGGAGCCCATTTTTTGTCCTTGTACTATCCATGTCCAACCGGGCAATGGTAACTTCTGGGTAAAGCAACCTGAGTTCTTCTTCAATACGCTCGGTACCAAATCCTTTTTGCTCTACATGCACCGAACCACAGGCCGGGCAGATATTTACGCTACTTTGTTGATAGCCACAATAATGACAATGTAATTTGCCACTGCTTTTATGATAGGTTAAACTTACATCGCAGTTTACACATTTTGGAGTATAACCACAGGTAGCACAGATCAGAATAGTAGCGTATCCTCTTCTGTTCTGAAATAACACAATCTGTTCGTTTTTAGAAAGCGCCAGATCTATATCTTTTATCAATACACTCGAAAAATACGAGCTCATTGTTTTTTTCTTCGTTTCTTCCGAAATACTTACTACTTGCTGGTTGGGAAGCTGAACACCACCGAAACGCTCTTTCATCTCTACAAGTCCATATTTACCTTGTAAGGCATTATAATAACTCTCAAGTGATGGTGTGGCAGAGCCTAAAACCACTTTGGCCTGATGCAGATAACCTAAATAAATGGCCGCATCTCTTGCCTGGTAGCGTGGTGCAGGATCGTATTGTTTGTAAGAGGGTTCATGCTCCTCATCAACAACAATTAATTTAAGGTGTTGAAAAGGAAGAAAAACGGCTGAGCGAGCACCAAGAATTACCTTGTAAGCACCTGTTCTTACTTTATTCCAGATTTCTACCCTTTCGCTATTGTTGAATTTAGAATGGTATACTCCGATTGAATTTCCAAAATAACGCTTAATTCGTTCTACAATCTGTGTCGTTAAGGCAATTTCGGGCAGCAAGAACAATACCTGACCATCTGTATTTTGAATGATTTTTTCAATCAGCTTGATATAAACCTGTGTTTTTCCAGATGCGGTAACACCATGTAGCAAAACCACCTCCTTCTCTTCAAAATATTGATTAATCTGGCCCAATGCTTTCTGCTGTTCTTCGTTCAGTTCGAAATTCACACTAAATTCTTCATCGTGAGCGGCCAAACGGCTAACCGGCCTTTTCATCACTACAAAAATATCTTTGTCGGTTAAAGCTTTTAATGCTGCTGGTCCACAATTGCTTTCTTCTAAAAGCTGTTCTTTAGAGATCGGCAGATTTGATTTTTGTAATTTCAGGTAAGCCAGTAAAGCGTCTAATTGTTTAGGCGCCCTATCTAAAACATTAAAAAGCTGTTTCAGATTTTCTTCATCGCTATAAAAATCGTTTAATATGATGAATGATTTAAGCAAAGGTTTATATTTTTGCACCACCTCCTCAGCTAACAGAATCAATTCTTTATCGAGCAAATGATTGATGATCGGATATACGGTTTTCTGTCCAAGGAGCTTAGAAACATCATTAACAGTAAGTTTCTGCTGCTGTTTCAGTGCATTGATAATGATTTCTTCCTTATCGGTAAGTTCGGTATCTTCATTGTAATCTTCGCGAAGAATCAAGATCGTTTCGCTGGCCAGCTTTAAACTTGCGGGCAAAGCAGCCGCCATTACATCACCTTCATTGCACATGTAATAATTGGTCATCCATGTCCAGAATTTAAGCTGCATGGGTGTAATTACAGGCTCAGTATCTACTACATCGATAATGTATTTTGCCTCATAAACCGTTGGGGGTACGGTACTGATGCCGCTGATTAAAGCGGTATAAATTTTATGCTTTCCAAACTGAACAACCACACGTTTTCCGACGGCAACCTGATCGTTTAAATCGAAAGGTACCCGATAAGTATAGTTTTTCGCCAAAGATAATGGCAAAATAACTTCAACAAAAAGTGTTTCTCTTTCTGCAAAAATATCATTTTCGAAAGTATTCATTATTTATCTTTAAATGCCGCAAAAAAGAGCATTATCCATCCCAATACAAATAAAAGCCCACCAATTGGCGTTATTGGACCAATAAATTCAGTAAATCCTAAATGCGATATGCTTCGGGTAGCCAATAAATATAACGACCCTGAAAAAAGTATGATTCCAAATGTAAAGCAGAAATAAGCGATATTAATGAGCTTATTTCTGTAACGTGCAAAGGTAGAAAGGTACAATAGTGCAAATGTGTGATAGAACTGATAATCAACACCTTTTTGCCAAATTTCTAATGATGGTCCATCAATTAGGGCCTTTAGACCATGAGCACCAAATGCACCCAGCAAAACAGCAACAGCACCAAAAAAAGAAGCAGTAAGGATTATTCGTTTATTCATAGTTATTTGCTAGTAGCAATCGCTAAATTAATAAATTGACAAAGAACTTCTCACTAATCAATGTAATAAATTAAATTTGTTGCACAACAGATGAAAAAAATCGTAATTCTAACAAGTGCATTATTTTTAGGTGTAGCCTTTATGGTCTATGTTTATTTTTCGAAATTGGGAATTGATAATGATGCGAAAGACCTGGCGCTGCAATCGGCAACCAATAATGCCGCATTGGTGTTTTCTTTTCAGAACGACAAAGGTTTTTACGACATCATTGAAGGACAACAGCTTATCCAACAGGTTTTAGGGAAGGATAAAATGAACCTGTTAAAACAGCTAAAAACAAGTATCATCGACGATAATCTGCTAAACAGATACCTGAAAGATCAGCAGGTTTATATTAGTGTACTGCCCGACTCGAATAAAACCCTGAACTTCTTAATCACCGTACAGATACAACGTGATAATGATATCAAAAAATTCTACGAACAGTTAAAATTAAAAAAAGCAATGAGCGAAAATGCTAAAGACCTGTACACGGTGAAGCTCAATGACAGCTTATCGGTTTATTTAGGCGTTCATGATCAGGTATTAACAGTTTCAACATCGCTCAAACTGATCAATGATGCCAATGTACGTTTAACAGAAAATCCCTTTACCGAATATATTAAGGAGAATAACCGTCAAATTAAAAATGTGCTCAGCCATGTTTATATCAATTTTAACCAGGCACCCTCATTGCTCAACAGTATTATTGCAGGCAACATTAATGGAGAAATTTCAATTTTTAATAAACAAAACAGTTTTGCCGTACTTAATTATAATTTTAGCAGAGAAAAAATTCTTTTCAGTGGAAATACAGAATTAAAAGATCAGTATAACTACCTTAAACTATTCGAAAACACCGCTGCACAAAATACATCTATCCAAAATATCCTGCCTGATAATACAGCAAACTATGCACTTTATGCTTATGATGATTACAGCAAATGGCTCAAAAAGTTGAATGATTGGCAGGAACAAACGAAAATACTTCCCAAAACCAATGCGGTAATAAAAAAGGTAAAAGATGAATACAGAACAGATTTAAATCCGATTTTTACCACTTATACTAAAAATCAATTTATTCTTTTTCAGTTAAGCACCAGCGAAAAACTAGGTGCAATTTCATTATTAGATGGGGAAAAAGTAAAACAGTTATTGCTTGATGTAAGTGCAGATTACAATGAAGACATTAAGCTCTTTAAATCATCTGATATCCTGTATAGTTACTTTGGCGAACCATTTAAAAAATTCGGCAGGCCATATTATACCATTGTAGATAATAATTTGGTTGTGGCCAATAATGCGAGTACAGTTCAATCATTTTTAAATGATTATAAGCATAACAGGCTCTTAATACAGACCCCACAATATTTAGATGCAGTAAACCAGATTTCAACTACTTCGAATGTGAGTTATTACATCAATACCAAAAATTCGGCAGATATTTTCAGGAACAATATTCAGCTTCCATTTTATAAACATTTGAGGGCCGATAGCGGTTTAAAAAATTTCGACACTTTTTATTACCAGATGAGTGCAGACAAAAACAAGTTTATCACTAACTTGCTTTTAAACAAATATTTAAAACCAGAAATACCAGATTCGTTAACTAACCGTTAATAAGGAAACAAGCCCAGAAAACTATTTTACATGAAGAAACTTTTACTTGCGTTACTGGCATTAGCCAGCTTCGGGGTTGCAAATGCACAACAGTATGCCCTTTTTGGTACCAAAACAATGTTTGATGCCTTCGAAAACCCATCTCAAAAATCTTTCACCCTAGATTCATCGCGAAGATTTTCTTCCAATTTCTTCCTGCCCTATTTTGGAACAAATGCCATTAACAAAGGAAGCTCTAAGTTTGCGATAAGAAAATTAACACAGGAAGGTGTTTTTGATACAAGAAGTTTACCGATTGGTACTGGAGAGGTGAATCATTTTTTCGAAAACAGCAATATTTATGTAGCTGCATTCAGGCTTTTCAAATCCTATAAGTATCAAAAGGAAATGGGTTTTTCATGGCAGATCAGGTCTGATGCACATATCGATTACACAAATGAAAGCCTTGCTATTTTCGATTCTTTTGAAAGATTTAACAAAGGACAGCAATATACCGGAATATTAGACACCAAAGGGTATGAACAAAGTTACCATCAATTTAGCTTTACCTACAGGGAAAACTGGAACAAGAGGCTTGCTTTTGGGCTAAAGGCCAGTTTATTGAGCGGGATTTTATACAACAAACTCGATATAGCTGATTCTTATTTATATATAGATCCAGGTGCTTCTGCATTATTAATCGGACTGAATGGCACCTACACCAGCAATTTTTCTGATTTTGACGAGGTAAACAAGAAAAACTTCTTTCCCAACTTTAAAAATCCTGGCTTATCATTAAGTTTTGGAACGAATTATACCACTAAAAAAGGCCTGTTTTTGATGGCCAACATTAAGGATTTAGGTTTTATCTGGTGGCGGAGCAACACACGGCACGCGACTACAGATCAATCTAAAGTAATTAAAAATTTAGAGGACCAATCTAATACCAACCAGGAAATAACGGACATTTTTCTCCTTTCGGAGCAGAGCAAAAAGTTTTTAGCTCCTACCAATGCCAAACTTGATGTTTACTTATCTAAACGATATGGCTTTTACAAACCAGGCCTGGCCGTTTCTAAAAACCTGTTTTACAAAGGCGGAGATATTGCTTTTGTAAACACTTTTATTGCCAACGATTTTTCGGGAAGTATTACTCCACTGTACAACTTAAATGGTGTTTTCATGGTTGGACTGCAGGCAAAATACCAAACTCCGAATTTCGAATTGTTTATGGGTACCGACAATTTAGTAGCTACCAGTTTCCAAACCATGGGCATGATTAAAAAAGATGCTACTGTAGGCAGTGGCCCCAATGGCGCTTCTTTTTATATGGGTGTGGGCATTAAATTCGGCAACGTGGTTAACCATCCGCAGTTTGCAGATGTAATACCAGGCATAAATGATAATGAAGGTGGTAGTTTCTTTAAAAGTTTGTTTTCGATCTTTAAAAGAAGATAACCGACTTAGCCCTGTATTTGTTGTTTTTTAGATTGCGTAACGACAAAATCTTTCAGGTAAAAAGGTTCGAAATAGGCTACATCTTCAAATTTACTGTTGTTGAAAGCTTTGTCAGCTAACCGCGACATGTATGTTGCAGCATTGAAATTGGCCTCATCAAACTTTGCATTTTGTTGTGTTAAAACTTCAGCACATTTGGCTGCTCCATCGCCTAAAAAAGTAACGGTTTGCTGTGTGAGATAATCAGTGAAGCTTGTTTCATCAATAATTTTTGCTTCAGTTGGCGTGATTACGTTTAGAGAACGGTCGAAAATTGAGGTATACACTTCCATTCTACGGGCGTCGATCATTGGACAGATTAAACCAGAATAATCAGGATTTTCGGTTAAGAAACCTGCAGCCATCATCTCTAGCGTTTCAATAGCGATTAATGGCTTATCTAGTGCATAACAGAGTCCTTTTGCCGTAGAAACACCAATGCGAAGCCCTGTGTAAGACCCTGGGCCTTTACTTACCGCAACAGCATCCAATTCCCGATAACTTACGCCTGCCGTTTTAAGCACCTCATCAATAAACAGGGTTAAATTAGCAGCATGCAGGTTTTGTCCTTTTTCTTCTTTAAATGAAATCGTTTCGCCGTTGATAGATAGCACTACAGAACAAATTGCAGTAGCCGTTTCTATTTGAAGTATTTTAGCCATTGCGCAAAGATATTAAAAAATGGATGTAGTCGGAAGTCCGATGTCAGAGGTCTGAAGTTAATTCAGCTTAGCGGTTGGAGTTGATTAACCGATTTAACAATTAATCAGTTTTAGTCAATAACTTCTCTTGTTTTGTCATCCTGAGCGTAGTCGAAGGATCTTTGATCGAAGCTTCAATCCAATTAAACAGCTAACAACCTAAAAATCTGAGTTCGATTATTAAATCTCATTTTGTGGCGTTTTAATCAAGTTTTCTGTTAAGACGGTCGTCACCCTGAATTTATTTCAGGGTCTTTCACGCTAAAAAGATGCTGAAATAAATTCAGCAGGACGATAAAGCGGGATTAGGCGTAAATAAGATATAATTTTCAGCAAA
>NZ_JAUG01000115.1 GCF_000708285.2 Pedobacter borealis DSM 19626
ATTCCCGTTGACCCTTGGGGCAAGTAGGCCATCGATGCGGCATTAATGGCCGCCGAATGCGCATCAGCCTCAACCGCTACACCGGCATTGCCCATGCCAGCAATGCGGGCACCAGGGGTAATCCGTAAAAAAGGAGCTGCAGCGATCAGGCTGTTAGATCTGTCATCATTGTCGATTTTTCCTGCCTGCTGGGCATCTACGTTTATAACAACTAAAGTTAGCAGGGCCAAAAGGAAAAATATTCTGTTCATCGGTTATGAGTTAAAATTTTCAGTTCTTATTATCAAAAAACAACCATCACCTCTACTGCTATTAATCTTTTATGCTGCACCAGCCAAATATCTCCAGTTCGACATTACGCTCATCTAATTACAGTATTACCTGAAAGGCATATCGCGAATGATACTGTCTATTTCAGGCAATACAGTAATTCTTCTTGATTTCAACAGGACGATTTCTTTCAAGAAGTTATATGCAGCAAAAACTCTTTTATAGGTTTTTTGGTTAGTTGGTTATCACGAATAATTTATTCGTTTGTTTTTTAATAAAATGATTATAGGATGTTGGTATAGATCTTAGTTATAGACCTTTATCAAAACTAAGCACATTTGATTTAAGTCAATTTAAAAACACCGCACAAACGTTTGTTTACCAATAGATTTACAATAATGCCGTGTTTAAGCGGTGTTAATATCCCTGATAATGCTACCGCATTTGCTTTAAAATTTTTAAATAAGGGTACAATGTGATTCAAGAGAAATAGAAAAACAGTAAATTATATTTAGTATAGCCCAGCTCTTGGGTTAAATGCACAATTACCCAGCTTATTTCCGAAATAGGTGTCGTTTGTAAATTTATTATTACAAAAACAGGAGATGATCGAAATAAATAGTATAGCAAAAAACAAGAGATCGATTCGATATTGGATTATTGGCAGTCAACATTTTAAAGCAAAATTTAAAGTAGCGGATTAAACGCAAACGTTTGTGCTTTGTTTAATATTTAAGATGGATGGCATAATATGTAAATTACTTTAACCCTAATTGAGTTTCTTATGACAAAAATTTTATTGCCTATCTTTTTCTTAATGTGTTTTTCAAAACTATCTATCGCTCAAAATAATATCATTCCACTTCCCGAAAGCTATAAAGCAAATGGCCAACGTTTTAACATAAATAAAGGAACTAAGATTTATTACCAAAATGGATTGAAAGAACAGGCAACACTTTTAGCATCGGCATTAAGTCCCGCCACTGGTTTCGACTTTGAATTAAAAGAAGTTAAAACTTTACCATCAAACGGGATAGTTTTAGTTGTCTCAAAAAATGCCAGTAACAGCAGAGAATCCTATACATTATCTGTGAATAATCAACAGGTTAAAATTGCCGGGAACAGTAGCGCAGGTATATTCTATGGCATTCAAACTTTATTACAGATGTTGCCTGTCGAAATTTATAATAAGGAACGCAAAAAGAGCAAAATCTGGACAATTGATGGTGCCATAATTAATGACGCCCCAGCCTACGCTTGGCGTGGTATGATGCTTGATGTTTCCAGGTATTTTTTTAGTAAAGAATATGTTTTAAAGTTTATCGACTTAATGGCGATGTATAAGATGAATGTATTGCATTTCCATTTAATTGACGATGCGGGTTGGCGGTTGGAAATTATCAAATACCCCAAATTAACTTCAATAGGTGGATGGCGTGGTTTGGGCGCTGAAAAAACAGGTGGATATTATACTCAAAAAGACATTCGGGAAATTATAGCCTATGCGGATAAACGAAATGTAGAAGTGGTACCAGAAATTGAGCTGCCAGCGCATACTTTAGCTGCAATAGTAGCCTACCCTTACCTCGGCTGTACAAACCAACAGTTCATAATGCCAACACAACACTCTATTAGTAAAGAAATTTATTGTGTAGGTAAAGAGCGTACGTTTGAGTTTCTTGAAGATGTATTTAAAGAAACAACTGCTCTTTTTCCTTCAAAATATATTCATATCGGTGGCGATGAGGCCAATTACAGCAGATGGAAAGAATGCACTGATT
The DNA here is from genome assembly GCF_000708285.2 of Pedobacter borealis DSM 19626. Classification (GTDB taxonomy): domain Bacteria; phylum Bacteroidota; class Bacteroidia; order Sphingobacteriales; family Sphingobacteriaceae; genus Pedobacter; species Pedobacter borealis. Next base: position 2,052 of record NZ_JAUG01000115.1, read on the forward strand.
GCCAAAAGAAAAAAAACGAACTTGGACTGAAGAATGAATCAGAACTGCAGGTATATTTCAATAACAGGGTACAGTCTATATTAAAAAAATATGGAAAAACTTTAGTCGGTTGGGATGAAGCAATTGAAGATGGCTTAAAGGAAAAAATGGTTGGAATGATCTGGAATGACAAGAAAAAAATTGCCAAAGCTGTAGAGCAAGGGCACAGCATTGTACAATCGCTAACTGCTTATTGTTATTTTGATATGCTTGAGAAAAACATTCCAGGCGAGGTACAAACAGCTTCATGGGCTGGGCCGGTTTCTTTAGAGCGTGTGTATTCCTTCAACCCCATGTTGGATAATTTAGATGAAAAATACAGAAGCCAAATATTAGGTGCATCAGGTACTTTGTGGGCAGACCAGTTTATACATGGCAACAAACTGGCCGAAATGGTTCCATTGAACGAAAACCGCTCTGAGCAATATTTTGACTATTTGGCTTTGCCACGCCTAAGTGCACTGGCAGAAGTTTGCTGGACACCTGTAAAACTAAAAAACTGGACGGCATTTGAAAGTAGAATGAGTACACATTACCAACGCTACCAAAATGCAGGTTATGGTTTTAGGCTGCCACAACCAAAACTGGTGAGCAATACAAAGGTTGATAGTACCTACACCATCACTCTACAAAATGTAGTTAAGGGTGCTGAAATACGCTATACTACTGATGGGTCTTTTCCAACACCTTATGCTACAGTATATACTCAACCCATCAAAATAACAAATCTCAGCAATTTCTGGGCTATAACAGTATTAAACAGGCAACAGTATTCGTTACCTTTCTATTTTCCAGACAAATACGATCGTTTCAAAAAACTTGGTGTGTTAGCTGCAGAATGGGGGCCATCCAACATTAAGGAAAAGGATTTTACAACTTTAGAGATCAATGCAACTGGAACAGTAAATGCCAATGGCAATTTTATTTTAACGTTTCAATATATTGGTGGCGAAAGCAGATTGGATATTAATTCTATCAGCATATACAAAAATGGAAATAAATTGGCCGAGGAAACACTCAACGGCTATGCTGGTACTAGTACAAAAAATAATAGTTATCCTTTTACTATCAATAATTATGAAACCGGTGCCGCATTTACCATTAAAGCCAATATAAAAGGTCAGATAAGTAATGACTCTAAGGGGGCTATTTTTATAAAAAAGGTAGATTAACTTTTAAACCAAGTGCTTTTGCACTAAACCTTAAATATTTGATCTAAAGTAAAAAGATAGCAGCAACAGCAATGTTTATTATTTTGCGAACAGAATAAATTCAAATTCAATGCTGTAGATAGTAGGTATTCAAAGCTCATAGTCTGCCTTAACTAGTCCATAAAACAGGCAAAAGAAATCAATAACCATTCAGCTTACAAAACTGAATGGTTAAAAGATGCTTTAATAAGATTTTAATGGAGCACTACGTCTTTCTGGTCTCCTAAATAATAATATTCCCTGTGTAGCTGCTCATTGCGATAGACGGCCTATCATCTGCGATAAATGAAATCCAGGTATACAGTTCATTGTCCTTTTCAAATGCTGGGATTTCAATGGTCTCCATGCCATCGCTTCTCCTTGCACCACTGAGCTTAAAATAGGCCCGCTGAGCTTTTACATTGTAAGCCATCACCAACACACATGGAATAACTGCCTTTTGCGCCATTTCTACTCGGGGTATCAGCCCAATCGCCCCAGAACAAGGGGTTCTTAAAGGTGCCATCTCCGTTATCGGCGGTCCATACATTAGCAACAGGTTTCTGGATAACCTGTTGCGCTTTACTAAACTGAAAGCTCAGCAAAGCAATACCAGTAATAATTAGTTTAATTTTTGAATGCATTTAGGTAATTTTTTTTGATGGAACCTATCTTCCATTTGTGCATGAATTATACTTTATAATACTGCTCCCATCCTTTGCGCGGCGGTGGACCGATCAACAGTTCGTTTGCATTTTTACTACTGGTAATTTTCTTCCTTTTTCTGGCAATAGCCTCTTCTCTGCCCGGATAGCTGTTTTCCTGATCGCCTGCATAAGTGTGTCCATCTGCAAAACGCTTTTGCTGTTCAAGTAACGGCAGGTACCAGTAGTTTATGATAACAAACCAGTTTAGCCCAGTACTCTCCCTTATGTTTTTGGGCAAGATTATCCCAACCATAAGTAAGCGCGGCAATATCGAGGTTAGCATAATTATCGTAAACACCCTGGCCCCAGTCTGACCCTTCCGGGTAATAAACATCAGCAGTGCCTTCACGGTACATGGTACCGCCGGGAGCCTTATAGGGTGGTGATGAAAACGGATGTGCGGTTACCGAATAATAAATTTTATCAAGATTGAAGCGTGCGGCTTCAGGCGTGTTTTTTCTGGCCAGAGCGAATACAATCGGGGCATTTATCATCGATGCAATTGCATTGTACTGTGGATGGATGATACCATGATTGATCACAAAACCTGGCTCTTCCATATTAGATCCCTGCACCCATTGGCTAACCGGCTGTCCGTGTATAATCGGCGAATTATGAAGATCGGAAGGTAAAGCTGTTGAGGCCATCAGGTATTCGACTGCCTTATACAACCATTTACCCGAGTGCGGATGATTGGGCAGCATTACTGCTGCCAAATATAGGAGCTCTGCATTCCAGGCATCTTCCTCAATTTTAGAATCACCAGGGAACAATACTTTGCCAGTACTGTCTTTATAATAAAGTGGCACTACACTAAGAAAACGATCTGCTTCCGAAATGATCATCCGGGTGATGTAAGTCTGGTCTTTTTTAGAAAAATCATCACATAAAAGCCAGGCCGTATATCCCGAATAATAAGCCCAATGAGCCGCCTACCAATCGCCGCCCCATACCTTTCGCCTCTGGTTCACTTTATGATCGTAGGCCACAGCACTTACCATTTGGATGGTTTTGTTTTTAGCCTCCTGTAAAGAAACTCCTGTTACGGCAGGATCGTATATACCTGTTTTGATGGCAATCGCAATACCGAACGACATGGCCGCTGGAAAACGGTAGCGGTATTCGTTCACCTTTGATTTGCTTTTCAGATCAAGGTAACCGCTCGAATCTGGCTGGTATTTTTTTATATCCCGATACCAAGTGGTTAATGCAAATTTATTGGCATTCAGCAGGCTTGTTTGTACGACTTTTGTTAGTTGATTGTGAGGTGTTTTTTTTGAAAACTGCTCCAGTTAATCAGTTTCACTTTTACCGTGTCGCTGGTTGATAAGCCTGATTGGCTATGTGCAATTTTTGTACTGAATAAAAAAGGGATTAGAAAAAGTAATAAGCGAGGTTTGCGCATTTTATAGTCTCCGATTTGTTCTTATATCTGCCCATTTTGAAGTGCATGCTTCATAAAAAACTGGTTCATGGGTTTATTTGGTTATTGATAATGTAGACCGGTTGTCTGGTCAGGTTAGCTTGTAAATTTCTTTAATTAGCTGATGATCAATAGTAGAAAATCTTAAACAAATAGGGGGAAAATTTTAAATCAGATGGTTTTTCACTACTTCGTAGGTTAATTATGAATATTAAAGCCAAATATCTCATAGCTTTGTTACAATGATCATCCTGCTCCATTTAAATAGAAAACGCTTCATCCGTGCCCTGGGCTGGTTAAACTTTGTGTATTTAATATTATTGGGATCATTATCTGTAAATGCCCAACTGGCAATTTCAACACATTTCAGCACTGAGGATGGCCTTGTTCAAAATAGCGTACTCTCCATTGCACAGGACAAACAAGGGTTTATGTGGTTCGGCACTGAAAAAGGCTTAAGCCGGTTTGATGGATTGAGGTGGCGCAATTTTAAGAATATTCTTGGTACAGGTAAACCTTCATCTGGTGCTTTGATCAGGTCTTTGTTCTGGGACCAACAGAGCCGGTTGTGGATGGGTACAGTATTTGGATTAATTATTTTTGATCCTCTTACCGAAAAATTCAGACAAATCAAGCTTCCCTACCAAAAGCAACCTGAGGTTAGGTGGATAATGGCTGATCGCTCTAGGAATATCTGGGCAACTACCATAGCGGGGATTGTATTGATCACCAAAGGACATAAAATCATTACCTCACCAAAGACTTTTGATGATGGCAGAAGTATATCATGCTATACGATATATCAGGCAACTGATGGCAAAATCTGGTGCGGTACAAATAGAGGCCTTTTTGAAGTAAGCGTTAAAGCTGGCCGGATTATCCTAACCAGAACAGCCATCGAACTACCTGTTTTCTTGCAAAAGGAAGCAATTACTTCGATTAAACAAGATGATTCCGGACGATTTTGGTTCGGATCCTATGCTGCCGGTCTGTTTTTATGTGATTATCAACAAGGAAAATTTATAAAAGCAAAAAAACAACCCGCTTTACCAGGTGGCGCTACAAACAAAATCCGCTCAATTATCAGCTTACTGGATCATAGGATTGGTGCTGCCACTGCAGATGGCCTGTTTTTTTTCGACATTGATCACCTAAGCAGGATTGAGCTGAATAGCCGATTGGGCAATGAACAGACCTTACACAACAGCTCTATCCACAGCCTGTTTCAACAGCGTTCGGGAACCATTTGGATTGGCACTTATTACAGTGGCTTAGACCTGATAAAGCCAGCCCTTACCCCCTTTAATCATCTAAGTATCGGCCCATCATCTATAAACCTCAACCATCGTGTGGTGAGCAGCATTTGTAACCGTAATCCAACCGAGCTTTGGATTGGTACCGAAGGCGGGGGAATAAATATTCTTAACCAGACTACCAAACAGGTGTCTTATTTAAAAAACCAGCAGGGTAACAATCAGTCCATCAGTTCAAATTTTATTAAAAACCTGTTTAAGGATAAGGACGGGAATGTATGGATCGGAACTTTTTCGGGTACTTTGGATGTATTTAATGCCAGTACCAATGCCATCGAACACCGTTTAACAGGAAGTGAAAGAGTTACCGAGATCAATTCTATAGTAGAAGATGACCAGAACCGGCTTTGGATGACCTCAAGCGGTAGCTTACTGGTGTATAAACGTGCTGGCACCAGCTTAAAAGCAGATCTATTAATGCAGCAAAATGCACTAAAATCTTTTCGCGCAGGTATTGCCTTTCGCGATACTAAAAAAAGGTTATGGTTTGCTTCCGAAAGCAAGGTGATTAAAGTTGAAGGCAGGGAGATCAGGACATATTACCTAAAGTACCCGGCAAACACCATTTCTGAGCATCAAGGCACCATTTATTTAGGATTAGAAAGCCATGGCCTGGCAAGATATGATGGAAAAGACCGGCAGTTCGTTCCCTATCAGATCAACAATCAGTTGAGTAACCGTTCAGTAGTGAGTATGGCCTTTGATAAGAAGCACAATATCTGGCTGGCAAGTGATAGTGGGTTACTTAAGGTTACACCGAAAAAGAAAATCGTTACCCAATACACCAAAGCAGATGGGCTGATCAGTACCAATTTTACCCCCAATGCCAAATACGAGCAGGATGACAATTTGTTTTTTGGAACATTGGATGGACTGGTGTATTTTGATCCTGACAAAATCAGGGACAATACTACAAAATCGAGTATGGTGATTACCGGTATGCGAATTTTTGATGTTCCTGTAGAAATTGATGGTTCGGTACTGCGCAAATCCATCACCTATACCGACAAGGTTGAGCTTAGCCATAACCAGAATTCGTTAACCTTCGAATTTGCCTTATTGGATTTTATTAAGCCAACAAAAAATGCCTTCAGGTATAAGCTTCAGGGCTTAAGTAAGGGATGGACCACAAGCAATTTAGCAGAAGCAACATTTAACAACCTTGCTCCAGGTACTTATACTTTAATGGTAAGTGGCAATAGCGGCAGTTCCAACTGGATGGGACCTACTCGTTTAACCATTAACATATTACCGCCGTTTTGGGCAACCTGGTGGGCTTATACACTGTATACCCTTATTTTAACCAGTATTGTTTTCTTCGTTAGCCGTTATTTTGTGTTACGTACCCTCCTAAAAAGAGAAGATGAACTTCACCAGTACAAGATCAATTTTTTTACGAATGTATCGCACGAAATCAGGACACACCTCAGCCTCATTTCTCCTCCTATTGAGCAGCTTGTTTCGGATGAACATTTGAGCACGAAACAAAAAGACAAAATAATCGGGGTTGCAGGCAATGCCAGGCGATTGCTCACACTCGTTAACGAACTGCTGGATTTTAGAAAAACTGAGGATAACCGTTTATCGCTATCCGAAAATGTTCAGGATCTGTTACCTGTACTGGAAGATTGCCTACAGATGTTTTCGGAAACCGCCGAGCGAAAACAGATTACCACGCTATTTGAAAGATCACATCTAAAATCAGCCTTTTTGCTGTGCGATGCTTTCCAGTTAAAAAAGGCCATTATAAACTTATTGGCAAATGCCTATAAATTTACACAGGATGGTGGTATTGTAGAACTTAAGATCAAGCAGACCGACAATGAAATTACCATCGTTGTAGAGGATAACGGCAGGGGTATTTCCCAGTCGCATTTAGACAAATTGTTTGAAAATTATTATCAGGTTGCAGACCATGGGTTTCAGAACACTGGTTATGGCATTGGCCTGGCCTTATCTAAGGCTATTGTTGAGCTTCACCAAGGCACCATTACAGTGACCAGCCAGTTGGAGACCATGAATGAGCATGGACTAACATCATTTACGATTTCTTTGCCTAAAAGACAAAATGATACGTATGAGCTGCAAGAAGCCTACCATGAAGAAAGTACCTTACCCAATGGCCTGGCTGACCAGTTATTGCCCTTAAGCCCGACCAACGATAACCCGAAACCAATCATCTTGCTGACTGAAGATAACCTGGAGCTCGCCACCCTTTTAGACGATATTTTAAACCCTCATTACCAGGTGATGATGAGCAGAAATGGAAAGCTGGCATGGGAACAGGCTAAACGGCATATGCCTGATCTGATCATCAGTGATGTAACGATGCCTGAAATGTCGGGCTTTGATTTTTGTGACCGGATCAAATCCAATGTGGCAACAAACCACATTCCCTTTATATTGCTAACCGCCAAAACACAGGCCGAAGATGTAATTGCCGGGCTCTCCCATGGTGCTGATGTTTACCTCACCAAACCCTTTAGCCCTCAGGCTTTGCTGCTACAGGTTAATAACCTTATTACAGGAATAAAGAATGCGCAGGCACACGTTAGCCAGTTATTAGATAAAAAATCTACGTCAGTCGACATCTTTGAACAGTTAAGACAAACCACACTGAGCACAGAAAACCAAAAGTTCCTTAATCAGCTGATAGAACATATTGCAGACTCGATAGAGAATGCAGATTTTGGTGTGAATGAACTGGCCAAACTGATGAATATGAGTACTCCTATCCTCTACAAAAAGATTAAGTCGGTTTCTGGTTCATCAGTTAATGATTTTATCAAAAGGGTACGCCTTAAAAAAGCAGCAGAACTGCTGGAAACTAAACTATATACAGTATACCAGGTTTCATATATGGTAGGCTTTTTAGATAGCCGGTACTTTAGTAAGGAATTTAAGAAGTTTTTTGGGAAGTTACCTTCAGAGTGGACGGATAATCATTAAACTGTGTTTTTGTTTAGTGGCACATCTTGGTTTTAACAATTAATCACTGTAACGATATTGAATCTTATTATTCTGCACCCTATTAATGCTTGGGTCTTAGCGAGACGCTACGGCCATGATGGCGTGTTTATTTAGTAAAAAAGATGAAATAATTTGTGATTTGGAAAACTGTTTGCTATCTTGTATGTTAACAAGTTAAGAGATGAAATTAAGGATGTGTCCAAGGTGGACATATTTTTTTGTTTAACAACAGGTTATCTGAAAAATATCTTTACTTTTGCAACCCTTTTATTTATATATCATGAGCAAGGATAGTATCTTAAACAATCTTTTTAGAGCGGCCTCAAATATGCTTACTCAATTCAGTACAGAGGAACCGCTGATCAGTGAGGAGACTAAAGCAATCCTTAATGATTCGGAGGGTAAAGTCGAGCTTTATGACAAAATCATGAGCAACCCGAAACATGGCGAGGTCACCCTTAATTTGAAAGGTCAGAACATTAAGTTTTTCGTAGAAGCTTAAACATAAAGTTTCTTTGGAACAGGTTGCGCTCAATACCGTGATCGCTGTAATGATGGCGATTTTTCCGGGTTTCCTTTTTAGAAAATTTTATTATCGTGGTGAGTTCACCAAGCAGTTTAATCAATCCAATGAGTTTGATAAGTTGTTGTGGAATGTGTTTTTCAGCGGGGTTTCCATGGGGGTCACTTTTCTCTCTGTTTATGCTTTCCGATCGATGTCGGGTCTTGAAGTTCTAGATTCACTTAGTTATGATACTGTACGACAGATTGCAACGCCAATTGCGGACAATAAGATTCCGGAGAAGGATCTGATGTACAAAACCTATCAGGATTTACTATTGATCATTGCGCTTATTTACGCTATTTCCTGTTTCTTTGGTTTTATGTTGCATTGGCTGGTTAGAGGGCTCAGACTAGACGTACATTTCCAGCTGTTTCGATTTAAAAATTATTGGTATTACTATATTCATGGTGGTAAAATCCTTTATAGCAGTCCAGGCAACAAAAAGCCTGCTTTTACTATGGTAGGAGATTGCAGGTGAAACTAAGCTATATTCTGGCCTCCTCTCGCAGTATACAATTAATAAGGAAGACAATAACTTAGAAAACCTATTTCTGACCAATGCGCGTGCGCTAAAACAGGTGAAAGATGCTGCAGGCAATACAGTAGAGGTGAAGTCTAGAGAGATTCCTGGAGCAGCTTTTTGTATTCCGTATAAAACGGTAGCAAACATGAATTTAGTGTACGTTTATCGTGATGATCGTGGCCGGAACCTGAATAAACTTTCCTTGATTGCGATTAATATAGCTTTCTTTCTATTTTTCACATTTGTAGTCGCTTCGTTCTGGTTTGATTTAAGTTCTTACGGTATTGTAGGATTCTGGGAAAAATTTTTCTACGGCATTTTCGCATTTACGGGCTTAGCCAACTTTCGCTTATTATTTTTGAAAAGGGCTTGGCAAAGCCTTGAGTGGATAACAGCCTCTTCATTAATTATTTCCAGTTCGTTATGGATCCTCTACCTGATGGGAGTTGTCAATGTTTGGGTTTCAATCGGCTTTTTTATTGCCGCTATTGTAGTGATTTCTACAATTCCCTCTTCATCACCACCCCAGGACTCTAATTCTGATGCCCAGCAATCATCACAGGATAACGGCTAATGATTTCAGATTCCTTGTTTTAGATTTATTCCCGCAAAAAACCTCTGATCTATACCAGTGGCTTTATTTCACAAAACAGTCTTCTGTTTATTTTGCACTGTTTTTCTTCTCAGTAATCTCAGTCTTTATTTGCCGTTCAAGGTTTAAGGTCTTGCATTGGTTACGTACAGATGTACAGCGAGGGGCTACAATCGCCCTTCAAATACGATTTACGATTTATTTACAAAATTTACATTTTTATTTACAATCCAAATCACTCCATCCGAAAAATATCAAACTAGATTCGCTGAATCAATTTGAAAGGATATAAAACATATGAAAAAAAACATCTATGTGCTGATCTTACCACTGGTTGTGGGGAGCGGATTAGTATTTGCCAATCGTGAAATTAAGCCATCCCCAAAGCCCTTGTCTGCCGCTGAGCGGAAAGCCCGCATGGTGGAAGACAGGAAAAAATGGGAGGCCTCTCCTGACGGGATCAGGTACAAAAAATGGGAGCTCTCTCCTGAAGGTAAAAAAGTGCATGCCAGTCATGATAAAATAAGGAAGTACATAAAGGATTTCAGCAATATGGAAGCCGTGGTAACGTCTGTTACTTTTCAGCGCGCAAATGCGAAATCAGGACCAAAATGGCTTATCGTCAGGATTAATGGCGAAGAGTACATGATGCAATTCACGCTTAAGGAATTTCAGCAGTTAAATGGCCTGAAAGTTAACGACAAAATAATCGTAAGAAGCCGCAGCGCAGGCTATTCGCCTAATCATCCCTATTTGATCGTATCGGGTGACTATATTGAGCAAAATAATAAGGTACTTTTTAAACGTGACTTTAGCAAAAATAAGGGTTGTTGACAAAAAGCTTGACATTTCGCATCTCTCAGCTAAGATTAAAAGCGCATCGAAAGGTGGGCTTTTTTTGTTATAAATTGATTTTGCAATGGCTTTAGCGAGACGCTACGACTGGAATGAAAGCGTGAATATGCTATTTGTTTTTCATTATTTTTTCGAATTCGGCCTGGGTTAGAATTTCTAAAAATTCATCGCTAAAGTGCCATGCAGATACATATCCAGTTGAGACAATGAAACTGATTACCCAGGTTGTCCTTCCCTTCCATAATTTGAATGCACAAATATCTGTCGCGGTAATATAAGGACTTGTTTCACCTAAGTGTTGATGTGAGGATGCTTTTATCGCGTCTATACCACCGGTTCCCAGGGGAATAAGATTGTTATGAAGCTTTGTCTTTTTAATGATATTATTGTCTTTGTCAAAATTAATCAGGTAATCATTTCCTAATAACACTTCATCCGGTGCGGTTTGCCCAGTGATGACATATACTTTTTTTGCCCCATTTTTTATGATCGGAACAAGATTTAAACTGGTATTTTCATAAAATTTAAAAAGCGTATCGTTTGAAACAGCCTGTGCAGCTTTTGACCGGATGGCATAAAAGTCTTTTTCAACTCCGGTAAATTTTCTTGTTGCGGTGTCTATACTATATTTAGACGAGTCTAACCTATGGCCGAACTTAACTGTCGCCAACACTTCCGGATCGTCATTTTTAGAAAAAAAGATCGTGATCATTTCTTTTTCTGTCTCATAAGAAAAATATCCCCCGGATAATTGCTTCTTCCCGCCATAACCTATCGTGTGGACACATTTCTGAATAATTTGTTTCTTTGTTGGATGCAAACACGAGGTTTTACGAGTTTATCCGATTCAAGGTTAATTAGCAGGGGTAATAAGAATCTGGATATACTTTTCAGGAACAGTGTCCAGAGTATACGCCAGTTAAGCAAAGATGAGGCTGAA
>NZ_JAUG01000116.1 GCF_000708285.2 Pedobacter borealis DSM 19626
AGTTGGGCGGAAACACAAAGTTGGTTAAAATGTTGATTATTAGTAGTTTGTAAAATAACATCAATGGTAGGGATAATTTACTGCATAAAAATCATTATGGATGACAGCGTAATTTAAAGGAAATGACTCTCCACAAATGGTCGTCATTGCGAGGAGGCTTTTTCAGCCGACGAAGCAATCTTACAACTATCGCTAGTAGCGAGCGCTTTAAGATTGCTTCGTGCCTCGCAATGACGATACTTTTTAGGGACCTATCACTATTGCGTTAAAACAAAAAACTATGCTGGTGAGCATAGTTTTTTAAATTATTTATTGGTGATCTCTGTGATCGGTTCTCCAACATTACCATTTGGCATCTGAATATGGAGTAGCGCAGCCAGCGTTGGTGCAATATCAGTCATGTAATGTGTTTTATTGGATGCTCCAGCTTTGATTCCCCAGCCCATAAAAACCAATGGAATGTGCGAATCGTATGGGTTCCAGTTTCCGTGTGTGGTACCTGTGCTGCCACCGTTAAACCAGTTTGGTTGTAAAACATAGTAGATATCACCGCTTCTGCGCGCATTGTATCCATTGGTAATCATCTTTTTCTGGATTTCCTGAAGTGTGCTTTGCGATATTTTAGCAATATCAACTGCATTTTGGAAACCGTCTAGTCTTTTTAAGAATTCTACAGATGCCGATTTAATTACATCAAAACTTACATCACCTTTATCGGTTTTATCATGATCGAAAATGATCTGATTGTTCTGAGATTTTAAAACCACATTGTTTACTTTAAATTTATCATTTAAGTAAGCATTTAATTTGTTTGCGATATCACGGTCACTCACTACGCCCGAAGGCAATTTATTTTCTTGCATAAAGCCTGGTACATGCGCAGCACCATGATCGGCAGTTAAAAATACGGTGTAATTTCCTTTACCTACTTTTTTATCCAGGTAGTTGAAAAACTCTTCGAAATCTTTATCCAAACGTAAATAAGTGTCTTCTGCTTCTACTGAGTTTGGACCATACGCGTGACCAACATAATCAGTAGATGAGCAACTTACCGCTAAGAAATCGGTAATGTTATCTTGTCCTAAATCTTCAGAAAGGATCGCTAATTTGGCAAGATCTAACGTGATGGTATTACCATAAGGCGTGCTTCTGATGGCATCGAAGTTTTTATCAATATTTTGGGTGAGCTGATGAGGGAATGTGCTCGCTTTGCCTTCGTATGCTTTCTCATCTGCTGTGCTATTAACATAGGTATTCATTGGATACAATGTTTCCCAGTTTTTTGCATAGAACTTGTTTGCCAATTTCAATTTATTGTAATCGGCAATCCATGTTGGCACTTCTTTCATGTAATAAGTACTGGTAATCCAGTTTCCGGTGCTACCCTGATACCAATATGCTGCATTTGCCGCGTGGCCAGCAGGAAGGATCGACCCCCTGTCTTTTAATGAAATACCAATTACTTTACCTCTAAAATTTGTAGCTAACCTTAGTTCATCGGTAATGGTAGTGGTTAGCATATTTTTTGGCGACATATTTCCTTCAGAAGATGGTGTACTCCCAACGGTAGATACAGAAGAATCTTCAGTACAGTATACATTTTTTTTGGTTTCAGGATCGTACCAATCGTTACCAATAATGCCATGAACTGCCGGAACAGAACCTGTATAAATGCAGGTATGGCCACAGGCCGTATAGGTTGGTGTATAAGGAATAAAAGTATTTTCTACAGAAAAACCTTCATTAATTAATCTTTTAAAGCCACCATTGGTATAGCGGTTATAGTAGCGATATAAATAATCCCAACGCATTTGATCAACCACTAAGCCAACCACCAATTTAGGACGGGCCACCTCGGCAGGGAATGCTTTAGGTTGTGCTGTGGAAGGTTTTTTAGTCTGAGCTGAGGTGAGTGCGATCGAAAAAATAGAAATGGAAAAGATTAGACAGGATATTTTCTTCATTGTGTTTTAGTTAAAGGGCTAAAGTAATAAATTTAGGTAAAGCTACTTTGAAGTTTGTGTAAAGATTTTATATCGCTTCGGCCACTACAAATGTACTTCCGCCAATAAAAACCAGATCTTTTGAATCGGCATATTGAATAGCCTTTTCTTTTGCCTCGATTACCGATGCATAACTGTTTCCTTTTAAGTTAAATGTTGCAGCCTGTTCTTTAAGTTCATCTGCTGCTAAACCACGTTCTAAATCTGGTTTGCAGAAATAATAAGTCGCATTTTTAGGCATCAAGGATAAAACTTTCGAAATATCTTTGTCCTTAACCATACCAAAAACAATATGTAGGTTTTGATAAGGGGTTTGTGCGATGTTTTTGATTACCTCGGCAATGCCAGCTTCATTATGGCCGGTGTCGCAAATCACTAAAGGATTTTTACTCAAGGTTTGCCAACGCCCCTGTAAACCGGTTTGCTTTTTAACCTGGCTTATTCCTTTATAAATCGCTTCCTGATTAATTTTAATTTCTGTTTTCTCGTTAAGTACAGCGAGGGTTTTTAAAACGGTTAAAATGTTTTTGTGCTGGTAAACGCCGGTAAGATCGCTTTGAAGATCCTTGTATTTAATTTCACTATTCTGATAAACAGATAGGGAAAGTTTATTGTTCCTGATCTTAAAATCCTGAGCGCTTAACTTCGCATTAGCAAAAACAATTGGAGCACCTACTTCTTTTGCCTTACTGATAAAAACTGGAGCCGATTCTGCTTGTGTTTCGCCGATTACAACCGGGATATTCATTTTAATGATGCCTGCCTTTTCACGAGCGATTTCGGTAAGCGTATTGCCCAGCATATTCATGTGATCAAGGCTGATATTAGTGATGACCGAAATTTGCGGTGTAATGATATTGGTCGAATCTAACCTTCCGCCTAAACCCACCTCAATTATGGCCACATCAACCTCATGTTTTGCAAAATGATCGAATGCCAAGGCAACGGTTACCTCAAAAAATGAAGGCTCGGTTTTTTCGATGAGTTTCTGCTGCTCCTTTACAAATGATACCACTTCAGTTTTGCTGATCATTTTTCCATTTATGCGGATGCGTTCGCGGAAATCTTTCAAATGGGGAGAGGTGTACAATCCTGTTTTATATCCTTGCGATTGCAGTACCGAAGCCAGCATGTGTGAGGTAGATCCCTTTCCATTTGTACCCGCCACATGGATACTTTTAAATTTATCCTGCGGATTATCCAGTGCTTCGCAAAGGATAATGGTATTGGTTAAATCTTTTTTGAAAGCGGATGCGCCAACACGGGTAAACATGGGGAGTTTACTGTATAAAAAATCAAGCGTTTGTTGGTAGTTCATAATTTGCATCAAATATAAGTTGACTGGAGTTATTATGAAATGAAATGGGCAGATTTTATTAAACCTAGTATTTCTAAGTTTTTAATATTAAAGTTAGGTGATTACTTTAAAAGTGTTTTATAGCAATTTAATTTGTAAGGTTATGTTGTTATATTTGCCGATATTTAACGGTCTCAATAATAATGATTAATAAAATTAGTCTAATTCTCTTCGTACTCCTATCTTGTTGTTTCAAACTTGCAGCTCAAACTTTTTATGTAAGTTCTATAGATTATTCTAAGGGGGCAAGCGACCTTTACAAGGTTGAATTTACAAGTGAAGGGGTAAAATCTACAAAAATAGTCGGATGTTCACCTGGTGATCAGTATTTTTCAATCGCAATGAACAGGAATAATTTGTTTTGGTTTAGAAATTCAGAAATATACACTGCGGATGTAAAAGAGAACAGTATTGAAAATTGCAGGCGTTTATTTTTAGGTATGTCTGGCTCAAATTCACTTACCCTTGGCGCGGATAATAAGTTATATTATTGTTCTGGTTATTTATTCAATACAGATATTAATACGGGAAAATCAGAGGCTTTAGGTTTACTAAATTATTCACCTACAGGAGATGTCTGTTTTTATAAAAAAGATCTTTATATGGCAGCATATCAAGGGATAGTGAAGATTAATGTTAAAGAACCTAATAAAAGTACCCTTCATATTCCATTGCCTGCAAATATGTCCCTTTATGGGATCGTTAGTGTTTCAACTGGCCTCAGAAAAAACACCGTTTATGGATTGCAATATTTAGGCACCCAAACCAATATTATCGAGTTTGATATAGAAAACCAAAAAATGGTTGGTGTAGTGGGAACGCTTCCATATACTGTTCTTGATGCTGCAAGTATGGTAGAAGATGGTAGTATTATTGGAATAGAATTCGAAAGGGTAGATATAAATCAAGATTGCGCCTCAGGAAACACAGCCAATGTCGATGTGATTACGACCCCGCATATTGAAGATTTTACCTATACTTTAAACGGAGTTACCAATACAACAGGTAAATTTGTTGGTTTATCAAAAGGTCAGTATACACTTTCTATCAGTTCTGCATCTGATTCCTATACTACAACTGTTGATGTTCCTGAGGTTAATTTGATAAAACCTATTTACAACTGGCACATCAAAAATCAGCTTTGTGAAACCCTTGGTGAAATTACTTTTAATACTCCTGAACAAAACAGCAGCTATCAAATCAGATACAATGGGAAGTTGTATCCTTTAAATAGTACATTCTCTAATTTAATAAGTGGTAATACGAATCACTTTGAAATTGTGAATAAATATGGATGCAAGGTTGATGAACAGGACCTTGTTGTTGGACGGGATAAATGTAAAATCCAATTCGATAAGGCTGAGGTAAAACAACAATGTGATGTTTTTCACAAAGGAATAATTAGTGTCTTAACAAAGCCACATGTAGCAGCTTATACTTATATCTTAAATAATGGTTTAAGCAATACCACCGGAATATTCAAAGATTTAATTCCCGGGCCCTATCATATTAAAATTATTTCTGATGAAGATGAATTAGAAACCGACATAATTGTGCCAGATTACAAGCAACTACAACCAGAATTTTCTTTTGCTAAAATAAATCCAGCTTGTGCCGCTAAAGGAAATATTCAATTTAATGCTTTTGCCGGTAGTAATGATTATAGGATAAAATTTAAAAATGATGTTTTGCCCTATGATTATCAATTCACTAACCTAGAAGTGGGCAATTATCATTTTGTTATTCTCAATAAAGATGGCTGTTTGATTGATGAGTATGATATCACCTTGGTTTATGAAGCCTGTTCAATAGTTATAAGCGATATCGAAATCCAACCCGAATGTAATGTTCTTGGAAAAGGCTTTATAAAAGTTAATTGCCCACCAATTCCAGAAACCTATACATTTACACTTAATAATTCAGTATCAAATAATACCGGTGTTTTTAATATGCTTGATCCCGGTAGTTACACAATTGAGGTTAAAGCATCTGGTGGTGCGCCAGCAGCATATAGGACTATTGAAGTACCTGATTATTCTTTAACTAAACCGCTTACAAAGATTAATGCTAAGAATCCTGCTTGCGATCTGAAGGGAGAAATATCATTTTTAATAGGTAGTAATTCATCTGATTATAATGTGAAATATAGAGGACTAGTTTATCCGGGCAACCATATTTTTTCAGATTTAATTGAAGGAGATTACAATTTTACCATTTTAAAGCTTAATGGCTGTATTGTTGATGAATTAAATAAAAAGCTAGTATACGAACCCTGTCCAATTGTTATCAATAGTATCGAGATGCTTGCCGAATGTAATGTTCTTGGAAAAGGCTTTATAAAAGTTAATTGTCCACCAATCCCTGAAACTTATACCTTTACCCTTAACAATTCAATATCAAATAATACCGGTGTTTTTAATATGCTTAGTCCGGGGAGCTACGATATTGAAGTAAAAGCATCTGGTGGTGCACCAGCAGAATATCGAACTGTTGTGGTTCCAGATTATTCCTTAACCAAACCCTACACTTCGATTAATGCAAAAAATCCTGTTTGCGATTTAACTGGGGAAATCTCATTTTCTATTGGTAGCCGTTCAGCTGATTATAACATCAAGTATAATGGAGTAGTTTATCCAGGTAATTACGTTTTTTCGGGTTTATACGAAGGTAACTACACCTTTTCGATACTCAAACTTAATGGCTGTATTGTTGATGAGTTAAATGTTTCTTTAGAAACAGAAGCCTGTAACGACATTTCATTTCCGAATGCTTTCAGTCCCAATTCGGATAATATAAATGATGATTTTAAAGCGAAAGAGGGAAGTAGGGCTTTTAATTTTCAGATGCAGATTTTTGATAGAAGGGGAGTAGTTATCTTTTCTTCAAATAAATTATATGACGCTTGGAACGGTGATTATAAAGGGCAACCAGTTCCCGTAGGAGTCTATTTTTGGGTGGCATCGTTTACAACTCAGGAAAATAAAAGAATAATTAAAAAGGGATCGGTTACCTTGATTCGATAGCTCGTTAAACTATGTTGATTAATTACTTAAGCGAGTAATTTGTTTGGGTGATGGATATGCTGTTAGATATTACCATCTGATCGATAATCAGGTTATAATTGTTTGTCGAAAATTTTGAGGAGATAAGTCTTCTGTCAGATAGTAATATCTGACAGCACAATAAATGATAACGCAAAAAAAATGGTCTGTGAAGACACAGACCATGGATATTTTTTTATTTCACTTTAAAGTTGAACATTACAATCCCGGTTTGTACATCGGGAGCTGATTCTAATTTGTTTAAGCTCGCACCTAATACCGCCTGTTCACATTTCCGCCAAAGTGCTAAATCAGATAGGGTAGTGCCTTTTGCACCTGCACGGGCCTGAACCACTTTACCATTTTTATCTACGCGGATTTGAACGGCAATTTTTCCTGCACTTTGTCCATCATCCTGAATTCTAGGGATATCGATGAATTTTCTGCTGGCTAATGATAACTGTACATTACCATTTCCAGAACCACCTTCTCCATAATTTGATGCCAATGGATCTCCATCTTTATCACCTTGGTTTCCTGGTGTTTTTCCAGTTCCATCTCCCTGGCCCTGACCAGTATTCTTTTTGCCTTTGTAAAGTGCGTTTTGATTAATCACCGGTTTAGACGGCTTATCTTCAGTTACCGGAGTTGGTGCTGCAGTAGTCGGTTTTGTAGGTTTGGTATTTACGGCAATGGCATCTTCTGTATTTTGTGTCTGAATTTCCTTTTCAGTATTTTCGGTAGCGGTAGTTGGGGTCACTTTTTCTTCCGGCGTTACCTTATCAGGCGCTTTACCATTGGCATTTGGATCTGCCGATGGTTCTTCAATGCTGGTATAATCATCGCCCATTCCTTCTGCTGAAGTTCCATAATTTACAACCATACCACCCATACCCACTTCTTCAGGTGGCTGGAACGAGCCAATCACAATAAAAAAGCTGATCAACAATAAAAAGCCCATAATTCCGCTTGCTATGGCAATGGCCTTAGGGTAATTATTTTCCTCGTTAGGTATTTGTGCTTTGTAGTTCATTATTTTTTAGGCTCAACGGCTACAACAAGTTTTAATTTTAATTTATTGGCAATATCGTTTACCACAAATCCATCCTGATAAGTCACATTACGCGATACATATAAAAGAATGGTCATATCTGGTGCCAATTTTTGGTATGATGCCAATGTTGGCTCTAATTCTTCAATGCTAACTGGTTTCTTTTCAACGAAATATTTTAAATTTTCGTCTATCGTAACGGTAACTGCTTTCTTGGCGGTCGATTGCTGTCCGCTGGATGATTGTGGCAACAACAATTTAACCACGGTAGGATTTACCACGGCAGAGGCCAATAAGAAAAACAGCATCAGGAAGAACATAATATCGTTCAACGCTGAAGTATGTACTTCTACCGATCCTTTTGTTCTTTTGCGTAAATTCATTATTTGCCTGGTTCTTCTAGTAAATCAATAAAATCAATTGCATCGGTTTCCATTTTAAGGATGATTTTTTCGACCATAATGTTTAAAATGTGATACAGTACGTAAGCGATAATACCGATAATCAGTCCTGTTGCAGAAGTAATCATTTTGGTATATAAACCGCCGGAAATGGTTCCGATTTCAATCGCACCTTTTATTGATACCTGGTGGAAAATGGTAATTACTCCCACAATTGTACCTACGAAACCAAGCATTGGTGCAATACCTGCAACAATACCCAATATACTGATGTTCTTCTCTAATTTAGAAACCTCTAATTTACCAACATTTTCAATCGCACCTTCAATATCTTTAATTGGGCGGCCAATGCGTTTTAAACCTTTTTGCAACATGCGCGAAAGGGGAGAGTTATTATTTCTTAAAAGCGACATTGCGCCCTCTAAATTTCCTGATTGGATATACGACCTGATCTGACCCATTAGGTTCGATTCGTCTTTGGTTGCTTTTTTAATGGTTAAATAACGTTCAAAAAAAATAACTAAGGCTAACAATGCTAAAAAAGCCAATGGAACCATTACCCAGCCGCCTTTAAAAAGCAGATCGATAAAATGTAGTTCTGGCTGTGGTTGTGTTACTGCTTGGTTAACCGCATTTGCGGTGTCTTGTAATGCTTGTGTGGTGTCCTGAATTAATAAAGTTATCATTATGGTTGTGTGTTGTTAAATATTTGTTGTACGTAAAACCCTTTTCCCTTTAGTTTTTTCTGCAAAATATCTTTCTGCTCCTCGGCCTCTTTTTGTGTTTTAAAACTCGCAATGCTTACTTTTTTCCATGGCCCAGCCATATTTGCAATTTTCGCATTTAATCCTCTGGTTTTAACTATGGCAATATATTTTTCGGCTCCCGCAACGGTTTTATAAGATGCAGCAATAACATCAAACGTAGAAGGACCGGTGTTTGGTACAATTTTATTTTCTTTTGGTGCTTCTACAATAGGTTTAAACGCAGGTTTTGCAGCTACTTTTTTAACCGTATCTGATTTTTTCTGAACCTGATTGGCTTTTAAAATGCTATCTGTTTTGGCTATAGAATCCTGTTTTGCTTTTAGGGTATCAACAACAACCTTCGGCGAATCGACAATTACTTGTGCAGGTTTTACTGCTTGAGCTGTTTCACCAGTAAATAATTCTGGTTTAACCAAATAGGTTATCGCTGCAATAACAGCCAAAGCTAACACTGCAATTGTAATCATCAACCAGGTGGACATACCTTGTCGTGTTTCGTCTCTATGTTCAATTGGATCGTGACCAAAACGGTTAGGGTGCTCTGCATGTTGCTCTTTTATAAATGCAGGGGCCTCAATTACAGGTTCTTCTTTTTTAGCTTCGTCTTCTAAATTGATGTATGTTTTAGGTTCCTCCGTTTCCGACCTAAGCGAGAAACGGCTCGAAGGTTCAGTTTGCGGGACAACTGTTTCTGGTGCCTCCACGGTATTGATTTCTTCAGGTGCTGAGGCATTTTCTGTAGCAATTACTTCGTCTTGTGCATCGTCAGATTCAGGCGTTTCAATAGCGGGTTGTTCAACAGCGATATTTTCTACTTCCGACTCTGGCGTGTGACCAAAACGGTCTGGATGCTCTTCATGCTGTGCCACAACTGATTCAGGAACCTCTACAGCTTCAGCATTAGTATTTTCTACCTCTTCTTTAGGTGTATTTTCAGCAGTATTTGCTTCATCTTGTGCTTCAGTAGATTCAGGTGTTTCAATTGCCTGATGTTCGGCGGCGATATGTTCTACTTCCGATTCTGGTGTATGACCAAAACGGTTAGGATGTTCTTCATGCTGTTCCTTAATAAATTCCGGTGCTTCAACAATTTCTTCTGAAGGAGTTTCTGAATGTTTTAAAGTGTTTTTAAGATCATCTTTAACTTCGTCCAATTCTACATTTTCGATTACCGGAGCCTGGTATGATTTATTCTCAAATGGAGATGGTACCACTGGTGCTTCAGCAATTTCGTCGTAAACTTCTTCCTCTTGTTGAGGTGAATCAGTTTTTATTTCCTCAATTACGGTTTCTGCCAATGATGGAAGTCCGTAAAATTCAGAACCGTAGTTCATGTTTTTGACCGGTTCGAAACCTAATCCTTGTTCGGTAAAAAATAAGCGACCAGTATTCTGCAGTTCGACCTCATGGTCTAACTCTAATTTTTGATTTATTTCTTCAACAAACTTGGCAATGTGATTGCGGGCATCATCGTTACTGATGTTTGTTTTAGCTGAAATGAAATTGGCTAAAGCGTCTTCTTCTGTTACTTCTGCTGAAAACTGCAGCGTATATCCGGGAGGCAAAAACGTTTGTTTTTCCTTATCGTATCTTCCTGGGTATTTTTTTTTATAAAAGGTGCCCAAGCCGGTAATACCAACTTCTTTGCGTTGCTGCAAGAGTTCTAACAGGTATGATAAGATATCCATTCGGGTAAAATTAAGCGTTTAAAATTAAAAATTATATTCTACCTTCAAATAGTGTCTATGGGTGCTATTACACATCCTATTCCAAAAAGGGGACAAAAACGAGTACAGTTTTGTTATTTTAATCATGAAAAAAAATCACAGTTTTCTAAATCTATATCTGTATCCGTGCAAAGATAACGGTTACAAAGATAGAAATGGTATGCTAGTAAGCAAATCGCTAAATCGATATAATATTGATTTGAAGCTAAAACCTAAACTATAGAAACGCTTTACTATAGAAAAGCGTATAAGAAAACGAAGATGGGGATTTTAAAAGTGGCTGTATCATAATGAGCTTGAGGTGCATTTTTGCTGCAGGCTGTCATTTATAGATCTAATAGAAAGATCGTCATTGCGAGGAGGAACGACAAAACAATCTTTCATGCTTGCGAGCCCTGCTATAAAGATTGCTTCATCCAATGAAAAATTGGCTTCGCAATGACGACCTCTCGATAAATGTCCCCTAGGATGAAAATTCAATGTTTATGAGACAACCTCTTAGGTAATTTAACGGTTATAAAAGAGCACCAATAAACAAGGAACGGTAGTAGACCAATCAGTACTCTCCATGTTAAGCAAATTTGCGGTGTGGCCATGGCCTGTTGCATCTGCAATGGTGGTTCCAGTACCTTCGTCGAATTTCCAATATGCCTCTAAGTTGGTGCTTTTGGCACTTACACTACATTTATTGGCCGAAATTGTCGACTGTGCCAATGCCGATTTCCAAACCCGCATTTCATCAAACTGACCGTTAAAACCTCTGTTGGCATCCCAGCTTCTCGAAATCTGAAATGTGCCGTTAGGAGCAATAGTACCAGTTGCGCTCATATGGGCATCTAAAGTACCATTGATGTAGATTTTCATGAGCGTATTCTAAAAGGATTGATTTTGTTCTTCGGTGAAGCTATTAGCCTAAAAGCGGTTTTTTTATAATTTATTTAACCACTAAGGCACAAGGATACATCTCCCGAATATAAAAAATGCCATCGTAAATATCCGTCCACGATGCAGAATCAGTAAAATGATATATACCCTTCATCAGAAAATATTTTTTATTGTCTGGATTTTCTTCACGAAACTGCTTAAAGTTTACAAAAGAATAGGGTACAGTTTCAGGAATCCAGGTTTCGAAACTGTTCTTCGCTGGTGGCTCTGCAGCATACTTTTTTTCGATGGTAACTATACCAGAGGTTCCAACTCTGGAGTTAAAACCTAAGATATAAGTTTGTTCGTTTAGCTGTTGATCTGTTGTGAAAAAATTGCCCATCGTTTTCATCTCATTCCCAGTATGCCGTTTCGATTTTTTT
The DNA here is from genome assembly GCF_000708285.2 of Pedobacter borealis DSM 19626. Taxonomy (GTDB): domain Bacteria; phylum Bacteroidota; class Bacteroidia; order Sphingobacteriales; family Sphingobacteriaceae; genus Pedobacter; species Pedobacter borealis. Next base: position 11,655 of record NZ_JAUG01000116.1, read on the forward strand.
ATTAGCTCGGGATGTTTAAGGATATGCGCATTATGCGCCCAAACAATTATTTTTTCTTTTGGAAACTTGTATTTTAAGAGCCATTTTAAATTCTCAGCCATTTGTTTATCTCTAATTTGGTTGTAATCACCACCCTTGCTTAAAAAAGAAATCTCACTTTTCGTTAAGGCGTTTAAGCTTTTAAGTAGCATGGTTTCAAAAGTGGTAGTATCAGTTACGGAAAGTTCACGGTTAATTTGTTGTAATGCTTCCTTAAAATTTCGCTGTTTTTGAAGATTTTTATTATACTTTATTGAATCGATAAAGGAAAGAAAATCTATTTTATATTTTTCAGTATTCGTGTAGTTTATCTTTTTCAGTTTTAGATAATTGTCAATAAATGTTTTCAAATTTGTGGCGCTGTAAAGCCCATGTACTTGATTATCGAAACCAGATATGGTAAGTGGTTTTTTATCTCTAAAAGTTTTTGGCACATAATGGTACAATAAATCATCACAGGAATTACATTTGGTCCATACACTAAAAATATTGCCCAAGAGGAATGGGTCAATTTTAGACTGTTGTTTTTCCAGTTGATCCCAACCCTCATTCAATGCAAAAAAGTCACTCTCAAAGGCCAAAACATTGAATCCTTTCTGTTCATGAAGATATTTAACCAATCTTGTTTTCGCTAGAAAAGTTGGTGAGTCGCCATGATCCTGTTCGCCCAACATCACCACCCTCGAATCGCCAATTGCCTTTCCAATGGCATGCAATTCAGAGAAATCAGTCGAATCTGGCGATATGGTATGGATATCAACCCGTTCTTCTGCTACAAACTGTTTTATATCTTTTTGTGCGCAGGCAGAAAAAATAATTGAGATGAATGCGAAGGGTAATAATCGGTTTAACATATTTTGTTATTTGATCAGTTTTGATAGAGGTATAGGTATTAAAGATATGGTTGTAGAAAGCTTTATTTATATGTCAAGCTTCTCTCAAATTTTACTAATCTGTTTCAGCGTTTTTAAGTCGTAAATTGAGATTTCGGTTTTGTCGTACTTGTTATTGTTGTTTGAGTCGGTGTGACCTGTAACAACAATAGCCCCTGTTTGCTTGTTAACCACCCAAGTTCTTACGAAGAGTTTATTATCTGTTAACTGTGTTCTTTTTTGTCCATCAGGAGATAAGATTATAATCTGTTTTGGATCGTTCCAGTCTATTCCCTTTTTTTCGTCAAGATCAATAGTTTGGGCTGAAATAATAATTTGATTGATCCCCAAGTGGTCAATCTTAACCTGTTCAAGTTTTTCAAAATAGCCATCACTCGGGAAATCTACCTGTTTTGTTTGTCCGTTTTTATTATTAACCTGAGTTCGATTATTAAATCTCATTTTGTGGCGTTTTAATCAAGTTTTCTGTTAAGACGGTCGTCACCCTGAATTTATTTCAGGGTCTTTCACGCTAAAAAGATGCTGAAATAAATTCAGCAGGACGATAAAGCGGGATTAGGCGTAAATAAGATATA
>NZ_JAUG01000117.1 GCF_000708285.2 Pedobacter borealis DSM 19626
TTGTGGCGTTTTAATCAAGTTTTCTGTTAAGACGGTCGTCACCCTGAATTTATTTCAGGGTCTTTCACGCTAAAAAGATGCTGAAATAAATTCAGCAGGACGATAAAGCGGGATTAGGCGTAAATAAGATATAATTTTCAGCAAATAATTATCGAACTCAGGTTATTAATGCTTTAGCAACATCAAATTAATTATAGCTATATTTTTTTGGAAACAAACGTGCAATGGTTCTTGGCAAATGCAGCCCTGCCATCCGCTTTATCCCGATGAAGAATCGGGATGCCCGCTACTATCAGGTTTAGGATGAAAGGTCTGCTCCTAGCATGGTGCCAAGGCATCAAAGCGATGTTTCTAAACCCGATTGAAGTGGAAGCCCGCAGCGCAGCGAGGACTTTGAACGGAAAGCGGGACTGAAAACCTCCAAGAGAACGGAACCCTTCATTTCCAAAAACACACAACATCAGTTTGTAAATTAGCCAATAGCCGTAGCATCAATTTCGATCAGCATGCCAGTTAAGGCCAATCTTTGTACCGGAATAAGAGTGTTTACCGGAAATTTCTGATCAGGCCATATTTTGTTCGATTCTTTGATCAGGATTTCGTGTTTCGCCTCATCATAATCCACCACCAATGTTGTGAGCTTTGCAATATTGGCCATGGTTAAGCCTTTGCTTTTTAAAGCCAAAGCTATATTTTCGAATACAATACTTACCTGAGTCCTAAAATCATCACTCAGTACACCATCCATTCTGCTACCACCCTGGCCTGCAACAAATACAAGTGAGGAATTGGCTAAAACTGAAGCAACGTGAGAATATCCATGCGGACGGGGATCGTATATCCTTGCGGGGTTGGTAATTTCTAAAGTAGGTTTTTCCATTTGCTATAAATTAACAGGTGCTAAATTATTCGATAAGAAATAGTAAACCGTCGGTTGTTTGCAATAAAAAACCTCCTGATCTTTATAAATCAGGAGGCTATAATAATTATTCAGGCTTAACTAGTTACCTGTAGCTGTCCAGGTATTATTATCTGTATTCGAATCTGGCAATACTTTATTAGGATCTAAAGTAACGGATTCGATCTCTTCAGTTGTTGGGTAACGTACCAACCAAGTCGCATTTTTCATCCAAACATCAACCGGAACTTTTACGATATCCGTTTTACCACTTTTGGTTTTAACCTGCAGGATAATTGGCATTGGCATTTTCTCCAGGTTTACAACTTTAATCGCGTAGCCCACCAATTTATCGTCTTGCTTAACGGCCTCAACACTGGCAATACCCTGATCCATTTTCCAGTTGTTTAACCACCAGCTTCTCCAGAACCAGGCTAAATCTTCGCCAGCACCATTTTCCATCGAACGAAAGAAATCAAATGGGGTTGGATGTTTAAATGCCCAGTTTTTAATGTATTGACGGAAAGCATAATCAAAACGATCTTCGCCTAAAATTTGCGTTCTTAAAATATCCAGGCCCCATCCCGGTTTACTGTACAGGTTAACCCCGATATTTCTTTCGGCCATACCATCTGGCATCTGCATAATGTTTTCGTAAATTGGGTTACCAATAATAGCTTTACCGACCTTGTTTAAATCAGCAGGAGGACTAGCGTATTCGCCATTATTGAAGTCTTTCTTAGAAATACCGTTAATGAAAGTATTAAAACCTTCGTCCATCCAGCCATATTTACGCTCGTTAGACCCGACAATCATCGGGAACCAGGTATGGCCGAATTCGTGATCGATTACGCCCCATGCACCTGCTTTTTTAGCTTTCCAACCACAAAAAACAATACCAGGATATTCCATACCGCCAACATTGGTTGCTACATTAACCGCCATTGGATATGGATATTCGAACCATTTGGTTGAGTAGTGCTCAATGGTAGATTTTACATATTCTACACCACGGCCATATGCATCAACACTGTTGCTTTCTACAGGTTGTGCAGAAACAGCCAGGGATTTTTTACCACTTGGCAAATTAATTTTTGCTGCATCTAACACAAAAGATTTAGATGAAGCCCAGGCTGCATCGCGTGCATTTAAGATTTTAAATCTCCAGGTTAATTTATCTTTCGCCGGACGGGATTTTGGATCTGTTACCTCCTCTTCTGTACGGATGTGAACGGTAGCATCGCTAAGTTTAGCGGCATTCCACCTTTTTAATTGTTCTGATGTAAAAACTTCGGCAGGGTTTAATAATTCGCCCGAGCCCATTACGATATGGCTTGCCGGTGCGGTAATGGCAAAATTAATATCGCCATACTCGCAATAAAATTCACCGCCGCCCCAATAAGGCAAAGTATTCCATCCTAGCACATCATCATATACGCACATCCGTGGAAACCACTGTGCAATAGCAAAAATTTCACCATTTTTTGTAGTTAAATGCCCTGTTCTGTCCGACCCCTCTTTTGGGATAACGAAAGAATAGTCCATTTTAACAGTTACAATATCACCATTAGCTGCCATTGGTTGGTCTAAACGGATCTGCATGCGCGTATCTTCTACCAAAGAAGTAAATTTTACAGCAGCAGCTTTTTGCGATACACTGATGTTCTGGATTTTATAACCACCATCAAATTTTTCACCTTGTGCACCATAACGGCTACGCGTTGGTGTAATGGCATAACCACGTGAAGTTTCTTTAAAAGTATTCTGGTCTAATTGCAGCCATAAATAGGGTAATTTATCGGGACTATTATTTTTGTAAGTAATGGTAACGGTACCCGTAACCGTATTTTTAGTTTCATCGAGACTAGCGGTAATGTTGTAATCAACGCGATTCTGCCAATATTTTGGTCCGGGTGCGCCAATTGCAGAGCGGAATTCATTCCCGTTTTGTGTATAAAATAATGGTCCAAAGGCTTCAGCAGGGTTATAATTGGTAGCTGGTGCCGGTGTTGTAGCTTGTTGGGCCGATGCAGAAAAGGCAAAAACGCAACAAATCAAGCATAAAGTTATTAGTTTAGTCAATTTCATGATAATAATAAGGTTGTAATCAGGGAGTAAATATAAAAAATAACCACAAATAGATTTATATGTGGTTATAATGTTACCAATAATCGCTATAATGCTACCGATAGTAATTAAGTATATTAATTTGCTTTTAACTTCGGCAAATCCTGTAGTTTTCTTTCTTGCGGGGTTAATTTTTTCCATGCTACAAAGGCACGGGAAATATAATAAGCATAACGGAATGGCCTTTCTGCCTTTACAGCCTCTACTGAGGGACGATAAATAATCATGAAATTTTTAAGTTCCTCCCCCTCTAGCTTGGTCATATCCGTAATGGCCTTTGCGGTAAAGTTCTCATCAATTTCCTGGAGATACATCTCCTTTTCCTCCAAATCGGCCTCTTTTCGTTGTTGTCTTCTATATTTACCATAGCCAAGGTTTAGGTTTAAGCCCCCAACCTTGTCGGTCATACGTTTACGGTTTAGGTTTCCACCTGTACTCAATAGCGTATATTTTTCAGCTAATGGATCTTTCGCATCTGTAACCTGACTGTTCATTCGCACTGCTGTAATATCTACATCTTTTAAACTGTTCGATTTAACGGGAAGATATATCGTTCTATTTAACAGGTTGGTTAAGTAAAGCGTATCGGTATGATAGCCGACGGCAGAAAACTCTAAAAGATCGCCAATATTGGCACCAATGGCATACTTACCTTCTTTATTTGTACTCGTTGATTTTTTACTGTTCAGGTTTCTGATGCTAACACCAGGAAGAGAGAGCGTTTTTTTTGAGTAATCGAAAACCGTACCTGTAGTTACCGTTTGTGCAAAAACGCCAATTGGCAAGGCAAGCAATAGAAAAATGATCAGTTTGTACATACTCAAAAGTAACTTAGTTCGACATTTAAAAGCTGCATTTAACAAACTTTAACATTAGAACAATTGAATCAGGCCAGTGTTTTTAAATAATTATCATCATCAAATCCAATTAATATGGCCTTGTTGTTTTGCTCAATAATCGGACGTTTTATTGCGCTGGTATTTTCTTTTAAATAAGCTATTGCCAAATCTTGGTTATCAATTTTAGCCTGCTCTTCTTTAGTGAGTTTTTTCCAGGTTAAACCTTTGCGGTTTAATACCGTTTCCCAACCGAAGGTATTACACCATTCATTTAACTTTTCAGTTGTAATGCCTTTTTTCTTGAAATCGTGAAATTCAAAATCAACCTGATGTGCTTTTAACCAATCGAGCGATTTTTTAACTGTATTGCAATTTGGAATTCCGTAAACGGTCATATAAACTATTGAATTTTGAATGAGTGAAGGATAAATGGAAAAATGTAAAATGGATAATGGTAACCAATCCAACAATCCGTTTCAAAGATAATAAAATTTGGATGTGGTGTCAGATATTTCTATCTGGCACCAATAGGAATTATTGACTCGGGCAGCAATTCAACTACCAGTCAGATGGTAACATCTGACAGCACAACGAAAACTGTTTAGCTTTATACTTAATATTTTGAAGATCCTTGTTTTTATAGTGGTGTTAGATATTTCTATCTGACACTAATCGTGATTATTCATTCGGGTATGAATCCAACTATCAGTCAGCCCACCAGCAAAACACTTTACTTAACAGCAACTAGCGTTAACAAATAATTCAATTTTCTCAATCCTACCACTCTATTGTTGTTCCATTCTCGGTTGGGTGCCCAGTACAAACCAAAACCCTGCCTCTTTCCAACTCATCATCAGTAAGCACCTCATTGTAATCCATCCTTACGCCGCCTTTAATACAATTGGCTACGCAAGTACTACACACTCCGCCACGGCAACTATAAGGTAGTTTGATTTTATTTTCCAGCGCAACATCTAAAATTCTTTTTGGCCAGGGCACTTCGAGGTTATAAGTTTCCCCTCTAAAATTTAAAATTACCGAATAAGTGTTTTTATCGACAAGCTTTTCTGCCGAACCATCATCCTCATCCACCTCATCTTCTGGCAATACAAAGGTTTCTCTTTTAATCTGTTTGATATCGAAACCCATGCCCAGCAAAGTAATCCGGCATAAATCCATATAAGTTATTGGCCCACAGCTGTAAAACAACGCATCATTCCGATCAAAATGCAAATGTTCTTTAAGTAATTTCTCTATGTAGAATTTATTCAGCCTGGCCGTCATTAAGTTTTTGCTATTGCTAAAAACCCAAACAATCTTTAATCTATACGGATATTTCTTTTGCCATTCGTTCAGCTCATCATAAAATAATGCATCCTCCATTGATCGGTTACTGTATACCAGTGTAACCAACGATTTTTTCTCGCGCACTAAGGCCGTTTTCAAAATCGAGAATAATGGAGTGATTCCTACTCCTGCAGCGAAAAGAAAAAGATCGCGTTCCAGGTTTTCTTCTGGCAAGTAGCAGAACATCCCTTGAGGCTCTTGCGCCAAGAGAATATCATTTACCGAAGTTTTATGGTGTAAAAATCTCGAAATCTCTCCATTTTCTACCCTTTTCACTGTAATCGCCAAAGGCTCATCCACATCTGGTGAGCTATTAAAAGAATACGACCTTCTTATCTCCTTATGTTTCCCCTGAAAAATCAACGAAATAAACTGACCGGCCAAATACTTTGGGTATTCTTGATCTACTTCCTCAAATTGAAAAGTAATATTATCGCCAGGTTGATTTATGATTTTATTGATCCGCAGTTTGAACATATACAAAGAAAAGAAATTGATTTATTAGTTCAATCGTTCATTGGTCATTAGTTAGCATGATGTGGGTTTAGGGTTTAGGAAAAACACTGATCAGACAAGTTTGTGTTCGATAATAATGAAAAACATGTATTTAGACACGCATCCGCTTAAATGACCTTCTATTTCTTATATGGTAAAGCCATTCCGTGTTAATCTGTGTTTGTGTGGCAATAAAGTTCATTCGTTTATTTGCCATTGGTTCATTGGTTAGCGTGATGCGGAGAAAATTCTCGTATCAATCAATAACTCCTAAAAAACGTTTAGTGGTTAGAGTTTAGTAAAAAACAAATCTATGTAATCCAACAATCTGCGCAATCACCTTCAAAAAAAAGCGTCCCGATTTAAAACCGGGACGCCTTACCAAATGCTTGTCTTTATCTTAATTATTATATTATTCGGCGTTGTAGGCCAATAATACTCTCGGTTTTTCGTAACCGTAACGTTTCGGGTGCTCCATAATCTGTTTCATAGAAATCACTTTATAAACATAGCCTCCGGTTTCGCGGTTCAGCTTCATTTTGTAGTAATTATCTTGATTTTGATTATTGATCTGCTTGCGCAGGCGTCCGTCGCCAACATTGTAAGCCGCGGCTACCAATGTCCAGCTTTCTAAACCTTTATACATTTCTTTAATGTATTTGCATGCAGCGATGGTCGATTTACGCAGATTATAGCGTTCATCAACATTTCCGTTTACTCTTAATCCATAGGTACGGGCTGTGCCAGGCATAAACTGCCAGATTCCGGCTGCACCTTTTGAAGAAACTCCTTCCGCCATTCCAGATTCGACCAGGGCCAAATACTTAAAATCGTTTGGAATTCCGTAGGCAGCAAGAATAGGCTCAATTACAGGAAACCATTTTGCTGCTTTTGCATGCAATTTATTGGTTTGCGTATTTCCGTAAGTGTGTGCTGCAAGGATTTTTTTCATTTTGCGTTCTACCTTTTTATCGCCTAACGGCAGGGTTTCTTCGGCAAAATTTAACTGTGCCATTAAAGATAGCGGCTTTTCCGCATTTTCAACTTCCAGGCTATCAGATTTGGGTATTGTAGTGTTTAATTTTTCTTCTTTTAAAAGACTTTTTTGTGCTAAGGGCATTTGGTAAGCGAACACTTTTGCCAAGATAAATAGTGTTGCCACTACCGCAAATGGTACGATGTGTTTCTTTAACATTTTCCTCCTTTTTTTGGTGAACTTATATAAAAACGTTGGCAAAGATAAAAAATAATAAGCACATTATCAAATAGTTACAAAACTAACCCCAAAAATCAGCCCCTAAAGCACTTTAAACGTGGATTTTAAATTTTGATTTTCAGCGTAATTTTCCTATTTTAGAGGCTATTTTTTTATCTAATTTTTCCGCTCTTAAAATTGTTATGTTCATCAATTTTTCATAAATTTGCAACCCGCATTTTTAATGTGGTTAAAAGCGTATCATGATAAATAAAAACAACAGGAACAGTCGGGATGACAAGTCCAAACCAGGCAGTCGGAAAACAGAAGGCAGAAGTAGTTCGGCCGGGTCTGAAAGAAGAAGATCAGACGACAAAGACAGCAAATTCAAAAAATCATCCGATTCTAAAGACGGCTTCAAACCTAGAAGCTCAGCGGGTAAAGATTTCAAATCAAAATCTTTCGGAGACAAAAAAGACTTCAGGCCAAGAACAGGAGACCGTAATTTTAAATCGAAAGATGGAGAATCAACAGGATTCAAATTTGGAGACCGCGAGTTTAAATCAAAAGATAACAACTCAAAATCAGAAGACCGTAGTTTCAAGCCAAGAGAAGGTGGATCCAGAGATTACAAGCCAAGAACTGGAGATCGTGATTTCAAATCGAAAGAGGGAGGATCAAGAGATTACAAACCGAGAACAGGAGACAGAGATTTTAAACCAAGAGAAGGTGGTGCAAGAGATTATAAGCCAAGAACAGGAGAACGCGATTTCAAATCTAAGGATGGAGATTCGAGAGATTTTAAACCGAGAACTGGCGACCGCGACTTTAAACCTAGAGAAGGCGGATCAAGAGATTACAAGCCAAGAACAGGAGACCGTGATTTCAAATCGAAAGATGGTGGACCAAGAGATTTCAAACCGAGAGAAGGTGGCTATAAAGATTACAAATCAAGAGGCAAAACTGATGACTTCAAGCCAAGTGCTGGAAGTTCAAGAGATGTAAAACCTAGAGAGCCGAGAGAAGGCGATACCCGTCCGTTTAGAAAACGCGAGGATGCACAGCCAAGAGATACAGAATTTAACCGCCCAGAGCGGACTGTAATTGCTCAAGGCCGCAAAACAAATGAAGAAAAAGGCTTAATTCGCCTTAACAGATATATTTCAAATGCAGGTATCTGCTCTCGCCGTAAAGCTGATGAGCTAATTGCTGCCGGCATTATTACCGTAAACGGAGAAGCCATTACCGAATTAGGGCATAAAGTTGATCCAGCGAAAGATTTAGTACGTTATAACGGCGAGCTATTGAAACGCGAGAAAAAAGTTTACGTTTTATTAAACAAACCAAAAGATTACATTACCACTACCGACGATCCACAAGAACGCCGTACCGTAATGCAATTGGTTGACAAGGCGAGCCGCGAGCGTATTTACCCCGTTGGCCGTTTAGACCGTAATACAACAGGTTTATTGTTGATGACAAACGATGGTGATTTAGCAGATAAATTATCGCATCCTAAAAACGGTATCACCAAAATTTACAATATTGAGCTGGACAAAGCTTTATCACAAGGCGATTTAAACAAAATTGCTTTTGGTTTAGAGCTGGAAGACGGATTGATTAAACCAGATAACATTTCTTATGTTGCAGGTGGAACCAAAAAAGAAATCGGCATCCAGATCCATAGTGGTAAAAACAGAATTGTTCGTCGTATTTTCGAACACCTGGGTTACAATGTAGAAAAATTAGACCGTGTAGTATATGGTAATCTGACTAAAAAAGATCTACCTCGTGGCAGATGGCGCTATCTTGAAGATCATGAATTGATCCAGATTAAACATCTTATAAAATAATATAAAAGGCAGCCAATGGTTGCCTTTTTTGTTGCTTTACTAAAAAAGATGTTATCCTGAGCAATCAATTTTTTCAGAAAAACAATTGGAGTGGATATGACAGAGTGCGAGGTATCGTCATTCCCAACTTGATTGGGAACCACGAAGTGCTCATCGAAGATAATCGTAATGCCTTGGTAGGGTTTGTAGGTTGAATTAAGATTCCCGCCTGCGCGGGAAAGACGACCGTTCTTTGGAATCCATCAATGGTAGTATAGTCCAATTTGAGGATAGCCCAACATTATTGCATCTCAATTGCAAATTACATTTTACGATTCCAAAGTAAATTAAGAACGACGAAGACGATTTATCAAATGGAAATTAATTTCCGTGCTCTTCCGTGTCTCAGTGGCTAATTACACTTTAATTCCCCATATTTGTTAAAATCAATATCGTTTTTCATGAAAAAAATTAGTTCAGTATTTATACTTTCTATACTATCAACGCTAACATTTGCGCAAAAAACCAATTACAACCTCATTGTTGGCACCTATACCGCACCTGGAAAAAGCGAAGGAATCTATACTTACAACTTTAATACTTCAACCGCAGCTACAACGGTAAAAAGCATCACAAAAAACACAGCCAACCCGAGTTATCTGGCCGTTTCTCCAGATCAGAAATTTGTTTATGTAGTTAATGAAACCGGAGCCACCAGCACAGTCAGTGCTTTTAAATACAACGCAACAACAGGTGCTTTAACTTTTTTAAATAAGGTAGACAGCCACGGTGCCGATCCTTGTTTTATTACCGCTGATGCCAAAAATGTAATTGTGGCCAATTATAGCGGGGGCAGTTTGGCCGTATTTTCACGAAAAGCAGACGGAGCCTTAACTGAAGCTTTACAAACAATCAAACATACCGGAAAAAGTATCGATCCTAAAGGCAGACAAGAGCGTGCACATGTACATATGGTTAAATTTACGCCAGATCACAAATATTTAATTGTTAACGATCTGGGTGAAGATCAAACTTACATCTACAACTATAATCCTACCTCAAAAGAAAAAATATTAACCGTTAAGTCGGTAATTAAAACCACTGCAGGCACTGGCCCTAGGCACATCACTTTTAGTCCAAATGGGAAATTTGCCTATTTAGCGCACGAATTTAATGGCAGCATAACAGTTTTCGCCTATTCGAATGGAAGTTTAACCAAAATCCAGAAAATTGGTACTACGCCAAAAGATTTTACCGGAAAAATTGATGGTGCCGACATCCATGTTTCGGCTGATGGAAAATTTCTTTACGAAACCAACCGTGGAGATGCCAATAGCATTTCTGCCTTTTCAATTCTGCCGACCGGAAAATTGAAATTTATCGAAACAGTCAGTACACTCGGCAAAGGGCCAAGAAACTTCACGATTGATCCGACTGGAAAATTTCTCTTGATCGGTCATCAATACACCAACAACATCGTTATCTTCAACCGAAATAAAACCACTGGCAAATTAACCGATAGCGGTAAACGCATTGATGTTGGCGCGCCAGTTTGTTTAGTTTTTAATTAATCACCTAAAATTAAGCCAATGGAAAACTTCGATTGGACCAGATTCACCATCAAGATTGCTGTTAAAGCGAAACTTGAAGACATGTACAATGCCTGGACTAAAGCCAGCGAAATTGAGAAATGGTTTTTAAGCGAGGCGGAATTCTCTGACGAAAACGGCATATTGCTCAACAAAACGCAAAACGTATTGAAAGGCGATAAATACAAATGGATCTGGTATCTGTATGATGATATTGAAAAAGGGAGCATAACTGAAGCCAATGGCAAAAATGAACTTCAATTTACTTTTGCAGGCGAATGTTTAGTCGACATTAAACTCAGAGAAGAGTTTGAGTATGTAGTTGTAGAGTTGACGCAAAAGAATATTCCTTTAGATGATAATGCAAAAAGAAACATTCGCTTAGGTTGTTATAATGGTTGGAGTTTTTATTTGGTTAATTTAAAATCTGTTTATGAAGGTGGTTTGGACTTAAGAAATAAGGATAACCGCTTTAAACCCATGCTGAATAATTGAGAACTGAAAAACAATTTTAGCAGAAAAAACACCAAACACGATCGTCATCCTGAGTTCAGCCGAGGATCTTTATAGCATGATAGATACTGAAACAAGTTCAGTAAGACGATATGAGTAAACGCGTACATAAATTAAGCTACTTTACTTACGCGAGCGTCCTGCTGAATTTATTTCAGCATCTTTATTGTAAGAAAACTAATAAAATAGAACAACAGAGGTTATGGAACGAGGCGGCTGCGTTTACATATTAACTAATCATACGCATACAGTTTTATATATCGGCGTAACATCAGATTTATATTTCAGGATAGTTGAGCACAGGGAGAAGAAATATATAGATTCATTTACAGCCAAATACAATTGTAGTAAACTCGTTTATTACGAACAGTTCGATTCTATTGAGGAAGCCATTGCAAAAGAAAAACAATTGAAAAACTGGAAGCGGATCTGGAAGATTAATCTGATTAATCAAAATAACCCAAATTGGGAGGATTTGTTTAAAACCCTAGAATAAAGCTGAAACATCCACTCGATCCGTCACCCTGAATTCATTTCAGGGTCTTAATGACAACAATTAGTAGGATAGATACTGAAACAAGTTCAGTATGACGAAACACCCACTCGATCCGTCACCCTGAATTCATTTCAGGGGCTTAATGACAACAAATTAGTAGGATAGATACTGAAACAAGTTCAGTATGACGAATCTCGGAAATATACTACCTTTGCTAAAGAAATGAATTGTAAATCAACATACTTAGAAAAAAATCATTTAAAATGGGCGGCAATATTAGTCCTGTTTCTGAGTCTGTTCACATTTTCAAGCAACCAGGCCAATTCAATCACCCTTCAATCGAATCCAGTTTTTCAAACAGAATGGGTATCTGGATTACAAAAGAGTTTTTCTACTTCAAGTGTTTTCAACAAGTCAACAAGAAAAACATGCACTTCGATAAATAAATAAATACGATCTGCAGATTTCTGCTTTTAATGAGTTAGTAAGAACCAAATTAATAAAACTCGCTAAAGCGTTCTTATCCATATCAAACACTCCACGCTTTTTCGTTCAGGAAACAATCTCACAATACCCCACTGAAATCCCTACTAGCTAATTGAAGCTTCAGCCATTATCAGGCTATTTAATTAGTACTTACAGGTCTATTGGTTATTTAACCGACAAGCCATCATTCTATCGAAACATGAAACAGTTCAAAAAAGCCCTGAGGCTAACAGGATTGGTATTGCTGATTCTTTTAGCTTCCGTTGGACTTGGAGGAGGTGTTTCTATTCCTCCACCTAACAGAAGAGAAAACCATATTGAAATAAAAATAGAGTTAAAAGAAGCAGAAGATAAAGAGAAACTAACTCTATCTGATATCAAAGAATAAAAAAATGGCCCTCATTTTCATTGGGGCCATTCAAATATTATATTGTCGCTTGTTATGCAGGCTCTGCAACCCTGGCTACATTGCGATATGGGAATTCATTAAAGATATGTCTGCGGGCAAAACGGCCAGGAGAATCGGCGTTAACCAATTTCACGTAGATTGCTTTTGGCACATCGAAATATTCGTAAGCACTTCCATCAAAAAACTGGATATTTAAAACCTGTTGTTTGTATTCGAAATCCTGAATATTCGACAATGTAGTGGTTTGCGTATACGTCTCTATATTCTGTTCGCGTGTTTCTGGCGCAATACTTACCAAGAAATGGTAAGCTTCGATAATTTCTTTACTTCTAGCTTCTGCATCTAATTTCTCTTCTTCCTGCTGAAATTTATCAGGGTGACAATCTTTCATCAATGTGCGGTACACAGATTTAAGCTCTTTTAACTCAGCATTTTTATCTACGCTCAAAAGCTTTCTGTAATCAACTATTTTCTTCATTTGGGATAACCTCTTTTTTAATTTTGTCGAAATGATTTTAGGGATCTTTATCTGCAAAACCGTTTCAAGCCGCAAAGATACGATTTATAATCATTTGATTTTGAGAAAGTTTAATTTGTTAAATATTGCTGATATGCATCGTCAACTAATGAATTTCAATAGCCCCCTTAATGTTCAAATTATCTATACACAAAAAAGTTTTGCGATGCAAGCACGGCAAAACTTTTTTATAAATTAAGAGCCTGTTTAAATTTGATACAATTATTTTACTTATCTAACATTTTTGTCACACTGAAGGGTAATTTATCTTATAAAAATCAATATGAGTGACGTACAATTGTTTCTTTTCCATACACCAGAGGCTTTCCTCGGCTCGCCGCCGCCGATGGGCTCTTTCTTTTTGGCATCAAAAAGAAACAAAAAATGCCGGCTGAAAATTTTTCTTT
>NZ_JAUG01000118.1 GCF_000708285.2 Pedobacter borealis DSM 19626
TTTTTTTGATTTCTCCGGCCCTTGGGATTGACGGTGCTCTTCGGTTAAACCTGTGTTTTATTAGAGTTGGTTAGCAAAACGAATAAAAACCAAAAGATGTGTCCACACGGTAGGACCAATCGGGAGAGAGATCTTTTAACATAGCTCAAAGATTTCCCCTCCGAAGGAGTTTCTTTGGAACACTGCGGTCGAAATGACGCCCCACCTAAATCTGTCATCGTAACGCTAATATTTCGTCAAAAATTAGCCCTAAATATGACTTAAAATATTAACCAACTTACCAAAAGGATCTCTGGTGTAAAACCGCCTCACGCCCCATGGTTCATCAGCCGGGCCATATTCGATCGGAAATCCGGCTGTCTTAACCTTTTCCAATATTTCATCAACGTTTTCAACTTCGATGGATAGATCCGGTGTTGGGGTACCCGATCCACCTTCGGAAGCAAAACTGATCTGTACATCCATTTTTTGTCCTGCCGCACCATAAGTTGCAATCCAACCATGATCCATTAGTAGATCAAGCCCCAAAATATCTTTATAAAAACTGGCTGCATCAGCAATTTTTTGGGTGTCAATATTAAGCACTATTCTTTTTACCATAGGAAACTGTCTATATAGCATTGTCATCCTGTCCAAAGGACTCCTGTGGAGAGCCTCTCGAAGGATCTGCTTAAAATATTGTAAGCGTTTCGACAGGCTCAACGTGACAGATTCTAATCTAAATAAACTTTATGATACAATCTCCACTATTAGTTTTTAAGCTTCGCTTTAAATATTTTTTCCAGTTTCTCTATTTTGGGCTGGATCACCAATCTGCAATAAGGTTCACTTCCATTTTTGTTGAAATAATTCTGGTGATAATTTTCTGCAATATAAAATGGTTTGGCCGCTTCTATAGCGGTTACCACTTTTTTGCCATAAGCATTGGTTTTATTCAGCTCTGCCTTATATTTTTCTGCCAAAGCTTTTTGCTCAGCCGTGTGATAAAAAACAACTGAACGATATTGGGTACCGCTATCGGCGCCCTGACGGTTTAATGTTGTAGGATCGTGGCTTTTCCAAAAAACTTCCAATAAGTCATCGTAAGAAATCACCATTGGGTTATAGGTAATCTCTAAAACCTCGGCATGCCCGGTAGCACCGGTACATACTTCTTCGTAAGTTGGATTGGTCAAAGTACCACCTTCATAACCAGATTTAACCGATACCACGCCTTTTAAACGTTGAAAAATGGCTTCAGTACACCAAAAACAGCCCATTCCGAATGTGGCTTTCTCTGTTTTTTTTCCTTGTGCATTTGCCTGATTTAAGGCCAATACCGATAAAAGAATTAAAATTATCTTTTTCATTGTGAGTGTGTGTTTTATTTTATTAGTCGCAAATAACCAATTTACCTTACAGTTCATCAAGTTATTTTCTAATTAATTATACGAAATTAAATAAGCTGTAGTTTGCGTTTTAATTATAATGGGTTTAGTGTGACAATCGATTACCACATTGTTTTTCTGATTTTGTTAATAACTTAAAAAACTGTATATTAATTTATTAAACACTTAATACACAACCGAAACGCACTTATTAACAATTCTTTTTTAAATTCGTAAACATTAAATATAAAATTATGTCTACACCATACATTCCTTGTTTAGATTTAGGCTCTTACATCAATGGTTCTGCGGAAGACCGTAAAAAGTTTTCTGATGAATTGGGCAGGGCTTTTAACGATTCGGGTTTTGTTACCATTACCAACCATGGTTTAAGCCAGGAATTAATCGACAAGCTTTATGAAAATATTAAAGCTGCTTTTTCGCTTCCCGTTGAAACCAAAAGGAAATACGAGAAACCAGAATTGGCTGGTCAACGTGGTTACACCAGTGCAGGCAAAGAAACAGCTAAAGGGGCTAAAACTCCAGATTTGAAAGAATTCTGGCAGATTGGTCAGGAAGTAACTGATGGTGATCCTGTTAAAAATGAATATCCCGATAATGAAGTTTTAGAAGAATTACCGGAATTTAACAAAGTAACAGGCGAAATTTATAAAAAACTGGAAGAAAACGGGACACATTTATTACGTGCCATTGCTACTTACCTGGAATTACCGATCAATTATTTCGACAAACATGTTCATAACGGAAATTCTATTTTGAGGGGTATCCACTACTTCCCGATCGAAAATCCTGAAACCATTCCTGACGATGCGGTACGTGCAGGTGCGCATGAAGACATCAATTTGATTACCTTATTAATTGGTGCCAGTGCAGACGGTTTAGAAGTTTTAACCCGCAGCAATGAATGGTTGCCAATTAAAGCACATCACACTGATATCGTGGTGAATGTGGGCGATATGTTACAGCGTTTAACCAACAATAAATTAAAATCGACTACACATAGAGTGGTAAACCCACCTCGTGAACTGATGAAAACCTCTCGTTTCTCTGTTCCTTTTTTCTTACATCCACGCAGCGACATGGATCTAACCAGTTTACCATCAACCATTGATGCTGAGCATCCTAAAGCTTATAGCGATATGACTGCAGGCGAATATTTGGATGAAAGATTAAGAGAAATTGGATTGAAAAAATAAAAAAGATCGTCATTGCGAGACTCGATTTTTCATCGAGACGTGGCAATCTTATTCGAAAAAATATAAGCACCGGCCAAAACCGGTGCTTTTTTTGTTATTTTCAAGTATGCATTCAACAACTTTAGCAATTTTTGCCGAGATTGATGGCATTGGTTCTGCTTCGGGTCTATTCCTTCACGAAGATTTCCTTTATATCATTGGCGACAACAGTGCTTATTTAAATGAATACAACATCAAAACCAAGCAGTTTCGCAAGATTCAGATATTATTTGAAGCGGGACTAAATCAGCTAGAAAACATTCCTAAACCATTAAAACCCGATTTCGAAATCCTTGGTCAGCATAGCGATAAGTTATACATTTTAGGCTCTGGTTCTACATCAAAGAGAAACCTCATGATTGAGTTTGATCTGAAAACACAAAAAGTTGTTCAAAAAGACCTAACCGATACCTATACCAAGCTTAAAGCTATTGCCAAAATAGACGATCAGAATTTTAACCTCGAAGGGGCAATTTTTACAGGTAATGAATGGCTACTTTTTAATCGTGGCAATGGGATCGATTCAAAGAACGGTATATTTAAAATTGAAGGAGCTGATCTGACCAAAGCCGTTCGGATTAAATTCAACAGTTTTAAACTTCCAAATATTAATCACATAGAATCATCGTTTACTGATGCGGCGCTGGTTAACAATGAAATATTTTTTATTGCTACTGCAGAAGATACCAAGTCTACTTATGCCGATGGCGAAATTCTTGGCAGTTTTGTTGGCAGCATCAACTTACAGACTTTAAAGCTAAACTTCAGCAATAAAATTTTGGGTAAACATAAATTTGAAGGCATTACTTTATTGAGCCAAAACGAGCATAGTACAACTTTTTTATTGTGTGAAGATCGTGATAGCGAAGAACTTAAAACGGTAATTTATAAGTTGGCAATTAATTTTCAGGAAGAGTTGTCAACTTTAATAGCCATTTAGCTAGAACGTTGACAACTCTGAATGATGCAGGCCAAGATTTACTTCTTCGATTCGTCTATGGCTTTATTTACCACATCCTGAATCCTTCCTCTAATTTTTAAGTTCGATAGCTTATCCGTAACGGTAGGATTAACACGGTTAGACAAAAACACATACACCAAACCGCGCGATGGATCTACCCAAACACAAGTTCCGGTATAACCGGTATGGCCATAAGTTTGTGGCGAAGCCAGTTCAGACGGATAATGTTTAGTCGTATCTGGATCCCAACGATCGAAACCCAAGCCTCTGCGACTAACATTCGATTGTTTCGAAGTAAATATATCTACTGTCGAATTCTTGAAATATTCTACCCCGCCATAAGTACCACGGTTTAAAAGCATCTGGTAAATAATGGCCAAATCGTTGGCGCTGGCGAACAAACCT
This sequence comes from Pedobacter borealis DSM 19626, assembly GCF_000708285.2. GTDB lineage: Bacteria > Bacteroidota > Bacteroidia > Sphingobacteriales > Sphingobacteriaceae > Pedobacter > Pedobacter borealis. Next base: position 3,990 of record NZ_JAUG01000118.1, read on the forward strand.
GCGTGACCAGAAACACCACCAGCCAAAGCTGCTCCCTGATCGTGAACGTAGCCAACTAAAAGGGTTTTCCTGAAATAGCTATCCATTTCTGTTGGAATAATCTGTTCTGGTTTAAAGCGGTTGCGCGGCAAGAAACCTGCTGTTTGCATACCTAATGGCTTGTAAAAGTTTTCGTAAGTATATTGGTTTAAGGGTTCTTCGCTGATGTGCTCTACAATATCTTTCATTACATACATGCTGATATCGCTGTACACATATTTCCCGCGTGTTTTTATTGGCGAATTGAGCATTTTAGGCCACATAAAATCTTTGAAAAAGCCTTTTTTGATATAATAGTTATCGGCTACTTTGGTTGGATAGGCTACAGATGAATCTCTGCTATAATCGCCTGTTTTCACATAATCATGAAAAGGAATGTAAGGGATAAAACCTGCCTGGTGCAACATGACTTCACGCACCTGAATATTGTTCATGGGTGTAGTACGTGCCTTAGGAATGTAGGCGCCAATATTGGTATCCAGTTTCAGTTTTCCTTCTTCAAACAAACGCATTACAGCCGGAGTGGTTGCCGTTACCTTGGTTACCGAAGCCAGATCGAAAATATCGGTTACTTTATCAGGCACATTGGTGTCATAAGTATGCGTTCCATAGGCTTTGTTAAAGATCACCTTACCATCTTTAGCCACCAAAACCACCAATCCTGGCGTTGCTTTCTGCGCTATGGCCTCAGCAGCAATGGCATCAATTTCTTTTAAATTGTTCGAATTTAAACCTGCATCTTCGGGTACGGTGTACTTTAAGCGCGTGGCCGTTGTAGTAAAACCAGAACCCATGGTATAACGTGCGGAATAAGCAGTAGTTAACTTATTTGAAGCGGCAATACCACCAAAAATATATTGTGGTACAATAGCAGCAGCATCAATATTGTTTTGAGCGGTCCATACAATCGGCGATTTTAACAGATCAAATGATTTTAAACCTGGCCCACTACCAAAAAAAGAAATAATGACCTTTTTATTTTTGCTGATACTGTTGATGAAATTGATGTACTTTGACTTGTTTACATTCTGATCATCAATTGAAATTAAAATGGTATTAAAATATTTAAGGTCATCTTCTAAATCGTTCAAATTCACGCTGTCTTTATAAGAATCGGCAGAAAATGAAGTAATTTTATCATATTTATTCGCCAAACTATCAAAAACGGTACTGTAAGCAAAACTCAGACTAACTGAAGCAATATTCTTTTTCTCTAGTGATTTTAAGGGAATAATCCCATCCTGATTGTTTAACAACACGGTTGTATTAGCTATCGCATTGGCAATTGCCAGTTTTTTCTCATTCGCTGTATGCTCCTGTGCGCAGGCCATTAAACATAAAATATTGCAGCAAAATGCTACAACCAGGATACACAATCTATTTCGCTTCATATACTTTTTCTCCGTTCAGGTAGGTTTTTAAAACTTTGGTTTTTAATATGTTTTGTGGTGTTGATTTCAAAATATCGTGATCGAGCATAACAAAATCGGCCAATTTACCTTTCTCCAAACTACCCTTTTCGTATTCTTCAAAATTGGCTTTTGCAGCCCATATGGTCATTCCGCGTAAAGCTTCTTCAGGTGTTAAGGCATTTTCCATTTGGAAGCCCCCTTTCGGAAAACCTTTTGCATCTTCTCTCACTGTTGCAGCATAAAACGTTAATAATGGATTAATGTTTTCGACCGGAAAATCAGTACCCAAAGGAATCCAACCGTTCTGCTTTAACAATTGTTTGTAAGCATAGGCATTTTTTAACCTTTCAGCACCTAAACGCTGTCCGGCCCAATACATATCGGAAGTGGCATGTGTAGGCTGAACGGATGGAACAATGCTGGCCTTTCCGAATAGATCGAAATCACTGGCATTCACTACCTGAGCATGCTCAATCCGCCAGCGCTGATCGTTTTTACCTTTTAAAATTTTATTGTAAATATTCAGGATTACCCTATTGGCCGAATCGCCAATGGCGTGGGTACACATCTGGAAATGATTGGCTGCGATCTGTTTGGCCACTTCTTCAAAGTGTTTTTGATCGCTCAATAGAAAACCTGTTTTATTTGGCATATCGCTATATGGGTGCAGCAGGCAGGCCCCACGCGAACCTAAAGCACCATCTGCATACACTTTAAAGGCCCGAACATTCAATCTATCGGTTTTAATCGGTCCGCGGCTAAACAGGTATTTATAATTATCGGCTTCATCCGAAAGCATTACATAAAGCCTCATTTTAAGCTTGTTTTCTTTCTGCAGTTTTTCGATGAATTCGACAGCCAGATAACTTAAGCCACAATCATCAATGGTGGTTAAGCCTGCCGCGAAACAGTTTTTCTGTGCATCGATAAATATTTTTTCAGCCAGTTTAGCATCTGGTGATGGGATTTTACGCTCTACTAAAGCTACGGCATTATCGATTAAAACACCAGTTAACTTTCCGTTTTGGGTAAGCATATCGCCACCTACCAATTTCTGCTCGCCTTTAATTCCTGCATCATCTAAAGCTTTTTGGTTAGCAATGGCCGCATGGCCATCAATGCGGTTTAAAAGTACCTGGCGATTTGGAAAAAGTGAGGTTAACTTTTCATTAGTAGGGAAAGCTTTATTGCCCCAATCGTTTTGGTCCCAGCCATTACCGATTAGCCAACCATCGGGGTGCGTTTTAGCAAAATTGCTTAAGCGGGCAAGTACTTCATCCCACGATTTTGTTTCCCGTAAATCGGCTGTTTGCAGACTTTGGCCATAGCCATAAAAATGAGCATGTGCATCGATAAAACCTGGATAAACGGATTTGCCTTCGGCATTAATTTCTTCTTTGCCAGCGTATTTTGATTTGATATCATCACTTTTGCCAAGTTCCAGAATCTTACCATTCTTCACTGCGAAGGCCTCAACTGTTTCGAACTTGTTGTTTACGGTATAAACCTTAGCATTATAAACAACTACATCAGCTTCTTCTTTCCTGGCACAAGAAGAGAAAAGTATAGCTAGAAAAAGGCTGTATAAAATGGATTTCATATCGATAAAGATAGAAAATTGAAATCATTGCCTTTGTAAATTCGGTTTTACAGAAAGGACGATTGTCATGCTAAGGCACGAAGCATCTGTAACCGATCAGCACACCTGTTAAATTTTACTACTTAATTTCAGCGAGTAACCCGGACCGTATTTCATTGGCAAAAGATTCTTCACTGCGTTCAGAATGACAATCCACTGAAAATAAACTCTATGCCGAGGTCTGTGTCTCCACAGACCACCTTATAAATAACAACTTTCCTTACCGTTAATAGATCCTGAAACGAGTTTAGGAGGACGGCTCTTCGTAAAAATGGATGTTTATTTCTTCACTATGTTTGGATGGACAGCCCGTTGTAAAATAAACCCGATGGAAGCGGTATACTTTTTGGCTGTCACCCTGAGCGGAGTCGAAGGGCAGCCAAAAAGATATAGTGTACAGCGGGACTACCGGAACAGATTGACACAGAACCCTGCTTTTCAAAAAAAAATAATTCTCAAAAATTGGAAACGCAGGAAATTAATTATTCTTCTTACAGGTCCTTCACTGCGTTCAGAATGACAACCAACGTAAAACAAACCTACCAGGCAATTAAATCTATTTACCAACAGTCATTTACATGTTGAGTTTTAAACAAATCGGGTTCTTTAAGCTTATTTTGCATAATTTAGCAAATTCACTTTGCCTTAATACATGACTGATATTATTCACTTATTGCCTGATGCTGTTGCCAATCAAATTGCTGCCGGAGAAGTTGTTCAACGACCTGCCTCTGCGGTAAAGGAATTGCTCGAAAATTCGATAGATGCCGGCGCAGATAAAATTCAACTGGTAGTAAAAGATGCCGGTAAGGCATTGATTCAGATTATAGATAACGGCTGTGGGATGAGCGTTACCGACGCCAGAATGTGTTTCGAACGCCATGCCACTTCGAAGGTAAAAAAAGCCGAAGATTTATTTGCCATCCGTACCATGGGTTTCCGTGGCGAGGCCATGGCTTCTATTGCGGCAATTTCGCAGGTAGAAATGAAAACCCGCAGGCATGAGGATGAAATCGGCACCTGTATCTCCATCGAAGGTGCACAGGTAACCAACCAGGAGCCCGTTGCCACCTCACCTGGGACACAGATTTCGATTAAAAATTTATTTTTCAATACGCCTGCCAGAAGGAATTTCCTTAAAAGTAATCCGGTAGAAATGCGCCATATTCTGGATGAATTTCAACGTGTAGCATTGGCGCACCCAGCTGTATTTTTTAGTCTGCACCATGATGGCACCGAGATTTTTAACCTGCCAAAAGGCAATTTAAAACAACGTATTGTCCACCTTTTTGGCAACAACTATAACGAACGCCTGGTTCCTGTTGAAGAAGAAACGACCATTATTAACTTAAAAGGCTATATCGGCAAACCTGCTTTTGCAAAGAAAACCAGGGGCGAACAGTTTTTTTTTGTGAATAACCGTTTCATTAAAGATCCGTATTTAAACCACGCGGTAAGTTCGGCTTTCGAAGATTTATTACCAGACGATAGTTATCCGCTGTATGTACTGTTTATAGAGATCGATCCATCAAAAATTGATGTAAACGTTCATCCCACTAAAACAGAGATTAAATATCTGGATGAAAAATCCATTTATGCAATCATGAAATCGGCAGTAAAACGTTCAATTGGCCGTTATAACATTTCGCCGACTTTAGATTTCGATCAGGAAACAGGTTTTAGCAATATGATTACGCATAAAGCGGTTGAAGATATTGTTCCACCAAGCATTAATTTCAATCCTGATTTTAATCCATTTGCCATCGATAGCAGTTCTACATCGGGTTACGCTTCATCGCCAAGAAATTATGAAGCCAAACCGAGTGCTAAAAACTGGGGTTCGCTTTACGAAATTACAGAGCAGCCAATTGTAGAGCAAACCTCTATTTACGCTGACGAAACGGTTTTAGAAACCAAGCAAAAGCAGTACATGCAATTGCACAACCGTTATATTGTTTCGCAGATTAAGTCGGGATTGATGGTGATCGATCAACAAATGGCACATGAACGGATCCTTTACGAGCGTTTTCTCGTACATCTGGATGACCGCAAAGGTGCATCGCAGCAGAGTTTATTTCCGCAAACCATTACACTAAATGCCAATGATTTTGAACTGGCCAAAAGTTTACTGGATGATATAAAAAGTTTAGGCTTCGATGTACGGGAATTTGGAAAAAATACGTTGGTAGTAGAAGGCGTTCCGGTTGATCTGGGCAGCAGCAATATTAACGAAACGCAGCTATTTGAACAGTTGATTGAGGGCTTTAAAAACTCGCAGCAGGAACTAAAATTAAGCAAACGCGATAGCCTGGCCAGAAGTTTAGCAAAAAACAGTGCCATTAAAGCGGGAACAAGTCTTGGTCAGGAAGAAATGAATACTTTGATTGATGAGCTTTTTGCCTGTAAAACACCTAACTTTAGCGTGAGTGGCAAACCGATTATCCAAACCATTACTTTGGCAGAGCTGGATAAGAAGTTTGAGAAGTAGGTTTAGGGTTTAGGGTTTAGGGTTTAGGGTAAACAATTGAAGATTAAACTTTGCCGCTTAAAAACAAGAAAAAATTAAATGAATAACATATATATTCCACCGGTAGTAAAAAACCTACTGATTATTAACATCTTATTTTTTGCAGCCACTTACCTGCTGACAAACCTTCACCTTGATGACCTGTTAGCTGTATATTATTTTGATTCTCCAAAATTCGAGATATGGCAGCCGATTAGTTACATGTTTATGCATGGCGGTATAGCACACATCTTTTTTAACATGTTTGCATTGTATTCTTTTGGAAGTATTTTAGAACAGCGTTGGGGAGCTAAAAAATTTTTAGTATTTTATTTTGTAACAGGCCTGGGTGCATTTTTTTTACAATGGGCTGTACAAGCTTATGAGGTTCATCAAATCTTGGGAACTTTTACAGCTGGAAACAAGTTAAGCTTGAGTGACTTATATAATGCAACAGATGCATCACCAGCAAAAGTTAAAACACTATTTGGAATATATTTTGGTGGTATGGTTGGTGCATCGGGCGCCATTTTCGGTTTATTGGTAGCTTTTGGCATGTTATATCCAAACGCCGAGTTAATGATTATGTTTATTCCTGTTCCGGTAAAAGCAAAATATATTATACCAGTTTATATTTTAGTAGAGTTATCTTTGGGTGTTGCCCAGTTTGAAGGTGATTCTATTGCCCATTATGCCCACTTGGGTGGTGCTTTAATTGGGTTTATACTCGTTAAAATATGGAAAGATAAGAACGATACATTTTATACGCTCTATGAATAATACTTTCAAAGATTTAAAATACAAGGTTTTTCAATCGGGCAATCCATTGTTCTTTTACATTGGGATTAATGTGATGCTGTTTTTAATTATCGCTGTTATTGGGGTAATTAGCAAGCTAAGTGGCCAAGGTGATATTATTGATTTATTTGTAAGCGATTATTTAGGTTTACCTGCAAGTATTTCAAAACTGCCTGAGCGATTTTATACCATATTTACCTACATGTTTATTCATGATGGGATTCTTCACATTCTGTTTAACATGCTCGGCTTATTTTGGTTCGGCAACATATTCATGAATTTTCTAAAAAGCCGTCAGTTCCACTTTGTATACCTGGCCGGGGGGCTATTTGGTGGTTTATTTGCTGTTGCTGCACTAAATATATTTCCGCTTTATGCCAGTGGATTAGCAGGGGTAACCATTATAGGGGCATCTGCGGCAGTAATGGCCATTATTTTCGCTGCTGCAACGCTGGTACCGAATTATACCATCATGCTGCTTTTCTTCGGTGAAGTTAAAATTAAATGGATTGCCATTATCTATTTCATTCTCGATTTTATTGCCATCGGCTCAGTAAATGCAGGTGGAAGCTTAGCCCACATTGGTGGCGCGTTGTTAGGCTTCACCTTCATTAAAAGTTTGCAGAGCGGAAGGGATTGGAGCAAGCTGTTTGAACGCAAACCGAAACTAAAAGTAGTTCGGAATGAAAAACCGGTTAAAAAACCCGAATTTAAAGGCGGCGTTTCCCAGCAGGAAATAGATGCCATTTTAGATAAAATATCAACCTCAGGATACGATAAATTAACAGCAGTAGAAAAAGAAAAACTATTTAAGGCAAGTAAAGATTAATGGCCACAAAAAAGAAGAAATATAGTTTTTTGGATAAACTCCTTTTGCCCATTGCTGTTGCATTGGCAATTGCGATGCTTTTGGGTGTTCTAGCGGGTAATTTGGACCCAAGAGCACATACCATTATTGCTTTCTTCGGACTGGCCTATCCATTCGTTTTATTCGCTAACATTATCTTTCTGGTTTGGTGGCTTTTAAGCAAAAAATGGGTTTTCGCAATTGCTACAATCCTTATTATTGCGCTTGGAGCTAAAACGTTAAAGGCCACCTTTGCTATTGGAGGCGACGAAGGTGGCGCCGAAAAGGCCGAAAACAGCATCAGGATGATGACCTACAATGTACACAGCTTTAAACTATACGGCGAAGACAATACCGAATCGGTAAAAGAAAAAATGCTTCAGGTGGTGAAAGATCAAAATCCTGATATCATCTGTTTCCAGGAGTTTTTTACCCGTTACAAAGGCGCTTTTGATACGGTTGATAGCTTGAAGGCATTACTAAATACAAAATACTACTACTTCGTACCCACCAATAAAAACGATTACGAAGCCACGGGCTTAGCCATATTTTCTAAATTCCCAATTAAGGATTCTGGTAAAATTCCTTTTGTTGAAGGCCTTGCCGGTAACATGAGTATCTACACCGATTTAAATATTAAAGGAAAAACGCTGAGGGTTTATAATGTACATTTTCAATCTATTTCTTTCGAAAAACAAGATTACGAATACTTAGATAAGGTAAAAGAAATGAATACTGAACTGCAGCCGTCTAAACGGATTTTAAGAATGCTGAAAAGTGCCTTTTTGAAACGTAGCGGTCAGGTTGATATTATGAAAAAGGAAATGGCAACCTGTAATACGCCTTACCTTATTGCTGGCGATTTTAACGATACCCCGGCTTCTTATGTGGTTACCCAAATTACCTCCGGACTAAACAATAGTTTTATTAAAAAGGGTAACGGTTTTGGCAAAACCTATAATGGTAAGTTCCCTAATTTTCAGATCGATTATATTGCCACTTCTAAGGAACTTGAGGTATTAAATTACAAAATTACCCAGGCCAAGTTATCCGATCACTTTCCGGTGCGCAGCGATTTGAGGTTTGTACCTTAATTTCTTTTAAGATTTAATATTCCGTTGACTGAAGTCAACGGCCAAAACTAAGACTCTTCTTTGGCGTTGACTTGGATATAAACAAGAATCATGGTGATTGCTTATAACTGATCATTCCTTATGGAGCGCAAGGCCTGTACAAAACAATAAGTTTCTTCCCGTTTTACGCTTCGCTTCCTCGTGCCTCGTTGCTACAGGGTAACGCTTTAACCAGGGCTAAGTGGCCAAAACAGTTTTTCATTTTTGGGGTTGCAGGGCGCACAAACCCTTGTTCCTAAACCCGATTGCAGCGAACATACCGATCCTTCATCGGTATAAAGCGCAAAGCGGGGCCGAAAACCTCCAAGAACCACAAGCCTTTCATTTTCTAATTTTAATAAAGCTCTTTCATAATTCGTCATTCTGAATTTATTCCATTTCGGCCGGTGAGACACCAACCGATAGGATAATCCTGTTTCTTTATTTCGCATCTTATTCCGTTGACTGAAGTCAACGGCTAAGCCCCCTCTTTCCCGCTGGCTTCAACCAACGGAGCCCAAACAAAAATTTTTCTTACCATACATCAACAATAGGCTTGTTCCTTATCTCCATATTTGCTCTATAAAATTTAAAAAAAAACTTCAAAAAATATGAGCTTAATAGATGCCCTAAACTGGCGTTATGCCGTTAAGAAAATGAACGGTCAACCTGTTGAACAAGAAAAGGTTGATAAAATTATTGCTGCAGCACACTTGGCACCAACATCATCTGGCTTACAGCCATTTAAAGTAATTGCGGTAACCAACCAGGGGTTAAAAGAGAAAATTGCACCGATTGCTTATAACCAATCGCAGGTTATCGATTCTTCTCACCTACTAATTTTCGCAGCCAACGAGAACTATACTGAAGAAGGTATTGATGCTGTTTTTAGCAGAATGAACGCTGAACGTGGCTTACCAGAAAGTGGAACTGACGCGTATAAAACGCAATTAAAAAGCATGATTCTATCCAGAACTGCTGAAGAAAACTTTAACCATGCTGCCCGTCAGGCTTATATCGGTTTCGGCATTGCCATTGCAGAAGCAGCTTTGTTAAAAGTAGATGCTACGCCAATGGAAGGCTTTAATGGCCCTGCCTTAGATGAACTTTTAGGTTTAAATAAAAAAGGCTTAAAAAGTGTTACGCTATTGCCATTAGGAAACAGGGATGAAGCTGGCGATTGGTTGGTAAACCTTAAAAAAGTACGTTCACCTAAAGAAGAATTTTTGATCGAGTTTAAATAACAGGCAAACAACACTATATTTAAAACGGGCCGCTATTTAGCGGCTTGTTTTGTTTTAGGAGCGTCAGTTTGGCGCTGGGAGTTTGGCGTTTGGAGTCGATTTAACATAGAAATTTATGTAAAAAAATGTTAAACATCATCACATTTTATGTGCTCTATTTATAATTGGATATATTTACGGGCTTAGCATTTAATATCCAATCCATGAAGATTTTTAGATTATCGTTTATCATACTGTCACTTCTATCAGCACTAAGTTTTTCTTCGTCGGCACAAACCGATACCATTAGCATAAACAGCATCATTGCCAAAACGAATAAGGTGTTGAGTGATTATCCTGCAGAGAAAATTTATCTTCATTTCGATAAGCCCTATTACGCTGTTGCCGACACGGTTTGGTTTAAAGCATATGTTACCGAAAATCAGAATTTCTTATCTGCAATTAGTAAGATCATTTATGTTGATGTGATCAATCAGAAAGATTCGCTTATCCAAACCTTAAAACTACCCATTACCGGTGGTTTTGCTTACGGCAGTTTCCCCTTAGATCAGATTAATTATAAACAAGGCAACTACCATATCAGGGCTTATACTTTGTGGATGCTAAATAGTGAAGATCCTGCTTATTTTAACAAGACTTTTTATGTAGGGGAAGCCATTGACAAGGAAGTAAAAACCCATATCACTTATAAAAATACCTCTACTGATAAGTTAGAAAAAATTGATGCGCGCGTACAATTTAAAGATGCCAATAATAAACCTTATGCCAATAAAAATGTAAGCTGGCAAGTGGTTACCAGTTATACAGTTATTGCCAAAGGAAGGGGCACAACTGATGCCAATGGCTTTTTAACAATAGCCATGAGCAATGCACAAAAGGCAGAATATCAATTACAAAAAGGCGAACTGATTACCAGCATTAATACAACTGATAAAGATGTGGCAAGCAGTAGCTTTCAACTTAAAAACGCTATCGTAAGCAAAGATTTTCAATTTTTCCCTGAAGGTGGAAGTTTAATTGCCGGCTTAACCAACAAGGTAGCCTTTAAAGCCATTAAAAGTGATGGTTTGGGCATTAACGCTAAAGGCACGGTAACCGATAACGATGGCAAAACTGTTACTACTTTTACCGCTCAGCATTTAGGAATGGGCAGTTTCAACTTATTGGCTGAAGCTGGAAAAACCTACAAAGCGGCAGTTACTTATGCTGATGGCACTACTCAAAATTATAATTTGCCTGCAGTGGCAGCAAATGGTGTTGCCATAAATATAGATAATAGCAGCGCCGATAATGTGGCCATAAAAATTGTAGCAAATGATGCTTTCTTTGAGCAAAACCAAGGCAAAAAGCTTTATTTAATTGCACAGAGCAAAGGCGTGATCTGCTATGGTGCACAAACAGCATTATCAAACAAAGAATACAATACGACCGTACTTAAATCTAAATTCCCAAATGGAATTGCACAATTTACCTTATTTAATGAATTTGGTAAACCATTAAGCGAGCGGTTGGTTTTTGTTCAGCATAAAAATACCATGGCCGTAACTTTAACCAGTGCTGCAACTACTTACGGAATCAAGAAAAAGGTTAAAATAAATGTAGCGGCTAAAAAAGACGGCGCCCCTGTAGAAGGTAGCTTCTCGGTTGCTGTTGTAGATGAGTCGAAGGTTCCATCAAGCGAGGATGCAACCAGTACTATATTAACGGGGCTATTATTAAGCAGCGATGTAAAGGGTTATATTGAAAAAGCAAATTATTACTTTAATGCACCCGATGAGAAGAAAAACGCAGATTTAGATGTATTGTTACTTACCCAGGGCTACCGCAGTTTCAAATACACCGATATTATTGCCAATAAATTACCTAAAATTGATTTCTTACCAGAGCAAGGCATCGAAATTTCAGGTATTTTAAGACAGAATAACGGTATCCCAGTTAGAAAAGGATCATTGTTATTAACCATTCCCGACAAACGTTTTAATTTAGAAGCTACCACAGATCCTGTTGGGAATTTTAAATTCCAAAACCTGATATTTAACGATTCATCTAAAGTGACTATTACGGCTAAGTACAACATGAATTATAAAAACATGACTTTAAGCTTAAATGGTGCACCTGTTCCTTCTTTAACCAGAAACTTTAGTGCTGCTGAAGAGGTTTTAAATATAGATAGTGCTTTAACCAGTTACCTGGATAACAGCAAAAGACAATATGCTTATTTACATACATTAAAAGACGTAAATATTAAAGCGGCCGTGGTTCCTAAAGTAAGCCATAAAGATTACCCAGCATTAAGCGGACTTAGCCAAATGGCCGACCATGAAGTGAGTGGCGATCAATTAAAAGGTTGTGGTTTACTGATTAACTGTTTACAGGGCATGTTGGCTGGTGTTACTTTTGCAGATAACAATTTCTACGTGAGCAGAGATTATAACCAGGGCAAAAAAATCCCGATGGGTATCTTTATCAATGGAATGAACGTGGATGTAAACCAGATCAATACGCTTGATGCCAATCAGATCGAATCAGTTGAGGTATTTTTAAGAGATGAATTAGGCTTGGTAAACCGGGCAAACAATGTAAATGGGGTTATTGTATTCAATCAAAAGAAAGCACCTAAAGGCACTAAAATATCTAAAGCACAGCTGATGGATATGCTACCCAAATACTACGAACTTACTTTCTCACCACAGGGTTACAACAAAGAAAAACAGTTCTATTCTCCAAAATATGATGTTCCTGCAAGCATGAACCGCAATGATTTAAGAACTACCATTTACTGGAACCCTAAAGTGGTAACCGATGCTACGGGTAATGCCTCTTTCGAATATTACAATGCAGATGGCAAAGGCCAGTATAAAGTAATTATCGAGGGTATAGATGCTAACGGAAATTTAGGAAGATCGGTGTTTAAGTACACCGTAAAATAGATTAGTGTAGGCAGTCCAATGGTTGATAGTCCATAGCCAATAGCTAACAGACTATCAACCATTTTAGATTTGAGTAGTTAAGGGATCAGGCCATCAGACTATAAACCATTAACTATTAACCCAACAGAAAATTTTCATTCTCCTCTTATACCTCAAAAGGCAGCTTCTCTCCTTTTAAACCAGCCAAAACATTCTTAACAATAATCTGCGCCATGGCTGCTCTGGTTTCTTCGGTAGCTGAGCCGATATGTGGCAAAACAGCAACACTTTCCATTGATAGCAAAGGATTATCTTTATCCATTGGCTCCGGATTGGTTACATCTAAACCTGCTCCCCAAATGATCTTTTCTTCCAGCGCCTGGATCAAATCCGTTTCATTGTGGATACCACCTCTGGCTGTATTAACCTGAGTTCGATTATTAAATCTCATTTTGTGGCGTTTTAATCAAGTTTTCTGTTAAGACGGTCGTCACCCTGAATTTATTTCAGGGTCTTTCACGCTAAAAAGATGCTGAAATAAATTCAGCAGGACGATAAAGCGGGATTAGGCGTAAATAAGATATAATT
>NZ_JAUG01000119.1 GCF_000708285.2 Pedobacter borealis DSM 19626
TTTTGTGGCGTTTTAATCAAGTTTTCTGTTAAGACGGTCGTCACCCTGAATTTATTTCAGGGTCTTTCACGCTAAAAAGATGCTGAAATAAATTCAGCAGGACGATAAAGCGGGATTAGGCGTAAATAAGATATAATTTTCAGCAAATAATTATCGAACTCAGGTTATAAGATTAACCGACCAGGTAAAAAGGATAAAAGGCATCGCCTTTTATCCTTGTAAATCGTAAATCATTGCTTTTGTGCTGTTCATTTTGCTTTTAATGCGGTTTTGGTGCTCCTGTAAAGTGCTTTGTTCATCCTGAACGGCATTAAACAGTTCTGCTTTTTTGAAATAATTTGCCGCTTCTGCAAAATTTTGCTGTTGCTCGGCATGTAGGCCCAAACATTCGTAAATGTGTGCTTCGCAAACACCAGGTACAAGTAAAGCCTTTTCTGCAACCTGTTTCACCAATTTGTGCATTTTAAGCGTAATCACAAGTTCCAGATAGGGTTTATAAACCTCTGGGAAATCGGCATCTAGCTCAATGCAACGTTTGTAATAATAACCTGCAGTTTTATAATCTTTAAAATGATTCTGATAAATATCGCCCAACTGAAAATAAGCTCTTGCATAATCAGGGTCGAAAACAATAATTTCATTAAAATACTGAAGTGCCTTAGGTAATTCGCCCCAGTGCAATTCTTCAATGGCCTGTAGATATTTTTCTTCTACAGTGGTATAAATGTCCATAACGGATATAATTAATTTTGATAAGCGGTTAAATGCTTAGCAAATGCGTAATAAATTGATTTTAAATTTGGGTTTTATGGTAATGAAACTTAAAAACCGCGTTAAGGGTTGGGAAGGAAATTTAAGTCAATACCCAAGCCCTTTATGCCACAAGACGGGCTAAAGCTTAATTGTTGGATATGTAGTTGACCTAGCATTTCTGTAAATTTTGATGCAAAGATATTTATTTTCAGCAAATTGAAAATTATTTTTTTTCGATTGATCAGCTTTTCATATCGACAAGCGCATTTTTAATCTGTCGCCTATGCCTTAAAATATGAACGATGGCATGTTCTAACATTTGTTCTACATCGTACTGCTGTCCCCACCCTGTATTTATCTTTTTCGATTGATCGAACTCTTCCATGGTGATGTTGGGATTTCTGATGAAAAAGTCCTCGTTATATTTAAACGCTTCCCGGATCCTTGAGATATAAAGTGTGATATGGTCAAACTGCAATCGTTCCGGCCTAACTGTTTTCAATCCAATAGAATTTTCGATATACACCGCATAACTGAACATCGAAGCAGTTACATGCGTTAAGATCGTTTGAATGGAAATACAATCTGGATTTGAACTTTCTGGCTCAATGGTTTTAGTCAGTTGATGCTGGTTAATTGGTTCGATTACCACAATCAGTTCGTCAACTGCCTTTTTATATTCATCCATCAGCGCAGCTATAGCGCCTGTAAGGTTATTGGCTTCCATCTTAAAACAAAGATAATCGTTTGTGATGAATTTTGTGTTGGTCGGGATTTGTAATCTCGACCTGCTGTATTGTGGATTTGTAATCCACTAATAGAAGTTAAAAATTCTGGCTCATCAGACGGGATTGCAAATCCCGACTAGCTTAGTCCCAACTAACAGTTACAATAAATCTTTAATGATTTTCTCGATTGATAAGCCTTCAGCTTCTGCGCGATAATTACGCACAATGCGGTGACGTAAAATAGGCTCAGCTACCGCTTTAACATCTTCAATGTCTGGTGAGTATTTTCCCGTTACAGCGGCATGGCATTTTGCGCCCAACACTAAAAACTGCGAGGCACGCGGACCAGCACCCCAGCTGATGTATTTATTAACTGCATCGGTAGCAAACTCGCTATTAGGACGGGTTTTGGCCGCTAATTTTACGGCATATTCCAAAACATTATCGGTAATCGGAATATCGCGGATCAGTTTCTGGAAATATTGAATATCATCTGCATGGATAATTTTCTGCAGTTGAACGGTTTTATTGCTGGTGGTATTTTTTACGATGTTCAATTCATCTGCAAAAGCAGGATAATTTAACTGAATATTGAACATGAAACGATCTAATTGAGCTTCGGGTAGGGGGTAAGTTCCTTCCTGCTCAATAGGGTTTTGTGTGGCCAGAACGAAAAACGGTTTTGGTAAAATATGGGTTTGCCCAGCTGCGGTAACCGATTTCTCCTGCATGGCTTCTAGTAAAGCAGCCTGAGTTTTGGGTGGTGTACGGTTAATCTCATCAGCGAGGATAATATTAGAAAAAACAGGCCCTTTTATAAATTTAAAGTGCCTGTCTTCTCCTAAAATCTCCGCGCCAATAATATCGCTTGGCATTAAATCGGGTGTAAATTGGATACGGTTAAAATCGAGGTCTAAAACGGAAGCTACCGTTTGTACAAGTAAAGTTTTAGCTAATCCTGGTACGCCAACCAACAGACAGTGTCCGTTACTAAAAATGGCGATTAAAACAGATTTTATGATGTCATCTTGTCCAACTACTACTTTGCTTATTTCGGCTTTAATGTTGTTGAAAGATTGATGAAGTGCATCAACAGCTTCTACTTCGTTCTTATACTGCATTGGTATTATTTTGCGGCTGTGGTTTTAGTCCAAATTTTTAATTCATCACAGGTGTTAAATTCATCGTCGATTTTAATGTAAGTGCTTTCGCGACGTTTTTCAAACCATTCGCTTAAAGTACGATTAATTTTATCACTTTGTGCGGCATCTCTGATTTTTGGGAAATCTTGAACTAAGTTTGCTTTGTGCGGTGGGATTTTAGATTTTAAATATAAAATGCGGTAACCTTGTTTTCCATCAGCTGCTGTAAATAAATCTGGTTTAGAAATACCACCGATTTTCATGCTATCAATTACCAAAAACACCGACGGATCTAATTTATCAACCGGGATAAAAGTACTTCTTGCCTGAACATTTTCGGCATTAAGCATCATACCACCATTATATTTACTCTCTTTATTATCTGAATAAAGGTTTGCAGCAGCAGCGAAACTTAATTTTTTACCGATAATGTTGTTGTAAATGCTATCGGCATGCAATTTTAAGCGGGTTAAACTTTCTGGTGTAGTTTTAGGCATAATTAAAATATGTCTAACGTGTACCTGCTCGCCTCTGCGCTCTAAAACCTGTAAAAAGTGGAAACCATAATCTGTTTCGAACACTGGTGAAATTTCTCCAGCTTTCAGTTTAAATGCCCAGGCAGTAAATTCTTTAACCATGGTATTCCTGTCGATAAAACCATAGTCACCACCATCAGCGGCAGAACCTGGATCTTCAGAATAGGTTTTAGCTAACACCCCCATATCTTCGCCACTTTTAACCCTTAAACGAAGGGCTTCAATTTTATCGCGGAATTTTTGTTTTTCTGCTCTGGTTAACTGTGGGTTTAAAACCACCTCACCAACTTCAACTTCTGTGTTAAATTGAGGAACGCTATCACCTAAAGATTTGAAATATTTTTCAACCTCCATTGGTGTAACGTTAATGTTCTCGGTGATTTTTTGTTGCATTTTTTGTGCAATCAACTCATCTTTTACCGATGGCCTGATCTCATCTTTATACTGCAGAACAGATTTATTTAAAAATTGCTCTAAACGCTCCTGGCCGCCTGCACGTTGCATACTGAAACGCATACGTTTGTTCACCTCATCATCAACCGCACCGTCTTCAACCATTACCGAATCGATTTCGGCCTGTTGTTTAAGTAGCTTTTGGGTTAAGGTTTGCTGTAAAATTTTACATTTAATTTCAGCATTGGGCTGGTTGCCCTGATAAAGATATTGTGTGTATTGTTGGTTTAAATCTGATAGCAGGATAATATTATTTCCTACAACAGCAGCAACTTTATCTACAGTATGCTTTTGAGCGAAACTGTTTAAAAACAGGCAAATTAAAGCGGTTGCTACTAAAAAAACTTTCTTCATTCTATTTGTTATATTTTGCAAATTTAATACTTATGGTCAAAAAAATCAGGTTGGCTATAACTTAGCAAGCTTTTTTAACTCGTTTTCGTTAATTTTGATCTGATATTTTTGTTTTAGGCTTTTTAGCCATTTTTCTTCTAAACTTAGTTGGTAATCGGCAATTACCTCTCCTCTAACTTCGCTTAAAGGTTTATTGTAATTTTGTTGATTTTTTGTGTAAAATTCATTTATCTCCTGCTCGTCTTCCTGTGCTTTGTTCCATATTTTTTGTTCCGAAACATTGAACATTAAAACACCTTCGCGGTATTCATTCAATAAAAAATCGCGGTCTTTATTGCTGACCCCAACTTTTTTATGGGTGGTTAATGCGTCTTCATAAGTTTTGATTTCTTCCTGGTAACTGGCATTTTTGTCCAATCCCATCTCCCGGGCATCTAAAACTTTAAGCTTAAAATTTATATACAAGTTTAAATATGCTTGTAAAGTATCGTAAGCCGCACTAACGTTTCCGTTATGGCTTTTTTTGTATGCCCACATAAATTCTTTGGTACTTATTGATTTACCGTTTACCACAGCCACGTTTTGTGCAAACGAAATGCTATAAATAAAGCTAAAAACAAATAAGCAGTAAGCTTTCCTCACACAGAGCACTCTATAAATTTTAAGGGATAAAAGTAACAATTAGCGACGCTATTATAAGATATTTAACTAATTTTAACAGAAATTATTATCCAACAAAAATACGAATGGAAAACCAGGTTACCAACAATGCGAATGCTTTACGTTTATTTTTTACTGAAGAGGTTTTCTTGGTAAAGGATGAAAGTGTAGAAATTCTGCCTTTACGTAATCCAGAGCCAGTTTTTGCTGTCGAAAATGTTTCCGTTGTGGAAGCAAAAGAACCTGTTTTAAAACAAGAAACAACACAAATTCCTGGAATTAATCCTACAAATGTACCTAAAGTTTATACGCAAGGTCCTGAAATTCCGCATATTGTGGCCGAACCAGCGCCAGAAAAAACGTTTAAATTTTTAGGAGGAAATAAAAAATCGGTTCTGATTTTGGTAAACGATAATCAGAACGATGTAAGCACCGAGCAGGGCAGGGAACTGCTACGGAAAATTGTGAAGGCAGTAGATTTGGGCACACCCGATTTTGCAATTTTAAATTATGCAAATTATAGCGGAACTGACTATACAGAACTGCACCGGTTTTTTAAACCTGCCATTATGTTGTCTTTTGGCGTAGAGATTGCCGACTTGAAGCTGAACCTTACCTGGCAGAATGAAATCATTGTTCACGAAACCACCAGGATTATATTTGCCCCCAACCTCCATCATCTGGATAGCGATTTAACTGCGAAGAAAATACTTTGGGGGCATCTTCAAAAAATTAAATAGCGGCTTCGCAAGCGTATCAAGTATTGAGAATTAAGTATCAAGTGCTGAGATATGGCATTTTAATCGACTCTAAAAACCTTAAACCCTACACCTTAAACCTTTTACCTTTTTTTACAATGAAAAAACTTGTATTTGCGACCAATAATCAACATAAAACCGAAGAAATACGGGCTGCACTTGAAGGTAAATATGAGGTGCTGAATCTGGAAGATATTGGTTGTTTAGTTGATATTCCTGAAACTGCAGATACCTTTGAAGGAAATGCTACCTTAAAAAGCAGCTACGTGGTTGAACATTTTGGTTTGGACTGTTTTGCAGATGATAGCGGTTTAGAGGTAGATGCTTTGAATAACGAACCAGGAGTTTACTCTGCCCGATATTCGGGAAGCAGGGATAGTTTAGAAAATATTCAATTGGTTTTAGCTAAGCTTGAGGGCAACTCCAACAGAAAAGCAAGGTTTAAAACAGTGATTTCTTTAATGCAGGATGGTAAAAATCACATTTTTGAAGGTTTAATTGAGGGAACCATCATGACAGAATTATCAGGTTCGAAGGGTTTTGGTTATGATCCTATTTTTCAGCCAGATGGTTATAATATCACTTTTGCCGAAATGGACATGACAGAGAAGAATAAAATCAGCCACAGAGCTCTTGCACTAAAAAAGATGTTGGAATTTTTGAATGGGGAATTATAAAAATCTTTTTTTCTTTTTGCCACTTTGTCGATTATCTATAAAGGTCACAATCTCTAAAGTGTTGGTTTTTGGTTTAATTCGGTACACAACTGATATGTGTGGTATGATCACGCCTATATGTGTATTCTTTGTTTTATAAGTTTTTCTTGAGATTAATGGTTCTTCAGATAGTGTTTCGAGATAACTAAAAACCCTTGTTATAAATTTTTTTACTTCTACTTCTGTCCAATTTTCTTTTAGATAATCAATATTTTTTTGGAAAGTTTCGCCAGCCTTTTTAGACCAAATAATATCCATTACACGCTAAATCTTTTTTTTGCCTCTTCATGGCTAAAACTTTCGCCGCGATCAAGTTGATTTATGCCTTCCATAATATCGTTTTGCTGGTTACTATTTAATCCATCAAACCAATCAAAATCCCTTGTGGTAATTAGTGATTTAATATCTCTAATTAAACTTTCATCATTCGAATTAATGATCTGTTGAAGTACATTTAGTTTTTCTGATTGTAAATCCATAAATAAATTTAACCATTAATTTGATGAATAGCAAAAACTACATTTTACCAACCACCTTTTTCACCTGAACAGAATCTTTTTTCACCTGCACTGAGTCTTTTTTCGGTAGGATGGGTTTAATGCCAAAATTGGCCGTGTCTGCTGCTTTAGTTTGAGGCAATTTCTTATCTACATTTAAGCTGTCTTTTCCCAATGTGATTTTCGGTTTAACCACAGGTGCCGTTGTTGCTGATTTATTTGCTGGGGTTGTGGTTTTAACACCAGCTACAGTTTTACCCGCAACTGTTTTAGCCTTAGCTTTGGGTTTAGGTTTTCCAGATGAGCCAATGGCATCTTTTTTTGATTTTGGGCGTTCAGTAGGTTTCCACGAAAATCCTTTTAAAACATGATCTTTTGCAATCGTGTTTTCCGGATTCAAAGCTCCTTCTATTCCCTTGATATAAACAATTTCCTCAATTGCATTTTCCTTGTCCTTGAAGATGAATTTTATCCTGCTGCTTAGGGTTTGATTCATTTCTTTATACACCTTTGTACTGTCATCCTGGGTATAATAAATACTTTCGGCATTGCCATCCACATATAGGTTCTTGAATTTTCCGTTGGTAAAGAAACCAGTCATTAACCTTCCTTTTATTTGGTTAAATCTTAGTGAATCTTTTGGTGTATTTACTAAAAATGCATTTCTAAATGCCTGTAAATTATTTAGCTTTTTATTCTTGAACTGAACAAAGATGGTATCGCCAACCTGTTGAGAACCTTCTGACCAGATAATCGGATTACTGTAGCAACGTAGCGTAGAATCGGCACTGGTATAAAAAAGGCTGTCGGTTTTGGCCTGTATATTAGTTTTAAAAATCTTAACGCCGTGGTAAGCCTTAATGATACGGGTTTGAACGGTATCAGCGGGGTTAAATTTGGACGTATCAGTCTTTAATGCACCTGGTTTTAAGTTTCCTAGCGCTTTTGTTAAACTATCTTTAACGCCAGCTTTTGTAATCTTTTTTTGCAGGCTATCGATTTTCGTTTTTGAAATATCCTTTACAATTGGAGAGGCCTTATCGGCAATTTTTTTTTGTAAGCTGTCGATTTTTGTTTTCGATACATCTTTTACTATCGAATTGGCTTTATCAGCCAGCTTTTTCAGACTATCGGTTTTAAGTTTAGGCAGGTTTTTGATAATGGAATCGGCCTTGTTCTTTAAAAGATTATTTTTCTGCAAACTATCAATGTTAAGCTTGGGCAGATCTTTGCCAAGCGAATCTACTTTCGATTTTAGGCTATCGATGCTTTTATCTTTGAGATTGAGCTGTTCCTCTGTTTCGGCATCGCCCTTGTTCTTTTTCTTTTTATCAGCCCTGCTATTTTTACGCTTATTTCTGTCTTCTTTTTGAGCAGATTCAGCTTCTGGTTTATATTTTGGCTCACCTTTTTGTTTCTTTTCTCCGGTATCTTCATCATCTTCGCCAACCTGATTGTCGGCTTTAATCGAAATTTTAGGGATCAGCTTTAAGGTTTTTTGTAGCACCATCTGCGTTTCTAAAGTATCGGCACCCATCCATAAACTATCTGGCCTTTTTTTATTCTTCACCATTATAGAATCTTCCGTGCCAATGCCCAGATATGCATTTCGTGTAACCAATGTCCTCTGATCCAGTTTATAATAATAGCCCAAATCGCCGAACATTTTCATCTTATCTTTCGTGTCAGAAAAAACAATGTTTTTTACTGCTTTACCAATTCCTTTTTTTCCGAAATAATACAAACTATCACCTTTTAAAGATCTGGTGCCTTGCGTGTATAGGTTTTTCTTTCCAAAAAAAGCATCCTCAGTCATCGTATTATACTGGCCATTTTCGGTGTAAAGATTATCGTCTTTTCCCTTGATATTGGTAGGACCATAAAAATAGGTCCATTTATCCTGGGTATTATAGCTCATCGTATCCGATTTTATGACCGATTGAGGCGTAACTACTACCACATCATATTTAAAGTAGGCTACGTTTCTTTGACTAAAATAATAGCCATTTTTACTCGTTACTGTCACCTCTTGATTTACAATTTTTCCTCCACTGGTATAAGTGCCTATCTTGCTGAGGGTATTGTAATCTAAAATATTGGTGGTTAAGGTGGATGTTGGGTCTTTCATCACCACATTTCCGGTTAAATGCGCATGTTTTTTATTCCCATCATACTCCAATTGATCTGAATAAATATCAGTGGTAAGCTGGTTGATATGTACATTTTTAAAAGCTTCGAAATAGTTTCGCTCGCTATAAAATACAGCACTATCGCAGGTTAAAGTTGCATTATCTTGTTGAAAAACAGGGTTTCGCAGGTAACTGATTTTTTTCTTGGTATCGCCGGTTATCTTGGAAAATGAAACGATTTTAATCTTCGAAGCGGGTCGCTGACCGAATAAAAATACTGGACTGATTAAAAGAAATAAAAAGACAAATAGTTTTTGCACACTACAAAGTTAGTTTTTTGTTCCGAACGTTCGGAATACCAGTTAAAATTAAATATTTTTGGTGGATGTTACCCGTAAAACAATTTCAGGATTTTATTGAACAGCACCAGCTGTTTGTTCGGGCTAACAAGATCCTTTTGGCCGTAAGCGGGGGGAAAGATTCGGTATTAATGTTGCATTTGTTTAAAGCAATAGGCGTTGATATTGGTGTGGCACATTGTAATTTTAATTTACGGGCTGATGAGGCACAACGTGATGAAAGTTTTGTTGCGCTACTGGCCAAAAGTTTAGGATTACCTTTTTATATAACGCATTTTGATACCAAAAAATATGCAGCCGAAAATAAAATTTCTACCCAGATGGCAGCACGCGATCTGCGCTATAACTGGTTTGAAGAAATTAGGCGCAAAGAAGGTTACGATTATATAGCCCTGGCCCAACACCAAAACGATGCGGTAGAAACCGTGCTCATTAACCTTACCCGTGGCACAGGCATAAGCGGATTGCATGGCATTTTACCTAAACGTGATTTACTGATCAGGCCCTTGCTCTTTTTGAACCGACTGCAGATTGATGAAATTGTAAGGACAAATAACATCGATTTTGTAGAAGATAGCTCGAACGCAAGTACAAATTATACACGGAATAAAATCAGGTTACAGGTAGTGCCACATCTGCAGGAGATTAACCCTAACCTCGAAAAAACTTTTGCCGAAAATATTTCACGCTTTGCTGAATTGGAGAGTTTTTTAAATATCCAGGTTGAGAAACTTGCAAATAAAATCCTAAATAAAAGGAATGATGGCATTTATATCTCCTTGGAAGAGGTTTCGAAATTGAATCCGCAAAAATTGCTGCTCTACGAGTTGCTTAAGCCTTTTAATTTCGGCGAAAATGTAGTGCAGGAAATTTTAGACAGTTTAAGGGCGTTAAGTGGCACCCATTTTTTTAGCGCCACACATCAGGCCATTATCAATAGAACTGATCTGGTTATTGTTGAAAAAAACACATCGGTTACCGCTAATCAGTTTATCCACCCAACAACAGAAAGCGTTGCTTTTGCTAATGATGAAATTTCGTTGAGGTTTACAGATGAAGTGAAATTTGAAATTAATTCGAATAAAGCGTTTGTAAATGCTGATAAATTAATTTTCCCATTGGTGTTGAGGAATTGGCAAAATGGAGATAAATTTATTCCATTGGGTATGCGTAATCCCAAAAAAGTGAGCGATTATTTTATTGACGAGAAAGTTCCCCTACATTTGAAAAGCGTTACGCCGATTTTGGTTAACGGCAATGGTGAAATTGTTTGGATCGCAGGTATGCGGCAGGATAACCGATATAAATTAACTACAGCAACAAAAAAAGTTGCTATATTCGAACTCAAAATTAAATAAGTGGAAAGCAAATACGCCTATATCGAAAAACAGTACATCGGCCGTGATTATGTCCGTATTTTCATTAGGCTTATTATGGCTGCGTTTTGTTTTGCGGCCTATGTTTATGAGCGCGACCGCGACAATACGCAAGACTTGTTCCTTGTTGTGGGCTTTGGGATCATCGGTGTTTCTATGCTTTTGCTTTTCCTTATCCAGTACAAAATTGTGGTAGAAAATGGCAGCATGATTTTAGATGGTCTTTGGACAACCAAACGTGTTAAGATAGACCTGAATAGTATTGTTGATGTACGTAAGGCGACTTATAGCCGTTATTTTTTCAATAATCCCGTTTACAACTTGCACACAAAAGGTACGATCCGTTTTTATTCATCGGGTAAAGATGCGGTTGTTTTAACCGATCGCGATGGCTTAGAATATTTTATTGGTACCCAAAGGCCTAACGAACTTTTCCTTGTAATAAAAGAAGAAATGCGAAATCTCAAATAATAATTTGAGTGCAATAATTTTCCTCCAATCTCTTATAAAATCTCTACTCAATATCTCGTCTTTTTTATTGCAATAAGCCGACACGCATTATAGATTAAAATCGGGTACATTTGCGATAACAACAATACATGTACAATGAAGATAGGAATTGTTTGCTACCCCACTTTTGGCGGTAGTGGAGTAGTTGCAACAGAACTTGGTAAAGCACTTGCTAACGAGGGACATCAGGTTCACTTTATTACTTATAATAAGCCTGCCAGGCTCGATTTCTTTTCTGCCAACCTGTTTTATCACGAGGTTTCGGTAAGAGATTATCCACTTTTTGATTATGCTCCTTACGAATCGGCACTGGCCAGCAAGCTGGTAGATGTTGTCCGTTTTGAACAATTGGATGTATTACACGTTCATTATGCCATTCCACATGCTTCTGCTGCTTTTATGGCGAAACAGATTTTGGCAAGTTATGGTATTCATATTCCGGTGGTAACTACTTTGCATGGTACCGATATTACTTTGGTGGGTAAAGATCCAACTTATAAACCCGTGGTTACCTTTTCTATTAATCAAAGTGATGGTGTAACTACAGTATCGGAAGATTTAAAAGAAGATACTTATAATCATTTCGAGATTACAAAAGAAATTAAGGTAATCCCAAATTTTATAGATTTTTCGCGCTTCAGTTTGCAGGCAAAAGGTCACTTCAAAAAAGCGATCGCGCCAAATAACGAAAGGATTTTAATCCACACCAGTAATTTCAGGAAAGTAAAACGTACGGCTGATGTGATTAGGATTTTCGAAAAAGTACAGGCGGTTATTCCGTCGAAACTATTAATGGTAGGCGATGGGCCTGAGCGTGCTTACGATGAGCAGCTTTGCAGATCGTTGAATATTTGCGAAAATGTAAGGTTCTTAGGTAAGCAAGATGCGGTTGAAGAAATCTTATCGGTTTCAGATCTTTTCTTAATGCCATCAGAATCTGAGAGCTTCGGTTTAGCTGCGTTAGAGGCAATGGCTTGTAAAGTGCCGGCAATTACTACAAATGCGGGTGGTTTGCCTGAGCTGAACGTTGACGGATTTTGTGGCTACATGAGCAATGTTGGAGATGTAGATGCAATGGCAGCCCATGCCATTGAAATATTAAAGGATGATGAAACCCTGAATCGTTTCAAAGAAAATGCTTTTGCAAGGGCACAAGATTTTGACCTGAAAAAAATCCTGCCTGTTTATGTTAATTATTATAAGGAAGTAATCGAAAACTCATTACAGGCTAAATATTAGCCGCTAATTAGTCCATATTTAGAGCCTGTTTAATTTTATATAAATTATTAGTATGTCAGTCTGAGCGTAGTCGAAGACCCGTTTTTCGATACATTAAAAGCAATCGACTCCGCTACCATTGACGTTATCTTGCAAATCATTATTAATCAACATTTTAACGACTTTCGAATTTCCATCCAGCTGGGCCATAGCATTGTATCCCCGTTCTACTTAAATCTGGCCTAACAAATTTTTCGGGCTGCACTGTTCTGGCCGCACAACTGTCTTCAAAAGAAAAATTTTCAGCCGGCATTTTTTGTTT
>NZ_JAUG01000120.1 GCF_000708285.2 Pedobacter borealis DSM 19626
TGTGGCGTTTTAATCAAGTTTTCTGTTAAGACGGTCGTCACCCTGAATTTATTTCAGGGTCTTTCACGCTAAAAAGATGCTGAAATAAATTCAGCAGGACGATAAAGCGGGATTAGGCGTAAATAAGATATAATTTTCAGCAAATAATTATCGAACTCAGGTTAATAATACAAACAACCAAATTAACAATCGTTTATGAGCAGAATTTTTACACAGATCTTCTATGTGTTATTATTTGTGTACGCAGGTAATATGGCGGCACAGGCACAGAGTATTACGGTGAGCGGTACCGTAAAAGACAAGCAATCGAAAGAAGGCCTAGCTGGCGTGAGTTTAACCATCAAAGGCCACTCTGGCGGTACAGCCTCCACAAGCAACGGTAGTTTTACATTTACAACAACAGCTAAAGTTCCCTTTACGCTTGTGGCGTCTTACGTGGGCTATGGTACAGTAGAACAGCAGGTTACCGGGAATGCTACGGGAATTAACCTGGAACTGGAAACGGCAGTGGTTTTGGGAGGGGATGTGGTTGTTTCAGCATCGCGTACTCCTGAGCGTATTTTAGAATCACCGGTTTCTATCGAGCGGATGAGTGCTGCTTCTATCAGGGAAATTGCCGCACCGTCATTTTACGATGCCCTGAACAATATGAAGGGCGTAGAAAGCAGCATGCAGAGTTTAACTTTCAAGTCGATTAATACACGTGGATTTAACTCAAATGGTAATACCCGTTTTAATCAATATATCGATGGAATGGATAACCAGGCCCCTGGACTGAATTTCTCGGTAGGTAATATTGTGGGTATAACCGAACTGGATGTAGATAATGTAGAGCTTTTACCAGGTGCTTCATCTGCTCTTTACGGTGCGGGTGGTATCAACGGTACTTTGTTAATGACTTCTAAAGATCCTTTTAAATATCCTGGCGCAAGTTTTCAGTATAAAACAGGGGTAAACCATGTTAACGATGATAACAACAGTGTGCAGCCTTTCAATCAATTGGATGTGCGCATGGCAAAATCATGGAACAATAAGTTTGGCGTAAAAGCGGCATTTTCGTTCTTGCAGGCCAAAGACTGGTACGGAAATAATTATTCAAACTTCGATAGGGTAGCAAGAACTGCAAAATCTGGCGATAGAAACAGTGATCCAAATTACGACGGAATCAACGTTTACGGTGATGAGGTAAGCCAAAATATGCGTAATGTGGCGCTAAGTGTTCAAAATGCAACCATTGCCGGAATTAATACAGGGTCTGGTGGTTTAATACCAAACATTAAAACATTAATGGACGGGACTTTTGGTGCCGCCATTCCAAATGCAGCCCAGCAAGCGGGGTTTTTGGCGGGATTACCATCTGCATTGCGTGGTCCGGTACAAAATTATTTTCCTTTTTATGTTGGTTTGAAAGCAGGTTTAATCCCTGATCAAAATATTTCAAGAACTGGTTATAATGAAGAGAATCTGGTAGATTATAGTACCAAATCGTTAAAAGCATCTGGTGCATTATATTACAACATCAGCAATACAGTACAAATAGTTGGACAGGCCAATTGGGGAACAGGAACTTCGGTTTATACTGGTTCTGACCGTTATTCGCTCCGCAATTTTAATATCGGACAATATAAATTAGAATTAAAAGGTGAAGATTTCTTCCTTAAAGCCTATACTACGCAGGAACGTTCGGGTGATTCTTATATTTCTTCTATTTTGGGCAGTTATATTAATGAATTATCAAAACCATCAACAAGCTGGTTTCCACAATATATTGGTAATTATGTAGGTGCAAGAGCGGCAGGTCAAACTGATGTACAAGCACAGGCTTTTGCCAGAAGTGTTGCCGATCAGGGACGTTTCGCACCTGGTTCTCCGCAGTTTATACAGGCTAAGGATCAGATTATGAATACCACCATCAGTGCCTCAGATCCCAGTAAAGGCATTTATGGTTCAAAATTCGATGATAAATCTAACCTTTACCATTATGAGGGAATGTACAACTTTACCAACCTTTTCGATAAAGTGGTAGAGTTTCAGGTGGGTGCATCTTATCGTTTATATGATTTAAATTCAGCTGGAACAATTTTTAACGACTTGACAAGTTCCATCGATATTAAAGAATATGGTGCGTTTGCACAGATCGGTAAAAAACTTTTTAACGATAAGGTTAAATTTACTTTTGCAGGCCGTTATGATAAAAGCCAGAATTTTGCAGGCCGGTTTACACCAAGGGTAACCGGTGTGTTCACTGTTGCCAAAAATAACAACATCAGGGTTTCTTACCAAACAGGTTACCGTAACCCAACCACACAAAATCAATACATCAACCTTTCAGTAGGTGGAGGTTCTCAAAGATTGATCGGTGGTTTGCCAGAAATTATGTTCGACAACTACCATCTTGATACCAATAAGCCTTATACTGACGTAAGTTACCGCGCATTCCTAGCCTCGGCTGTTGCAACGGGTACGCCTAATCCGGCGTTGTTGCAACAATATACTTTTGATTCAAAAGGTGTCCGTCCAGAGAGTGTTCAATCTTATGAGTTAGGTTATAAAGGATTGCTTCTTCCAAATTTATTGGTTGATGCTTATGGTTATTACAACATCTATAAAGACTTTATCACCGCAGTAGATGTTTATCAGAATGTAGGTGGAAGTTTTGTGAAATTCGGTGTTCCGGTTAATGCCGAAGGTAAAGTAACTTCTTATGGTGCAGCTTTAGGTTTAGATTATTTAGTGGGTAAATATAACATCAGTGGTAACGTTTCTTATAACGAAATAGGCGATTTACCAGTTAATTACATTAACGATTTCAATACCCCAAAAATTCGTTACAACCTGGGTTTTGGCAATAAAGAAATTATTAAAAACTTTGGTTTTAATTTAGCCTACCGTTGGCAAGATCAATTCTACTGGAATTCTTCTTTTGCCTCAGGTCAGGTACCTGCATACAGTTCTTTAGATGCTCAGGTTAGTTTAAGGATTCCGTCAGTAAACTCGGTTGTTAAACTAGGTGGCTCAAATATACTGAACAAATACTATTTCACTTCCTATGGTAATCCTGAGGCAGGAGCAATCTACTATATTGGATTGACTTTTAACCCATAACAAAATATTGAGTTTTGAGCGGCCCTCTGTATCATGTATAGGGGGCTTTTTGTGCTGTTTAAACGGCAGGCTTATTGTTGCTGCTATCAATCGCCTCTGTTAAGTCTTCTTTAACGAACTCCCATATTTTTTCTTTTAAACATATTGGATCAAAGTCATTGTCTGCAGTAAGAAAGTTAGTGAAGTTTTTTCTGATCATTTCTTCATCGTGAGTCCATTCGAAACGTTTTTTATGAAGTTCAATCATATCACTTACACTATAATTATCTAGCAATTCATGTAAGTCCCAAAAATCTTTCTTTCTACCACCTCTTTGCACAATATCTATCTTCATTGCAATGATTTCAGGTACGGTTGCCATACGCACACCATCATGAACTACAAAATTTTCAAAAAATGGATCCATGCTGTAAAAGAGATCTAGTTTAACTATATTCTCTTTATTTGTACCAATAAGATAGGATTTCCCTAAACCCGCAAATTGACCAAAATCACCTTGAACGAAGGCAAACTTATTCCTGAGTAACTTCTCAATTCGATCAAAGTCTATTGATCCATATTTTGCATCTGTAAAAAGATCAATGTCGACCGATAAACGGTGACCGAGATAAAGACTAAGCGCTGTTCCACCAACCAGTCGAAACTTAGATAGCTCCTTTGCTTGCATAAGTTCAAGCAAGCAGCTTTTTAAAAGTTCGTTAACGGTATTCCAATACATAATTTGATTTTTAAATATCTCGAACAGTTCGGCCAATACTATTAATGGCTACTTTATTCACTAAATCTTGTCCGTAATATCTAATTAGTTCATTTTTTTCATCACTATTTCCCCGCTCCAATACCCTTTGGATAACAGATTTATATTGGCTTTTCCAGTTTATTTTATCAAAATCGGTATCCCAAAAAAGAATCTTTCTGAGAATTGATAAATCAGGTTTATCGGCTGCATTCCGTTTATTTTTTTCTTTCTGTATCTCATAGTAAGCCTGGAGTATCAGCATGGTGCCCTCTTCTAAACCTAAAATTTGATCTAGCTTAATGGAAAGTGAAGCTGTGACTCCTCTCTTACCTTTTGTAATATCATTTAAGGTTTGAGGATATTCGTTTAAAGAAAGCGCCAATGGGCCCTTTTTAAGCCTCCTTTTTTTAAGCTCACGTTCCAGTATAAGGCCGGGGTGGATGCCTTTAAACTTATCGATCAATTTTTCCATATCCAAAAATAAACAAAAATGTTTATGAATTTATGTTTATAAATAATTTATAGTATAGCTTTTTCTTAAATCAAGAATGATACTAAATCTTCATGCAAAATTGTGAAATAATATAGCTTAGTGTAAAAATCACACTATTGAAAACAATCTTTTCATAAAAAGCTACATCCCTTTTGTAAAATATTTGTATTATAGTACTTTCTTAAGCACATCCCGGTTTAAGAACCATGAATTTAAAATTTTGAAAAAATAAGGATGGAAGCGCAAAACGACAAACCTAAAGAGACAAGTGATCTGGTCGAAAAGGAGCAAGAAATACAGCATTTAAATAATCCAGTTGATATATCGGTAAAGCCAATTGTTAAACAATACCTCGGTGCTGTTAAAAAAGTAAAAAAGGAGGGTAACCGTTTTTATTTTTCTGACGGCGATGCAAGAGTAGAAGTTCGGGTGGTAAGCGACGATATTATCCGCGTTCGCCTGGCTCCTCATGGCGTTTTCTTAGAGGATTTTTCTTATGCCGTACCCGAAGTAGATCAAAAAGTGTCTGTTTTTAAAATGCAGGAACACGACGATCATTTCACGATCTCTACCCATGCGGTAACCTGTAAAATAGAAAAAGCAAACTTCCATATTTCTTTTTCTGATAATATTACCAATGTAGTAATGGTTGATGAAGCCAATTCTATGCACTGGGAAGAAAATGTAGATTTTGGTGGTTATTATATCTACGCAACAAAAAAATGCCACCCTGAAGAAAATTTCTTTGGTTTGGGTGATAAATCTGGTAATTTTAACCTGCGGGGGCGCCGTTTCGAAAACTGGAATACCGATGCTTACTCCTTCGGTTGGAACCAGGACCCACTTTATCGTACTATACCTTTTTATATCGGTTTGCACAATCAGGCCGCCTATGGTATCTTTTTCGATAATACCTTTAAATCGTATTTCGATTTCGGATCGGAGGATGTAAATAAAACCAGTTTCTGGGCCGATGGCGGAGAACTGCAATACTATTATATCCATGGCCCGCATATTATGGATGTTGTTAAACGTTATGCAACTTTAACCGGAACACACCCGATGCCACCAAAATGGACTTTGGGTTATCAGCAGTGCCGCTGGAGTTATTACCCTGAAACAAAAGTTAAAGAAATAGCCAAACAGTTCAGGGAACGTAAAATCCCTTGCGATGCCATTTATCTGGATATCGATTACATGGATGGCTACCGTTGTTTTACCTGGAACA
This sequence comes from Pedobacter borealis DSM 19626, assembly GCF_000708285.2. GTDB lineage: Bacteria > Bacteroidota > Bacteroidia > Sphingobacteriales > Sphingobacteriaceae > Pedobacter > Pedobacter borealis. The sequence continues at coordinate 5,566 of NZ_JAUG01000120.1, forward strand.
AAAAATACTTTCCAGATCCGCGAAGAATGATCAAAGAGCTATCTGATGATGGTTTTAAAACGGTGGTGATGATCGATCCTGGAATTAAGGTGGATGACGATTACTGGGTATTTAAAGAAGGGAAAGAGAAAAGATTTTTCTGTCGCCGCAGCGACGATTATTATATGGAAGGGCATGTTTGGCCAGGGCGCTGTCAGTTTCCCGATTTTACCAATCCAAAAGTACGGAGCTGGTGGGGTAATTTATATAAAGAGCTGGTAGATATGGGCGTTGCAGGTTTCTGGAACGATATGAACGAACCAGCTGTATTTGGTTCAGGAACTTTCCCCAACGATGTCCGCCATAATTATGATGGCTACCGCGGCTCACACCGTAAGGCACACAATGTTTACGGCATGCAGATGGTGCGTTCTACCTACGAGGGGTTAAAAAAACTGATGCGCAATAAACGTCCGTTTACGATTACAAGGGCTGGTTATGCGGGCATGCAGCGTTATGCAAGTGTTTGGACCGGCGATAATATCGCAACCTGGGAGCATTTAAAGATCGGAAATATACAGTGCCAGCGTTTATCAGTTTCTGGTGTGCCTTTCTGTGGAACAGATATCGGCGGATTTAGTGGTGAGCCAGATGGAGAGTTGTTTACCCGATGGATCCAACTGGGTACATTTTCTCCTTTTATGCGTGCACACTCTGCCGGTGATACCGCTGAACGGGAACCTTGGAGCTTTGGCCAGTTTTTCGAAGATATCAACCGTAAGTTTATCGAATTAAGATATCGTTTAATGCCTTATCTATATTCGGTTTTCTGGGAGCATCATCGTTATGGCTTTCCTATTTTGAGGCCTTTAGTGATGCTTGAGCAAGAAAATATCAGCAACAGTTTCCGTCAGGATGAATTTTGCTATGGTGATAAACTATTGATATGCCCGGTTTTAGAACAGGGTGCAATATCTAGAAAAGTTTACCTCCCAAAAGGCACCTGGTATAATTTCTGGACCAACGAAATCCTGGATGGCGGTAACGAGTATACGGTTGATGCAAAGATAGATAGTATGCCAATGTTTGTAAGGGCAGGTACAGTTTTGCCAGAATATCCGGTAATGCAATATGTTGATGAAAAATCTATTACCGAAGTGGTATTGAATATTTATCATAGCGATTATGAGGTTAATTCGTACATGTACGAAGATCATGGCGATACTTTTGCTTACGAGCAGGATATTTATCTGGAAAAGAAATTCACTGTAAAAGGCGATACTCAGGCCATTAAAGTGAACCAGCGTAATGAAGGATTGTATACGCCTAATTATGAATTTTATGTTTGCAATGTTATCGGCGTAAAATTCCAGGTCAAAAAGATCATTATCGACAATAAAGAGGTAAAAGACTTTTATACCGATGATCAGAATATCCTGCATTTTAAATGCAATAAGAACTTCTTAGAAATACAGATCTTGGGTCTGTAAACATTGAGCCCCAAATCCTGTTTGGTATTTGGGGTTTCATCTAATCTAACCAAAATACCTATGCCAGCAGCAAAAAAAGTTCTTGTAAAAAAATCATCCCAAACAAAAACTGATAAACAGAAATCCGTTTGGATACACAGTTTATTTACCGATTACGATATCGATCTTTTTCTTGTAGGAAAGCATTTTAGGCTTTATGAGAAAATGGGCTCACACTTAATTACTGTTGATGGAACCGCTGGAACTTATTTTTCGGTTTGGGCTCCAAATGCCATCCGTGTAAGTGTAGTGGGTAATTTTAACGATTGGGACAACGCTTCACATCCGCTGAGCGTAAGGTGGGATAAATCGGGTATCTGGGAAGGTTTTATCCCTGGAATTGCAAAGGGCGAAGTTTATAAATATTTTGTTAAAGGTTTTGATGAATCTGAGCATTTAAAAGGCGATCCTTATGCCAGAAGATGGGAACATCCGCCACAAACAGCTTGTATTGTTTGGGATACCGATTATACCTGGAAAGATAAAGCCTGGCTTAAAAAAAGAGCAAAAATAAATGCTTTGGATCAACCCATCTCGGTATATGAGATACATCTAGGTTCTTGGGAGCGCGATCCGGATAATCCAGAACGTGTTTTGACCTGCAGGGAAGTTGCTGGGAGGCTAGTGCCTTATGTAAAGGAAATGGGTTTTACGCACGTAGAACTGATGCCTGTAATGGAGTTTCCATATTTTCCGAGCTGGGGTTATCAGATTACAGGTTATTTTGGTGCAAGTTCGCGTTATGGTTCTCCACAGGATTTAATGTATCTGATTGACGAGCTCCATAAAGCAGATATTGCAGTAATATTGGATTGGGTTCCTTCTCATTTTCCAGGCGATAGGCATGGTTTATATGAATTTGATGGAACACATCTGTACGAACACGCCGATATGCGAAAAGGCTTTCATCCAGACTGGAAATCATATATTTTCAATTATGACCGAAACGAAGTACGCTCTTTTTTGATTAGTAATGCCTTGTTTTGGATTGACCAATATCATGCAGATGGCCTAAGGGTAGATGCCGTAGCATCGATGTTATATTTCAATTTCTCCAGAGAAGATGGAGACGCCGCAACAAACGAATATGGTGGAAGTGAAAACTTTGGGGCCATACAGTTTTTGCAGGACCTGAATGTTGCCGTTTATGGAAATTTTGAGGGCGTACAGACCATTGCCGAAGAAAGTAGTACTTATCCTGGCGTAACCCATCCGGTACATGCTGGCGGATTAGGTTTCGGCATGAAATGGATGATGGGCTGGATGAACGATACCTTAAAGTATTTCAAAGTAGAAACCCTCGGCCGGAAACACCACCACCATCAGTTGAGCTTTAGCATGACTTATGCCTTTACCGAAAATTTTATGTTGCCTTTCTCTCATGATGAAGTCGTACACGGTAAGTCGCCAATGTTGTATAAAATGCCTGGAGATGACTGGCAGAAATTTGCAAATTTAAGGGCACTTTATGGTTATATGTTCACCCATCCGGGAGCAAAACTGCTGTTTATGGGGAATGAGTTTGGCGAAACCAACGAATGGAATTTTACGCAATCGCTAGATTGGCATTTGCTTCAATATGCGCCGCACAAGGGCATGCAGGAAACCGTTAAGGCTTTAAACTTTCTGTACCGCAAAGAACCGGCATTGTATCATTTCAGTTTTAGTTATGAAGGCTTTCAATGGCTCGATGCCGATAATGCAAACGAATCTGTCTTCACATTTATGCGCAAAGGTCCAAAAGCAAAAGATACTTTGGTTGTTGCAATAAACTTAACGCCAGTGGTGCGTGAAAATTATAAAATTGGTATTCCTTTTAAAGCCAAATGGACAGAAATTTTTAATACTGATGATATTGTTTACTATGGCGGCGGTATTAATAACAGAGGGGATATTGTTCCTGACCCGGAAAATTATAATGGACAGGAATATTCGATAATCGTCGATTTACCACCCTTGGCGGTAACGATTTTTAAGAGCAAGTAAAATATTATTGATTGCTATATTGCGCCAAAACCGCATATAAAAACATAGTTTTGGCGCGATATAGGTTTTTATATCACGCCAAAACTGCATATAAAAACATAGTTTTGGCGTAATATAGGTTTTTATATTACGCCAAAACTGAATTTTTGGTTACATTTGTTGCTGTAAGTTAAATGGTTATGGAACAGGTTGTAGGAAGAACTGAAGAAAAATTGCTGCTAAATAAGATTGAGAAATCTGGTGAAAGTGAGCTGATTGCTGTATATGGACGAAGACGGGTAGGGAAGACATATTTAATCAGAAACGGATTTAAGAAAGAAATTGCATTTGAATTTTCTGGGATACATCATGCCACGTTGAATCAGCAGTTGGAAAACTTTAGCTTGGCACTTGCCAAAGTAACAGGAGGCCTTGCTTTGGCCAAACCAGAAAGTTGGATAGCTGCCTTTGAGATGCTGATCCAATACCTTAGGCCCTTAATAAAAAAAGAAAGAACAGTCATTTTTATTGACGAATTTCCTTGGATTAATACGCCCCGCTCAGGATTTATGCCTGCATTTGAAAATTTTTGGAATAGTTGGGCTTCGAGGGAAAAAAAACTCATTGTTGTGATCTGCGGTTCGGCAGCTTCCTGGATGATTAATAAAGTGATCAATAATCGTGGTGGATTGCATAACCGTGTAACCAGAAGAATAAGGCTCCTCCCTTTTACCGTAGGTGAAACCGCAGCATATCTTAAATACAGAAAAATAAAACTGGATAAGTACCAGCTCCTGCAGGTATATATGGCTATGGGTGGGATACCACAATACCTTAAAGAAATTGAACCTGGTGAGAGTGTTGCCCAGATTATAGACAGGCTGTTTTTTACCAAAGACGGTTTACTTTTGGAAGAATTTAAGAATCTTTATTATTCATTGTTCGATAAAGCAGAAAATCATATTGATATTGTTCAGGCATTGGCAAAAAAAGGCAAAGGATTAACTCGTACCGAAATTATTAATGCCTGTAAGCTAAGCAGTGGCGGGTATGCTACGCAATTACTTGCAGAACTGGCGGAATCTGGTTTTATTACGCCCTATCTTCCCTTTGGAAAAAGCAGTAAAGATTCTTTGTACAAATTAACTGATGAGTACTCGATATTTTACCTCAAATTTATTGATGGTAATAAAGCAACCGGGGCTGGAACCTGGCTGAAATTTTATTCAGGTACATCATGGAAAAGCTGGGGTGGATATGCCTTTGAAAGTATTTGCATGAAACATATTTCACAGATTAAGAAAGCAATAGGGATAGATAATGTTTATACCGAAATATCTGTTTGGCGTTATTTGCCTAAAAATAAAGAAGAGCAAGGCGTGCAGATTGATCTGCTAATTGATCGAAATGATTCTTGTATCAATATATGTGAAGTTAAATTCTCTGCTGTGCCTTTTGAAATTACTAAATCTTATGAAAAGGAATTAGTCAACAAACTAAAGGTGTTTCAATATCAAGCAAGCACAAGAAAAGCATTGTTCTTGACTATGATTACAACTTATGGAGTCGCAAATAGTGAACGTTACCCGGGTTTGGTACAAAAAGAGATTACGATGGATATGCTGCTTGATAATTAGCCAATTTAATAAGAAAAGCCTCCCATCGCTGGAAGGCTTTCTTAAACCCTGGAGTGGAAGCTTCCAGAGAGGGTGCAAAGATACAATAACTCTTTTCTCTTGCAAGTATTATTTGCTAAAAAATCAGGGAAATCGCTTTTAAAACATGTGCAAAAATTGATTAGCCACGGAAACACAGAAATCACAGAGAAGAAGTAAATTTTTCCGTGTTTCCATGGCAAACATAATGCTTAGGTAGGCGTAGAAAGAGGAAGAATTATCAGAGAAAAGTTAAAAGCGATTTTCCTGGCTAAAAATATGGCAGTCTCTTTGTCGTCAATTATTCTTACTGATCGGAATTTCAAGTTCTTTTCATTGCCAGTAAAAATATCAGTTATTTTAATTGAAAAGACGCTTTTTTAAAGATTGTCAGTCTCTAAAGATTGTCAGTCTCTGTTATGCATGCTTATCGGGTTGTTTAATAAGACTAAACTCAGCATTTTTACCCGGATAAATCAGTTTGTGCTTCAAAATATTAACAAATCCTCGTTATAAAGGTGTTTAAATATCATAATTGTCTTAATAATCTACTTTATTTTTATATTCCGTTAAAAAACGCTATAATTAAGGGTCTTAAGTCTATCCCTATTTGTGTATGCTCGAATCCCGAAAGGTATTTTTAGTAAACGCTGTATTAAATTATTTCAGCAGTTTATGCCCTATAACCTCTGGATTTATCCAGGAAATAGAAAAAAATGTAGATACTCTTCTAATCAAGAAAAATAAATACATTTTATCGCCCATTGATAATAATGATTATGTTTTTTTCGTAGTATCAGGCTTGGTAAGAGGTTTTATTAAAGATGGTAATAAAGAGATTACCACTTGGATCAGTTTAGGGAACGAATTTATAGGAGCGATTCAGCATCCCGATGAAAACGTTCAGCCCTCAATTGAATATTTGCAGGCATTGGAAAATTCAGAACTGGTTGCCATTCCACACTTATTGATTGATAAGCTTTACGCCAGTTATCAGGAAACGAATGTTATTGGCAGAAAGATTTTAGCGCTCCAGTATCATGCCGCCTCAGAGCGGGCCATAATAGCTCGAATCCCTTCGGCAGAAAGGCGTTATGAAAAATTCTTGGAACTAAACTCTTTTGATATGTCTAGAGTGCCATTAAGGTGTATAGCCAGTTATTTGGGTATGCGCTTCGAAACACTTAGCCGCATACGCAGTAAGTTGGTAAGGGAGCTGGTGTAGTTAAATAAAAAAAAGTTTCACGGTTGATCATAACAGGTTAGGTCGATCTGTGCGAAGAATACTCATTTTAAACGCTATGTTTACATAACATTATACACTTTTTACATATTGATGTACAACCTTAAATTGCATATACTAAGCATCATATTTGTATTTAAATTTGGGTAAGTAAAAATTAAATCAACGGGACGATTTAGATTACATTCGTAAGCCTCTCTTTTTTAGGGAGGCTTATTTTGTTTCACAGGCTGCCAGTACTTATATATCCTGGTAGAGGCTATTGTGTGGACATATCTTTTTGAGGTGAATTTTTAGGCGTTTTGCTAGCTTCCTCAAATAACACCTTGTCTTAACCGAAGAACGCCGTCAATCCCAAGAGCCGGAGAAATAAAAAAACAGTTGTAGGAGAGAACAAATAGCATTGCCAAACCTAAAACGCAGTGGTTTTGTGT
>NZ_JAUG01000121.1 GCF_000708285.2 Pedobacter borealis DSM 19626
TTTTTGCACCATTAAGAAGTGAAGAAAAGTTAAGAGGCCGGATGTTCCTTAATGCCCTTAATCCCTTAATGGTGAGGAGAATTGTAACAGCGGTTATTTCTGCCATTAAAGGGGTTTATAGCCATTCTATTATGCTCCGCTAATTTTTTCACCATCAAGAAGTGAAGAAAAGTTAAAGGGCCTGATGCCGGATGTTCCTTATGTCCTTAAGCCTTTAATGGTGAAAGGAATTGTAACAGCGGTTATTTCTGCCATTAAAGGGGTTTATAGCCATTCTATTATGCTCCGCTAGTTTTTGCACCATTAAGAAGTGAATAAAAGTTAAGGGGCCGGATGTTCCTTAATGCCTTAATCCCTTAATGGTGAGGAGAATTGTAACAGCGGTTATTTCTGCCATTAAAGGGGTTTATAGCCATTCTATTATGCTCCGCTAATTTTTTCACCATTAAGAAGTGAAGAAAAGTTAAGGGGCCGGATGTTCCTTAATGCCCTTAATCCCTTAATGGTGAAAGGAATTGTAAAAGCGGTTATTTCTGCCATTTAGGAGTTTAAAAAGAGGTAAGGTTCTGTTCCCGCAGATTACACTGATCTCCGCTGAGTTTTACACCTTCCATCCCAGGTAGATAGCCCTGATGGCAGCAGAAATCCCTTTTGGGCAGCGGTAGATTGTCTATCCCAAGGGGTTTCCAAAAAGGATTGCAGCGGACAGCAGGACGGAACCCAACCTACCTTTTACTGTTGTTGCGCTCCTGATAATCAAAAAATTAATCTTTAGATTATGCTTAACAAATAATATTGAATTTTAAATGAGGAGATTAAGCATTAGCTTCCTCTTTCACCGCTAACTGCCCGCAAGCAGCATCAATATCTTTACCACGGCTACGGCGGATGTTGGTATTGATCCCCTGGCTTTTTAAATAATTGGAAAAAGCATCGATCTTATCGCCTTCCGCATTGGTGAAATCGGCGAAAGAAATAGGGTTATATTCGATCAGGTTTACCTTGCAAGGAATATGTTTGCAGAATTTAGCTAAATCCATAGCATCCGAAATTTCATCGTTAAAATGATTAAAAACAATGTATTCGTAAGTTACCGGATTTTTAGTTTTAGCGAAGTAGTATTTTAGCGCATCGGCTAATGCTTTTAACGAGTTGGCCTCATTGATCGGCATGATCTCATTACGCTTTTTATCATCAGCAGCGTGAAGTGAAAGTGCCAGATTAAATTTCGCACCGTCATCACCCAATTTTTTGATCATTTTAGCAATACCTGCAGTAGAAACGGTAATACGCTTATAACTCATGTTTAAGCCATCCGGTGCAGTGATACGCTCAATTGACTTCAATACATTGGCATAATTTAACAGCGGCTCTCCCATTCCCATATACACGATATTGGTAAGGGGATTGTTGTAATTCTGTTTAGCCTGCTTATCGATCAATACCACCTGGTCATAAATCTCATCGGCGTTTAAATTACGCTTACGGTCCATGTAGCCAGTTGCACAGAACTTACAGGTTAAACTGCAGCCTACCTGAGAGCTTACGCAAGCAGTCATACGGTCTTCTAAAGGAATTAAAACCCCCTCTACAATATTACCGTCTGCTAACCTGAAAGTGTTTTTAATGGTATGGTCGTTACTGAACTGAGAATTGTTAACCTGAACAGCATTAATGGCAAAAGTTTCGTCCAATGCCTTACGAAGATCTTTAGAAAGATTGCTCATCTGCTCGAAACTTGTAGCCGATTTCTCCCAAAGCCATTGGTAAATCTGCTTAGCCCTAAATGCAGGTTGTTGCATCGCTACAAGATGTTGTTGCAACTGAGGTAGATCCAATGCACGGATATCGGTTTTTTTTGCTGTTACCATTTGTTGCAAAGGTACTTAAAAAAGGTGTAAGGCAGAAAGATAGAAGGCTGAGGGTGCCTGCAAGATGCCAAATTTTACAATTAATTAGCTTTATCTTCCTCTGCCTCTTGGGTTTGACTTGCTGATAGCCTTACCCTTGGCAGGTCTGGAATTTCTGCTTCCCGTATTGCTTTTACCTGTTGGTTTTGCCCCGGAATGACCTGCGCTCTTTTTTCCTGTTGACTTTGGGCCAGACGGCTTTGGTTTAAATGCCTTTTTTGGCCATTCTTCTCTAAGTTCAGGGATTTCCTCCCATGCATTTGCTTTTTTCTTAGCGCTTTTAGGTTTTATTTTGGCCTCGGATGATGAATTTTCAACACTTTTGGTGATGCTTTTCATCTCGTCTTCGGTAAGTTCTCTAAATTCTCCTGTAGGAATACCTTTTAGATTGATATTCATAATGCGGGTACGCTCGAGCTTGGTAACCTCATAACCAAAATGCTCGCACATTCTACGGATCTGCCTGTTTAAGCCCTGAATTAAGATAATATTGAATACAAATGTGCTGATCTGACGAACTTTACATTTGCGCGTGTTTACCCCCAAGATAGGAACACCATTGCTCATCTCGAAAATAAAATCTTCGGTAATCGGTTTGTTTACCGTTACCACATATTCCTTTTCGTGTTTATTCCCTGCCCTTAAAATTTTGTTAACGATATCGCCGTTATTGGTCAGGAAGATCAAACCTGAAGAATCTTTATCCAATCGGCCGATTGGAAATATTCTTTCGCTATGGTTCACGTAATCAACAATATTATCGCGTACGCTGCCTTCTGTTGTACTGGTAATGCCGACAGGTTTGTTAAAAGCCAAAAGGATGAAATTACTTTCTTCTTTAGGTTCGATATTGTGGCCATTTACCATCACTTTATCGCCTGCAAAAACCTGATCGCCTACTTTAGCCCTTTTTCCATTGATGAAAACGGTACCTTTTTCAATATAACGGTCTGCTTCACGGCGTGAACATAATCCACTTTCACTGATGAATTTATTTAAACGGGTTGCAGAGTTATTGTTCATACTGCAATTTTACGGAAATAAATCGTGTTATCCATTCTCCATACTGGCAACAAATGAATCGATGGTGCTTTTGAGTGCGATTAAGGTTTCCTCATCGGTAATCGCTCCCTCATTATTGATCTTCGCTTTTGCAAATGAGATAAGCTGGGGCGATACCCTCGCTTCAATTACTGTTAAAATATCGATGATGGATTGATAGGCTTTCTCACCCTGGGTTGAAGCAACAAGTGCTAAAACGGGTTTCCCTGAAAATGATGCTGAGCTTACCGTCCAATCGAGTAGGTTTTTTAACGAACCCGGTAAGCCCATTGCGTATTCTGGTGTAGAGATGATGATTCCATCTGCCTTTTTGATGGTTGAGCGAAGCTCTTCTATAATCTGTGGTGGATTTTCCTGGTCTAAATCGGGGTTGAAGTGTGGGATAACCGCAATGGATGAAAAGTTTATTACCTCGAACGCTCTGCCCAAAAGCCTGGAGGTGGCAGTTATGTAAAGTGCATTAGTGGATATTGCTTTCGTGCTTCCAGAAATTGCCAATATTTTTTTCATTGCTAAAAGTAGCAAAGGGTAAATGGAATATCAAGGTAGTCTGGTAATCGCGAAGTCATTTCAAAACGGGCCATCGAAACGCACCAGGTTTCGACAGCCTATTCTAAACATATTTACAACTAAAAGTTTTGATCATCTGCACTTGGACCATAACTTCCTGGGATTGGGATATCCAACAATCTTAAGTAAACGCCTAACTGTGCCCTGTGGTGAGTGGTTTGGCTAAGTGAATGGCGGATGGTTTCGTATTTAGAATAATCTGCCAAAACCTGTTTGCCCATGCTCAATACCCAACGGCCATTTAGGTCTTCTTCAGTGGCTTTTTTCAATTCTGCTTTTCCCAGTGCATAATTTTCCTCTAGAATTTTAACCAGGTCATCGGCACTTTCTACAGGTTTTTCTACATAAGGTGCTGTTTCAAAATCCAGTCCATCAGTAGTTAATGCCAGTGAAACCCAACTCGGCAGATCAGCAATATGAACCGCAAGCGATTTCATTTTCATGCTTTTTTCGTGTGGTGCCCAGTCAAATTTATCTACAGGTACAATAGCCAGGAATTTTTTTGTCGTATTAAATTCGGCTTCTAACTCTTTCAATAATAATTTAATAATGTCCATATTTTTCTGTTTTGTTTTTTCTGCGGTGTTTAAATCCATTAGTAGTAAATCGGTATACTCATGATTTTGGTGTTTAGTTACACAAAGAAAATACAGCCCACTGACAACCCTATGGCAGTGTGAAAAATATTTTTTTAATAATTTACAGGAAGCAGGTGCATGTATTCACTTAATGGCATGTGCTGCGTTTTTTTGAAAGGAATACCTAGATTTTTAAGGCAGATAATCCGGGTGAGGTTAAAATCACGGTATTCATTCCGGTAATGGCACCAGGCAATTAAATGCCAGCTAAAAGCATAGAAAATCAATCCAATTGGCTCTACTTCTCTTTTGCTCACTTCCTCCTTATTGTTTTTATAATCGAGTTCGATCAGGTGTTTTTCGGCAATAGCGTGTTGAATAAGTGATAGGTATTCGAAGTTAAAACTTAACCTTTCCGGAATCTGCAGTTTAATATGCTGGTTTAAAGTTTCGAGCTTTTCCTTTTGTCCCGATTTTAATACCGCCTTTACTTTTGTCAGTGCTGTGGAGTAATGGGCACGGATGGAATTATCCGCAAATCCGTTCACCAAACTTTCAACCAATAGCAGTGCATTGGCTTCGTCCATATTAAAAGAAACTGGTGGCAGGAAATAACCTTGAACCAGATAATAGCCTTTATGCTGCTCAAAACTTACCGGTATTCCTTGTTCGCCTAATGCTTTAATATCGCGATAAACCGTACGTATGCTCATATCAAACCTTTCCGCAATTTTTTCTGCGGTAATGTATTTTCTGGATTGAAGCAGGGTTAAGATTCCGAAAAGTCGGTCGATACGGTTCATAGTTTGTTTTTTTAGGCATTTAAAATTAAAGTTTTTTAATCAATTTTTCTTGTGGTACGCTATTTGTAAAAGATAAATACATATCAATTCTATTGGTTAAACCGTTATAATTAGGGTTTATCATACATAATCTGAATTAAATGGCTGCTATTATCCAAAAGCGCTTCTTCCGGGCAATAAAAAGTAAAGTAATTATAGGTTTCCTATTTGCCTGTTTTGCATTGCTATTGGCATGGGGCATCAGCAAATTTGCTTTTACGCGGATGCTGGATACTGTTGAAGAAATTTCGGCTCCGAACGACCGCTTAAGGATCGTAAATGATCTCTCACATAAGATTGCCAGGTTAGATCAGTTACAAAGGGATGAAGCTTTCAATAAACAAGGTACCTATAGTTTTCTTAAAGAGTCGCGTAAGTTAAGGGCTAGTTTAGATACCTTACGCAAATTGTACAAGGGCGATTCCGCCCAGTTGGCCAGAATAAAGTCGATCAAGAATCTGTTAACCGACCGGGATAAACAATTTATCAATTACTTAAAGGTGAGAGAAACATTGGTGAATACCAAATCGTTCTCTAATGAGGTTCAGAAATTAAACGAACTGGTTGCTACACGTACCAGGCAGACAGATAGCGCAGTACTGACCACCGAGACAACTACATCGACCACTACAGTGGCGCCTGAAGAAGAACAGAAATCGAGGGGTTTTTTGAGTAAACTGTTTGGTAAGAAGAAATCTGATGTGTATAAAATCATTAATGAGGAATTTAAGGTAAAGCGCGATACGCTGAATGCTAAAGCTGAAGATAGCATTATGAAGAGCATGACGGGTGCCTTGAAAAATATCGAACTAGAGCAACGCCAGAAAAGCCAGAAATTTTTAAAACGCGAAGCAGACCTGTCAAATGCCAGTAATGCCCTGACCGCCCAGATGCTACAGATTTTAAGAGAAGTGGAGGGGGAGGCAGTGGCCCAGGTAGATTTAAATGGTATTCAGGCTAAAGAAGTGGTTAATGATGGGATTACGCAGATCACAACCATTATCATTATCTTTTTTCTCTTAACGGTTATTCTGCTGTATTTAATTTTGGCTGACATTACAAAAAGCAACAGGTACAGAAGGGCATTGGAGCTTGCCAAAGATGAGGCAGAATACCATGGTAAGGCTAAGCAACGGTTTCTCTCGAACATGAGCCATGAGATCAGAACGCCACTGCAGTCTATTTTAGGCTATGCCGAGCTGATTACCCAGCAGGATGTGCCGAATAAGAAAGATGTGGATGCCATTTATCAATCTTCCATTCACTTACTTCAAATTGTGAACGAGGTATTAGATTATAACCGGATTATTTCGGGCGAATTTAGTTTCAATAACCAGGTGTTCAACATCAAAAAAGCTTTAGATGAGGTAGTTTCGGTAATGCGGCCTTTGGCAGAACAGAAATCACTTCAGTTAAATACAGCACTTGATCTTGCCGATCTGGAATTTGTAAAGGGCGATGCTTTTAGGCTAAAGCAGATTTTATTTAACTTATTGGGTAACGCCGTAAAATTTACATTGAGAGGTGAAATTAAACTTTCTGTATCGTATAAAAAGCAAGGCGACGATCTGCATTTCCATTTTACGATAAAAGATACCGGAATCGGTTTTGAAGAAAAAGATATTCCCAAAATCTTTAATGAATTTGAGCAGATAGAATCTCCTGAAAAATATATTATCAACCAGGCTGGTACGGGGTTGGGACTGCCTATTGTTAAATCTTTGATCGAAACACAGGGAGGAAGAATTTATGTGAAAAGTAAACCGGGCATTGGTACCACGTTTAATATTTACATGAAATATGAAAATACTACCGAGCGTGTAAACGATACTCTAGATTTAGAACATTATGCGATTGTAAATCCAGGCACGGTTTGGGTAATTGATGATGATAAACTTATTTTAGATTTATGCGGAATGATTTTTCAGAAAAACAAAATCCCGTTTAGAAGCTTTACCCAGGTAGCAGATATCCTGCACGCAGCACCTGAGCCGGATTTAAAATATGTGCTGGTTGATATGCGCATGCCAGAAATGACAGGATTCGAACTTTGTCATTTATTAAAGAAGAAACTCCCGGCGCATATTAAATTTTACGCCATCACTGCACAGGTTTTACCAGAAGAACGTGAAATGGTTTTGAGCGAGGGCTTTGATGGACTGATAATGAAACCTTTTAGGGCCGTTGATATCCTATCTATATTTGATAGAACCGAAATTTTAAACCAGCAGCCTGAATTCGATTTTTCTTCCATTGAGAAAATGACCTTTGGCGACCAGCAAATGCTGGAGAAAATATTGAACCGTTTTAAACAGGATTCTATAGATGACGCTGCAGCGTTGAAAAAACATTTAATCAATAATGACCCAGATCAGGCCAGGTTACTGGTTCACCGCCTTGCAGGACGAACGGCGCAGATGGGTTCGAAGACTTTGGCAAACGCATTCCGCACCCTGGAATTAGAAATTGCCGAAAAAGGCCTAACCACCAATATTAAATCTGAAGTTTTATTACAGATCAGAAAACTGGATAGCTTAATTGCCTTTATGGAGGAAATCAACTACGCCAATGCCGGATAATTATTCTATGCCGTAACGCTCCATCTTGGCGTAAAGGGTTTTACGGTCGATGTTTAAAATCTTCGCGGCTTTTGATTTGTTATGTCTCACTTTGATCAGCGTTTCAGTAATCAATGCTTTTTCATTCTGTTCGTTTACCGCTTTAAGGTCGGATGAATTACCTGGAGCTGACTGGTGATGGACAGAAATCATCATTTCATCAGGTAATGCGCCAATCTGGGCAACATCGCCTGGGCTTAATAAAACCATACGTTTAATCACATTGCTAAGCTCGCGCAAATTTCCTGGCCAATCGTAACTAAGCAAAAGTGTTTTTGCCTCATTAGAAATACTTTTCACATTCCGTTCTAAATCGCGGTTTGATAGCTGTATAAAGTGGTTGATAAACAGTTCTAAATCTCCGCCTCTATCTCTCAATGGCGGAAGCTGGATTTTGAACTCATTTAAACGATGATATAAATCTTCTCTAAACTCACCCTGTTGCATACTATTAGACAGATCATCATTGGTAGCGGTAATGATGCGAACATTAACCGGGATTTGTTTGGTACTGCCCAAAGGCTGGATTACCCTTTCTTGTAAGGCCCTAAGTAATTTAATCTGCACTTCGTAACTTAGGTTACCCACTTCATCTAAAAATAATGTTCCGCCATTTGCGGCCTCAAACTGACCTTTTTTGTCATTTAAAGCGCCTGTAAAAGCACCTTTTACATGCCCGAATAATTCGCTGGCAGCTAAATCTTTCGATAATGCACCGCAATCTATTGCAACGAAAGGTTTATCGGCACGCTTGCTCTGCTGGTGTAGGGTCCTGGCGGCAAATTCTTTTCCCGTACCGCTCTCGCCTTGTATAATTACTGACATGTCGGTTGGGGCTACCAAACTGATGTGTTCATACAGTTTATCTGCAACGGCACTTTTCCCTTTTATAAAATCACTGTTTGTTTCTTTTGGTTCAACACTTTTTAAATCCTTTTTAGCTAAAGAATTTTTGATCACCATTAGTAACTCATCTGGGTTAACCGGCTTGGTAATATAATCAAAAGCACCCAATTGGATAGATCTGACCGCAGTTCGAACATCATTAAAACTGGTCATGATGATTGCAGGTATGGATAGACCCAGATCACGGATGTGGCTAAGCACTTCAAGACCTGTCCCATCCGGAAGACGGTAATCGATTAAAAGTAAGTCGAATTCATTGTTTTCAACTTGCTTAAAAGATTGCTTTACCTGGGTTACAAGGGTAATTTCGTGACCGTTTTTTGTTAAAAAACCTTCAAGTAATTGGGCAAATGTGGTATCGTCTTCTAAAATCAGGATTCTCGCCATGTAACAAAAATAAGAAAAGCCGGACATAATCCGGCTTTCTTGTAATAGGTAGATGTAATTATTTGGGTTTTTATTGTACTGGCTTACCGTCTTTATCAATTTTAACCGAACCAGTTTCTGCTTCTTTTTTAAGATTGATTAAATAGTATTCCTTTTTTCCTTCTTTAACAGAGAAAGCTTCAGTAGCGGTCCATCCTTTGTAAGCATCAGATTTTAACGCTGTTGTAACTGGCTCAGGAAGTTCTTCCAATTTAACAGGAGTTTTCACTGCGCTATCTTGAACTGCAACAATTGCAGCATTTTTGATTGTATTTACTTCACTTGCCTGTACTGCTGAGAATCCTGCAAAAGCCAAGAACGCAGCTGATAAAATTAATTTTTTCATGGTATATATTTTAGTTTATGCGTAGCCCGAAGGCCACGCTTATATTGATTATGCCTATGCGGCGTATTTATTTGAGATTATTGAACTGGTTTGCCGTCTTTGTCGATTTTAACTGAACCAGTTTCTGCTTCTTTTTTAACGTTGATTAAAAAATACTCTTTAGTACCTTCTTTAACAGAGAAAGCCTCAGTTGCTGTCCATCCTTTGTAAGCATCAGATTTTAATGCTGTTGTTACTGGAGCAGGAAGCTCTTCCAGTTTAACCGGAGTTTTTACTGCACTATCTTGAACTGCAACAATTGCAGCGTTTTTAATTGTATTAACTTCACTTGCTTGAACTGCGGTGAAACCTGCGAATGCTAAAGTAGCGGCTAAAATGATCTTTTTCATGATATTCTATTTTAAATATAGTTTGTAACTCTCGTTACGTTAAATACTCGTTAATTATGGAGTGTTAATCTTATGTTTCAGTTATTGAACTGGTTTACCGTCTTTGTCGATTTTAACCGAACCGGTTTCAGCTTCTTTTTTAACGTTGATTAAAAAATACTCTTTAGTACCTTCTTTAACAGAGAAAGCCTCAGTTGCTGTCCATCCTTTGTAAGCATCAGATTTTAGTGCTGTTGTTACCGGAGCAGGAAGCTCTTCCAATTTAACTGGAGTTTTTACTGCGCTATCTTGAACTGCAACAATTGCAGTAGTTTTAAAATCTTTTACCTCACTTGCCTGTACTGCTGAGAATCCTGCTAATGCTAATACTGTTGCTGCTAAAACGAACTTTTTCATAGTATATATTTTAAAATTTAATTTGTGTAACAATACTTGCTATTGTTTCATAATAATGCCAAACCCCTGATTTTATTTAATTGACTGTTTTTTAGTTGTTTATGTGTGTGCCAGGATTTTGGCGTTGTAGAGCTTCTCCACACTTTGGGGTGAATGACTACAAGTTTTGGCGTTATTTTTTCATAATTGGAAATACAGATTGCTTGTAGAGCGTTCTTGTGCCGTCAGATGTTGCCATCTGACGGATTTTAAAAATTCTGGAATTGCTACTGGAGTTAATAGGCTGTCAGATGGTAACATCTGACAGCACGCCAGAAAAAAATAATTTTCAATTTTTAAAAAAGAAGATTTTTTTCTATCATTGCAGCCCGATTGAAAGCCTCCTTAGCTCAGCTGGTAGAGCAACTGACTTGTAATCAGTAGGTCATTGGTTCGATTCCGATAGGAGGCTCTTTTTCTTTCCCGTTTTCTAATTTAATTTCTTTTAGAAGCGTAATTTCAAAAATCATTTCATTATCAGAATAGGCCTGGCGTAGAAAAATATTTTATTTGCTCCGGTTATTCCGCTAATTTGCGGTATGTTAAAATACTTTTCAGCCGATTGGATATTTCCTGTTTCATCACCACCGATTAAAAACGGAGTGGTAGCCGTAAATCCAGATGGTGAAATTGAAGAAGTGTTAACCCAGGAAGAGGCCGCAAGTCTTGGTTTAGCCATTACAAAACATAAAGGATCAATCGTTCCGGGTTTTATCAATACCCATTGCCATTTAGAACTCTCGCATATGCTTGGGCAAATTCCCGAGCAAAGGGGTTTGGTAGAATTTGTACAAAGTATTATCAAAAGCAGGCAGGCTGATATAACAGAGATTAAAGCGGCTATGTATGCTGCTGATCAGAAAATGTTCGAAAACGGGATTGTAGCTGTTGGCGACATTTCCAACCAAAATTCATCAAAAGAGGTAAAAGAAAATAGCAAAATATATTATCACACCTTTATAGAGGCCATGGGTTTTAATCCTGAGCGAGCACACGCTATAATGGATTTCGCTAAGGCGATTAAACAAGCCTTTGAACCGTTGCCTGCATCTATTGTACCACATGCGCCCTATTCTGTATCTCCTGAATTATTCGGATTGATAAAAGTGGAGGCCGAAAAAGATAATGCCTTTATTAGTGTTCACAATCAGGAAACCGAAGATGAAAATGCTTTCTTCGAAAATAAATCGGGAGGATTTCTAGATTTATATCAATTTTTAGGCCTGGATATTTCTTTTTTCAAGCCAACAAAAAAAACATCTTTACAAACGTGGCTACCCTATATTAAGAAGCAGAAAACTCTGTTGGTGCATAACACTGTTTCGAGTAAGGCTGATATCGCCTTTGCAAAAGAAAACAACAATAATTTATATTGGTGCCTTTGCCCACAGGCCAATTTCTATATCGAAAATGCTTTACCAGACGTTGCTCTGTTAATTGAAGAAAATGTAAAGATTACCTTAGGAACAGATAGTTTAGCAAGTAACCATCAACTTAATGTCCTATCAGAAATGATGACCTTACAGAAATACAAGCAGGTTACTTTTGAAAAACTTTTGAGTTGGGCAACTATAAATGGAGCCGAATTTTTGGAGCTTGATCAACAAATTGGAACAATAGAGGTTGGTAAAAAGCCAGGATTGAATCTAATCCAGCTATCGGCTGATTTTAAGATAGAAAGCGATCAGGTAAAGCGGTTGATTTAATAACCTGAGTTCGATTATTAAATCTCATTTTGTGGCGTTTTAATCAAGTTTTCTGTTAAGACGGTCGTCACCCTGAATTTATTTCAGGGTCTTTCACGCTAAAAAGATGCTGAAATAAATTCAGCAGGACGATAAAGCGGGATTAGGCGTAAATAAGATATAATTT
>NZ_JAUG01000122.1 GCF_000708285.2 Pedobacter borealis DSM 19626
GAGAAGGCTTTTTCAGCCGACGAAGCAATCTTACAACGATCGCTACTAGCGTGCGCATTAAGATTGCTTCGTGCCTCGCAATGACGACCTTTCTTTAGGAACCTGTCAATGGTAGGAATCGTCATTGCGAGAAGGCTTTTTCAGCCGACGAAGCAATCTTAATGCGGTCGCTATAACCCATAGTAAGATTGCTTCGTCGTTCCTCCTCGCAATGACGACCCTCTCAACTCACGCCAGCGCATGGTCAATTATTTAGCCGGCAAGAAATCGATCAGACCACCATCAACATTTAGCAAAAAAGGATTTTTAGCACTCAATATAACGCTTGTGTAACATTTCTTGCGGAAATTGAAAGATCTGATCTATCCCAAATGGTATCCTTGACCTAATTTTGACGCTAATAACCAATTATCGAGAAGAAGCTTATCCACACCTCTTACTAATTATGAGAAATACAAAAAAAGGAGTAAGGCGGCATGTACACAAAAGTTTCGTTGATCACTAACTATGATGAGGGGAAAAATAACTGGAACATCGAGGCGGGAGACTTTATGCTTCAACGGGGAAACTCCTCAGGCAATATTTCTCAAAAGCTGAAGATCGCTGTTAGATAGTGCGCGACGATAAAAGGAAAGAAACGGGTATACATTGATAAGTTATGAACCAGTCAGTAGCCCAATTTTAAAAATAATGCGAAACCAACACACTTAATTAACCAAATATTATACAGATAAGCATGAATTTATATTCTTATTTTTTCATTGCCTGTGCATCGGCCTTTTGTTTGACGGGCAGATCGGCTATTGCACAGGAGACCAAAGTTGAGCCAATAATCATTAAGGCAGAACGCAATATCCTGCTCAGGAGCTTTATTGATCTTGATAGTGCTAAACGGGTTACGCATGCCATCAGCATAGGTAGTCCGTTGCAAGTACATTATACCTACGACGCCGACAATGGCCAATTGGTACTATTGTGGAAAGGAGGATTTCTGGATGCGACACCAATGTGGCACGATAGGGGCGATGGTTCTTCGCGGCCACTCGGAAAGGCAATCCAGATCGGTGATGCCATGCCCCAGATTCAGCAGTTGGCAACATTAAAAAGTGAGTTTAAAAAAGACACGGCCGGATCAGGCTTCAAACCGAAGGGCTATACACTTGATGCCTCAGGTCTGCCAGTGTTTAAATACCGTACCTATGGATTGAGTGTTAAGGATGCGACGAGGGTCATTGATGGTGGCCAGGGCATCCGACGTGAAATTGAGCCAGGGGGAAATGCCAATGATTTATACCTGTGCCTCGCCAGGGCAGATAGGATTGAACCGAAGGGGAATGGTAAATATGTTCTTGTAGATAAAGCTTATTCCATTACGGTTGAGGATGAAGCCGCATTGAAGCCTATCATCAGAACAATACAAGGAACTCAGGAACTCTTGGTTCCATTCCAGGGAAAGATCATTTACGCCATTCTTTTTAACCAATAGCCAGATGAGTATTTATTTCAATTATTATAAAAACGGTATTTCGTGCCTGTTGACAATGACATTTATATTGATGTCAATCAGCTGCTTTGCTCAGGCGGAATCTCCAAAGGAAGAAGATTATTTTAAGATCATGAAAGTGCCCGCTCCCGAAGGAGCAATCCTCGAAGTGGGCGGACTCTGTACATTACCTAACGGCGATCTGGGAGTCACTACCAGGAGGGGGGATGTTTTCATTGTGAAAAATCCGTCTTCACTGAAACCAACATTTCAAAAGTTTGCTTCAGGCCTTCATGAAGTGCTTGGACTTGCCTATAAAAATGGATCATTTTATTGCGTTCAGCGTGGGGAGCTGACCAAAATGACAGATACAAACAACGATGGAGTGGCCGATGATTTTGAAACCATATACGCATGGCCATTGTCTGGAAATTACCATGAGTATAGTTTTGGCCCTAAGCTAGCTGCCGATGGATCTTTTTTTATAACCCTGAATCTTGGATTTCTGCCAACCTGGTGGAACCCGACAAGTATGGTTCCATGGAGGGGCTGGGCACTCCATATTTTTGAAGATGGAAGAGTAGAGCCTTGGGCTGCAGGTATGCGCTCGCCTTGCGGAATTAGTATGATTGATGATCAGCTTTTTTATACTGATAATCAAGGCGATTGGGTTGGCTCCGGAAGTATCATGCAAGTGAAAAAAGGTGCATTTATGGGGCATCCAGCCAGCTTGGTGTGGGCTAATCTGCCGCAGTCTCCAATAAAATTGACCACAGAACAGTTCTTTGCTAAGAATGAGACAAAGATGATTTACGACAGCAAGGGAAACAGTGTAAAGCCAGAGAACGATGTGAATGCAAAGGTGATAACCGAGATGGATATGAAGAAGAACTTTCCTGAACTGCAAATACCCGCGGTGTGGCTGCCTCACGGAATTCTGGGTATTTCAAATTCTGAGATCGTAAAAATTCCTCAAGGCTCCTTTGGCCCTTTCGCTGGCCAGCTTCTGGTGGGTGACCAGGGACAGAGTATGGTTAGCCGTGTGTTTATGGAAAAAATAAACGGAGAATATCAGGGGGCCGCATGGCCTTTCAGAAGTGGATTTCAGTCGGGTATTGTGCGTCTGGCTTGGGGGAAGGATGGATCATTGTTCGCCGGCGAGACCAACAGGGGATGGGGTTCGGCCGGTGAGGCCACGGAGGGGATCCAGCGACTGGTTTGGAACAACAAAATCCCTTTTGAAATGCACAGCATCAAAGCCATGCCTGACGGGTTTGAAATAGCGTTCACCAAACCTGTTGATAAGAAATACGCCTTAGATCTTGCTTCTTATTCAGTGGAAAGCTTTATTTATAAATACCATAGTGTGTATGGAAGTCCGCCGGTAAATAACCAAAAATGCAATGTAAAGGGCGTTCGCGTTTCAGCTGATGGCCTCACTGCCCGAATTATTGTAGCCGGCCTGCGCAAAGGATATATTCACAACATTACTTTGGATGGTATCCGATCACAAGAAAACTACTATAGTCTGGTACATCCAACAGCATATTATACCTTAAATAATATTCCGGAAGGCAAAGCGCTTAGCCTTACAGAAGTAAGTACCAAAAATTCGGCCTCAACTAAAACGCTGCCTTTGGCACAAAGCAAAAAGTCTTCATCAGGTGGAAAAACATCAGTAGTGAAAATTCCAACTTATGAGCAGGTGAAAGGGCTGCTAACTAAAAATACCTGCCTGGCTTGCCACAACCCGGATAAACGACAAGTTGGCCCCTCTTTTAAAGAGATTTCCACCAAAAAGTATACGGTTGAGGAATTAATAAGCCTGATTTATACGCCTAAACCAGAGCATTGGCGGGGTTACTCCACGCCGATGCCGCCAATGACCAATGTTCCAAAAGATGAGGTGAAAAAAATTGCGACCTGGATCAAATCATTAAATAAATAATGCATCAATAGCTAAAGAAAATCAATCAATAATATGAAACGATCAATATTAATTGTTGGGATACTCGTAACAAATGCACTGCTCGTTCAGGCACAACAGCCTGCTAAGCCAGAAGATACGGAAGTATGGACCCCCGTACCTGCAAAGGTAAGTCTGGCTAAAGTGCCAGGAGGAGCGCCTTCAGATGCCATACTTCTTTTTGACGGGAAAGATCTGGATCAGTGGGTAAACTCCGGCGATACTGCGTCAGCAAAAAGATGGAAGTTAGCTGATGGGATCATGACTGTGGATAAGTCTGTGGGTGATCTCCAGACAAAAGCGAAGTTTATGGATTTTCAGCTTCACATTGAATACAGGATTCCAGAAAATATAAGCGGAAGCGGCCAGGGCCGAGGTAACAGTGGTATATTTCTGGCTGCTATTCCCTGGGGTGCCGGCGGATATGAGTTGCAGGTGCTGGACAATTACGACAATAAAACCTACGTAAATGGGCAGGCTGGTAGTCTCTACAAACAATCGCCACCGTTGGTAAATGCCTGTTTAAAACCAGGAGAGTGGCAAACCTATGATGTAGCCTGGACAGCTCCCCGTTTTAACGAAGACGGTTCTGTAAAGTCACCGGCTGTAGCGACAGTTTTTCATAATGGCATTCTCGTGCAGAATGCCACCATACTCAAAGGAGATACACCATATATAGGCCAGCCAACCTACAGAAAACATGGCGCCTCACCAATTAAATTGCAGAGTCATGGAGATAAAAGTGAACCGATCAGCTATCGCAATATCTGGTTAAGGAAATTTTAGCAAGTATCCCTCTGTTGATCGATTTTTTAATAGAAACCAATTATATCCCTATATGAGAACAGTAAATTATCCTTTCGGCATCGTAGTCATCCCTATGTTTACGAGGTGCCAAAAACAAGAACTCGGAAGTCTGGCCGGGAAACAATCTCTTGCAAAAGCAGTGAATGCTGGTTACCCAGGCATATGTCAATCTGGCTAAAGAAATCGGTTTCAACCCCATTCGAATTCCTTGCTTCTGGGATCTATATGGCCAACAGCAATACAGCAAAACTTTAAAAGTTAAAAGAAATCAGGTTTTTGACAATATGTAAGTTGAAATAAATTTTTCAAAAGACTGGTAGTAAAAAAAGCCTTCGACAATTTGAGGGTCGTGAAAAAATAAATTATAATCTAACCAAAATGAAAAATATTATAAACATGAAAAATAGAAGTTACGGGATATTTTTAGGTTTCCTGATCGTTATCGCCTTATTCTCCTTTTCCTGTAAGAAGTCAGAGGTTGCAGCAGAGCTGGAAGTTTCTTCATTGGATATTAAAGCGCAGGCAGATGGCGAGCGTACAGAAGTGACGATTACCAGCAACGACGCATGGACAGCAGCTATCAATGATGCGGTACCTTGGATAGAGATAGATCGCACAGCGGGCGGAGCAGGTGCTACACAGTTACAGCTAAAATTTTCCGGTAATGGTACAGGTGCATCGCGTTATGGTGTGGTTACGATTAAATCTGGTAATGGCCAGGCCAGGAGAATTAAGATTACACAAGTAGGTAATTTATATCCAACATATAATTTATCGCCAAAAGCACCCGATGCAACCGGTACGAGTAGTACGGCTGTACAACTGGCGGCAAAAATGCATTTGGGAATAAATTTTGGCAATACCATGGAATCCCCAAAAGAAGGTGAGTGGCAGAATAGTAAACTAACCGAATCGTATGTGAAATTTGTAAAGCAAATGGGATTCAATACGGTACGGATTCCTTGTAACTGGAATTGGAGTCATTTAAGTGATCCCGATAAAGCAGAAATCGACCAGGCATGGCTTAACCGGGTGAAAGAAGTAGTTGGATGGTGTGTAGCTAATGATATGTATGTGATGCTGAATACGCACGGAGATAATGGCTGGCTCGAAAATAATGTAAATGCGGCAAAGCAAGAGGAAATTAATGCGAGACTAAAAGCGCTTTGGGAGCAGATTGCCACAACCATGCGTGATTTTGACGAACACCTTATTTTTGCCGGCACGAATGAACCTGCGGTTGAAAATGCCGAGCAGATGGCCATACTCAATAGTTATCACGAAACATTCATCAAGGCGGTTCGTTCTACAGGAGGCAGGAACAGTTACCGGGTGCTGGTTGTGCAAGGCCCCAGCACTGACCCTACTAAAACTTTTACTTTGATGAATACGATGCCAAAAGACGAAATCCCTAATAAGTTGATGGTCGAGGTGCATGACTACACGCCTTCTACATTTACGATACTAACAGATGGAGATGTAAGTTGGGGCAAGATGGCTTACTACTGGGGGAAAGGTAATCATTCTACTATTGAGCCAGAACGCAACGCTACCTATGGAGAAGAGGATGCGATCGATACTGAATTCAAAAATATTAAACAAAAGTTTGTCGATAAAGGTATCCCTGTGATGCTGGGTGAATATGCAGCCTGGAGAAGGAATGCGATTAACAACCCGAATTATCTTCCTAAGGATCTGGCTATGCACAACAAGTCTGTAAATGACTGGACATATTATCTGACCAAACAGGCTAAAGCGAATGGTATTCTGCCATTCTATTGGGAGATAGGTTTTATGTTAGACAGAGCTAATAATGTGGTAAAGGATCAACCTATGTTAGATGCCCTTATTGCAGGAGGTAAGTAAATAGTAAGAAATACTATAAATAAATCGAAATACTTTTTGTAGAGGTTCATGCATAGCATTGAATTTAAAAAGAGGTTGTATCATAAATATAGATTTGTCATCCTGAGGGGGTAGTTTTAGAAAAACAAAGGAGGGGTGATGACAGGGTCCGCAGAATCGTCATTTCGACCGCAGTGTTCCAAAGGAACTCCTTTGGAGGAGAAATCTTTGAATGAAGTATGTTAAAAGATTTCTCCATTTCGCTGCGCTTCAGTCGAAATGACGACTGATTTTCTAAACTCTTACTACATATAGGTAATCTCGCTGAAACCATGAATTTAAACTTAAAATTAATTGCAATTATAATACACACACAAATTAGATCAACAATGAATATCAGAAAGATAGTTTTACAGGTAACAGCTCTTTTTGCTGCAGCGAGCGTACAGGCTCAAAACCCGATTATACAAACCATTTATACAGCCGATCCGGCGCCGATGGTATACAAAGATACCGTTTACCTGTACACCGGGCACGATGAAGATAAATCGACTGTGTTTGTGATGAAAAACTGGCATTGTTTCACATCTACCGATATGGTGAACTGGACAGACCGCGGATCGCCCCTGTCGGTTAAAACGTTCATCTGGGCTAAGCAGGATGCCTGGGCTGGGCAATGCATTGCCAGGAATGGAAAGTTTTACTGGTACGTACCTATGACCCATGAAACGATCGGAATGTCAATCGGGGTGGCTGTTTCTGATGGTCCTACAGGTCCGTTTAAAGATGCGCTTGGAAAACCACTGGTTCACAGCGGTTACGGAGATATCGACCCCACAGTGTTTATTGATGGCGATGGTCAAGCATATCTCTATTGGGGGAACCCTTATCTTAAATACGTAAAGATGAATCCGGATATGATTTCTTACGCTGGCGAGGTAGTTACGGTGCCGTTGAATAAAGAAGGTTTTAATGTACGATATCAAGATGTTGATAAAAGGCCTTCAGCATACGAAGAAGCTCCATGGTTTTACAAACGCAAAAACCTGTACTATATGCATTATGCTGCAGGAGGTGTACCTGAACATTTGGCTTACTCAACCAGTACAGGCCCAACCGGACCATGGGTTTACCGGGATACCACTATGCGGGTAATTGGCAAGGGAGGTGCTTTTACCAATCATCCAGGTGTGATCGATTATAAAGGCAAATCGTATTTGTTCTATCATAACGCTGCATTGCCAGGTGGTGGAGGTTTTACCCGTTCCGTTTGTGTAGATGAGTTTCAGTATAACAAGGATGGGAGCGTTCCGCGGATAACGCCAACAACCGAAGGCGTAAAACCTGTTGAACATTTAAATCCATTCATCCGCCAGGAAGCGGAAACTATAGCCTGGGAGCAGGGAATTGAAACCGAACGCAGCAACAACGCCAGAGTTTATGTAACCGAAATCAACAATGGCGATTTTATCAAAGTCCGAACTGTTGATTTTAAGAACGGAGCAGGAATATTTCAGGCAAATGTTTCATCGGCGTCAGGTGGTTTTATCGAAATACATATGGGTAGCCTCGAAGGAGAACTATTGGGGGCCTGTGAAGTTAAAAACACAGGAGGCTTGCAAAGTTGGACCACCGTTTCAACTCAAGTAAAGAAGACAAAGGGTGTTCATGATATGTACTTTGTTTTTAAAGGCAGTCAAGGCGATCTGTTCAATTTCAACTGGTGGAGATTCGATAAATAAGATCTTCCTTAAAGAATAATTAATCAACTGAAAATTAACCCTTAACGGGTATTCGTTAAATAAAATAAAAAACATGTTTAGAAAAAAAGTATTGTTAAGTACAGCCGTTGTTATGGCTTTTCTGGGCGGCAGAGAATTCGCAAAAGCTCAGACGAATGCGGGTAAACCGAAAATGGTTAAAGAAAACCTGGAAGAAAAATTCGCAAATGTTTCGCCAAAACTTATCTCCAATAATGCCAATCCCTTATTAGATTTTATGTTTACGGCCGATCCAACAGCTGTAGAATACAATGGAAGAATTTATGTGTATGCCACTAATGATCATCAACAGTATGAGCATGTAGGAAAGGATGGAAAAAATTCATACGAGCGGATCCGTACGCTGGTGATGATGTCTTCCGATGATATGGTTAACTGGACCTATCATGGCCTTATCAATACTGCCGAGCTGGCACCATGGAGTCAGAACTCCTGGGCGCCTTCCATTACATCTAGAAAGGAAGCAGATGGCAAGACGCACTTCTATTTGTATTACTCCAATGGCGGTGGTGGCTCAGCGGTGCTTACTTCCACCTCTCCGGTTGGCCCATGGAAAGACCCATTGGGAAAGAACATAGTCGACCGTTCTGTTCCCGGTGTGGATGTTGATGCTCCATTCGATCCTGGAGTTGTGATTGACGATCAGGGTATAGGCTGGCTGGCTTTTGGGGCTGGAACGCCAAAAACAAAATACATGCCGGATAATTCCAGAATCGTCAAACTAGGAGCAGATATGATCAGTTTGGCCAGCGATGTTGCTAAGATACCTGCTCCTTATTTTTTTGAGGCGAGCGACCTTAATTTCATCAACGGAACCTGGGTTTATACCTATAATACAAATTGGGAAGAACGCACAGAATGGCCTTATAGCAATATCGACAAACCAACCAAATGTAACATGTCTTATATGACCAGTAAAACACCCTTAAGTCCGGAGAGCTGGAAGTATCGCGATAATTATTTTAAAAATACTGGCGAGGTTAAAGTGGGGCCTTTTACAAACAACCACACTCACCTTTTCAAGTTTAAAGGGAAATATTATATTGCTTACCATGCCATGTATTTACAGGATTATTTTGGTACTAAGGGTGGTTTTCGTAATGTGGGTATCGAACCAATACAGGTGGATGAAAAGAATGTGAATATCCCCATGGTCAACGCAACTTTTAAAGGTCCATCACAACTTAATCCACTAAATCCATTCGTGCTTCAGCAGGCAGAAACCACTGCAGGCACTTCGGGGCAAGTTCAGTTCGAAGCTGTTGGTAATCCAGGCAATATGGTTGCCAAAGGAAAAGCAGATCAACAATGTATTATGGTGCGAGAAGCCGATTTTAGCAAACAGATTCCTGCCAAATTCGAAGCCAGGGTGAAAGGAAAAGGTAAAATTGATGTTTATGTAAATAATCTTAAAGGTACTCCTCTTGTTTCCCTTACATGTGATGAGAAGGACTGGACTACACTTTCAAAGAAAATAGACCTGAAAATAGATAAAGGAGTAACGAATATTTATTTTGTGTTTAATGGAGAGGACTTTTTGTTCGATGAATGGAAATTCACTCGTTAATTCCGGTTGCAGGTTTATTAATGCTAATTACAATTAAAATTGGTTAAGAATGAAAAACCCAAATGAAAATATAAAAAATGCGATTTATAGGTTATGCATAATAGCCCTAATGATCACCCTTATAGTACCGTGTTTATACGCACAAAAAGCCACTAATCCCATTATTTATGCAGATGTACCAGATATTTCAATAGTACGTGTAGGCAATAGCTATTACATGAGCAGTACAACGATGCACATGAGCCCCGGTGTACCCATTATGAAATCGACAGATCTTGTCAATTGGAAAATTATCAATTATGCCTATGATACTTTGGCAAATGTTGACGCAACAAATCTCATAAATGGCAAAAACATGTATGGACAGGGTTCGTGGGCAAGTTCTATTCGTTTCCATAATGGCACCTATTATGTAAGCACATTTGCATCAACCACAGGTGAAACCTATATTTTTAAAACAAAAGATATAGAAAAAGGAAATTGGGAACGAATTTCTTTTAAGCCAGCGTATCATGACAATTCCTTGTTTTTTGATGATGATGGCAAAGTATATTTAATTCATGGCGCAGAAAGACTAAAAATTGTTGAATTAAGTGAGGATCTAACAGGAGTTAAACCAGGCGTTGCGGAGCGGGTTCTCATCGAGAATGCCAGCGCACCAACAGGAAAAGAAGTAGGCCTTAGTGCTGAAGGATCTCAATTATTTAAAGTAAAAGACAAATATTATTTATTTAATATTTGCGCACCACGCGGTGGAATGCGAACTGTACTTATACATAGGGCAGATCATATCAATGGCCCTTGGGAAGGAAAAGTTGGCTTACAGGATAGAGGAATTGCTCAAGGCGGACTGATCAACACGCCCGATGGACGTTGGTTCTCTTATCTTTTCCGCGATTTTGCTGCGGTTGGCCGCGTTCCTTATCTGGTTCCTGTTAAGTGGGAAGATGGCTGGCCTGTATTAGCAGAAAATGGTAAAGTCCCCCAACAGCTAGACCTGCCGGCCAGTAAAGGTTTAATCCCAGGTATTGTGGCTTCTGATGAGTTCATCCGTAAAAAAGGTGAACCTGCTTTGCCGCTGGCTTGGCAATGGAACCATAACCCTGATAATAGCTTGTGGTCTGTAACAGAAAGAAAAGGATTCCTGCGCCTCAAAACAGGAAGAATCGACACTGATTTTCTTCAGGCCAGAAACACACTTACACAACGCACTATTGGTCCAACCAGCTCAGCTTCTGTTGCCCTGGATGTTTCCAAAATGAAAGACGGCGATTTTGCCGGCTGCTCAGCTTTCCAAAAAGAGTATGGATCAGTAGGCGTTAAAATGGATGCGGGTCAAAAATTGATAGTAATGATCACTACTGATCATGATAAGCCTGTCGAAGTACAGCGAATTCCATTGAATCAAGACCAAATTTACTTCAGAATCGATTGCGATTTTACCGGCAAGAACGATGAAGCTAATCACCTTTATGCGCTTAATGGGAAAGATGAAGCTAGTTTCTTTTACAGTCTTGATGGAAAAGTTTGGAAAGCAATAGGGCGACCTTTGAAGATGAAATACGACATTCCACATTTCATGGGCTATCGTTTTGCTTTGTTTAATTATGCTACAAAAAATATAGGCGGCGCGGCCGACTTTGACTTTTTTCGTATAACGGATGCTATTTCCACAGAAAAATAAGGTTTATCCAATATTAGAGCCTGTTTAAATTTCATTATAAATTATTAGTATGTCAGTCTGTCCAAAGGACTCCTGTGGAGAGCGTAGTCGAAGACCCGTTTTTCGATATATTAAAAGCAATCGACTCTGCTATCATTGACAGGCTCCAATAGAATGGTCGTCATCTCCTGTAGCGCAGTCCCGAACTTTCGGGAGGAGAGATCTTTGTACCAAATTATTGAATCAAAGTTAAAAGATTTCTCCTCCAAAGGAGTTCCTTTGGAACACTGCGGTCGAAATGACGATACTTCAAGACCATTCACCTGTTTTATCCATCTGTCATTCATATTGATTTTTGTGAATAAATTAAGCCTCAGTGTGATAAAAATGTTAGATAAGTAAAATAATTGTATCAAATTTAAACAGGCTCTTAGTGTTTAGTTTGAAATCTAAAGCACAGCACAAATCAATAATTCCATCCGTGGTTCTTGATTTTAACTGATCTTATTTCTGTGGAAAATGTTTTCAGAATGAGTCTCTGGAACTGGTGGCAAAGGAAGTCGAACCTTTCTTTTAATTGATTGTACTACAATAGCTTATTTAGAAATGGCTACAGGTATGCCCATTCAATGATTTGTTTAATGGTCTTCTTTATTTCGGCCTGTGCTTCCTCTTTCCTGATATCAACTCCACAGATCAGGCCATTATTCGTATGAGCAATCAAGGTAATGTAATATATACCCCCAATTAGAAGGGCAGCAACCGGCCTGATGTTTTTGTCTTTGCCTTTAAAGTATTCGTCAGTAAGTTCACTAAAAAACTGCTCTCCCAGAGATTCACGTCTCTCATTTAACTCCTCTAGCACTTTTGAACTTTCGCACACCCCCCAACTGATGATTTTTCGCATTTCTTCATTTGCAATTAAAGAATCGAGCTGATCTTCCAATAAATGATACAACATATCTTTGCCCCGGTCGCCTCTGTTTTGCTCGATTATTTCTTTTGACTGATCGATATTTGCAGTATAAAAATCGCTGTTGTTCAGGTATTCCTTTACCAGGCCTTCCATACTGCCGAAATAATCATAAACCAATTTTCGGTCTACTTCGGCTTTTAATGCTACTTTGCTAACGTTTAAGCCGGTAAAACCGTCGTTTTTTAAGATTTTACCAACAGCGGCCAGAAGTTTTTGTTTTGTCGATTCTTTATTTCTGATGGGACCGCTCGTAGGTTTTCTTGTCATTCGGGGGGGTGAGTTATAACAATTTCTTGATCTGAAGATTATCCAAATATATATAATGCAGCGCTAATTGTTCCATTTTTTTCAACAGAACACATTGAGGTGGTACTATTTTGCTGCGTTGCTTTTTAACAGAACGTATTTTAACTAGTTCTCTTTTACAATGCCATATTTCCGGGCATTAGCTATCTATCTCCAAGCTTTCTATTTTGGAAATCCGCCAAGACCGGTTCCTTTAAAACTAGCATAACTCAAAAAGTAAGATAATATTTTAATAGAATCGCCCTCATTATTAGCGGAAGCTGAACCGTCGACAATTTGTCAACTCATATCAGGGTTACAATTGTCAAGTTTTTACCAACCTCAAAAACTGTAAACATTTTTCAGTATTGGACATGGTGTTAAACCAATTTAGGCATACCGGTTTACCCGGGCAACGAAATGGTCGATATTAAAGGGCTTTGCTATAAATTCTGCGCCACAGCCCGAACCCATAATTTCGTTCTTGGTTGTGTTGGCAGACATCATGATGATATTAATGACTGAGGTACGCTCATCCATGCGCAATTGCCTGCAGATATCGAGTCCGTTACCGTCGGGCAACATGATATCAAGAATCGCTATATCAGGCAATCTCTGCGAGATCATATGGTTGAACGCCGCAACGGTAGGGCAGCCATTTACTTCATAGCCTTCTTCGGACAGGATATAACTGACCACTTCACTGATATCCGCGTCGTCCTCCAGGACATAAACTAATTTTTTGCTCATTTGTGTTTGTCTTTGTTAGATTAGATGTTAATGTGTGTGTTGCATACAGGGACCGCAAATTTAAATGCAGCACCTTTACCGGGTTCGCTTTCCACCCATATCCGCCCTCCATGGCGTTCAATAATCTCCTTGGTAATGTAAAGGCCCAGCCCAAGTCCGGATATATTACGGTCCTTTTCTCTTACCCTGTAAAACTGGCTGAATATATGGGCCTGTTCGGCGGCAGGAATCCCTGCGCCATAGTCTATTACAGAAATAATTATTTCATGGTTATGGTTTACAGCCGTTATATTAATATCCCGGGAGTGGGGCGCATACTTTACAGCATTGCCAATCAGGTTAGTGATTACCTGTTCCATCCTCATTTTATCCCCCTGTAATACAAGATCTCCCTCGCGGACATAAATATAATTGTGTCCGGGAACGGTCTGCTCAAATGTTTCGCAGATATCACCGATCAGTGCACCAAGGTCTAGCCGTTCAAAATTGAACTGTAATTTGCCGGCCTGGACTTTGGAAATGTCAAACAGGTCGTTGATAAGGATATTGAGTTTGTCTACCTGCTTGATCGCCTTGTCTAAAAAAACTTTGTTCAGACCATCTGAAGCTGTTTTTTGAAGCACCTGAAGAAAGCCGCTCATAGAGGTAAGTGGTGTTTTGAGTTCATGGGAAGCCAAGGCTATAAATTCATCTTTTTTAAGACTAAGGGTTTTAACCTCTTCAAAAAGTTTAGAGTTATCGAGTGCTATGGCTGCCTGAGAAGCAACCCCAACCACCAGGTCTTCATGATCCTGCAAAAATATGCCGGATTCTGGGTGACCAAAGAAAAGCCCGCCGATTACCGTCCCTGTTGAGGAAATAACAGGTACGGCCAGATAACTGACCACAGGGAGGTGTCCATCGGGCATCCCAAAATGGGGAGCCATTTTGCCATAACGTTCATCTTTTCTGATGTTGTCTACACGCACAACCCCCTCACCGCTGAAGGTGGCGTGGAATACTGCTGTATTACGGGGCATACCAAATTTTTCAAATGCCTCACGAGGAGCGCCCGAGAGCGTATAAAGCATGTAAGATTCACCTTCCTCATTGGTTTTATTGTAAAAGAAAGCGCCAAATGCCGCCCCGGTAAGTTCTGTTGTCGCATCGGTCACTTTCTGCAAAATGACATTAACATCCAGTTGTTCACTGATGCTCTTACCTATCGAATTCAGGATCATGAGCTTTTGGGAGTTGCTTTTTAAGGCATTTTCTGATGCTCTCTGGGCAGTGATATCCCTGGCTACTTTTGAAGCGCCAATGATTATCCCATCACTATTCTTTATCGGGGAAACTGTTAAAGAGACCTGGATTTCCTTGTTTTCCTTGCTTATCCTTATGGTTTGAAAGTGATCTATCTTTACACCTTTTTTGATACTGCTTATGATGCGTTCTTCTTCATCAAGACGGTCTGGCGGGATCAATAGAGAGATGTGGCGGCCAACGGCTTCGTTTTCGCTATAACCGAAAATATTTTCAGCCCCTTTATTCCATGTAGTGATTATGCCGGCAAGGGTTTTGCTTACGATGGCATCATCGGAACTCTCCACTATGGCAGCCAATGCGGCCTGTTTCTCATCGGCGAGTTTTTGGGCCGTAATGTTGCGCGCAATCTTACTTACCCCAATAATGCGGCCCTGCTTATTCCTTATGGGTGATACGGTGAGCGATATAGGTATTTCAGTCCCGTCTTTGGCCAGGCGTACTGTCTTGTAATGTTCGATTCTTTGGCCTGCCCTTACTTTATTGATAATGTAATCTTCTTCATGTATCCTGTCTTGAGGGATGAGAATGGTAATATGCTTCCCGATTACCTCTGATGCAGAATAGCCAAAAATCCCTTGTGCCCCCTTGTTCCAGCTGGTGATGAAACCATCCAGCGTTTTAGAGACGATTGCATCTTCGGATCCTTCAATAATGGCTGCCAGTGTAGCTTGCTGTTCATCAGCGGTATACCCATCCGAAATGTCACGGATCATTTGGGAAATGCCTATCAATTTTTGCTCGGCATCAGTAATTGGAGAGATGGTAATGGAAACATGCAGGTCTTCCCCTGTTATCGATCGGCATACAGTACGGAAACCCTGAACGTTTGCACCGCTCCGCACAGTATCCACTAAACGCTCATACTCTTCAAAAACGGCTTTTTCCATTATTCCGGAAACTGTCTTTCCGATCTGCTCCCTGGTAAAACCGAACAGTCGCGCTGCCGCGGGGTTTATATCTGTAATTTTAAAATCAATGTCATGGCAGATTACTGCGTCTTCCAAGCTTTCAAAAATCGACTTAAAGGTAAACAGTTGATTTAGGGAAGTTAAGTCCATACTGGGCGGTAATTATTTAATTAAAGAAGGTACATTCACATTAATACCCGATCTATGTCAACAACCCTGAGCGATAATAGTTTTAAGAATATAAAAATGTATCCCTTAATGGACTGTCAATTTTAGCCTTTTTGATTAAATCCATCGTCGCTGAGCTCGTGTGATGTAAAAATAAAAATGTGTTTTTTTTAACTAAATGTGATTTTTGTAGAATTATACGAGTTTATTATTAAAAATCGCCTTTGCTTTCAGGCGGTAGTCTTCGTTTGCGCATTGAGATCAGATTTTTTTAGCTGCAGATTTCTAATATGGTTCTCTAAGTCATCGGCAATAAGTCCGTTAAATCGCATATTTGAAGGAGATTGCAACAATTTAAGAATGTCGCGTGATCTAGTTATATAGTAGACATTATTCAGCATATAAGTGTAAGTTTTTCCAAATGCAAACAACTAATAGTTGAAAAAGCATATGAAAACTCTACTATTCCTGATAGCTGTGTCAATAAGAGCCTCATCCTGTGGTCCCAATTGATCCGCTGAGAAAAGGATGAATATTAAGAGCCTGTTTAAATTTGATACAATTATTTTACTTATCTAACATTTTTGTCACACTGAGCGGAGTCGATTGCTTTTAATATATCGAAAAACGGGTCTTCGACTACGCTCTCCACAGGAGTCCTTTGGACAGACTGACATACTAATCATTTATAATAAAATTTAAACAGGCGCTAAACGAATTGATTGAAATCGGAATGTCTATTTTGACTTTATCAGGTACTAATTTACTCGAGCAATCTTGACCGCTTTTGTTGATACAGGAACAACTTTTGAAGTCGGTGCATATTTTATTGCAGGTGCAATTTTCACCTCCTTTTTACCTGCCGTTTTTGATGGTTTATCCATACTACTTTTGGCAAGTGTATCGGTTTTTGGTTTTACTGTTTCTTTTTGCACATTTATTTTTTGCGCCTTAAGCCCTGTTACAATTAGCAGGGTACTTAAAAGGCTCAAGATCTTTTTCATCTGTTTATTTTTTTGTTTTTTAATCATCAATGGCAAATGGCTTCCTGCCTCTAGCAGACAAACTTATTTGTTCTGATTTTTGGGCTTGATTGCTGTTTTACTCGAATCAGGAACCGTTGGGGGTATGGTATCGGTACGCTTCTTATTTTTCTTTTTAAATAGATTATTCAGTTTTTCGCTGACTTTGTTCATTGCTTTATCGGTAACATTGTCGGCCGTTTTATTTACAGCATGATCTACAACTTTATCGGTTGATCGGTCAATTGAGTTTGTCGTCGCAGTTTTTGCTTTTTCTTTGAGTTTACTCAATACCTGTGCTTGCACTATCCCTCCCACACCAATAGTGAGGAAAAAGATAAAAATTACTTTCTTCATCGTTTTAATTTTTTTAGTAAAAGTAGCCTGAGCATACATGCCAGTCAATCATTTAAAAAGATGATTTTTCACATCAAATGGGAATGATATCTCTGTCTACAAACCATTTACTATAATCTATTCCATACTCACCGCCATAATTAATAACCTGAGT
>NZ_JAUG01000123.1 GCF_000708285.2 Pedobacter borealis DSM 19626
GAGATTTAATAATCGAAC
Source organism: Pedobacter borealis DSM 19626 (assembly GCF_000708285.2). Lineage (GTDB taxonomy): Bacteria > Bacteroidota > Bacteroidia > Sphingobacteriales > Sphingobacteriaceae > Pedobacter > Pedobacter borealis. The sequence goes on from NZ_JAUG01000123.1 coordinate 19, forward strand.
TCAGGTTACTAAGTATGATACAAGTTGGCCTTTACAAAAGTTTGGTTATTATTAACCTTTTATAATCTGGCATTTAATTTATCGCTTATTTTCTGTTTAAGTATTCCCGCGGCCTGAGTATATCCCCCATCTGCTCCATCAACAAAATGAATGTGATCATCCTCCAGATCCCTAACATAACAAGACATGATCGATTCGCCGCTAACATAGAGGCCGTATAAAATTTCATTATTTTTTTCGAGCTGATTAAGCGCTTTCTGCAATATTAATCGCTGCTGCGCAGTTCCGGTAATTACCGTATTTATTCTACCATCTATCACCAGCGTATCCGACATTTCTACAAGCTGTTTCAGGTATTTTTTACCCCGCTCCGTTCGGAGATAGATATAGCCATAAATATTGATGAGCCATGATTTGATCAGTTCAAAAAATTTAATTTTTCCAATTCGGTGTTTCATCTCTTTCCCCAGACTGTTGAAGCTTGTTTTGAAAACCAACTTCGAAACTGAAATCGGCTGACGCTTTTCGGATGTTCCGTAAATTTGATCAAGATGATGGATCACTTTGCTGAATACGGCTGCCTGCTGCGTTATTTCTGGAGCTATAACGATTAATGTAACCACCTCATCACTGTTTTCGGGTGGTTCTATCTTATCCCAGCGGCATTGCATACCACTTAAATCGATTTCATTACTTGCAGTATCATGGCCCGTTAACAGGTAATTCTCTCCCTTGATAATTTGTTCGGCATAAGCCAGGCCATCGCCCAAAACAATGGGGATAGAAAATGTTTCAGCACTACTAAATCTGCAAATGTTAAGCATATGGCCTTGTTTGTAAATTTCTTCAACAGGCATAATCCCAGTCCTTAAATCGAGATTAAAATTCCATAAGGTGTTATCTTTGTATTTCAACAGCGATTTCATCACGTCATCTACAATACTAGGCGGAACAATAAAAGAAGCCCCATCGCCACCGAAGAAAAATGGAACCAAAATGTTTGCTTTAAATGCAATATTGAGTACGGCAACAATACTTCCGGTAGCAATAAGGTTAACATTTTCATGTTGGCCCGAATTTACAGCCACTGTTGAATGCTTGATATCAGTGATGATTACAGACCAGCTAGCAACCACTTTTTCAAATAATTGATTTTGAATCAACAATTGATGTAATGGTATTTTATGAATGGGCAAATTGGAATAGAAATGGTCTTCGCTTTTTTGCATAATCGGATTTAATATATCCTAATATACGCATTCAAAAAAGTTCTGTATTTCAAAAAAGCAAACCAAAAACTAATCTTATTTAGAATAAATAAAAATAATTTTGTAATTCCGCTGCAAAAATGCTTCCTTTGCTCCAACTAAGAATTAATCTAAATAAAGATGAATAAAAAATTTACTTTTCTTTTAAATTTTATAGCTTTTTTTCTGTTTTTGGCAGGTAATACCATGGCACAGAGCAAAAATGGATCTGTTTCAGGCTCGATTAAAACGAGTGATGGCAATCCTGCCAGTTATGTAAGTGTTGGTTTAAAAAATACTGGTAAAACTACACAAACCAATGAGAAAGGTAATTTCACGATTAAAAATGTAACACCCGGCACCTATACGATCAAAACATCAGCTATTGGTGTTTCTGCTCAGGAAAAATCAATTACTGTAGCGGCTGGTCAAACTGTAAATGCTGATTTCACCATTGCAGAATCTTCATCTCAACTGGACGAAGTAGCCATTAACGGTTATAAAACGCCAAATAGAAAGCCTGTTAACTTAGGTAAAATTGCCATTGCCCCTATGGATCTTCCACAGGCCGTGCAGGTTATTGGAAGACAAATAATCGCTGATCAACAGGTAAATAGCTTGGGTGATGTAATGAAAAACATTAATGGTGTAGCCTTAGGTGCTAATCGTGGCGCTGTTGGTGAAAATTTCTTTGCAAGGGGTTATAGCCTGGGCAGTAATAACATTTTCAAAAATGGCGCAAGAACAACTATTGGTGGCAGTCCTGAGGCGAGTACATTAGAATCGGTAGAGGTTTTAAAAGGAAGTGCTGCTTTACTTTATGGTGGTGTAACCGGAGGAGCTGTTGTGAATATGGTTACGAAAAAACCTAAATTTGAAAATGGTGGTGAGGTAAGCATGAGAACTGGTAGTTATGATCAGTATAAACCTATGGTTGATCTTTATGGACCGATATCAAAAAAACTTGCTTTTAGGGCAATTAGTACTTATGAAAATGCTGGGAGTTTTAGAGACTATGTAAAATCAAATCGTTTTTACATCAACCCATCGTTATTATATAAGATAAGTGAGCAGACAGAAATTTTGGTGCAGGGCGATTATTTGAAAAGCAACATGACACCAGATTTTGGTGTTGGTACTGTTGAAAACCAGATTGCTGATATAGGCCGTAATGCTTTTGTAAATGCGCCCTGGGCATATAACAAAACGAATACAGCTACAGCACAATTAAACATTAACCATAAATTTAACGACAATTGGAAGTTGAATATATTGGCTAATGCACAATCTTACAACCGCAACTATTTTAGTGCAGAACGCCCATTTGCGGATACTAAAGTATCTACTAACCCACTTCCCTATGGTATTGCTTTACGTAATGTTACCCGCTCTAAAACAAGAGAATTTACATATAATGAACAGATTAACTTAAATGGTTATTTTAAAACCGGAAGCATAAGCCACACCTTATTGGTTGGTGCTGATGCTGATCAATCACGTACTACCAGTGGTGGATTTACTTATGGCAATAATAACGCGACCACTTTTAACTATGGAACCGTAAACCTGCTTGATCCATCAACTTATTTTGGATCGGGTATTGAACCGAATGTGAACGTAGTTTCTGAAGTTTTTGCACCATTATACCGCATGGGCACATTTGTTCAGGATTTAGTTTCGATTACTGATAAATTTAAAATTCTTGCCGGAATCCGTTATACTTTCCAGAAAACACCTCGAACAGTTACTACAAACTTAGCCACAGGTGTACAAACCTTAAGTATTAACAGCTTAAATAAATCAAAAGTAGAAAGTGCATTTACACCGAAATTTGGGTTGATCTACCAACCGTTAAAAACAACATCTGTTTATGCTAGTTATTCGAGCAATTTTGTTCAGAATACTGGAACTGATATAAATTTAGCGCCATTAGCCCCATCAACTTTACAACAATATGAAGCTGGCGTTAAAAACGATTTATTTAAAGGCAGACTATCGGTTAACTTAACCTGGTACAGAATTGCGAACGATAAATTTGCACAACAAGCTCTTATCAATGCTAAAGGGGCACCAAACGGTGATGCAAATATCAAAGAGCTTAATGGAAAATCTTTAAGTAATGGTTTAGAACTTGATATTACTGGTACAATTATAAAGGGACTAAACTTCATTGCTGGTTATAGCTACAACTTTATCCGTTATACAGAAACCCGTGATAGAACAGTTTTGAAAGTGGCTGCACCAACCCCAACCGATCCTAATGCAACGAAGGATGTTATTGTAGGTGGTATTATAGAAGGACAACGATTGATTGGTTCAACAAAAAACACAGCCAATGGAACCTTATTTTATACCTTCCAGGAAGGAAGTATTAAAGGTTTAAAACTTGGTGCCTCTGCTTACTATACAGGAGCACGTAACGGTGGTTATAACGACACTAAAGTTCAAACCTACAGCAGATTGATTCCGTTAAGTGCATTCACCACATTTGACCTATCTGCTGGCTATAATTGGAAAAAACTTTCGTTATTGGCTAAAGTTTCTAACCTTACCAATGAGCTGAACTATTTTGTTCACGAAAACTATAGTGTAAACCCTATTGCTCCACGCCAATTTGTAACTACTTTATCTTACAAATTCTAGTCACAAGAATAGGTTAACCAAAAAGCTCCTGGTCTACCGACCTGGAGCTTAGTGTTAATTAGTAATACACAATCTCATAAACCCGTTTCATGTACAACGCTTCATTTATTTTAGTAAAAAATTCATACCATTCTTTTCTGATAAAAAACTAAACTGATATCAGGAAATGGGGTTGATAAGATAACAACCTGCCTCCCACCGCGCCTATTCTCTAAATAATCGTCGAAATCAAGTAATTCCAAATAAATACGATTTATTAAAAATAGCGACAAAAAAATACCCCCGATTTTTGGAGGGCACTGAAAAAGTCCTTGTAAAAAATGTCGTATTAAATATTGAGAAAAAACGGCAGATAAGGCCTCTTAGAATCGTCTAATTGCGAAATAAAATTTAAGAGATTGCGAATATCATAAAGAAAAGGGCTTATGGAATAAAAAATTCATAAGCCCTTTTTAAATAGGTAGTTTTTCAGTGCCCTCGATTTTTATCGGAGGTATTTCTTTTATTCTGCGTCGTAAATTACAACCTTTTCGAAGTAAACCCTGAATTCATCTAGAAAAGCTTTATGCAATGGGTGAACCTGATAAACATCATGCGCAGCTAAATCTTCAAATAACAGCAGGAGGCTAAATGTATAAGAGGTATCTACCACAGCACGCTCAATTGGTGCTGGTAAACCAATGTGAAAAGTTTTAACAACTTCAATATTTTCTAATGTTTGTAAGCCATTGCGGAAAGCAACTTTCTGCTCATCAGTGGTATCGGCTTTTAGCCAGAATAAAACGTGGTGTGCTATCATTTTTTAATTTTTTCCAAATATAATGAAAGCAGGAAAAGATCGTGAACTTTATCCAAAAACACTTTTAGCTTTCTCAATAGCCTTAACTAAATCGATTCCTTTTCCCAGTATCCCTTTAAACAGATCTCCTTCAACTTTCAAACGATCGAGGGTATTAAAAATATTAAAATCTTTCATTTTTAAACCCGGTTTAACTTCATCCCAATGCAATGGCATTGATACCGTTGCTCCAATTTTTGGTCGTAAAGAATAAGGCCCGGCTATGGTTGCCCCTGGTCTGTTCTGTAAAAAATCGAGGTACATTTTTCCCTTTCGGGCTGCTACCATACGCTCGAGCGAAGTATATTCTGGTATTTGATTATGCACCAGGTTAACCACTATTTTGGCAAACATCTGGCTTTGATCATAATTATATTTGGCATTTAAAGGGATGTAAATATGCATGCCGGTTGAGCCTGATGTTTTACAATAGCTGGGTACATTTATGGCATCTAATACTTTTTTTGTTTCCAGCGCAGCCTCAACCACCTGATCAAAAGTATGTTTATCGGGATCTAAATCAATTACACAGTAATCAGGATTATCGGGACTTTGTACCCGGCTAAACCAAGGATTCATTTCTATACAGCCTAAACTCGCCATCCAGAGTAATGAAGCTTCATCTGTTCCAACAAGGTATTCTTTTTTTTCGCCTTCACCATTTTCATAAGGAAAAGTTTCTGCCCAATCTGGTGCTTTCCCTTTAACATCTTTCTGGTAAAAACTACTGCCATGAATTCCGCCTGGAAAGCGGTTAAGCGACTGTGGGCGGTCTTTCAGGTAAGGCAAAATGTAATCAGCAACCTGATAATAGTAGTTAAACATATCTCTTTTGGTTACTTTATCTTCGGGCCAATAAATTTTACTCAGATTGGTAAATTTAAGCTCGTGGCCTTTAATTTTCCTTACCTGTGTTTCATCTTTCGGGTTCAACAAAGTTTTAGGTACTCTACCTTTTGGCGCCTTTATTGCCTGTGCGTGTGGGTTTTCTTCATTAGCGTCGTCAACAATTTTTTCTGTTGGTACTTCTATTTCTCTTATCACTTCTTTGGCTTTTTTATCTTCACGCATCCCCTGAAAAGACGGGTGACGAAAAACACCATCATCAGTTACTTCTGTAAAAGCGACCTCACATACCAGCTCTGGCTTTAACCAGGTTGCTTTTGCTTTTGGCGGGTTTGGCCTGAAGCGTGAGGGCTTATTTACATCAGGTATACTTTCAAAAGGGCTTTTATCGATAATAATTGGCTTAAACTGCTCCATTATTGTTCTCTGCAATTTATCCGAAAACCCTGTTCCAACCTTACCTACATATTGCAATTTTCCTTTTTCATAAACGCCCAACAGTAAAGAACTAAAAGATTTAGAAGTATCGGCATTTTTGGTAAAACCCGCAATAATCACTTCTTGCCGTTTCTGTACCTTAATTTTCAGCCACTCTTTTGATCTTCGGTCTGTTGCATAAGTACTATCTGTTTTTTTAGCGATAATGCCTTCTAAGCCCATTCTCCTTGCCGCATCGAAAAAATCGACACCACTGGCTTTAAAAACCTTACCAAGGCGCACGCGGTCGTCATCTGTTGGCAGTATATCGTTCAATATGGCTTGTCGCTGATAAAGCGGCAGATCCATCAGGTTCTTACCCTCATACCAGAGGATATCGAACACATAAAAAACAAGTTCTCCATCTGCTTCACTTCTCCAATTCTGCAGGGAGCCGAAATTGGATACACCTTTATTATTGAGCACCAAAATCTCACCATCAAATACCGCATTCACTTTCCAGGTTAAAAGCAGATCGTAAATGGGATAAAATTTTTCGTTAAAGGATTTATTATTTCGGGAAAACAAATCAACCTTTCCTTTATTAATAAAAGCCAGGGCACGGTAACCATCCCATTTCACCTCATATTGCCAGTTAGGATCATCGAAAGGTTCGTCAACCAGGGTAGCCAGCATAGGCTTCACCCCTTTTGGGATGGCTGTTTTGGATGCTTTCTTTAATATGCTATTTACATCTATCTTTAGGTCATTGCCCACTGATGTAGTTTCTTTCTTTACTTTTTGCGTCGGACTTTTTTTTTCAGTCTTTAAATTCTGCTCCTTTCCTTCTTTCCAGACCTTATCGGATGTTTTTTCCATCTTTTCGATTGTTTTTCCAGAAAGCACAGATTTATCTTCTTTTGTAATGTCTTTTGTAGATGCGTAATCGTCTTTATGTTTAATTAACAGCCAACCGTTTTCGCCCATGCCATGCGTTTTAACAAGGGCAAACTCTCCATGAAGCTTTTCTCCGTTTAGTTTGATTTTTAAAGAACCATCTTTTAACTGATTTAACAAATGTTTTTCCTGCGCTTTTTTGCCTTCAATCGTTTCTATCGGCTCGTAAGTTCCTTCATCCCATACAATAACGGTTCCGCCACCATATTCACCCTGTGGAATAATGCCTTCAAAATCTTTGTAATCGTATGGATGATCTTCTACCATCATGGCCAAACGTTTGGTTTTAGGATCGGTTGAAGGCCCTTTAGGTACCGCCCAGCTTTTTAGAACGCCTTCCATTTCGAGCCTGAAATCGTAGTGCAAACGCGAAGCATCATGTTTTTGGATTACAAAATGTAATTTGTTCCTATCGCTGCTTTTACCCGACTTTGGTTCGGTGGTTTTTGAGAAATCGCGCTTGGCAACATACTTTTTCAGACTCATAATCAATATTTTACTTTTTTAAATAATCTTCAACTGCGCGGGCAGAGGTACCAACTGTTTGTATTACGGCTTTCAGCTTATCTTTGCTTACTCCGAATTTGTTAGACCAATAATCTAGTTCATAACCTTCGTTAATGTTGATCCTAGCCCGATCAGCACTACCGTTTTTTTGTTTATCATCCATAACTATTTTTTGATTAGACAGTTATAAAACAACCGAATAATAAAAAAGGTTTTAATAACCATTTTTACAAACGGACATTAAAACCTTAAAAAAAATAAAATTTAAAAGTTAATCTACTAGTGCTGTAACCATCTCTGGTTCTGTTTCTTCTTTATAGACGAGTTTATCATTTATAGCGATATTGATAACCCTCAACCATACCAAAAAATAAGGAAAACTAATGATGGATAATGATAAATGATGCGCTTTTGCAAAAGCTGGAAAAAGTAACAAAGGGAAATTGCAGGTGATGAAAAGTAAAATTGGCAACAACACATTTTTTAGCACTTTATTATTTTCGTTTACATACCAAATGCCAACGCTAGTTATCGAAATGATAAACGTACAATCTTCTGCTCCAGTACTAAACAGCACAGGAAACAACAATACGGAAGATAGAATCATGAGCTGGAATTTACTTTTCGAAAAATAAGTAACGTACAGAAAAGGCAACATAAACAATAGGGTGCCAAGTGTAAGAAAAAGAAGATTTGATACTTTAGGAATATCAAATAGTTGCCTAAAGAAACCCATAATCGAAATATCTCCTCCACCTGAAACATTAATCATATTTTTCCCGATCAGTGAGTTTTTCCAATCGATATAACTTTGCGCAACAAAATCAGGAGAGGCGAACAACATTGGCAATAAGAATATTACGATAGACCACATGATTAACCACAACACAAAAACTGGTTTTTTCTTAGCAAAAAAGAAAAATGCTAATCCCACAATACCATAAAGCTTAATAAATGTACCCAGCACAATACACAGCGCAGACCATATCCCGCTACCTTTATTTATTTGCGTATAACTCAATATCATTAAGGCGCCGGCACCGGCATTAAACTGCTGGTTAAGCATCGATTCGATTAAACAGGGAATGGCAATATAACCGATAATCACCTTTTTATCTTCTGTTAGCGGTAAAGTTTGAATAGCTTTAAAAAGCAGGAAACAGTTAAACAGGTTCCAAAACAATAAGCCAATCCAATTATGCATTAAGGCAAACGGAGCAATTAAAACACTAAAAATAGGACCATAATGATTGGCATCTTCGTGATAAGCCGGATACCATGCATAAAGAGATTTTTGCTGAAGAAGATTCCTGAAAGTATTCTCAAAAATGAGGTAGTTATTATACCTGTGTGTTGCCCAAGAATCGATTACAAAAATGAGTGTAATCAATACCCAAAGAAATAATACAAAACGATTGTTCTGATAATATTTTGGGCAATGGGGTAAACTTGTAGCGTTTGTTAGAAAATGATTTGACATTGTAAAAATTACATTACAATACAATAATAAAAATGCTAACTGAGAATTCCTAATGTTTTGTAAGGAAAATATTACTCTTTTTTGAGGTAAAATAACATTCATAAAAGAATAGACCTAAATCGATTTTTAAGACCAGTTTTGTAATCGGTTTAGGGCAATTAAAGGCTTTCGCCTCGTGATCATTAACAAAAAAGCCTTTGCGCAGCTATATTTGATTATCTATTGGCAAAACTTCAAAACCAAATCAGAATTATCGGTGTTTATATCACATATTAACTAACCAAAAACCAGTAAAAAGATGGAATATCAAATTAATTCGATGAATGCCCGAAAAGAGTTTATTGAGATTGCAGATGAGCAAGATCGCAATTACTGGGCAGCGAGATTAGGTGTTACAGGTGAAAAACTAAAATCGGTGGTTAAAGCCATCCAGAGTATGGAATTTTCTATTGTGAAAGAATATTTGACCATGGAAAAAATTAAATCCGGTAATGCTTATAAACGCTTTCTTAATCCTTCATAGGTTTAAAGACTAATTTAGCTTTGGTTTAATAAATGCCTGATACAAGCTGTTGATGGCTGCCCTACTGAAATCAGGGAAGCCATCGGTATAGGTAGCGTTTATACCATTCGTAATGATAACGAAGCCAAATTTTTCTTTCGGATTAAAAAACATGGTACTGAATAAACCATAAGCTGAACCGGTATGTCCTTTCAGTTTTACACCTGGGATAAGCTGATCTGCAGTGCTGATGGCCAAGCCATACCCTTCATCATCGGTTAAGGCAGTCTGCATCTTTTTCGCACTCCTTTTAGTGATTATCTTGACACCATTTGAGGTGCCATAATTCATGTGCATAATCATATATTTAGCTAAATCTGTAGCCGAAATCTTCATCCCACCCGTTGGCGAAAAAACAGGCGTACTATAACCCATTATGTAATTTGCAATTTCTGTCCTTCGTGGCGCATATGCTGTTGGCGACGGTGTATAAGTTTTAGTATCGGCATGATATTCGTATAAATTAACAAAACGTGGGCTATCTAAAGAGTCGACGCAATAACCTGCATAAAGCCCTAAGGGTTTCAACACATGGTTTCTTACATAATTATCGAAACGCTCACCCGATTTTTTCTCGATGATGGTACCGATCAGGTTAAAATTAAGATTGCAATAATCGAATTTGCTTCCTGGGGCATATTCATTATAACATTTGGCCCAGTTTGGATTTTTATCTGGATTGATCACATCCAGATTAAGATATCCCTGAGAATCGTTTAAACTTGAAGTATGTGATAAAGCCATTTTTAAGGTAATTCTCTGATCAGGAAATTTCGGATTCCTGATTTTAAAACCCACCAGATCGCCAAAATCATCATCTAAGGAAATTTTACCAGCCTCTACCAGTTGCATGATGGATGTTGCCGAAAAAGACTTCGAAATAGATGCAATTCTGAAAATATCCTGATCAGTTAAAGGCTTTTTATTTTCTAAATCCTTTAGTCCAAAAGAGTGGGTATAAATAATCTTACCTTCTTTTACAACAGCCACAGCAGCACCAACCGCATTATATTTATCCATTACAGTTTTAAATTCTGCTTCGGCGTTAGCATTTTGAGCTTTTAATTGCTCAACTACACCAATTATTAAAAAAGTAATACAAAAATATTTCAGGAATTTTAGTTTCATAAGCTTAGCGGATAAAACCTAAATATAAGGGATGGTGCAAAACAAAATCTGCGCGGTGTGAAAAATTTACTTGGCATCGTTTACTTCTAACCAATGCCCGTCGGGATCTTTGAAATAAATTTGTTTTACGCCATCTACACGCAAGGTAATTCCGCCTTTCTTTCCTGGCCAATCCTCGAAACTGATATTTTTAGCATTCAGCTTCTTTACAAATTCATCAACTGATGGAACACTGAAACACAAATGCCCGTTTTTATCAAAAACCTCATTTCCTTTTGCCCCCTGGATTAAATGCAACTGTCCGGCTGGCCCTAAAGTAAACCAGGTATGGCGGTTATCTTTAAAAGGTTCGGGAATGATTTTAAGGTTAAACACACTTTCGTAAAAAGTTGTTGCTACGCTTAGATCAGCTACATAAACAGCGATATGATTTAAAACAGCAGGTACATTTTCGGGTTTATTTTGCGCCATGGCTTTTTGAAAAATAATAGAAAATAAAATAGTGGTAAACAGGAAGATTTTTTTCATGTTTAAATATCAAACTTATAAAGGAATAATTTTAATAAATTTTTAATACATTCTTCGACTCCGCTTAGGGTAGCAAAACAGCGGGGTATTTATTGAGCAGATTTATTAACCACAGATAAAAAGGATAAACACAGATAATATAACTTAGTTAACATTTTTTGTTTGGAGATGCTTCGACTCCGCTCAGCATGACAAATGCGTCCCCCAGAGAGTGATCGTCTCTCGACTGGAGCAACGCGAAATGGAGAGATCGTTGAATTTTGACCATCTATCCAGTAAAGATACTGAAACAAGTTCAGGATGACGTTGTGAGAAGAAAAAATCAATGCGTTTAGTTTGCGCTCGTTTCCAAACGAGCGCATAAATAATTAAACGATTTTATCGTTGTAAACGATTGATTATTCAACGCTTGTTAGAAACGAGCATTAGCTGCTATAAAGATTCTTCGCTGCGCTCAGAATGACAAAAAAAGAAAAAGGCTGCCCCGGTTTGGAACAGCCTTAATAGAAATATAACGATAATATGAATTGCGATTATACTTTACCTAATTCCAACCCCCACCTAAGGCGTGATAGATATCTACCACCGCATTTAACTGTTGTTTTTTGGTTTCGATCAATTCTAATTTTGATTGCAAAGCATCACGTTGGGTCATCAATACCTCAAAATAATCAGCCCTTGCTGATTTAAACAAATCGTTAGAAATATCGATTGATTGGGTAAGTGCTGCTACCTGTTTCGATTTCAAATCGTAGCTTTTTTGCAGGTTACTGATTTTCGACATCTGGTTGGCTACTTCAATATAACCATTCAAGATCGTTTTTTCGTAATCGTAAACGGCCTGCAACTGTTTTGCATTTGCAGTTAAATACTCAGCCTTAATGGCGTTACGATTAATGAGCGGTCCTGCCAGATCTCCTGCTAAAGAGTAGATTAAAGACTCTGGCGTTCTCAACAAATAAGAAGGATTAAAAGCCTGGTAGCCGATGGCCGCAGAAATACCCAAAGACGGATAAAACTGTGCTTTAGCTACTTTAACATCCAGCTTAGCGGCTGCCAATTCGAATTCTGCCTGTTTAATATCCGGACGGTTGGCCAGCAATTGCGAAGGTAAACCTGTCTGTACTGTTGGTGGTACCAGGTCAGTAAAACTCGATTTATCCCTAACAATGGGTTGAGGAAAACGGCCAAGCAAGAAATTGATCTTATTCTCCGTTTCGGTAATGTTTTGCTGGATATCAAATTCCAGACTCTTAGAGCTTAACACCTCAGCCTCGAATTTACGCACTGCAAGTTCGTTAACCCTACTGGCCTGTTTCTGGATTTTCATCAGTTCTAAGGCATTTTTCTGCAGCTCAATATTCTTTTTCACTGTCTCTAACTGATTATCGGCAGCTAGCAATTCGTAATATGAATTTGCAACTTCAGCAATTAAATTGGTTACCACGAAATTTTTGCCTTCAACTGTTGCCAAATAATGACTTATAGCTCCTTTCTTCGCATTGCGCAATTTGTGCCAGATATCGGCTTCCCAGTTGGCCTGTAAACCGAAATGATAATCGGGCAATACCTCAGGCACTTCTTTACCTGGAGTAATTTCTGTAGAAGCATCGCCAGCACCAGAACTGGTATAACGACCAACTTTATCAAAGCCGGCACCAACGCCATAGGTTACACTTGGTAAAAGCTCTCCTTTTTTAGCCTTGATTTCGTTTTTCGCAATCTCGATATCCTGCAGGGTGATATTTAGCTCCTGGTTATTTTTTAATGCAGTATCGATCAGGTTTACCAGGTTTGGATCGGTAAAAAACTTCCGCCATTGTATACTGGCTGTACTTACAGTGTCCTGTGCACCACTAAAGGCCGCAGGAACATTTTTATTTTCTGTGCGTTGGGCCACTTCTGGCAATTTACATGCGGTATATGCGGCGCATATCAACACTAAGCCAAGGCCTTTATAAATATTATTCTTAAACATTATCTTCTACTTCTTCAGTTAATGGATGTTCTTCTTCAATTTTAATCAGCTTATGTCTGGCTGCTATTGTTCCAAATACATAATATAATCCCGGAATAATAACCACCCCGAAAATGGTACCGAAAAGCATACCTCCGGCAGCAGCCGAGCCAATAGTTCTGTTACCAATTTTTCCAGGTCCAGATGCGATCATTAAAGGAATTAAACCTGCAATAAAGGCAAATGAGGTCATTAAAATCGGGCGGAAACGTACACTTGCACCTTCCATGGCTGCTTTTAGCACAGACGCTCCCTGGGCATGCCGTTGTGCAGCAAATTCCACAATCAATACCGCGTTCTTACCGAGTAAACCAATCAGCATCACCATCGCAACCTGTGCATAAATGTTGTTTTCCAATCCTAATAATTTTAAGAATAAGAAAGCGCCAAAAATACCCGCTGGCAAAGAAAGGATAACTGAAAGCGGCAAAATGAAACTTTCGTATTGTGCTGCCAGAACCAGATAAACGAAGCCCAAGCAGATCAGGAAGATATAAATAGCTTCATTACCCCTTGATACTTCATCTTTAGATATACCAGCCCAATCGATACCAAATCCTCTTGGAAGTGATTTCTTGGCTACCTCGGTAATGGCCTTGATGGCTTCGCCAGAGCTATAACCTGGAGCAGATTGTCCGCTGATCTCCGAAGCATTATACATATTGTGTCTGGTAATTTCGGATAAGCCATACACTTTCCGCATTTTAATAAAAGCCGAGAAAGGCACCATTTCATCGCGATCGTTTTTAACCGAGAGTTTTAAAATATCTTCTGGCAAAGCCCTGTACTGAGGCAATGCCTGTACAATTACTTTATATTGATGGTCGTATTTAATAAAACTGGTTTCGTAATTACTACCTACAAAAGTGGATAGGGTGTTCATCGCATTATCAATACTCACGCCTTTTTGTTGCGCAATATCGTTGTCAACATCTAACATGTACTGAGGGAAACTCGCACTGTAAAAAGTAAATACTGATGATAGCTCTTTACGTCTGTTCAGTTCTTTCACAAAATCGTTGGCAACGGTTTCCATTTTTTTGTAATCACCGCTACCTGCTTTATCCAGTAAACGAAGCTCGAAACCGCCCGCAGCACCATAACCCGGAACGGCTGGTGGCTGGAAAAACTCGATAGTTGCACCTGGAATAGATTTCGATTTTTCTTCAAGTTCTTCAATAATCTCTACTGCTGAGTGTTTACGTTCGCTCCAATCTTTCAGGTTGATTAAACAGGTACCCGAGTTCGATCCTGTACCTTCTGTTAGAATTTCGTAACCAGCCAAAGATGAAACCGACTTTACGCCATCAATATCTTCGCACATTTTCTGCAGTTTCTCTGAAATCTGGTCGGTACGTTCTAACGTGGATCCCGGAGGTGTTTGAATAATGGCATAAACCATTCCCTGATCTTCATTCGGAATAAAACCTGATGGCACACTTCCACTTAATCCCCAAACACCTAAACAAAAGGCTGCCAGAATACCAAAGGTTAATATTCTGCGGCTTACTACCTTGGTTAGCACGAGTTCATATTTACCCGAGAGTTTGGCAAAACCATTATTGAAACCATCTAAAAAGCGATCAATAATGGTCTTCTTTTTCTTCGATCCATGGTTATTCTTTAACATGATGGCACACAATGCAGGGGTAAGTGTTAACGCCACAATACCCGAAAGGATAATTGCTGTTGCCATGGTGATGGAGAACTGACGGTAGAAAATACCTACAGGCCCCGACATAAAAGCTACCGGAATAAATACCGATGCCATTAAAAAGGTAATGGCGATGATTGCGCCGCCAATTTCTTTCATGGCCTGCTGGGTAGCCTTCAGTACAGAAAGTTTCCGATCGTGTTCCATTTTGGCGTGTACCGCTTCAATTACCACAATGGCATCATCTACCACTACCCCAATGGCCAACACCAAGGCAAACAAGGTGATCAGATTGAGTGTAATACCGAAAAACTGCATAAACACAAAGGTTCCGATTAAGGATACGGGTACAGCAATGGCTGGAATGAGGGTTGAACGCCAATCTCCAAGGAAGAGGAATACCACTAGACCCACCAGGATAAAAGCTTCGACAAGGGTGTGGATTACTTTTTCAATAGAGGCATCCAGGAATTTAGAAACGTCGTAACTTACTTCATAATCTAAACCTTTAGGAAATGAGCTCGCTTTGATTTCGGCCATTTTAGCCTTCACATCTTTAATTACCTGACTGGCATTACTTCCGTAAGATTGTTTTAACACAATAGCTGCAGAAGCCTTTCCGTTTAACGTAGAATATAAATTGTAGGCTGAAGCACTAAAATCTACATCGGCAACATCTTTTAAACGAAGTAATTCGCCATTAGCACTTGCTCTTAACACTACATTTTCGTATCCTTCTTTCGTACTAAAACGTCCGGAATATTTTAACACATACTCAAAAGCCTGAGAGCGTTTACCAGAACTCTCTCCGGTTTTACCTGGAGAGGCTTCTAAACTTTGCTCATCAAGTGCTTTCATCACTTCATCCACAGAGATTTTATAAGCCTGCATACGGTCGGGTTTAAGCCAGATCCGCATGGCATAATCCCTATCACCCAAAATATCGGCAAAACCTACACCATCTACCCTTTTCAACTCAGAAAGCAAGTTGATATCAGCATAATTGTACAGGAAGTTCTGGTTCATTTTAGGGTCTTTACTGTACAAGTTGATATACATTAACATGTTAGACTCTTCACGCGTGATTTTAACCCCCTCACGAACCACTAAAGGAGGAAGTTTATTGGTAACAGCAGCTACACGGTTCTGTACGTTAAGTGAAGCCTGGTTGGGATCGGTACCTAAATTAAATACCACCTGAATAGAGGCTTCACCATCGTTACCAGCATCAGAGGCGATATATTTCATTCCTGGTACACCGTTAAGCGCACGTTCGAGCGGAATAACCACCGATTTGATCAATAACTCATTATTTGCACCTGGATACTCTGCCGTAATATTAACTTTAGGCGGTGAAATAGAGGGGAATTGTGTAACGGGCAAGTAGCTGATGGCCAACACCCCAAGAAACACAATGATAAGCGATATTACTATAGAAAGGACTGGCCTTTGTATGAATTTACTAAACATAAAATAAGTATGGAGGGTGGTAGATTATTCAGTTTTCAATCTTAATTGTTTCATCACTTCCTGAGGCTGTTGGAATTTGAAGGTAATTTTATCATCATCTTTTACTTTCTGCACTCCTTCAAGCAATATTTTATCACCCGTGGTGATGCCATCACCAATGATGTACAAATCTGGCACCTCGCCTGCAATGGTGATGGCTCTGGAGTGTACTTTGTTATTTTTGTCGATTACAAAAACATAGGTTTTGTCCTGAATATCATAAGTGGCTTTCTGTGGGATTACTAAAGCATTTTTTAAAGGAACAACCATCTGGATTTTGCCCGTTTCGCCGTTTCTCAGTAAGTTATCAGAATTGTTAAACCTGGCTCTAAAAGCAATGTTTCCTGTCTCATTATCAAATTCGCTTTCGATCACTTCAACCTTACCTTTCGATTTCAGCAACTCGTTATTCGCCAATAACAGGCTAACTTCTTGCTGGCCTTTTGCTTTTGCTGTACTCTGATAGTTCAGGTATTCAGGTTCAGATACATTGAAATACGCAAAAACCTGACTATTATCTGAAAGACTGGTTAATAAAGCGCCTTCATCAACCAAACTACCCAGTTTTAATGGAATACGGTCGATTGTACCATCAAAAGGTGCCCTGATTTCGGTATTGGATAAATGAAATTTGGCCAAAGAGGTTTCGGCATTTGCTGATTGCAGTTTGGCTTTAGCCATGGCCAGCTCGTTTTTAGAAACGATATTTTTATCAGACAGTAATCTGGTGTTTTCAAGCTCAATTTCTGCAGATTTAGTTTCGGCTTGTGCTTTTAACAACTCAGATTGTGCTGCTTTAGGCATAATCTTAAACAACAGCTGACCAGCTTTTACACGCTGACCTTCATCTACATAAATATTTTGGAGATAGCCTTTTTCCTGTGCCCTAACCTCGATATTCCTCACAGATTTAATCTGCGAAACATATTCCTTGGTAAACGAAGTATCCATTCTTAACGGCGTGGTTACCGCATAAGTAGTTACTTCTTCTTTTTCTTCTTTTTTCGAGGTACAACCCGTTACGTAAAGCAAAGTACATAAGCCTAAGCACATGACAACTCTTTTCATTTTTTTTTGTTAAATGGTTTTAATCTGATTTATTTTTTTCTCTAATTAGTCTCCCTTGGCAACCAATTTATGATAAGAAGCAGTCTACAACTGATGTGCAGGTACTTAATTGACTTCAATAAATTATGGTTACGCAATGATTTAATTCGAAAGCGAAATAAATACAGATTTATGAAGTTATAATGAAGTTGAACTTCAGGTTTGGATTGAGAAATTGTGTTTTAGTGAAGCAAAAGATGATTTTTCACAACAAACAGATCATTTAGCTCCGCTTTTTGAACGAATTACCAGTAAACAGCTATAATTAGATGAAGAAATGACGATTTCTAATAAAAAACTCCATTCTATGCATTTGCCAGTTATTTTCAGAATGATGTATAAATAGGATTTATTGACGACAAACTAACATAAAGTTAACTACTGAGGCTGTATGGATCTGAATCTTGCAATCTTTTTTGCTTTTCCCTGCCAGTTGTTAAAAACAATGTAAAAGATTTCTCCATTTCACTGCGTTCCAGTCGAAATGACGATCGATCTTGTAATGTGCCAATTGTAGCGGAGTCGAAGGTTTTTTGGAGCACAACGCCTTCAAAATCCTAGTCCATACCTTAATCCATGTGCAGTCAGATGTTACCATCTGACTATCGACTATTAAAAAAAAGGGAATATCTAGAATATATGTTTTTAGTGTCAGTTGGGATAACTGACACCACAATTATTTCATATCCACGTGCAGTCAGATGTTACCATCTGACTATCGACTATTAAAAAAGGGAAATATCTAGAATATATGTTTTTAGCGTCAGTTGGGAACAACTGACACCACAATTATTTCATATATCTAGAATATATGTTTTTAGTGTCAGTTGGGAACAACTGACACCACAATTATTTCATATCCATGTGCAGTCAGATGTTACCATCTGACTATCGACTATTAAAAAAAGGAATATCTAGAATATATGTTTTTAGTGTCAGTTGGGATAACT
>NZ_JAUG01000124.1 GCF_000708285.2 Pedobacter borealis DSM 19626
TCCTTTTTATCTGTGGTTAAATATTTTGTGGAGTTTAGAAATTGATGTGGTGTCAGTTGTTGCCAACTGACACTTTTTCGGCTAGTCGCAGCCTCTCGCTACGACTTTTTTGTTGTTTTTTTGCCACGGGTGTACATAGATAAACACGGATCAAAGATATCTATCTGTGTTTATCCTTTTTATCTGTGGTTAAATATTTTGTGGAGTTTAGAAATTGATGTGGTGTCAGTTGTTGCCAACTGACACTTTTTCGGCTAGTCGTAGCCTCTCGCTACGACTTTTTTATTGTTTTTTGCCACGGATGTACATAGATAAACACGGATCAAAGATATCTATCTGTGTTTATCCTTTTTATCTGTGGTTAAATATTTTGTGGAGTTTAGAAATTGATGTGGTGTCAGTTGTTGCCAACTGACACTTTTTCGGCTAGTCGCAGCCTCTCGCTACGACTTTTTTGTTGTTTTTTTGCCACGGGTGTACACAGATAAACACGGATCAAAGATATCTATCTGTGTTTATCCTTTTTATCTGTGGTTAATATTTTGTGGAGTCAGATGGTAACATCTGACAGCACGATTATATCCATCACGCGAGTTAGATCCTGAGATGAACTCAGGATGACGGCCGCTAAGAGAGTTCTTTCCGCAGATCTCACTGACAGCCGCAGAAAAACAATCAATTTGCGTTAATCATCTTAAATCTGCGGGACTATTTTTTGTGTTTGACAATTAATATGCCATGTCATCTTAACAGATCATAACAGCTGACTGCAGGAAAATATCTTATTTTATAATATCTTAGCAAAGATATTAAAACCAAGCAATTCTTAACAAAATATTACTATGCCCAGAACCAAAAACCATATCGAACTTCAATTTTTAAGCGAACCCTCTGATGTTAATTATGGAGGTAAGGTACATGGTGGGATGATGATGAAATGGATCGATCAGGCTGCTTTTGCCTGTGCTTTACAATGGAGCCAAACTTATTGCGTAACAGTTTATGTTGGGGGAATCCGTTTTTTTCATCCTGTTCATATCGGGCACTTGGTAAAAATGGAAGCACGCATTATTTACACGGGTAAAACCAGTATGCATATTGCCGTTGATGCTTTTTCGAAACCAGTAGGGCAGACCGATTTTGTTAAGAATACACACTGTATTATTGTTTTTGTTGCAGTAGACGACGATGGGCAGCCAAAAGGAATCCCAGCCTTTAAACCCAAAACCGAAAAAGAAATCGCCATGCATGGTTACGCCATTAAATTAATGGAATTGCGTAAAAGCATCGATAAAGAGATGGAGCCGTATATAGTGTAAGCGTAAGGCGCTGAGCGTTTGGTGGCACAATCATCTTCAGTTTAACCACAGAGAAACCAGAGGGTAGGCCACGGAGCATACCGAGTTAAGTGCATAGCTATTGTATCTATTTTACACGCTGTGTACCTCAGTTCAAAAATCGGTATCCTCTGTGGTAAAAAAAAAAAGCGAAATCTATTCTACAACGGGCAAGCTGAAACAAAACTTACTGCCTTCGCCAACGGCGCTTAGCACCCATATTTTTCCGTTTTCGGCTTCAATAAAATCTTTAGAAATGGCGAGGCCTAAGCCAGAGCCCGATTTATTCTGTCCATCGGTTGGTACCTGGAAATACCTGTCGAATAATCTTTTCTGGTATTTTTCGTCAATGCCTTTTCCAAAATCGCGCACAGAGAATTCGATAAACTTGTCTTTTTGGAAAACATCGATGATTACCTTCGATTTTTCTGAACTGTATCGCAATGCATTAGATAAAAAGTTAACCAGTACCCATGCTGTTTTCTGGATATCGGCATTCACATCCGGCAAGTCCTGACTGCAGTTAAGTACCAATTGAATTGATTTTTGTTCAGCCTGAAATTTAACGGCATCAACGGCATAACTTACAATTTCTTCAGGTTTGGTTATGGCAAAAGTGAGTTTTAAATTACCGGTTTCTACTTGCGAAAGATCTAAAAGTTCGCTGGTAATTTTTAGCAATCTGTCGCTATCTTCTTTGATGTGGTTGAGCAGCTCATGCTGTTCTTCGTTCATGGTACCCACACGCTCATCGTTCAGCAATTTCAAGCTCATTTTGATAGATGATAGTGGTGTTTTTAACTCGTGCGAGACCGTAGCGATAAAATTTGTTTTGGCTTCATCGAGCTCTTTAAACTGTGTAATATTTTTTAGCGTATAAACGCTTCCTGCAGATTTAGAAGAGGCAATTAAAGTGTTTTCATCCTGCTCTTCATAATTTGGGATGATGATTTCGCGGTTTTCCAACAGGAAATAAGATTCTTTATCATCAGCATAAATTTTTAGGGTATTATCATTGGTTTCGGGTTTAATAATCCGTTTAAGCAGCTCGTTCTTTTGCATCAGATCGGACACGTTTTGGCCAATAACCTTATCTTCATCAAGACTCATCAGTTTTGCAGCCAGATGATTTAGAAAGAGTACTTCACCTTTTTCATTTAGGCCGATTATGGCATCCTGCATTTGGGCAATAATGGCTTCAATACGTGATTTTTCGGACTTAATTTTAGATAAGTTGCTGTTTTCCCATTCGTTTAGTTTAACCACCATTCCGTTAAAGGAATCTGCCAGTTCTGTAAACTCATCTTCGTTTTCGAAATGCAGGCGCTGTTTATAATTTTTACGACTGATCTGCTTTATCGCTGCACTAAATTCGGCAAGAGGGTTGGCCACAAAACCTGGAAAGTTTACAATGAACGTAAAGAGGATAATAAAACTCAGGGTAGCGGCAATCATGATGTAGAGGTTTGCCCTCGATGAGGTTTCGTTAGCCAATTCATTTTTATCGTAAATGGCCTTCATATTTAGCTCTTCAATATTTTGCAGCGTAACGCGCAAATTTTTAATGCTATTTTCTTTATTGGCTGATATTTGTGAGTTGTTCAGTACGTTGAAAGCTATTTCTAATTTCTGGAAAGCCACTTTTTCGCCGGGTTCGGTAATGTTTAACCCTTCATTTTTTAAGTTTTCCCTAAATACAGCCAGTTGAGTACTGCTTAATGGAAATTGGTTCTGATCGATTACATTGCGCATAGCAGCAACATATTTCAACGATTTGTAGTTGTCTTTAAGGATTACCTTCGATTTATCGGAAAGCTCGTTTAAGAAAAAGAGCGCGATTAATCCGAAGGATAAAACAAGTATAAAGAGAAAGCCGAATCCGAGGCGGAGCTTGGTTTTTATTTTCATTTGTTTTTATTTTTTTAATGGTGATGAAGCTATCATGATTTACTTATTTATTGTGAAGTTTTGTAAATCATTGATGGTTTCATGACTTTTTTGTTTAACCGCAAAGGGCGAAGAGGTTTTTGCTACTAACGTAAAGCAATTTTTCTCTTTTTTGTGTAAAAATAGGTTATAATTTAAATCTGTTTCCTGATTAACTAAATTACATAACAAAGGTTAAATAAATAGCATCTGTTTAGCCTGTAGTCAATAGCTATGCCAGTAGATTGGACTATTGTTTAAGTTGTTGTTTTTTAGTCTTTTATGATGTTTTTGAAATTATTTTAAGCAAAAAACCTTTTCATTTTGGAAGGGTTTTTATCATTTTGAACCATTGCTTCTGAAGGTTTAATGCGCTGTTTTACGTTCCTAAACCTGATTGCAATGGAAAGCCCGTAAGCGAGGTACGAGTGCGGACTTGGAATGAAAAGCAGGACTGACGCTCCTATGAAATGCAGGCTGGGCTTTCCAAAAGAAGAATAGCGCTTTATTTTTTTGGAAAGCAGGTTTGGTACTATTTAGGCTGGTGCAGTCCCGCTACGCTTTACTGCGTGCCGCTTCCCATCGGGGTTTAGGTGGCATGGCCGGTAATAAGATTTAGGGTTGCAGGGTGTTGAAAATGAAAATTTAATTTAGACTGAACGATTTTTAAGGTTATGGCGTTGTCTTTTGTTTCCTAAACCTGATTGCAATGGAAAGCCCGTAAGCGAGGTACGAGTGCGGACTTGGAATGAAAAGCAGGACTGACGCTCCTATGAAATGCAGGCTGGGCTTTCCAAAAGAAGAATAGCGCTTTATTTTTTTGGAAAGCAGGTTTGGTAACATTTAGGCTAGTGCAATCCCGCTGTCAGCTTACTGCGTGCCGCTTCCCATCGGGTTTAGGTGGCATGGCCGGTAATAAGATTTAGGGTTGCAGGGCGTCGAAAAAATGAACGACGATTAGAATTTGATAAACTTATCTATCTGCTCGTTGGTAAACTTGATGGTATCCGGATGATTGAAATTACCTTCGGCATCTAACTCGGTTTTAATATTCGGAATGTGCAGGCGTAAAGGCAAAATGTGGAGGTGGATGTAATGGCAAACGCCAGTGAAATGATCTACACCGCGGATATTGCCATATTTACCAGAAGAAATTCCGACTAAAGCGGCCTTTTTATCATAAAAGCTATCTGGAAAATTACAGGCATCTATTAACACCTTTAGTACCCCTGGGTAGCTTCCATTGTACTCTGGCATGATAAATAAAAACTTTTCGGTGTTATTGATCATGTTCTGGATTTCTTGAAAAGCTTCCGATCGTTTGCCATACATATCCGTATTCAAAACATCTATAGGCAGGTGCTCCAGGCTGAACAAACTGGTATCCGTTCCTTTTTCTTTTAGTTGCCTTTGGTAATATTTAGCAACTTTTAGCGTATTGCTATTGGGCCTGTTGGTAGCGGCTATAATTGTGATCATGGATAATTGTTAATAAGATGTGTAAAACCCAAACACGCTTCTTGCTAAAATTGCCATATAGTTTGTATCTTAGCTGATTGTGAAAAAGGCCGTAAACAACGCAAAAATAGAACTTTTTGCCAATTAAAACGCATAAATAACACAGCCCAAATAAACGTTAAGTAAATTTCGGATACATAGATGAGCAAAATTATTGCATTAGCAAATCAAAAAGGTGGTGTTGGTAAAACAACTTCATCTATAAACCTGGCTGCGAGTTTGGCCGTATTAGAATACAAAACTTTACTGGTTGATGCTGATCCTCAGGCAAATTCGACTTCAGGTATCGGTTTCGATCCCCGGAATATTAAAGATAGTATTTATGAGTGTATCATTAATGATATCGATCCTTTACAGGCCATCCAAAAAACGGATACACCAAATTTAGACTTACTGCCCGCCCACATCGATCTGGTTGGTGCAGAAATCGAGATGATTAACCTGAACAACCGCGAGTACAAAATGAAAGCGGTTTTAGAGAAAATCAAAGATCAGTATGATTTTATTATCATCGATTGTTCACCATCTTTAGGTTTAATCACCATCAATGCTTTAACAGCGGCCGATTCGGTTATTATTCCTGTTCAGTGTGAGTATTTCGCGCTAGAAGGTTTGGGTAAGTTATTAAATACGATAAAAATTGTTCAGAACCGTTTAAACCCTGATCTGGAAATTGAAGGTATCTTACTTACCATGTACGATGTACGTTTACGTTTATCGAACCAGGTGGTAGAAGAGGTGAAAACGCATTTCCACGAACTGGTTTTCGATACCATTATTCAGCGTAATACACGTTTAAGTGAAGCACCTAGTTATGGCGTTTCGGTAATTATGCACGATGCCAACTGCAAAGGCGCCATTAACTACCTTAATCTTGCGCGCGAAATTGTAAAGAAAAACGGCCTTTTAAAGGAAGAAGAAAACATAGGAACAGCAACTTTATAAATTATAGATGACATCTTTTCAGCGAAAAACAGGTTTAGGAAGAGGGTTAAGTGCGCTTTTAGATGATAGCGAATCTTCTCATCCGCCGAAACAGCAGGTAAATGCTGTAAGCGAAACCGAGCAGATTGGCAATATCAGTCACGTAAGTTTAACTGAAGTTGAAACCAATCCATACCAGCCACGTACCGAATTTGACCAGGTAGCTTTAAACGAGCTTGCCGATTCGATTAAGATACAAGGTTTAATACAACCAATTACAGTTAGAAAACTTGGCGCAAACAAATACCAGCTCATTTCTGGTGAGCGTAGGTTCAGGGCTTCGAAACTAGCTGGTTTAACACAGATTCCTGCTTACATCCGCAGTGCCAACGACCAACAGATGTTGGAAATGGCCTTGATCGAAAATATTCAACGCGAAAATTTAAATGCTATTGAAGTGGCATTGAGTTTCCAGCGGATGATTGACGAGGTAGGCTTAAAACAAGAGCAATTAGGCGAACGCGTAGGTAAAAACCGTACAACGGTTACCAATTACCTGCGTTTGTTAAAACTTCCGCCAGCTATTCAGGCTTCTATCCGCGATCAGAAAATTAGCATGGGGCATGCAAGAGCCTTAATTAATGTTGATGGTGTTGACAAACAATTGTTTATCCACCAGGAAATTCTAGAAAAAGGATTATCGGTACGCAAGGTAGAAGAGCTTGTACGTAATTTGCAGCATGTACCTTTAAAAGGCAGCGAAAAATCGAAAGAAAAAGCTGTTTCTTTTCAATATCAAAAATTACAGGACGATCTGGCCTCTAAATTTGCTACCCGAGTAAAGTTAAAAGTAAGTCAGAACGGTAAGGGGGCGATAGAAATACCTTTTATGAGTGATGACGACTTAAACCGAATTTTAGAGTTATTAGACTGGTAATGCAAAAGACTAAGCTTTTAATACTGGTTGCTGCATTTACATTTTTTCTTGTAAACTTAGCCTCGGCGCAGGTTAAGAATACGGTATTAAAACCTGCTGATACTTCGAAAATTAAATTGTCTAAATCGTTAGATACTGCGGCTAAAAAAACGATGACCAGAAAGGATTCGATGAAAGCCAAGTATGTTAATCCGGGTAAGGTTGCCGGTAGAAAAGCTGTTTTCAGATCGATGATTATACCTGGGTGGGGGCAATTGTATAATATGCAATTGCTTAACGACGGTTATGGTACAAGAGCTGGAAAAAGCCAGTTTTTTCAAAAGCTATATACAGGAGGTAAAATTGCAGCTATTTATGGTGGTATAACCGTGCTTACCATGTCTTACATCGAAAGTAGCAAACAGTATGATTTGGCATTAACAGAATTACAGTACCGCGATTCGCATGGTGATCAGCCTGTTCCTAACGGCCCTTTTGGTAGCCGTTATTCTACTACAGGCATAACCCAGCGTAAAGACACCTATAGAAGGAACAAACAGATTGTATTGTTCTCTTACGGTTTGGTTTATTTCGCCAATATAGTAGATGCCTATGTTGCAGCCCGTTTGCATTTCTTCAATATTGATGATAACCTTTCTTTTAAGGTAATGCCATCGATGATTAATACCAATTCGATGTATGGTTTCAATGCAACGCCTGCATTAAAATTATCATTAAGATTTTAATACAGAAAACCATCATGATACTCAATATAGGTATTACATTTGAAATCATAATTGTTTATCCGCTGCTAAAGGTTAGGTATAACAAGAATAAAAAACTGAAAATAAATATAAACAGATGAAACCATCATGATTTTTCAAACCAATTTTGGGATGAATAAATGGCTCAAGCCTTCTTGAACACCATTAAAACATCTACATTGATGAAAAATCTGATAGCTTCATCACAATTAAAACTAAACTATAAACAGATGAAACTTGCGCTTTTAGGGTATGGTAAAATGGGGCAGATTATCGAAAAATTTGCAGTAGAACGTGGCCACGAAATTGTTTTAAAAATAACGATCGATAACCACGAAGATTTAACCAGACAAAATTTAAAATCGGCTGATGTAGCCATCGATTTTAGTACGCCTGATTCGGTTTTAAAAAATATTGATGCCTGCTTTGATGCCAATGTGCCTATAGTTGTAGGTACAACCGGCTGGTATGGCAAACTCCAGGAAGTAAAAGACGATTGCAACAGCAGTAACAATACCCTGCTTTATGGGTCTAACTTTAGTATTGGCGTAAATTTATTCTTTAAGCTTAATCAAACTTTAGCCAAGCTGATGAATAACTATCCTGCATATGAGGTTCAGGTTGAAGAAATTCATCATACCCAAAAACTAGATGCGCCAAGTGGTACGGCCATTACCCTTGCAGAAGGGATTGTAGATAACCTGGACAGAAAGCAAGAGTGGTTAAACGAAGTGGTTGGGACTGATGTTGAATTGTTTCCGAAAGCAGAGCAATTGCTGATAGAATCGCATAGAATAGAAAATATTCCAGGTACACATACTGTAATTTACAGTAGTGAGGTAGATGAAATAGAAATTAAACATACTGCCCATAATAGAGCCGGTTTTGCTTTAGGTGCAGTTGTGGCGGCAGAATGGTTGAAAGATAAAAAAGGATTTTTCAGCATTACTGATATTTTTGAATAGCACTAAACATATACATTTAAATAAATGGAATTAGCACATCTTTTTGGGGTATTAATTTTTTTAGCTCCGGTAGTAATTTTACAATATATAGGCCTTTGGAAACTTTTCGAAAAGGCTGGTAAGCCTGGTTGGGAAGCATTAGTACCAATTTATAGTTTTTGGGTGATGTTAAAGATAACAGGAAGGCCAGCTTGGTGGGTTATTCTATTATTCATTCCAGTTGTTAACTTTTTCGTAGCCATTGGTGTAACTATAGATTTTGTAAAGTGTTTTGGTAAGTTCAAATTTTGGGAGCATGCTGCAACAGTTATTCTATCATTTGTTGTTTTGCCATTGTGGGGATTTGATAAAAATGTAAAGTATTTAGGCGAATCTGTAACCGAAGAGTTTAAGCAACAACATAAATATGTGAAATCTAAAAATCGCGAATGGGCTGATGCAATTATTTTTGCGGTAGTAGCAGCAACCATCATCCGCGTATTTTTTATTGAGGCTTACACCATTCCATCTGGTTCGATGGAAAGATCTTTGCTTATTGGCGATTTCCTTTTTGTGAGTAAAGTTAATTACGGTGCACGTATCCCGATGACTCCGGTTGCTTTTCCCTTTGCTCACCATACTATGCCTTTAACCACTTCTACAAAAGCTTATTGGGATGGTGTACAGTGGAAATATCATCGTTTACCGGGTTTATCTAAAATTAAGAGAAACGATGTAGTGGTATTCAACTTTCCTGAAGGAGACACTGTAGCCGTAGAAAACCAGGCAGAAAGTTATTATGCATTAGAACGCAGCATGGGCCGGCAGCAGGTTAGAAGCACATTTACGATAATAGACCGTCCGGTAGATAAACGGGAGAACTTTATAAAAAGATGTATAGGTATTCCGGGAGATGTAATTTCGATGAGCAATGGTATTGCCAATGTAAATGGCAAAAATGAGCCTTTAAAAAACACGGGTATGATGCCATATCGCATCGAGTTTAAAACCATGGATTTTAATTATGCGGCGCTTGATGAGTTTAAACTTAATTTAGGTGGAACACCCGCTCTTGCAGATAAGACATACGTTGTAGATGCATCGCCAGAAATTGCCGATAAATTAAAAGCATTTGATTTTGTGAAATCAGTTACATTAAGTCCAGATCCTGCAGGAGCTGTTCCGGGAGGTGTTTTTCCGAACGATCCAAACAGGGTTTGGAACAGAGATAACTTCGGGCCGATTAAAATCCCTTCAAAAGGATGGACCGTTAAAATCGATAGCAATACCATGCCGCTGTATTACAGGGCTATTAGAACTTATGAAGGAAATAAAGTAGAGCAAAAAGCAGGTATTTGGTATATTAATGATAAAGTAGCCACTACTTATACTTTTAAAATGGACTACTATTGGATGATGGGTGATAACCGCCACAATTCGGCTGATTCGCGTTATTGGGGTTTTGTACCCGAAGACCATATTGTAGGTAAAGCTTTATTTGTTTGGATGAGCTGGGATAGTACTGCATCTTTCTTACATAAAATAAGATGGAGCAGGTTGTTTATGGGCATTCATTAATTTATACGATATTTTTTAGAAAAAGCTTGCTTTATGCAGGCTTTTTTTTTGTGGTGCGCCGGGCATGGCAATCGACTATAGGGTTCAAGTCCCGAACACGCCTTGCAGTAGGAAGTGTTAGCTTAAGACAAGGGTGTCGTGGGTGACTGCGAATCTGAAGGAAGTCGGCGGCAAATATGGGGGCT
>NZ_JAUG01000125.1 GCF_000708285.2 Pedobacter borealis DSM 19626
GATGCAAGCCTTGATTTTTGGTTACCTTTTTATCAAGAAAAAGGTAAGAGCCCCTCGGCGGCGGTGAGCCGAGGCAAGACTGAGCCTAAGGTAAAGAATAGCGACCGCTTTAAGGTTCCCGCCTGCGCGGGAATGACGACCGCGTTAGTAATACTGTAAACAAACATCATCCCATCGGGAATAACGACCATATTACTAGTAACGTAAATACCCCCATTACCCCCTCTTAACCACATAACACCGCTCAATCCCCTCAACATATCTTTCAAAATGCGCATTATAATACCCTTTCGGTACCTGTACCCTAAAACTCACCCTACTAAAAAACCATACCAGTTTATAATCCATTTCCGCTCCAAGCAAATACCACAAATACGTTTTAACGCAATCGCAAACCAAAAACAGCGCAACGCTATCGCTACTTAATTTCAACAGCTTCCCCTTTACCTTAAGCCTAAGCTGCAGTTCAAAATAATCACCCTTATCCCTTAACACAAAGCTTAAAACAGGAATATCCATCGAGAAAAAAGCCAGTTTCATATCCCTTCTTACAGGTTTGCCCGCAATATTCCGCATGCCATACGTATATAGATAATGCGTAAAAGGTTGCTGTACCAATAACGGTAAGGCCTTGTTCCATAACTTAAAAATTTCGACGTGATTAGCCTCATTAATCCTGCTAATTTCGGCTACGGTTTCGGGTAGCGCAGCGTATGCACTGAAACGTATTGAAGCAATCTTTTTCATGGCAAAGCAAATGCTGTTCAGCTCCTGCTGTTGTGCCGATACATTTATCCCCTCAACATCTTCCGCATTAAACACAAAACGTTTGTACGATTTTACCGTTTTCAGGTAAGCAGTGGCAGCATACACATAAGGAATAAGAAAAGGATAATGGTTGGTGTGGAAATTCAACAGATCTGTATTGGCAAAACAATAGCCAACACCCATTGGTGCCAAATCAGCAACGGCGTGTTTAGCCCCAATTGACCGCGGTGTAAGCACCCGCTCCTTAACCTCCGGAAAATAATCACCAGGCCTAAATAAACCGATAAACTTTTTCTTTAATCTAATCTCCGGTCCGTTAGGTTTTTTAATAAGATCTACATATTTCGATCGCTCCGCATTCACCCCAAAACATTCGGGCCAGTAATATTCATTAAAATCAAGGCAACCCGTCCACAGCATGGCCCGCAAGATATGGTAAGCATAACGCCCCAGGTACGTTTCATCCGTATCTACACTACAGCTCACCAATAAATGATCGTACGCTACCGCAATATAAACCCTTTCTGCCGCCTCATTTTTCAACTTAACATTAACGGTTAACAAACCCTGCTTAAAAGAAAGCAATTTCTTTTCTACCAGGTTAGGGTGTTTACGCACCTTAAATGTGCTATGCAGTTCAAGGGTTTCCAACCTTAACACCTTGCTCCCTTTTTCGAAAGGCAGTTTGTAAAACTGCGAAAGTGGTTTTCCTGCAATTGTAATTGGCGCAGACTCCTCTTTCGCCTTTTCTACTGGCTTTAATAGGTTCTTTTTCATATCTTCATCCTTAATACTTACAATTTCCGACAGAAAAAGCGGGTACCGAACCACAGGCAATTGTTTAAAACAATTAGGCAGTTGTTTCTTACCCTACAAAAAATTTAGATATATTTGGCTATGGAAACCGCTGAAAAACCCAACCGTAATCACTTAGGCCGTAAAATTAGCCGCATCCGCGAACTGCGCGGCATGAAACAAGAAACCTTAGCTACCGAACTCGGCATTAGCCAGCAGGCCATTAGCAAACTAGAGCAAAGCGAAGAAATTGAAGATAGCACTTTAGAAAAAGTAGCAAAGGTTTTGGGATTGACAGCGGAATCAATAAAAAATTTCAGCGAAGAAGCTGTTTTTAATATTATTGGCAATACCGTTACCAATCATGATAACGGTTCTTTATTTAACTACCAACCTACATTTAATCCATTAGATAAATTAATGGAAGCATTAGATGCTAACAAAGAATTGTACGAAAGGTTATTGACTAGTGAAAGAGAGAAAGTGGAGATATTGAAGAATAAATAGAAAAAATAAAAAGCCTGATCAGAAATGATTGGGCTTTGTTGTGTATAGTTTTACCTAAAATATTTATTATAATATTGAATTAAAGCATCCTGACCTCATTGCCCGAAACAAAATAAACCCGAATACCAAGCTTATCCATTGAAGCTTTTATATATCCCATCATTGGTTCGTGGTTCATAGGGAACGCTAAGGCAAATTCGGCATCTTTATACTCAGGCTTATTCATAGACCTTAGTGTTGTAAAAAGTGCTACGGCTCCATGATTCCAGATTTGATTACCCGTAAAATATTGACCGTATCTTTTAGATTTTTCATTAGCGCTAGTTTCTCCTTTAACTTCTACATAGAGTTTTTTCCCTTCCGAACTTTCGGCGGTGATATCAAAACCTTTTTGTTTTGTCGTTAATTGGTTTAAAATTTTATAACCATTCTTTTTTAAATATTCTGCTAATAGTTGTGTAATATCATTCTCTGTTAACATAATTTGACCTTTAAATATTTTTACATATTCTTTAATATATGCATACTCATATTTTATCTCTTTAAAATGCTTTAATTGAATATTATTAAAATCAACTTCTTTAAAATCGTAAAAATGACTTATACAATACTTCTTCAAATTCTCAGAAATAGTTAAATTGAATTTTTGATGATAATAGATAGAATTAACTATACATAAATGTGGCATAGGGTTTTCCTCAAGCACCAAATCAATAGTCTTCGTTTTTAAGAAATCAATAAAGTTTTTAGTGTAAACAAACTCTTTTGCATTAAAATGAAAAATCACTGATGAAAAATTAAAAAACGCAGTCTTAGGTAATGAGTAAAAATCAAAAAGATCAGATTTAACCTTATCTTTTTTATAAGCCCATGTATTCTCTACATGCCACAAATCAACACTTAAAGTTCCTATTTTTAACTTATATCCGCCAAAGCTATTTTGTTTATATTCTAAGTTGGATAAGAAACTAGAAAGCATATCTTTTTCAGTTTTAACTACCACATCAAAGTCCCGTATTTGCCCATTATATTTAATAAAAAAATTGCGCACTACTCCACTGAAAATATAAACTTCCGCAATTTTTGATAACTCTTCTAAAAAACTAAAACCTTTAACGCCAATCTTATCCTTTAGAAAATTTAAAAAATTATCGGTTTTAGTCTTATCGTGAATATTATTAATTAATTTTTTGTCCACTTAATTTTTGAAATTGATTTAGGGCAAACTGATCGGTCATTCCACTAATATAATCGACAATTACTCTTAGCTTATAATAATGACTCAATTCATCAAAATTTTTAACATCATTTTCAAGTAAGGAAGCTCTTACAATGCTATTAGATAACATACCTTGAGCTTTTTTTGTATACTTAGTATCATCATAGAAAAGAAAATCCGTATAAAACTTCAATAATCCACTTAATACAGAATGACCAGTCATTTCCAATGATAAGATTTCTCGATTTGGAAGTATATGCTTCTTACAAAAATCCTGAAATCTTTCTGCTAATCCAAGCTTGCAGTCAAAAATTAATTCACAATTGTAAGTTCCTGCATATATTGATTCGATATTATCTATGAATTTCTTTGAAGCCAAAGAAACCAGCCTACGAATAACTTCTATTCTAAACTTAACAACTCTAGTCACCTCAAGCTCTTCTCCTGGATATTTTGTGTCTAAAAAATCAAAAAAGGTATCTAGATTATCTGTCTCGCTAAAAAAGGTTTTTAAGCCTGAATATTTATACCACTTTTTATTGAATCCATCTTCCATATCCATGACAAGGTAACAAATTGAATCAGCTGCTTCCATTAGAAATGCTAAAGGATGCCTAATATTACCTGAAGAATTAGTGAGGCCACATTCTGATGTAATCTTTTCAAAATATTTCTTTTCCGACTGAAATATCCCTCTCTTATGTTTACTCAACACATCATCATTTTTATCACCATCATTTGGATATTTAATATATGAAGCTAAGGTTCCCAAAGTTAAGTTCAAACCATAAGCATCATCTAAAACCTGAAGTTTGGTTAGTATTCTAAATCCTTGTGCATTCCCATCAAACAGTGTAAAATCTCCCTTTTCTTCTTCTGTTAAATTATATTTTTTATTATCGCCAAGTTTTTCATCTTCCGTAAAAAGATTTTTGAAATAGTTTTTTATCACAGTTTCTCCGAAATGTCCAAAAGGAGGATTTCCTATGTCATGAACTAGACAGGAACTTTGCAATATTATTGGTATAATCCTCTCAAGTTCACTACGAGGAAATCCAGTTGAATTAACAAATTCATCATTCTTTAAGATATCCAAGCCAAGTGAATATCCAATAGCCATAACTTCCATTGAGTGAGTCAATCTGGAATGGATATTATCGTCAGCAGTAAGTGGAAAAACCTGGGTCTTATCATGCATTCTTCGTAGAGCTGGGCTAAATAATACTCTTCCATAATCGCTTTCAAACTCGTTTCTTGAGTCTGTAAGTCTAGTTGATTCTCTTAATCTATTGTCGTTTAATAATTTTTTCCAATTCATTTTTATAACATTTTGTTTTTCCAATATTCATAAATCATAACCATTGCGAACGTATCTAATTCACAATACTTCAAAAGAGATTTTTGTAATAATTTACGCTCTTCGTCGCTCATTTGAGTAAATTGCATACGTGCATAAGCTGTCATAGCAGCTCCTCCATCAGAGATTTCAATATCTTCTTCAGATATTAAAATGTCTAATAGATCTTGATCTATATCCTTAAATAAAGACTCTAATTTTTTGTAGGGATTGATTACTTTTCCCAAATTATCGTATTCAATCCAAGCCTGATTGGTGAAGTTCAAGCTAATAATATCATTGCCATAAATTGGCTTGCTATATTTACCTTTCAAATAGTCACTTGAGTTTAAGATTGCAGGCAAAATATCTTTAATCGAATTAGACCCATTTGTTAATGGAGAATAATAATATTTAAGTATCAGCTCTCGCAAATCAATCATGTTTCTTTTGCCTTCCCATTTATCAGCGGTACTGGTACTAGATTTTGTTATAGATTGAATCCAATTACACAGCTCTTCTTTATCATTTTCATTTGATTCTCTAAGTTGCCGATATATCGCATTAAGTATTGAATTCTCATGCGCAGCATATCTAAAAATGGTTCCAGAGTCCAAACTAAGTTCATTTTTTAATGCCCTTACAAAATCAAAATTAGGAAATACACCTACGTTGTAGTCTAACCATTGCCCTTTATGTTCAATAGTACCATCCTCGTAGATTACGTGATGAGAATATTGAAAAGCAATTTGTTCATACGGCCTTCGACCTTTATGAAAAGGAATTGCAACTGCTGAAGTTTCAAAATCTATGAAATGCAAAGGATATGTAAAAGTTTTAAAAACATTAGTTAATCCTTCAATATCAAGATAATCTGAATCGTCAGAATTTCTGACCTTTGTTATTTGCAGAATCTGCCTTTGTAGAGGCGTTAGCCCAGGTCCTTCTTTTTCAGTACTTTTTTTTGGAGCTAAATCTTCATCGGTCAATTGGCTTTGAAAATATCTACCTTCATTAAGCATTTTATCCTTTGATCTAAAATTCCAAACATTTAAAATAGATGGTTTTAAAAAATCATTTTCGTTGAACGCAACTTCTCGTTTCCAACATTCGTTAAAGCCGCTTAATTTTCCATCTTCTTGACCTAATACTACTTTAAACTCACAATCTTTACAAAAAGATTTGACTGGCGTTCTAATTAATTCATTCTTCTCATAACTATCAGAATAATACTTTATCCACTCAATAAAACTCCTTTCGGGTGCATCAAGGAAAGGAGTGTCCTCTAATAACGGATCAATGATAGAATCTACAGAAACTTCGCATAAAATTATGGCACCTAGCGAATCGACTGAAATATCTCCAATAACATTAACTTTCGTTCTACCTTGATCATCCGCAACCAATAAGAACTTTTGATTCAGCCCGTCAACAGTTGCAGTTGCACTTTTATCTGCTAAAATTAAGTAAGCTTTAACGACAAACTTTGGTAATGCACTTTGAACAACATATTTCTGAAAAGCAACATCGTATAAATAAGGTTTCCATTTTGATTCAATAGTTTCTTTTTTAGTTAAAAAAGATGGGTTTGTTCCATCAATAGATTTAGCCTTCACTTCGTACAGCGAGATTTCATTCCCTTTCTTAACTACAATATCGGCTCTTATGAAAAGATTTTCATACAAAAATGCTGCTTCATAAATAATTACTTCATCGAGTTTAAGTAATTCATTAGTTTTTCTCAAAGAAGATTCATATTCAAGTTCCTGAATATCATTTCCCCCAGGGAAATAACATTTTGCCAATTCCCCGACCTGAAATCCCCCATTTGCAAGGGCTTTTAAAAATGCATTATTTAATTTTTGATCAGGAAATTCTTTTTTTTTAGTGTAAAAAAGTTTTGTCGGGCATTCCAATGCCAATTTAAAGCGACTTTTGGTTAAAAATCTAGGAGTTAATTCAAATTCCATATTGTTTGTTTTAAGAGCATTAATTTTATTTATTATTTCATCTTCATTATCGCTTAAACGTTTAAGTCCCAAAGACTCTTTCAAAATATATTTTTATCAGTGTTTCTAATGCGTTTTATTATGATTTAAATTATTGGTTTGATTCTTTAAATATTGTTTAAGGCTTATTGCATTTGTACTTTCATAGGTAGGGTAACTAAATTTTAGGACATGCAGCTTCTGAATATAGTTTATAAACTGCAGATCCAAAGTGCTTTCCTAAAGTAAAGAAATTTGATGTTAATGCAGTATCAAGTTAAAATTAGTTAGCATCTGCTAAAAATTATTTGTTTTCAAATATATTAATAGCCAAAAATGATTTCTGCAAAACTTTTTGTAACAATAATAAGAAATCCGTTCTTTCTGTTAAAAAATAATAAATCCTAATTATTTTGCTGTTTTTTCTGACTATTTAATTAGGATCCATTTTTGATTTGAGATAAAATCAAAACTTATTAATATATATTATTCCTTCTTTTAGGTCTTACATATTAGGATAACCGCTTATATATAACGAAAAACTAACACTTGCACGCACTTCTCTCAACATATTCCTTATTGCCCTTACTATTATAATAAAAGCACCCACCTTTAGAGCCTTGATATAATTTTTGGCCGGATTTATACGTGCCGCATGGCGTATAAGTTTCGGTATCTGTACCTGCCCCAACTTCATTTTGTTTGCTACAGGCCAGTATACCAATACTTAAAAACAGGATATAATAAAATCTTTTCATGCAGCCAAGATACTTGGCCGCGAGATGTAAAAATTACGGTTTCCCGTACCTACTCAAAAAAAATCAACCTATTCTTTTAGTTGTAAATAAAATAATATTATCTTAATGCTAATTAATTATTTTATTTACTTTTTAAACATCATCTTATGTCTAAAACAAATGACACCGGCCACGCCAAAAACGTAGCCAATTTCGAAACCCTCATTGCTTTTTTAACTGGCTACGGCGCCGTTTACAATCCCAGCAATGCAAACATCCAGTTAACGAGTTTAACCGAGAAAGCTACCGCAGCAAAAACTATTAGCGAGCAAGTACACGATGCAGCTGCAAAAAACAGCAATGCCATTGCCATACGCGATCTGGCTTTTCAGCCTTTAAAAAAGCTGAGTACCCGAATCGTAAATGCGATAAAAGCGAGCGATGTAGCGCAACAGGTAATTGATAATGCCATTACCCACAACCGCAAAATTCAGGGCCAAAGGGCATCGGTAAAGTTAACCGAAGAAGAAAAACAGAAACTGGCAGCAAGCGGCACCATTGTTAACCAGGTATCTGCCTCGCAACAAAGTTTCGATAGCCAGCTCGATACCTTCGATAAACAGATCAAACTGTTAGCTACCATCCCTACCTATGCGCCCAACGAAGTAGAGCTGCAGCAGGCCACCCTTACCACCCTGTATAACGATTTATTACAGAAAAACCGCGATGTGGTATCAAAAACATCTGAGTTAAGTACCTTTAGGCTTAACCGCAACAAAATCTTGTATGATACCGAAACCGGTATAGTTGCACTCGCTTTAGATGCCAAGAACTACAGCAAATCGCTGTTTGGCGTAAGTACCCCACAGTACAAACAAATTTCGGGCATCCCGTTTAAAATGGTAAAAATTTAGCCTGTAATGAAAAAAATCATCCCAACCTTATATACATCTTAAAACAGCAACTCGGTTGCTGTTTTTGTTTAAAAGACATCCTGCAAACGGTTAACTGCAGTTATAATGTTATTAACTGCAAACTAAAAGTAACCTACCTCTCTAATAAAGTTGTTAACTGCGCTGGTAAAACTATCAACTGCAAACATAAACCTGCCAACTGCAAGTATAAAGTTGTTAACTGCAAACTAAAAGTAACCTACCTCTCCGATAAAGTTGTTAACTGCGTTGATAAAACCATCAACTGCAAACATAAACCTGCCAACTGCAAGTATAAAGTTGTTAACTGCGCCAATAGAACTGTTAACTGCAAGGATAAACCTGCCAACTGCAAGTATAATGTTGTTAACTGCGCTGATAG
Organism: Pedobacter borealis DSM 19626; assembly: GCF_000708285.2. GTDB lineage: Bacteria > Bacteroidota > Bacteroidia > Sphingobacteriales > Sphingobacteriaceae > Pedobacter > Pedobacter borealis. The sequence continues at coordinate 8,665 of NZ_JAUG01000125.1, forward strand.
ATCTGTTAACTGCAAGTTCAGAACTATTAACTGCGCTAACAATTCTGCCATCGGCAAGCATAAACCTAGCAACTGCAAGTATAATGTTGCTAACTGCGCTGATAGAACTGTTAACTGCGCTCATCATGCTGGCATCCGCAAGCATAAAGCTATCAACTGCGGATATAATGTTGTTAAATGCAATGCAAAGATTTCTCCTCCAAAGGAGTTCCTTCGGAACACTACGGTCGAAATGACGAATTTATCCGACATCAGATCCAAGCCTCGGGTTTTTGTTACTTTTGGGCCAAGCCAAAAGTAAAAGCCATTCGGTGGCTAACCAAGGCAAGCCCGAGCCTAAGGCAAAATAGGAAAAAGTACAGCAGAATAGCGAAAGCATTAAGGTTCCCGCCTGCGCGGGAATGACGACCGTATTAGAAAGTACAAAGATCTCTCCACTACGGTCGAGATGACGACCCAGCGTGCCCCTCATAGTTTCAAAGTAACCAATCTACGGATGCCTGTTATTCTCCCTGCTATCTGCTCCATGCTATCTGCATCCTGCTATCCGGCCTGGCAGATTTTCGCAGAAATAAGCATTGAAATTCTCGCACAACCCCACAATACACCGCTGCCCAAGGCAATATAAAGTCCCGATTCTTCATCGGGGCCTCCATATTGCCGCAATAAGAATTTCGATAGCTTAGTTCAAGAAAGGATGCAAGCCTTGGGTTTTTGTTACTTTTGGGCCAAGCCAAAAGTAAAAGCTCTTCGGTGGCTAACCGAGGCAAGACCGAGTAAGGGCAAGAATAATATTATTTCATAACCACCCCCAGCCCCTCATAGTTTCAGAGGAATAAACCTACGGATGCCTGTCTCTGCTTCATGCTATCCGGCCTAGCAGATTTTCGCAGGAAAAAGCACGGAAATCTGTGCAGTTCCCCTCATTATCCCACTACCCAAGGCAGGGTCAAGCGGGTGCGATGGGTTAAGCCAGGTTAAGAGCCTCGATACTGCCGCGATTAAGATTTCCGTAGGTTTTTACAAGAAAGGATGCGAGCCTTGGGTTTTTGTTACTTTTGGGCCAAGCCAAAAGTAAGAGCCCCTTCGGCGGCGGCGAGCCGAGGCAAGCCCGAACCCGAGGCAAAACCTGCAATTGTCATTCTGAACGCAGTGAAGAATCTCAGTAAAAGATCCTTCGTGCCTCAGGATGACAGAAAATTGTTAGCAACAAAAACGACGGAGTGACTGCCGTATCAATCGCAGATAACCCATAGTAGTAAGATTGCTTCCTCGGCTGAAAAAGCCTCATCGCAATGACGGATTTATTGTTGTAGTAGAATGACGACCGTATTATAGC
>NZ_JAUG01000126.1 GCF_000708285.2 Pedobacter borealis DSM 19626
CGCGCTTACACTTGACAGAGCTCATTCAGATCTCCTGGGGTAAGGCAATCCGCTTTCTATGGATGTGGCCCCTGTATCTACGTAGTGATATTCTGTGCAGTATAGGGCTTTTGTTTGTCATGCAACATCACCCATATCACCTCGCCTTATATACAGTTCCTGTTCGTAGGGCCCCATATTTGCCGCCAGCTTCCTTCGGATTCGCAGTCGCCCACGACACCCTTGCTATTGGCTAACACTTCCTACTGCAAAGTGTGTTCGGGACTTGCACCCTATAGCTGATTGCCATGCCCAGCGCACATGAAAGAAGTCAAGTTTTAAAAACTTGACTTCTTAGTATATTTTCGCCATGACGATTAGCGATTATTTAAGCGCTTATCGGCAATTCTGCTGCTAAGGCAGCAACCCAATTTTCGAATAAAGCTTTTTCGATTTTGATTACTTCAGCTGCATGATTTTCCCAGTCATCAGAAAAACTAACCAGCTGGTTCATCATTTCTTCTAAGTGGCCTTCCTCTTCTAAAATAATCGATTTTACGTTTACCTTGCTTTTAGCTTCATCTAAAACCGCTTGATAAATTGGATACAATTCATCGGCACGCACTTCAATCGCATAGGTAACAAATAAATAGGCAGCGAATTTTAAATCGTAACCGGAAAGGTTAAATACAGCTTTTAAATAACGACAAACCGCAATGTCCAAAGCATGCAAATAGTACTTTGTATGATTTGGAGATAACAACTCGGCATTGGTGTAAGTTTTACAAAGCGCCTCGTCAATCTTCGAAATCTGCTTTTTTAAATAATAAGCATGGCGGTGTTCTTCTGCAGCGTGTTTAAGAATAATCAGGTTTACATTTTCTTTATGCTCTGAAGCTGAAATTTTCTTTGCACCTGCATTTTCCATATAAGATAATGTATTTAACCATTTGGCATGCAATACGTTATCTGAAACTATCGATTTTAAATTTGAAGCTAACATTCTTGGTTGTTAAACTGGTAAATTGTTTAATTGTTGACCTTACACCAACTGAAAACTGTTAATTGTAAACTGACTAAATTTCTCTGTTCAGGTCCCAGCTTTCTAAATAATCTGCTACTCTACGCACAAACATTCCTCCTAAAGAACCATCTACAACCCTGTGATCGTAAGATAACGACAAGAACATCATATGTCTGATCGCAATCACATCACCATGTTCGGTTTCTAAAACAGCTGGTTTCTTTTTAATGGCGCCAACGGCTAAAATAGCCACCTGAGGCTGGTTAATAATTGGTGTTCCCATTACATTGCCGAAGCTACCTACATTGGTTAACGTAAAAGTGCCACCTTGCGTTTCATCAGGCTTTAATTTAGAGTTTCTCGCTCTTGCAGCTAAATCATTAACTGCTTTTGTTAAGCCAACCAAATTTAACTGATCGGCATTTCTAATTACAGGAACAATTAGGTTTCCACTTGGTAAAGCGGCAGCCATACCAATATTGATATCGCGTTTTTTGATAATCTGTGTACCGTTAACCGAAACATTGATCATCGGGAAATCTTTTATGGCTTTGGCAACTGCCTCTACAAATATTGGCGTAAAGGTTATTTTTTCATTTTCACGCTTTTCGAAGCTATTTTTTACTTTATTGCGCCATAAAACCATATTGGTTACGTCGGCTTCAACAAACGAAGTTACATGCGGTGAAGTTGTTTTACTCATTACCATATGATCGGCAATTAGTTTACGCATCCTGTCCATCTCAATAATTTCGTCGCCACCACTAACACTGGTTGTTGATGTTTTGTTTACAACTGGTGCTGAACCTGCTTTATTTTCAGCGGTTTGGTTTGTTGGTGGAGTGGGCGCTGTTATGATAGCTGTTTTAGTTAAAATTGGCGATGCTCCAATTTTATTGGTAATGTAATCTAATAAATCATCTTTATTTAACCGTCCATCAGCACCAGAACCTTTAATCGCATCAAGCTCTGCTAACGAAATATTTTCTTGTGCAGCAATACTTTTAACCAAAGGAGAATAAAAGCGGTCAGATGAACTAAAATCAGTTGCTACAGTAGTATTTTCTGATGGCAGTTGTGCAATTCCAGGAATAGTTTCGATTTTTTCTTCAGCTATTGGCTTTTCTACAACCGGAGCTTCTATTGTAGCGGTTTCTCCACCTCCAGTTTCAATAATGGCAATTACATCGCCTACCTGGGCAACTTCATCTGCAGCAAATAACTGTTTTACCAATTTACCGGCAACCGGAGAAGGAACTTCAGAGTCTACCTTATCAGTAGCGATTTCCAGAATGGTATCATCTAAATCAATAGAATCACCTGGTTGTTTTACCCATTTAATCACCGTTGCTTCCGCAACACTTTCACCCATTTTTGGTAACAATAGTTCGTATTGAGCCATATTAAATTACAGTATTTTATATTGGTAATGCTACAAAAATACAGTTTTTATTCTTTTTAAACTGTTTCTTTAAGGAGATTTAATAACATGGCCAATGCCGATGCTGCAGAACGTTCGATGTTTTGAATACGTTTGTTACTGAAATTAAACAACTTAGCTACAGTTTTGTGTTTTGAAGAAATTGCGATCCATACCGTGCCAACTGGCTTGTCTTCAGTTCCACCATCTGGACCGGCAATGCCACTAACCGCAATAGCATAATCTGTTTTGAAATGTTTAATTGCACCTTCGGCCATTTCTGTAACGGTTTGTTCGCTCACGGCGCCAAAGGTATTTAAAGTACTTTCTTTTACACCAAGGATAGATTCTTTAAGCTCGTAGGCATAGGCTACTGCCCCGCCCCAATAAACCGAAGAAGAACCGGGGTGCTGCGTAATCAGGTGTGCTATGTACCCACCGGTACAGCTTTCTGCTGTAGATAAAGTTAAACCCTTGCTCTTCATGAGATTCAGGATCGCTTTTTCCAAGGGAATATCTTCATCTGTTACTACAAACTTATTTACTTTTGAAATGATCTGTTTGGCGTAAAGCTCAACTTCTTTAAGTAACGCTGTTTCGTTATCGCCTTTGGCCGATAAGCGCAAACGTACTTGTCCTAATTTTGGCAGATAAGCCAATTTAATGTGCGCTGGCAAGCTGTCTTCAATTTCCTCGATCTCTTTGGCCAGAAATGACTCGCCTATATTTGCCGTAAGAATAGTTTTATGTACAATAAACGGCAGCTTAAATCTGCTCGTAATCCTGGGTAGAATTTCGTCATCCATCAGGTACATCATCTCGTAAGGCACACCAGGCATCGATACAAAAATGGTGTCGTTTTGTTCAAACCACATGCAAGGCGCAGTACCATTTTTGTTTACAATAACCTCACAACCATCAGGAACATCAGCTTGCTGAATATTGATATCCAATAAAGGGCGTTTGTATTTTTCGAAAATCTGACGAACCATTTCCAGTGCTCCGGGATCATTGCGAAAGCCCATATTGAAATACTTTGCCAAGGTTTTCTTGGTAATATCATCTTTGGTCGGGCCTAGTCCACCAGTAATTAAAACAATATCTGCACGCTTTTCGGCAAGTTCAAGGGCTTCAATAATATGTTGCTCATCATCAGAAACTGAAGTAATCTGTTTAACGGAAACGCCAATTAAATTTAGCTGTTTAGCCATCCAGGCAGAATTGGTATCAACGATTTGGCCAATGAGAATCTCATCACCAATGGTAATAATTTCGGCTAGCATAATTTATCGGTATGTGCTGTAAAAACCTTGTCTTTTGCTCAATTTCAAATCCTGTAGTATTGATGCCTTAACTTTTATGGTAAGAGAATAACTTTTGTAAGCACCGTATGGAACCCAGTTTACACTCATATCCCAACAATGTAAATCGCGGTAAATAGCTAAATTCATTGGGGTTAAGCCATTGTTCTTAAAATCGTAACCTGAGTTAAAAGTAACTTTCCACTTTGGTGTTAAGTTAACATCGCCATTAAAGTTTAGTGTATTCGAAATTGTATTGTTGTTTCCGTCATTCGAATATTGAAAACTGTAAGAAAAAGAGAAATTCCAGGGAATATTAAAATCAACGAAAGCATTCGGATCACGGCTTATAGCCGCTAATTGTTCCGATTGTATATCGTTCAATCCTTTTTTATTGGCTGCTTCACCTAATTTATCATTAGCCTCGTTTTTACGTTTTAATGCCTCTGGATTTAAACTATAATCGAATGAGAAGCCAAAGTTAGTTAAACGTGGCAGGAATTTGTTTTTTTGGAAAAATAAACGATCCTCTCTTATTTTAGTGATTTGACCGTTAACCGTTGTGTCTTTTAAAGCATATGGATCTAATGTTCCATTATAATTTATCCCCAATTTATCGGTAAACTGCGACCGCCCACTGAAACCAATGGTTGATAATTTATAAGAAGGAGCCAGGAAATTATATGAACCGCTAAAACTCAAACCTTGAATAATCGGGATCTTTTTTGATCCTGTTCCAGTCGTATCGTTTTTATTCCTCACCTTCAGTTCTACGGTATTGTCCAAGCCAAAACCAATGGAAGCATTAGGGCCGCCAAAAGAGCCCGGCTGTGCCATACCATCAAAAATGGAATATTTTAAAGGTCGTCCACTAGTATAAATTTGATTACCATTTTGGTCTATGGCAGGTCTATAGGGCCCTGCTCCTGCTTTGGTAAAATCCGGAGAATAAGAGAAGGAAACATTCGGAGTCATTACATGCCTCAACGCCTGGATTTTGCCAGCTGGATTAAAATCTCTTCTTCCATAAATTTTAGTCGACATACTGGTTGATAGGCTGTAGCTGCCCGCTCTTTTAAATCCACTGAGGGTATCTTCTCTAAAAGTATAAGTATTATCGGCAAACTGCGTATATCTTCTATTTACACTCTGAAAATTCCAAACCTCATTATAGGTGCCACCCAAACTAAAGTTTAAATATTTTAAGGCAGTGAAAGACATGTTTACCGGAATACTATGCGAAAATCCACTTCTTAATCGCTTTAAACCATCATTTTGGAACAATAAACTATCAAAAGTATCAATTCTGTTGGTTCCCTGTAGGCTATAGCCAACCGTTATTTTTTCATACCATTTTTGTTCGCCGACTGCATCTTTAGGTCGAAATGGGTTAAATGTAGGTACGTTGAATGTCATTTCTGGCAATCTTAACGATATTGCTCTTGTACTTAAAGTCTGATCACTTGATGCAGCCAAAGAGAAGTTCATCCCGTTCGAATAGGCTTTCGCATAACTAATACTGCTACTTGTTGAATTGGTTGCGATGGTATTAATGTCGTAAGTAGTACCTGCTGCAGTATTTTTATAGTATCCTCTTTTTCCTGTTGATACCAATCTTACACTGGCGCTAAATGTAGTACCTGGATTGGCATTGGCATTTTGACTATGGCTCCAATTGATGCTAAAGTTTTTGGTTGGGTTTCTAAATGCCTCGGTACCTTCTAAACCATCTTTAAAACTTGAATAAGCTAAATTAATGTTACCATTGTATTTATATCTCTTAGTATAATTACTCAATACACTAGTTTCATAAGAACCATTGGTGTAAATCGACCCCATTAATTTGGCATCCCAATAATCGTTCAATCCGAGGTAATAACCACCGTTTTGTAAGAAAAAACCCCTGGTTGCATCTTCGCCCGGTGTGGGAAGGATTACACCCGATGTTCGTTTGTTAGGTTTTGGAAAAAAAGCAAAAGGTAGCCCCAGAAAAGTGGGGATATCTTCGATAATCATGTAAACCGGCCCGGTAATAATCTGTTTCTCTGTTACCACCCCTTTAGAAATCATTAATCCAAAATGCGGGTGCGGTAGATTACAGGTACTGTACATTACATTTTTAATGTGCAGCTCATCATCTATTTGCTTTTTACTCTGCCCACCAGAGAAGAAACCTCCCTCTTGTTCAGAAAAAACACCGTATACTTTAGCCCGGGTTGTTTCTGAATTGTAAAAAATAGAATCGGCTATGGCTGTTCCATCAGCACCCGATTTGAAGATTGGTTTTCCGGTATACCTACCCGTTTTTGGATCTTTAATGCCTCGCGCAAATATGGAATTTTGCTTTTTATCGTATTTGATATAAGCCGCATCTAGCTCAAAATCACCGTATACCACCCTTGCGTTACCGTATAAATACACAATGTTTTTATCGGCACTCATTTTTACCGAATCCTCCGCTTTGTATTCAACTTTTTGGTCGATACTGCTGTTATTTTTACCTGTCTTTTTAGTCGTATCTTTTTTGGTTGTGTCTTGCTGAATGATTTGTTGCAATGAAAAATGAGAAAATGCGTTAGCTTTACCAACAACAAGTGTTAATAAAATGACAGATATTAGTAAAATAGAGCTCTTAAGAAGTTTCAAATTCGTATTTGAATGTTATTTTTGCACAAATGTTTAATCAAAAACGTTCAAAATTAGTGAAAAATATACCATTGATGTATCTTAAATCCATTTTAACAATTATTATTTACTTAGTGTTATCAAATTCAATTGATAATCAGGTGTTTGCGCAAGAATATAAAATTAAAACAATTGTGATCGATGCCGGTCACGGTGGTAAAGATGGTGCAACCCACGGTGTATATTCGAAGGAAAAAGATGTGGCGCTTAAAACGGCATTGAACCTTGGCCGCGCGCTTCAAGATAGTTTGAAAGATATTAAAGTTATTTATACCCGAGAGTCGGATGTATTTATTCCTTTATATGAGCGTATCAACATTGCAAATAATGCAAAAGCCGATTTATTTATTTCCATTCACTTAAATGATATGCCAGTTAGGGTATCGAGGGTGGTAGATTATTATAAAAAAGTAAGGGGCAGAAAAGTACCAGTTTACAGAACCGTTACTTCTAAAAGCACTTCAACGAGGGGAACAGAAACCTTCGTGTCGGGAACTCGCCGTTTAGGTGAGCAGGATGAGGTGATCAAACGGGAAAATGCATCGATGTTTTTGGAAGAAAATTATCAGAAAAACTATGAAGGGTTTATTGCAAATACCCCCGAAAGTGACATCATGTTATCGTTAATGAAACAAACCAATAGAGATAGGAGTTTAAAGTTTGCTTCAATGCTTCAACAAGAATATGTTAATGCAGGCCGAATTAACAGAGGTGTACAAGAGAAAAGCCTTGCGGTATTGGCCCGTGCAGCTATGCCTGCTGTGTTAACTGAAATTGGTTTTGTGAGTAATCCAGATGAAGAAGATTATATGAATTCTCCTGAAGGACAAAATGAAATTGTAAATGGAATTATTAAAGCAATTAAAAATTATAAACGTATAGCTGAAACATCATTTTAATATCCCTCCTGCATGAAGATTAAACTTCTGATTACAATACTTTTATTTTCGTTACTAGTTGCTGAAAAAGCGCCTGCTCAGGGTTATAAGATCAAAACAATTGTTATTGATCCTGGTCATGGCGGCAGAAAACCCGGAGCCTCTGGTAGTTTTTCGAAAGAAAAAGATGTTGCGTTGAAGGTTGCATTAAAATTAGGTGCCTTATTAAAGGAGCAGATGCCGGATATTAAAATAATTTTCACACGTAAAACAGATATAGATGTTGATTTGTACAGGCGGGCAGAAATAGCGAACGAAGCTAATGCAGATCTTTTTATATCGGTACACTGTAATTCAATGCCTCCAGGCAACAAGCATATCAAAGGAGTAGAAACATTGGTTGCGGGATCGCACCGGTTAAAAGAACAGGATGCCGCCATACGTGAGAATGCCGATATTAAATTGGAAAAGAACTACAAAAGTAAATACGATGGGTATGATCCAAGTAACCCGAGTAGTTTTATTCTTTTATCGCTTTTAAAAAATGCCTTTCGGGACAAAAGTATTAATTTTGCCAAGCTAATACAGAACAGCTATATCAAGCGGGATGAGCGATTAAGCCGTGGTGTTAAAGAGCAGGGCGTTTTGGTGCTGCAGCGTTGTGGTATGCCCGCCGTTTTAACAGAAGTGGGTTTTATCTCGAATACAGAGGAAGAAAAATATATTAATTCCCAAAATGGACAAAATGAAATTGCCAATTCTATTTTGGAAGCAATAAAAACATACAAAAAAAATATTGAGGTTAAATAAGTGGCATTATAAATGATGTTTATTTTACCTTTGGAAAAAATATAAAACAGATACCAAACAAATCGTGCAGCCTTTGTGTATTTATAGGGTTTAGCACAAGAATTAATTACGCTCTAACAAGTGAAGAAAAGATACCTTCAGCGCTTGTAGCCATTAAATAAAACACTCATGAAGATTAAGAACGAAACCAAAGTAGGTATTTTAGCTGCATTTGCCATTGCTTTATTAATAATTGGATATAATTTTTTAAAAGGAAATTCAATTTTTTCAAATGAAACTACATTATACGCAAAATACACAAGGGTTGATGGTTTAAGTGTTTCAAAACCTATCCTGATTAATGGTTATCAGATTGGCCGGGTGGCCAAATTGGAGCTACAGCCAGACGGTAGTATTATTGCAACCTTAAGTGTAAACAGCAAATATGAAATTCCCGAAAATAGTATTGCCCGCTTAGAAGGTACAGATCTTTTAGGCAGTAAGGCCATTGTAATGTCTTTAGGTAATTCAAAAAAGATGGCCGAAGATGGTTACACCTTAAACGGAAATGTAGAAAAGGGCTTAATGGAACAGGTACAACCGGTTCAAAAGAAAGCGGAATTAATTATCAGTAAAATGGATTCTATTCTGAGTAGTGTGAACTCTATTCTGAACCCTAACTTCCAGAAAAACGTTGATAAAAGCTTTAACAGTATTGCTGGTACATTGGCTTCGTTAGAAAACACATCGAAAAAAGTTGATGGCTTAGTAGGTTCAGAAAGCGCACGTATTGAAGCGATTTTTAAAAATGTTGAAGGTATAACGGCCAACCTTAATAACAATAATCAAAAAATCAGCGATATCTTAACCAACATTAATACCGTTACCGATAAGTTTGCAGCAGCTAACTTTAAACAAACCTTAGATAATGCAAACAATGCTATCACTGATTTACAAAGTGTAATTTCAGGAATTAAAGATGGAAAAGGCAGTTTAGGATTGTTGTTAAACGATGATAAAATGTATCAGAATTTAAATAATGCTTCAAAAAATCTTGATGAATTAATGATCGATTTGAAAGCCAATCCTAAACGTTATGTACACTTCTCGGTATTTGGAGGTGGCAACAAAAAAGACAAGTAATTAATTTTTATAAATTCGAAAGCCTTACAGTTTTAAATTATAAGGCTTTTTTTATGGTCATAGTTCTAATATGCCTATTTCCTGTCTTCCGCACTGGGACACCCAGTTTCAAAAGTTGAATAATTGGCTTAAGTATTTCTGCTCTTCATTCAAGATTAAAGTTTGCTCGACCACTTCATTATTTAATGGATTAAGAACCTTCAATGAATAAATAGTTTTTGCAATTTCAATCGCTTTCTCTGGACTAAG
>NZ_JAUG01000127.1 GCF_000708285.2 Pedobacter borealis DSM 19626
TTTTCGTGCTTCCGTGGCAAACATAATGCTTAGGTATGCGCAGAAAGAGGAAGAATTATCAGAGAAAAGTTAAAAGCGATTTCCCTGTAATTGAACCAATCAACCAAACCGTTTCGGAAGAATTAACGTATATTGTGAAAAATATAAAAATATGTCTGCAATAGAAATTATTTTAATAGGAGTGGTTATCCTGCTTATTTTTGGTGGTAAAAAATTGCCGGAGTTGATGCGGGGAATAGGGAAAAGTGTAAAAGAATTTAAGGATGCCAAAGATGAACCGCCTGTTAAATAATTGCATTAAACAAAACTTTCTGTTACTGGCGCTGTTTTAACTAAAATAAACGCCAACATGGAAAATAAGAAAGAAGATCTGGCTAAATCAAAATCCGATTTTACAGCAGAAAATGCAAAACATCCCGTTAAAGGAATAAATGATTGGAATGACCGTTTAGATGAAAATCTGGAGCCTGAAGAGCATAACGATAGTGTTGCAGATGAGAAAGCTAAAGATTTCTCCTCAAAATACGGTAGCGGCGATCAGTCCGATCAAGGTAATAACTGAACCTTTATCCTTTAGCCACTTTAATAAGGTGGCTTTTTTGTTTTGCTTGTTATTGTATTCATCTTCTCCAGTTCTATTTTTCACTTTAATTATATTTGTATATGAAATTTTTTTACACAACTCTCTCAGTTTATTACACGAAAGGCGCTTTTTCCGCGTAAAATTGTTAAAATTCTAATAATTCTTTTTCTTGTGATTTGATTAATGGTATATTGCATGTCTAATCAAACAAACATGTATAACGTTTTCAAATTAAACTGATAGGTAATGAGCAGGCATTGGTTATTGGTTTTGCTTATCTTGCTTTTTGCAACATCTTTGTCTTTTGCTCAAAACACATCAAATAAGGGAAAAGATTTTTATGTTCCTTATGCAGGGCATATTGATGGTAATAACTCCAGGTTAACGCTGTTTTTATCTACAGATCAGGCTACCGGATATAAAGTTTATATTGGGGGCGTTTTGGTGTCTCCGGTTGGTGCCACTATTCCGGCCAATACCTGTTTGCCATTTGTAATCAATCCAAATACCTATGCAGTATTAATGGGGAGCTCCAATTTAATAGAGCCAAATAAAGCCATTAACGTAGTTACCACTAAAGCAATATCATTGTATAGTATCATTTCTAATAATGCCCGTACGGGTGGTACTTTAGTATTGCCAACAAACACACTTGGACAAGAATATTATGCCTTTAGCTACGAAAACCATGGAAATCAACCGGGTTTTTCACAATTTACGATTGTAGGAACAGTTGATAATACAGATGTGGAGATTACACCTAAACAAAACGATAGATATGGAGGAAGAACCGCCAATACGACTTTTACCATTAAGTTAAATAAAGGCGATGTTTATCAATATCAATCAGTTGGTGATTTAACAGGAAGCCACATTAAAGCCTTAAACTGTAATCCTGTAGCCGTATTTACAGGTAATACCTGGGCAGCATTTTGTAATGAAGGTAATAGCCGCAATCCGAGTGGTGGTGATAACCTGTATCAGCAGGTTTTTCCAGTTTCTGCATGGGGAAAAAATTTTGTAACTGCACCTTTTTATAATACGCTTCATGGTAATACCGATATTATGAGGATAATTGTGGCTGAAGATAATACTATATTAACCGTTAATGGGAGTACTACAAGCGCCAATGGAACCCCGCTTTCTAATCCATATAATAAGGGAGCGGTAGTTACCTTTTTTTCTACTTCAGCAAATGTAATTTCTGGTTCTAAACCAATTGCTGTTGCGCAATACCAAACTTCGCAAACTTGCAATCTAAACAATGGAACAGGTACCAATCAAGCGCAATTTCCAGGCGATCCTGAAATAACCGTGCTTAACCCTGTCGAGCAAACATTAAATAATATAACGGTTTTCTCTGATTTGGGGTCAGTAGGGGTTCCTACGCAGATTACCAGATACTATCTCAATGTAATTATTAAAACAGCAGATATAGCTTCGTTTAGGCTGGATGGGAATCCAGTGAATAATTTTACAGCTATTGATAACACTTTTAGTTATGCTGTAATTGACGTAACCAATACACAGCCCCAGCATAGGTTATCTGCAGCAGGTGGTTTTTCAGCAATTTCGTATGGCTATGGTACGGTAGAGTCTTATGCATACTTAGCTGGAGCAAATATTCAGAACTTTACTTTTCAGCCAACCAGCACGGTTACGGGACAACCCATTAGCAGCGGTTGTTTAGGGGAGCCCATCAGTTTAACTATAAATTTACCTTATCAGGCCATTAAAATTGATTGGGAGATTGAGGGGGCAGCGAGTTTTACTGATGATAAACCGATGGCAATAAATACCTTTACCAGGCCAAATGATAATAATATCTATTATACCTACAAGTATCCTAACGACCTGAACTATCCAAATCCTGGTGATTATCAGTTTAAAGTAATTGCAACTAAGCCCAACACCGATAATTGTGGCAATACGGAAGAATTGATTATAGATTTTTCAGTTGATAATCAACCCACAGCAGCATTCGAATTACCGGCTAGCGGTTGTCAATCTAATGGGGTTCAATTTACTGATAAAAGTACATCCAATTCAAATTCGAGGAGCATTACACAGTGGCTATGGGATTTTGGTGATGGAAAAACATCTCCTGAGCAGAACCCTGTTCATGTTTACGATCGCCCAGGTACTTATAATGTGGTTTTAACGGCCATAACAGATTCGAAATGTTCTGAAACATCTTCGGCATTTCCAATTGTAATTAACCCTCAACCTTTATCCGATTTTGATGTGAAAGGTTTATGCGTAGGCAAACCGATTATTTTGACAGAAAAATCGACGATAGAAGGCACTGGAACTATTGTGAAATGGAACTGGGATTTTGGAGATGGAAGTACTCCTTCTACTGAACAGCACCCCATTCATCAATATAGTGCTATTGGTTCTTATACCATTACGCTAACAACCGAAAGTGATAAAGGATGTGTAAGTTTAGTAAAAAGTAAAATTGTAACCGTAATTGATCCACAATCTGCTGATTTCGAACTTCCTGATTTTTGTTTAGCCGATGGCGTGGCCAGATTTAGAAATACCTCCAAAAATGCCGATGGAAGTACAACCGGATTAACTTTTGTATGGCAATACATGGATAATAACAATAATGTAATCGCTACAACAACAGGTATTGATGGTGCTTTTACGCCTGCTGCCACGGGTAATTATAATGTGCTCTTGACAGTGAAAAATCAGGATGGTTGTGAGTCATTCGCATCAAAGCCATTTACGGTTAATGGTGATGTTAAAGCAGCAGATTTCGAAATTATCAACGACCATAGCTGCGTGAGTGAGGACATTATGATTAAAAATACGTCTACCGTATTTACGGGTAATATTACAAAAATTGAGATCTATAGAGATTTTGGTAAAGAAACTTCCATTTATAAAACAATTCCTTATCCGGGTAATAATGAGGTTTTTGTTCTTAAGTACGATAGTTTTGGTGGCACTACCGACCGAACATTTAACATCAGACTTGTAGCTTATTCTGGAGAAAACTGCTCTAAATATTTAGATAAAAGGCTTACGCTGAAACCGGTTCCGCAATTGGTGTTTGATGAGATGGCTCCAGTTTGCGAGGCCGATGGCACCGTTTTAATTACACAGGCCAAACAGAAAGCTGAAGAAGAAGTGACGGGAGGTGATGGCAAATATTCTGGAGATGGCATAAAGGAAGATGGTACTTTTAATCCGAAAATTGCAGGGCTTGGGTCACACATTATCACTTATACATTTACAGGCGATAATGGTTGTCCTAACTCCATAACCAATACAATCGAGGTGTATAAATCACCTGTTGCTGATGCGGGTACATTGATTTATATCCTGGCAGGCGGACAGATCGAGATCCCCGCCACTGCAGAAGGCACTAATTTGAAATATAAATGGTCGCCTGCTGCAGGTTTGAATAAAACGGATGTATTAAATCCGATTGCATCACCAGATAACGATACAGCGTATACGCTTACAGCAACCACACAGCCTGACGGATGCGCCACAACATCAACAGTGTTGGTAAAAGTTTTGCAAGTATTAAATCCACCTAATACCTTTACGCCAAATGGCGATAATGTAAACGATACCTGGATCATTAAATATTTAGAATCTTATCCAAATGCTACCGTCGAAATTTTTAACAGAAATGGAAATAGGGTCTTTTTTAGCGCAGGATATAAAATTCCTTTTGATGGGAATTACCAAAATGAACCGCTTCCGGTAGGTGTTTATTATTATATCATCAACCCGCGTAACGGACGTAAAACAATAACAGGACCGCTCACTATAATCAGATAAATTGAAGAAGCTCATTATCATATTTGTACTTTTTGCAACATTTAAGGTTTTTGCACAACAAAAGCCACAGTATACCCAATACATTTTTAATCAGTATCTGCTAAATCCGGCGCTCTCAGGAATTGAAAATTACCTCGATTTTAAAGCTGGTTACCGTAAACAATGGTCGGGGATTACCGATGCACCTCAAACTTCTTTTGTATCGGCACATTGGGCGCTTGGCGATAATCAGCTATGGAGTAATGCGTTAACCTCTTTTCCTGAGCAAACAGGTAATCCGATGGACCGTAATTATATGCAAAACTATATGTCGTCGCCATCGCACCATGGAATGGGGGTGACGGCGGTGTTGGATAAAACTGGCCCGATAAAAAGATTGGATGCAAACGTTACTTACGCTTACCATCTTCAATTGAGTAATAATTTCAATTTATCGGCCGGAGTGGCCGCAGGGCTTTCGAGTATTTCATTAGATGTAAATGCACTTACTTTCGACACACCTGTAGATCCGATTATGAACAGGGCGCTGATTAACCAGGTGAAACCCGATTTGAGTATTGGTTTATGGTTATATGGCGCAAGGTTATTTGCTGGTTTATCTGTGCAGCAGATTTTACCACAAAAATTAAGCTTTACAGGCGATAATAGTTATAATTTAGGTAAAGAAGCTCCACATTACTTTGCTACGGCAGGGTATAAGTTTTTCTTAGATGATGAAATTGCCGCTGTACCATCGGTAATGGTAAAGTATGTATCACCAGCACCGGTTTCTGTTGATGTAAACCTGAAATTGGCTTTTAAAGACAAAATCTGGCTGGGGGGAAGTTATCGTAAAGATGATTCGTTTGCAGCAATGGCTGGCTTTAATATTGGCAAGATGGTTAATTTAACTTATTCGTACGATTTTACCACTTCACAACTAAATCAGGTAAGCAATGGAAGTCACGAAATTGTATTGGGTTTATTGCTGAATAATATCTATAAGGTGCCATCGTATATTAAAATGTGGTAATCTGCTGATATCCAGATTTTCATAAATAGGTAGCTTATAGGTCGAAGCGCAAAAACCTGTACAAATCAATAAATGTATCCCCGTTTTACGCTTAATCCTGCCTCCTCGTTACAGGGTAACGCTCAATTCGTTAAGTTAATAACCTGAGTTCGATAATTATTAGCTGAAAATCATATCTTATACACGCCTAATCCAGCTTTATCGTCCTGCTGAGTTTATTTCAGCATCTTTTTAGCGTGAAAGACCCTGAAATAAATTCAGGGTGACGACCGTCTTAACAGAAAACTTGATTAAAACGCCACAAAATGAGATTTAATAATCGAACTCAGGTTATTAGTTATATAAACTTAAATTCTTTTTTTGAATTAAACAAATTATGTTAGCATAATAATTTCAATTCGAATTATAATTTTGATTGATATACAGTTTGTTGTATTTTGCATTAAACATAAACCGTCATTTTGCCCTATCTTAGCAAAAGACTTGTTAGCTAACCATTATGAATAAAATTAAAGCCGTATTCTGCATCATTATTCCGATAGCATTAGCTTTTTTATTTAATACCAAATTAGGTAGTACACCTCCACTGTTGAAATTCCTAAATCCTTTTATGGGTTTCTGGCAAAATGCAGAGAACAATCATTTTATGTTTAACCATAAAGCGAAGATTAAAGGAGCGATAGATAAAATCGAAATCGTTTTTGACGACCGTATGATTCCACATATTTTTGCACAGAATGATCACGATCTATATCTGGCACAAGGTTATGTAACCGCCATGCACCGCCTTTGGCAAATGGATTTCCAGACCCGTTTTGCCGCGGGGAGAATTAGTGAAGTAGTTGGCGATAAAGCAATAGAGGTAGACCGTTATCAGCGCCGGATGGGCATGGTTTACGGGGCAGAAAACTCGTTAAAAGGTATGATGGCCGATCCTAAAGCAAAGGAAATGATCTTAGCTTATACCGAAGGGATTAATGCCTATATCAAAACGCTTTCTAAAGCCAATTATCCTTTAGAATACAAAATACTTGATTTTAAGCCTGAAAGCTGGACACCTGTAAAATGTGCGCTGCTCCTGAAACAGATGTCGGCAGTGTTAGCCATGGGTTCTGATGAATTTTACATGACAAACATCTTGAAAAAATTCGGCCCCGAGGTGACCAAAAATCTTTTCCCGGATTATCCGTTCCGCGAAGACCCGATCATCCCTGTTGGCACAAAATGGGACTTCTCTCCCTTACCAACACCTAAAACGCCAGAAAGCTTTACCCAGGCGCAAACCGGCGAGGTAAAAACAACCGAAAAAATAGAGGGCATCGGCAGTAATAACTGGGCTTTATCTGGTGCTAAAACTGCATCAGGATACCCGATTTTGGCAAACGATCCACATTTGGATTTAACACTTCCTTCAATCTGGTACCAGATCCAGCTGCATGCACCGGGCGTAAATACTTATGGCGTTTCATTACCTGGTGCTCCGGGCGTAATTATAGGTTTTAACCAGAAAATAGCCTGGGGTGTGACCAATGTTGCCGCCGATGTACTGGATTTTTACCAGATCAAGTTTAAGGATTCCAGCCACAACGAATATTGGTACAACAATAAATGGAAAGCCACAACCAAGAGATTGGAAACGATTAAAATCCGTGGTGGAAAAGATGAAATCGATACCGTTTACTACACGCATCACGGGCCGGTGGTATATTTCCAGAAACCAAAATACGGCAGGGCCGACAATGTACCTGTTGGCGATGCCTTAAGGTGGATTGCACATGATGAATCGAATGAGCTGATGACTTTCTATTACCTGAACCGTGGGAAAAATTATAACGACTACCGTAAGGCTTTAACTTATTATACGGCACCTGCACAGAACTTTGTTTTCGCCAGTGTGGATAACGATATTGCCATCACACCAAATGGTAAATTCCCCCTAAAATGGAAGGATCAGGGCAAGTTTATTCTCGATGGTACCGACCCCGCTTACGATTGGCAGGGCTGGATCCCAAATGCACAAAACCCAACAGTTAAGAATCCGCCGCGTGGTTTTGTAAGTTCGGCCAACCAATCTTCTACTGACACTACTTACCCATATTACATTAACTGGGAATTTGCGCCTTACGAGCGTGGCAAAAGGATCAACGACCGCTTATCGGCCATGAACAAGGCTACATTGGATAGCATCCGTTTGATGCAGACCGACAATTACAGCATTATGGCGCAGAACCTGGTTCCTGCTTTATTGCCCTTATTGAACAACGAACAATTAAACGCAACACAAAAAGAGGCATTGGCTTACCTGAACAAATGGAACAAACGTTACGATGCCCATGAAATTGCAGCCAGCGTATTTGAGATATGGACTAAACGCTTATCACATGATATCTGGGCAGACGAATTCGAGGTTAAGGGAATCCCGATGCGTTACCCTTCTAGAGACCGCACGGTGGAAATGATCCTGAAAGAACCCAATGCACCCTGGTATGATAATATCAATACCAGCAAAAAAGAAACATTATCTGACCTGGTTATCGAAGCTTTTAAATATAGCTGCGATAGTTTGGAAAGACGCTTTGGGCCGATAAACAAAGATTGGGACTGGGCAAATGTAAAACAGACCAATGTACCACATCTGGCCAAAATACCAGGATTTGGTTCGAAGGTTTTGCAGATTGGCGGCGCAAAAACTGCCATTAATGCTTTGAGCGAAGCCAACGGACCTTCATGGCGGATGGTGATCGAACTGGGTAAAACGCCAAAAGGACATGGGGTTTATCCAGGCGGCCAATCAGGTAATCCTGGAAGCAAATTTTATGATAATATGATCGATACTTGGGCAAACGGTAAATTGTACGATCTGTTTTATATGCAAAGTCCTGATGATAAATCGGGTACGGTTATTTCTCGTTTAAAAATTTCTAAATAGGCTAAAATGGTTTTCATTGTTATATTAATAATTTGTTTCCTTTTACAAATGATTGCCCCCTGGTGGATCATTATTGTAATTTCTTTTGCCACCTGCGGCATTATTGGCAAAACAGGAAAAATAGCCTTTTGGCAATCTTTCCTCGCTATTTTCTTACTTTGGATCGGATATGCTTTATTTAAAAGCTTGCCTAATGATAATGTCCTTGCTGGCCGTGTGGCCGTAATGACCGGTGTAAAATTGTGGTGGGCACTGTTGTTGGTTACGGGGATTTTAAGTGGCCTGGTTGCCGGGATTAGCGGTTACTGTGGCTATCAGTTCCGCATGGCGATGCTGGCGAAAAAAACTGACGAGAAAATAGCATAACGCTTCGTACTTTTGCCCTGTGAATTTAACAGCCAACGATATATTTTCTGTAAAAAGTACCGATGCGTTTAACGCCCTTGCCTTAAGCATTTTTAAGTTACAGGCCCAAAACTGCAATGTTTATCGCGAATATATCTTTCACTTAGGTGTTGATGCTGATGAAGTAAGTGAAATTGCCCAGATACCTTTTTTACCCATCAGTTTTTTTAAAAGCCATTCCATTCTCAGCAGTATCGATCCTGTCGAAATTACTTTCAGTAGTTCTGGCACTACGGGCATGGTACAGAGCAGCCATCATGTAACCAACGTTAAATTGTATGAACAGAGCTATCTACAGGCTTTTGCACAATTTTACGGAGACATCACCGAATATTGCTTTTTGGCCCTGCTCCCATCCTACCAACAGCGAGCTGGTTCATCGCTGATTTATATGGTGAACGATCTGATCGAAAAGAGCAAACACCCACAAAGTGGTTACTTTTTATACAACCATGATGAATTGCTGAAAACCCTCCTGGATCTTAAATCAAAAAAACAAAAAACCGTTTTAATTGGTGTTACCTATGCCCTGCTCGATTTTATAGAACAGTTTGAAATCGATTTCCCCGAGCTGATTGTAATGGAAACGGGAGGAATGAAAGGAAAACGTAAAGAAATGGTACGGGAAGAACTTCACGAACAATTGACCGAAGGGTTCGGGGTAAGTGCGATCCATAGCGAATATGGAATGACCGAACTACTTTCTCAGGCTTATTCTTTGGGTGAAGGTATCTTTAACTGCCCCAGCTGGATGAAGGTTTTGATCCGCGACACCAACGATCCTTTAAGTTTGATGGCGAATGGCAGGACTGGCGGCATCAATGTAATCGATCTGGCCAATCTCAATTCCTGTTCATTTATTGCTACGCAGGATCTGGGCAGAATAAATCCTGATCAAAGTTTTGAAGTATTGGGCAGGTTTGACAATGCCGATATCAGGGGTTGTAATCTTTTGGTGCAGTAAACTTTAATTTACCTTATCCGAACAGCTTGCGCATAAACCCGTAGCAATCAGGTTAAGGTGTTCTACTTTAAATCCTGCCGGAACTTTTAATGCCGGAATTTTAACGGTATCCAAACAGTAAATTTTATGACAGTTATCGCAGTTAAAATGCACATGTTCGTCATGATGCTCGTGTGCACTGCAACCATCAGAGCAGATGGCATAGTTGGCAGTGCCCTGCTGATCTAAAACCTTATGTATAATCCCTTTTTCTTCAAAAGCCTGCAAAACACGGTATAAAGTAACTCGGTCAGCATTCTTGCCCATCACTTGCTCCAGATAAGGCTGAGATGTTGCAGAATCTCTTCCGCTCAAAATCTCCAGCACCTGCAAACGTGGGCCAGTTCTTTTTAGTCCGTTTTTAACCAAAAGTTTTTCGAAACGTGCTGTTTTGTTTTCCATAGCAATACAAAAATAAGCAATTAATTAATCAGTTTGGCATTTTTGATGCTTATTGGCGGTGCATAGCTCGCATCCTTTTGTTCCAATTTTAAAATCCCCCGTACATGGATGGGTTTTTCGTTATAAGGCACAGCAATTCTCATCTCAACCATAATCATTACCGGAATACCATTTTGCCCACAAAAATAACATTGGTTAATGGGCAGGGTTGCCAAAAGAAATTTTTGTTGTTTCTGTCCGCTTTTTATAGGGATCAGGTAACCTATTAAATCAAACTCCCTATTCTCAAAACGTCTGATCTGTTCAGTAAACAGGGGCAAAAGTTCGTTCTTTTCGGTGAGTTCAAATTTCACCGAGCCGATTACATCCCAGTTTAAAGATCGCAACTGATCTTTTGGGTTGTGCTTTTGCGTTTGTGCACTAACTGAGCAAACGGAAAACAGAAAGAAAATAAAGTACAAATATCTCATCGTTTTATAGCATCTAAAAGAAAAAAGGTAGATCGGCTATCACCAGAACCGTTGATTATCAATTTGCCTTTTAGGGTAATGGGCTCTTCGGTCCAGGTAATCGGTTTTAAAGTCTTCACTTCTATCATCGAAGGGATATCGCCCGTGCCACAATAGGGGCAGGAGGTAATGGGCACAATAGAAAACATAAACTCGCTGAAGCTATTGCCAACTTTAGTAGGGATAATATACCCAGGGATTTCGATTATCTTATTATCGATTGCCTTTAATGCAGGTGGAAAAACAGCCTGCCAAACCAATGGTTTTACCTGCTTATCGTACTTTAGGCCAATTAGGTTCCAGGTAGGCGTGCGCATGTCGGTATGTACCTTAACCTGCGCAACAGCCGTAAAAGAGATCAATATCAATAAAACCGTTATATATTTTTTCATCATAATTGTTTTGCATTTAAAAGAAAAAACTCGCTCCTATCATCACCCGAATCGTTAATAACGAATATCCCTTTCAGTTTGATCGGTTTTTCGGTAATGGGAATAGCCGTTAACATTTTCACCTGCACCATTGATGGAATATCGCCCGAGCCGCAGTACGGACAGGAGGCAATGGGTACAATAGAGAACATAAATTCGCTAAATTTCGACCCTACCTTTGTGGGAATGATGTAACCGGGCAGCTCGATAACCTTGTTGTGTAATGCCTTTAATGCAGGTGGAAAAACGCTTCCCCATTTCTTTGGAGCAATTTCGGCATCATACCTTAAACCGATCAGGTTCCAGGTAGGCGTGCGCAAGTCGGTATGCACCTTAACCTGCGCCGCTACTACGTGGATAACTAAACATGAAACAACCAATAAAACCAATTTCTTCATCGTATTAACCTCAACCAGGTTATCTGTTTTTGGTTAAAGTTTCGGCAATATCAACCTTGTAAATCTGCATAGCAGGGATAAGCGAGGCTAAAGCGCCGATAAACAGTCCAATCCAGATTAAATATACTTCCTGTGGAATTGCAGTAAGCCCTGTTAATTTTGCCTGAGAAGATTTCTGATAGGCACCGATTACCTCAAGGGCAACATGCCCGATCAACAAACCCAAACAAGCGCCGATAAATGTAACCAAAACCCCTTCAAACATGACCAGGAAAAAGAGTTTCGGTTTTGATGCACCAAGACAGCGCATAATGGCAAGGTCGTATTTCCGTTCTTTCATGGCGTTATAAAGGCTGATAAAAATACTCAGGGCAGCAATCCCCATAATAAATATGGCGAACCATTGTAACGTATCAATCCCAACACCAATCAGTGAAAACAACCTTGCACTTTCCATCGCCGGAGAGGCCGCCTGCATGTTTGTACTTTGGTTAACCATCCGCGGAAAAAGAATCACCGACATTGGCGATTTATACTGGATCAGCAAGGCTGTAATCTGTTTATCGTTAATCTCTTTGGTTTCTTCTGCAGAAACGTGGCTATGGCCCTCAACATGCTTCTCTTCATGCATTTTATACACACTGCCAATATTAGTGAGGATCAGATTATCGGTTATGTTTCCCTGTGGTTTTAAAATCCCTTTTACCTGGTAAGCATGTTGTTTATGAGTATCTCCATTTCCGGTTAAACCATGTACGCCGAAAAAAAAATCACCAATCTTGAATCCCGATGTTAATGCAACAGTGTTACCAAGGGTTACTTCTAAATCTTTATGCCAAAAACTGCCCTTTTGGATAGATAAACCGTAAAGATTGGAGAAAGTGCTATCAGTGCCAACAATCCGGTAGCCGTTATAATTATCGCCCAATGCCAATGGAACAGCCCTTTTAACCATAGGGTTCTGCATTAATTTGTAGGCATCTTTAGCCGGAATATTTCCCGTTGGGTAATCGATATGGTAAACGCTGCTTAATATCAACTGTAAGGGGCTTCCTTTTGCCCCCACAACCAGATCGATATCCTTGGCATTTTTTTCCAGTTTGCTGCTAATCTGTGTAGAAGCCAAAAAGAGAATAGACAGGATACTCACACCAAAAGCAACTAAAATAATATTCAAAATTGTTGTTAGCTTATTCCTGACGAGGTTTTTGCTACTGATTTTAAGGATATTCATTAGAGTAGATAGGTTTTAGTAATGTGGTCCCGAACCCTTCGGTCGTGCGTGGCAATGATCAGTGCAGCTCCATTATCTTTAGCCTGGGTAGTCAGCAGCTGGATTACCTGATTGGCATTTTCATCATCTAAGCTAGATGTAGGCTCATCAGCAATCAACAGATCGGGTTTGTTTACCAATGCACGCGCCACCGAAACCCTTTGCAACTGCCCCTGACTTAATTGGTCAGGATAATTTTTAGCCAGCTCAGCAATACCCAGATCGTGCAAAAGTGAAAGATTTCGTTCGTGATCTACAGGTAGCCCAGCCATTACCGCAACAAGCGCTAAGTTATCGAGCACATCAAGTGAACGGATAAGATGCGGCCTTTGAAAAATGATACCGAAATGCCTTCCCCTAAACCTATCGCGCCCTCTTACAGGCAAAGTATATAAATCGATTCCGTTAATTAAAACTTCACCCTGGCTTGGCTCCAAAAGACCGGAAATAATATTGAGCAGTGTGCTCTTCCCACTGCCAGATGCACCGAGTAAAAGCCATTGCTCCATATCTGCGATTTCCCAGTCCGAAAATTTTAATCTTCTCCCCTTCTCATAAACATGAGCCAGTGAACTGATCTTAATCATGATGTAACACCTTTTGCACTTTTTTAACTACCAGATTTTTGATGGCATAACGCCTGTACAGTTCTATTCCATCATTTGTACCATGCTTACAGGCAGGGTTTAACATCGTAACAAACAACAATGCAGGGATAAATATGATTTTATATTTCTTTGACATATTAGTTAATAAGGATAAATTTTAGTGCTGATGATCGATGGGACAAGACTTGAGCATTCTTAAATTGAGATAATGGGCAGATGCAATAGTAAATCCACCAAACGGGATCAAAATCGGTTCTAGCAGCTCAATTCCCGAAAAATGCCCAAATGCAATGCAGGCAAAGCCTGAAATAAGTACCAGTATTGGCATAATACGGTGATGTTGTTTCCGGTAGGCAGCACTTAAGCTCCAGATACCAATAATCAATGAAACTGCAATCATCGTAATTTCAACCGCTTCATTGGCCAGGAACCCCATACCCCACATCGGCAAAACAGTGATCATGAATGGTAATGCTGCGCAATGTATGGCACAAAGTGTTGAGGCGGTAATGCCGATCCGGTCGAGGTTGATTTTACAGCTCCGTAGTTTCATTAAAATAAATTTAGTCTGCAAATATAAAAGCAATATAGTTGCATTTAAAATAATCAAGGTTATATTTGCAATATAATTGCATTAACATGATAAAGAAATTACCGGTAACCATATTGAGCGGTTTCTTGGGTAGTGGTAAAACGACACTGCTCAATGCTATATTGAGGAATAAGCAAGATTTAAAAGTGGCCGTTATTGTAAACGATTTGAGCGAGGTAAATATCGATACGGCTATGGTTAAAGACCAGCATACCTTATCTAAAACCGATGAAAAACTGGTAGAGATGAGCAACGACTGCATCTGTTGTACCCTGCGGGAAGACCTGATGATTGAAGTGGAAAAACTGGCAAAAGAAAACCGCTTTGATTACCTTTTGATCGAAAGCACTGGGATATCTGAACCCATTCCCATTCCACAAACATTTTCTTTTATTGATGAAGCTTCAGGTATCGACCTGGGCAAATTTAGCCGGTTAGATACAATGGTAACTGTTGTAGATGCTTATAATTTACGCTTTTAAGCAACAGGGTACCTTTGAGAATAAAGCATATGGATCTGAAGATCATACCTGGTTTACCCGTATCAACTCGCGGATGAAGTTTCCGAAGAGTTTTTCCACAGAATACAGTTTTAACTATAGAGCTAAAAACACCGATATTCAATTGATCAATAAAGTGCAGTATCGTGCTAACATTGCCCTCAGTAAAGACCTGTTTAAAGATAAAGTTTCAGCTACCTTAGCGGTAAACAACATTTTCGATTCATTTATCGATAAGCAGATTACCTTCCACAGACACCTATTATTTAGAATCGAATTTTAAAGGGATCGGAAGATTAACTACTGCAACATTGGTTTACCGCTTTAACCGCAAGAAGGATGAAAAGGACCGGTTGCCAGATCAGGAGTAAATTTAGCGGCATGAATCTAGTGAAAGAAAGTAAATCATCTTTTTTATAGAAAAAAGCCGGCAAATATTTGTTATTTTTGATGTACGGGATAATCTTAAAATAAAGAAATGCCAAGTTTGAATCTAATATCAAAGCGATTAAAACAGCTGTCTGAAATCCCAGATAAAAAGGAAACAATATTTCTGGAAGATGTCCGTAAAGAATTCCGACAGGATCTCCAGCATTTTATTTTTGGAGAAACCCTGATGATCAAAGATGGAAAACCTGTTATCGGGAAAAATCTTTACAAAAACTGGCTTCTTAAAATTAAGACCAAAGGCTTTGATAATGATATTTAATAATCGAACTCAGGTTAATTATTAAATGATTTAAAATTTATACCCCAAGGTTTCGAGCAAACCTCGACGAAAATTATTTAAGTTCAATAATCTCTTCAATAACCCGGGCACCTGTTCCACCAATACCATACCTTATTTTAAGGATTCTGGTAAGGGGATCATAGGTGTTGTTACAAGCTGCCGAATTTACCCAAATAGGTGTAGCGGTATCATAAGGCGCTGGTAAGGCCGAACTATACATCACAAACGGCCCATTTGGAGACCCTGTAGCTGCGGATATGGTTACCGTATTATCAGCATTTATAACAATTAAGGCTTTGGTGCCGTCCGTTAAATCACCTACAGGGATAATTATACCGCCAGTTATGCCATTTGTACCATTTGGAACGTAAGTTTTATTAAGACCAATTACTTTCTTAGTGGAGGTAGAATAAAAGTAACCTGACATAGCAGCAGGGTAATAGCTCCCCTTAGTTAAATCTACCGGGCTTGGGGCCGCCGATACCACATCGTAAGCAGTAGCTTCTGGCGCATAGATAGAACGATAGGTAATTGCCGTTCCTAGTTTATAGTTGGACAGTGTGGTTATTGATTGCGTGGGAACAAGACCCGCCGTATCCGCCCCTTTTAAATTGGTATATTTCAATTCAATAAACTGCTCGGTTGATAAAGCAGGGCCCCAGGTAATTACAGCCTTATTTAAAGCACTAAAATTAAGTGTGGCTATCGATCTGTTAACCCTTGGCGCTGTGCTCAGATAATTGTCGCCAAACATCGTTCCAGATACATTGGTTACTATAGATTTGTTGCCTTTATTGTTATAGGTGTATACCTCGAAATTATTCTGGCCTTCGTTTAAATGATCGGTAATAAACACATTTACAATATCCCCATTACTTCTTACCACCGGGGTTTCCAAAGAATCGGCCCTACTGTTCCAATAGGTTTTTATTTTTGTTATGGCAGGGTCTGGGCCCAATGCCACCCGTAACAGTACCCGCTTATATCCCGCCTGGGCAAGCACTACGGTTGGCTTTCCAGGATAGCTAATTTCCCCATTCTTTGTAAATTCTTTAAACGCATCTTCTTTTGAACAAGATAGTATACATAACCCTGTTATAAGGAGAAAAGGATAAATCAAATATTTTATTTTTTCCATGACTTAATTCATTAATTAATTATAATTCTATTAATTCGGGTTACCCCACAAGGCCAGCTCATAAAAACAGCAATAGGTTCCGTTAGACCAATTGGCTAAGGTTCTAAACCTAATGTAGCGCACTTTTGGTGCATCTAAGGGTATCAAAACGGTTTCGCCTGCTTTGGCTGCATCACTGTCTGCCGTACTTAATTGCCCAACTGGTAAGCCCGAAGGCTTAATCTGCTCATAATCAACTAACTTAGTCCAACCATCATAACTTCCGTCCGGATTTGGCGCATTTGAACCCCATATCTCAATTTTTCTTGGCGCGTGTATCGCATAATACCCTCCTCCATCTGGTCTCATCCACCAGGCCAGGCGGCTTAATTTAGCGGTTACACCCATATCAAAAGTAAACTGTTGAGGCATTCTTGCCGCGTCGTTGCTATGGTACCATCCGCCGGTCACACTCCCATCAAAAACACCATTTAGTGATCCGCTGTAGGCTAAACCTGGATCTGAAGGCCAGGCCAATCCTTTCATTTTTGTTCGATCTAACCTTTCTTCATATATAGGCGTAAGGGTTGTTTTTAAGGTATCAGAAATATTGCCCCACCTGTCTCGAACATAAATGCCGAACTTTGTTTCCTCTGCTTTTAGGTCTCTTGTATAAAACACACCTTTCTTTAAGGTCGTATAATTGGTGTTAATGGGCGCATATTCGCCCAGTTTATTGGGTGCGATCACTACAATGGCCACATCAGCCTCGGTAGCGTTTTCAAAACCCACATCGATACCGCCAAAATTCGAGATTACACTCAGGCTATTACGGATTATTTTATAAGGGGGTAATAGTGGATTAACGGTAATTGATGTCGGTTGAGAGGTATTTCCGCCTTTGTCTATCGCATATAACTTTACTTCATACGGGTCGGTATCTGCAAAGCCAACAACAGTTATCGTGTTGTTGTAATAACTGACCTTGGTCTCTCTTTCAATACCTTATTTGGTTTTATACACTGCTTTTACATACAGTACATCAGGGTCTGAAGGCAGGATGTACTTTATGGTGGCTGCCCCACTAAGGTTGGTTACGGTTAGTCCCGTTACCGGGCCGGGTGCAACCCCGTCATTTACTGCCGTGGCTATTTCCGATTCTTTACAGGCTTGTGTAGCAAGTAAAACCAACATCCCCAGGCAGAATCTATTTATTAATCTTTTCATTTTACTTAAGTTTAATCTGTTTAAACAATTCATGAATTATAAAAATTACCAGCCCAGATTTTGCACTAATTTTGGGTTTACCTGTAAATTATTTTCTCTAATTGGCCAAAAATAATCTCTTGGGCTAACAAAGGTCTGATTAAATAACAATACCCTGGTGTTATATTCCTGAGCATTTTTATTAAGATCAGCCAAACTAGTGGTAGCGCCTCCTTCTACGCTAACATTCCAGCCATATACTGGTGCATTCAGCGCGCTACCCGCTTTCTTCCACCTTCTCAAATCCCAGAAACGACTGCCTTCAAATGCCAGTTCGATTGCACGTTCTTGCTGTATGATCTCTCTTAAGCCAGCTTGATTGGTATATTTACCTGGATTTGTAGAGAAATTGGTCCATGAAGTTTCTACCGTTGGCAAACTTGCACGGTCTCTAATCTTGTTAAGATAGATTAATGGAGTTGCCAGATCGCCTGTTTCGTTTAAGGCCTCCGCATATAGCAGGTAAAGATCCGCAAGCCTCATTATCGGCCATGGGTAATTTTCTGTGGTGACCCCTCCGGTAGCGCCAATTACCAAATTCATATTGATTAGCTTTTTGGTATAATAACCGCTTATTGAATAGATTATATTTTGTTTCTTTCCTGAAATTGCATTTGTTTTGGCATAAATCGGTATCGGTGGTTTTTGATTACTTTGCATATACATTTTTGCACCGTCAAACATCACGTCCGCATAAAAACGAGGCTCTCTGTTAAAATGTAGCCCTACCGTTAGATAACCGTTCACCATCGCCGAATCCTGAGTGGTAACGGTCTTCAGCGTATAACGATTATCATAATCCCAGGTGCGGTCTTCGTTAATCGGCACACCATTTTTGGTATAAAACATTTCTGCCATTTTTAGTGTAGGTGCCAATTGCCCACTTAAGCCATTATCGAACTGAGGGGCTACAAATAAATTTGGACAGGCGTTCATTTGAATCTCACGGGTACTCCCCACAACGTTACTAAATAACAATTCCTTGTTCCATTTTTCGCACACCGCATTCCTAATGCTCATTTCAATTCTTGTGGCTTTATCTGCTACTTGAAGACCGGTAGGTACAAATTGGTATAAAGCCACTCCCGAAGCTTCTGCAGCATCGATGGCCGCCTTACAGGCATTCGCAGCCCGCTGCCATTTTTTTGCATCATAAGCAGGATTGAACAAGGCTTGCCCGTCCTTATTTCTTAAACCGCTGAAATCTGGATTTCCGTTAAATAACGGACTGGCAGCTGTTACCAGCAACCGGGCTTTAATGGCCAGAGCAGCAGGCTTGGTAATCCTTCCCATTTCGGTAGCTGCTGCCTGAATCTTATCTGGCAATCCTACTCCTGCCCCTCCCGATGTGGCCTCATCCAATAAATTTGAAATGTAATTGACTACAGAATCCACCGGTTGGCGGCTCACTCTTACCTCCTCCACATTTGCGTCGATTGCTATGTTTTTATCAACGATGGGAATTGGCCCATACATTCTAAGCAAGTACCAATGCAGATACGCTTTGAGAAACTTTACCTCAGCAATCCAGCGTTCTTTTTCATAAGGCGCTAAATCGATTGGCTTATCAACATTTTCTAAGAAAATATTACAGTTACGAATGCCTAACCATAGCGATTTTCCTCCACCAGATCCGTCCCAATAATTCATGGACGGGCTGATCTTACTTTGCAGGCCCTTTGAAATATTAAACGGTTCAAGCGTAGTGATCTGAGCGAAAGGAGCAGTAATCGGATTAATCCAAAACTCGTCACCTGTATTCATACCAGGATTAGTATTTATACTTGCTTCATTTGGCAAAGCACTGTAGCAGGTAAACAGAAATTTTTCTGCCTCACTCCGGTTTACAAAAGCATTATCCAGGGTAGGTAAATTGTCTGGCACAATGTCCAGAAAGCCTTTTTTACAGGATGGCATAACGAGCGTTAGTACCATGGCCGATAAAATAAAATATGTATTTTTAAATAGTTTCATATCTTTTTCTTAAAAAAATTTAGAAATTAACGTTAACCCCAAAATTGTATACCTTTTGAAGCGGATAACCTAATCCGTTACCTCCTTGTTCAGGATCCCACATTTTGAAACTGCTCTTAACAAATAGATTTGTACCATTGGCATAAATCCTCACAGAACCGATACCTAATCTCTCCATTGTTTTCCCTGAAAGATTATAACCCAGTTCTACCGATTTAACCCTTAAAAATGAGCCGTTTCGCATCCACCAGTTAGATTTTTGTGTATTGTTTGGGTTAACAGAAGAGCTTAAACGTGGCCAGAATGCCTGCATATTTCTGTTGTCTTCAGACCAATAGCTATCAGCAATACTTTTTAAAAGCCCATTCTGAAGATTCGCAACGCCTCCTCCGTCAGGTGCGTGTATTGCAAACGGTGTAATTTTGACAGGATCAATCCAAAATGAAGAGCGGGTAGAGCCTTGGAAGAATACACCGATATCGAATTTTTTATAACCACCGGCTAGCTGAAAACCATATATAATCTCAGGAGATGTCGGCAAACCTAAAGGAACTATATCTAGTCCGCTAATGACGCCATCACCGTTCACATCTCTATATTTGATATCACCACCCCTAACCGGCTCGTTACCAAAAGATTGCAACGGAGAGTTTCTTACCTCTTCGTCATCAACAAATAACCTTTCAGCTATATATCCATAATTCTGTCCAAGTGAGTTACCAACTTTAGAGAGGTAGGTTAAAGCACCGTAATCAGGTTCTTCATTAACCAGCAATTTACTGGTGGCATAGGTAAATGTTCCCCTTGCCTGAAGCGAAAATGCTCCAAAAGTCTTATTGTAATCCATTGAAACATCAATACCTTCTGATTCAGCCTCGCCCACGTTGGTCTGTACACCGGCAGCAAGCCCCATGGTTGTTGGAATGCTGCTCCTGGCCATTAAAATATTGCTTCGGTGTGACTTGTAAGCCTCAATTACAAAATTTAAGCTGTTAAACAAGCTCAGATCCAGCCCTAAATTTAGGGTTCTTGATTCTTCCCAGGTAATATTATCATTTGGATATCTACTGATGGCAACACCAGGTCTGGAATATGCGCCATCAGTACCAAAGCTTACTGGAATACCACTATTTAAGTTTACATTAGCCAAATAGAAGAAACGATCTTCTGCTTTTCCAATCGCATCGTTACCGACCATGCCATAAGTAGCCCTAATTTTTAGGTTAGAAATGGCAGCGCGTAGCGGCTCAAAAAATTTCTCATTAGATGCGACCCAGGCTACACCGACCGAAGGGAAAAAACCATATCGGTTTTTTTGGGCAAAGCGCTCAGAGCCATTATAGGCAAAGTTTGCTTCAAAAAGATACCTGGTATCGTAACCATAGGTAACCTTACCTGCAAGACTTTGGTTCCTGGCAGGAAGAGCAGCCTGAAGATCGTCGGCGTTAGCGGTTACATAGTTGCTCAGCGTGGTAATCAGGGATCCGCCTACTGAATGTTTTTCCCTAAAGGTTCTATTGTAGTTTACTACAGCCTCCATATAGGTTTTAGTGTTCGCGGTACGCTTACCAGGCACATAATTTAAGTATTCTGTAGGTCCGTTTAGTTCATTTAACAAGCTGATGTTATAATTTTGTCCACTTGCATCTGTTGGCGTTGCGCCATAAAAGTATGGATTAAACCTCCTGCTAAAATCGAAATAAGAATACCTTTGGGTATAGGCCATCACTCTGGCGGTAAGTCCTGGGGTAATAAATTTAAAGTCCTGCTTTACTTCCAATTGTACATTTAAAGTTGAGGTATTGTATTGTTGAAAACCCGAAACCATATTGGCATAGGGATTAAGGTAGAAAGTATTCAGGCTATTACCAATCAAGGCATTTCCGAACAATGGGTGTTTCTCAAATGGCGATGCCGATGCTGGGTAAACGGCAGGAAACAATACCGGATTGGACGAGATGGCTTGACCAAAAATACCGCCTCCACCACCTATCGGCCCTTGATAATCGTCAAAAGTACCTGAAGTTCTTATCGTCCCATCAGTGGTTGGTGTTAATTTAACAGTCACGTTTGAACGTACCTGAGTGGTCTTTAATGAGATATTGTTATCGTATTCATTGAGCGCTTCGGTTTTTAACACCCCGTTATCGATATTATGGGTAGCGGCAATGTAATACTGGGCAGCCTTACCCCCTCCGGTCATATTAAAGTTAAAACGCTGATTCATCGTATAGTCCTTTATCAAAGCATCCATCCAATCGTTATTTGGATATAAGTATGGGTTCATGCCTGCAGCTGTACGATCTATCTTGGTTTTAGAATACGGTTCCGGACTGGATTTGAAGCCAGGCAGGGTTCGGGTTAATACCGCCTCGTTTGCTAACTTCATATAGGTAATGTTGTCTGCAAGTTTGAAATTCTGCGTATTACCGGAAATAGAATTTTCCGCCCTGAAAGAAAATTTTGTTTTGCCGTCAATACCGGATTTGGTCGAAATCAGGATCACCCCATTTGCAGCTCTGGAACCATATAATGCCGCAGCAGATGCATCTTTTAACACTGAAAAGCCCGAAATATCATCTGGCTGCATCCTTGCCAGGTCAGTAGGCGTAGACTCCATTCCATCGATCAGGATAAGGGGGTCAATCTTACCTGATCCAAAAGAGGCAACCCCTCTGATGAAGAACTGTGCATTATCGGCACCCGGCTCTCCACTCCTCTGATAGGCAATTACTCCCGGCAGTTTGCCCGCTAACATCGTGGTCAAGTTACTGGTGGGTCCTTTTAACTCCTTAGGATTAATAGTGGTAACAGAGCCCACCAGGGTTCCCTTCTTTTGTGTTCCGTAGGCCACAACAGCAACCTCATCCAAGGAGTTATCGTCTTCTTGTAATTCTACATTAATGATCTTGCGCCCTGCAATATTTATTTCCTGTTTCTTATAACCAACAAATGAAAAAACGAGGGTTCCTCCCCCATTGGTTAGTTTAACAGTATATTTTCCTTCTCTATCGGTAACACTGCCATTAGCGCTACCCTTCACCGTGACGCTTACTCCGGGCAATGGGCCGCCTTTTACATCGGTTACCTGACCGGTGACCGAGTTGTTTGATTGCGCGACTGATTCAAAAGCCGTAGCCATTAACAGCAGCAGATAGCAGAGGTATTTCATGCTTCCCCATGTAAAAATTCTTCGATACATAATAGTTTTAGTTTGATATTCGGTTTGTTTGGTCAAATAGCAATCAGATAATCCTAACCATTATTCAATTGTAATTTGTACATACATATATACATGAAATATTTTAAAAATCATTTTTTTTAATTTTTTTTTCAAATAACAAAAGCACTATAAAATAGGTAATTACAACAAAAAATGTCTGACGATAAAGACAATAAATGTTCGTACATTATTTAACCCTAAAAGAATAAATCTAAAAAGCACATCGCTAAATGCTTTTACTTAGAACAATTGAAGGAAACCTGTGAAAATTACAGAAGAAAAAAATCGAAAATTAAATTCAGACAAGACTGGCTATAAACGGCAAAACCAGATTACCAATTTTTCAATTCCAAAAAAATACACAAAAACACAAAAGGTTTGAATAAATTAAATACCTGAGTTCGATTATTAAATCTCACTTTGTGACGTTTTAATCAAGTTTTC
>NZ_JAUG01000128.1 GCF_000708285.2 Pedobacter borealis DSM 19626
TTTTGTGGCGTTTTAATCAAGTTTTCTGTTAAGACGGTCGTCACCCTGAATTTATTTCAGGGTCTTTCACGCTAAAAAGATGCTGAAATAAATTCAGCAGGACGATAAAGCGGGATTAGGCGTAAATAAGATATAATTTTCAGCAAATAATTATCGAACTCAGGTTAGAACGGGGATACGGTGCTACGGCCTAGTTGGGTGGAAATATAAAATCGGAATAAATAGCTCATATTTAGGTGATTACAAAATAACGTCAATGGTAGCGGAGTCGATTGCTTAATATATCGAAAAACGGGTCTTCGACTACGCTCTCCACAGGAGTCCTTTGGACAGACGACATACTAATAATTTATAATAAAATTTAAGCAGGCTCTAAAGATCTCAGGATTTAAACGTAGTTTAGCTAATACTTAAATCCTTATCAATTATAACCATTTAAAGCTACTTTAATCATTGAGGGGTTCTCAGGGATGATTTCTGTATTATAATAAAATATATGTTTCGGTTTTTAGCTTTAATCAGCGCACTCATACTGTGTAATTCTCTTTTTGCGCAAGAAAACGTATATCAGTTTTCTCATCTCGATATTGCCAATGGCTTATCAGATAATCAAGTAAATGCCATATATAAAGATAACAAGGGGTTTATGTGGTTCGGCACCCTGTCTGGCCTGAACCGGTATGATGGACACGAATTCAAAATATTTAAACACAGTTCAAAAGATAGTACCAGTATCCCGGAGGGTTATATCTTAGATATATTTGAGGGGCCGGAGAAACAGTTATGGATTACCTCTGGAGGTGGTTTTAGTATTTACAGTCCCTCAACCGAAAAGTTTGAACGGTTCCAGGATAAACACCTTAAAAAGTATAAACTTCCAGTTGGGTACCTGAAGGGGATAAAAACCAATAATAGCGGCAAGCTTTATTTCCTGATCGAAAACCTGGGTATTTTTTGCTATGATCCAAAAACTCATGCAACCACCAGGTATGGCCATCAGAACGGTGTATCCAATTCGCTATATGCTGATCAGATAAGCGATTTTATTGATGACGAAAAAGGCAATTTATGGGTTATTTATACCAGTGGTGTTCTTGATAAGTTCAATTTAAAGAATCGCAGGGTAACAAACAGGTATTTTGTCATCAACAAACGGTTTGGTGAGCAGGTAAATTCCTTCAATCTCAACCGCGATTCGGAAGGCAATATTTTTATTTACAGCAGGGGTAACCCTTTCGGTTTATATTACCTTAATGTGGTAAGTGATCAGTTTAGTTATTTTGGAAAAAAGCAAGATCATTCCGGATTAAGCTCAAATAACGTAAGCAAGGTAATTGAGGGCGACGATGGAAATATCTGGATAGGGACCGATCATGGCGGAATCAATATCCTGGACAAACATACCCACCGGTTAACCTATATTTTAAGTAAAGAAGGTGACCTGAAGGGCTTAAGTGATAATAGTGTAGGGGCTTTATATAAAGATAACAATGGAATAGTGTGGGTCGGGACCTACAAAAAAGGAATCTCTTATTACCATAAAAGTGTTTATAAATTCCCCTTAAATCAGTATCTAACTGGGAAAAATGCGCTAAACGAGGATGTTAATTCATTTGCGGAGGACAACAAAGGTAACCTGTGGATCGGAACAAACGGAGCAGGCCTGTTGTACTTGAACAGAAGTACAGGCGAAATAAAAAGGTACCGTAATAATGCTGCCAGCAATAATTCGTTAAGTAGTGATATTGTGATCAGCCTTACTATCGATCATTCAGGTGTTTTATGGATCGGTACTTATTTAGGTGGGCTTGATTCTTTTGACGGGAAGAAGTTTACGAATTTTAAGCACACTGCTGATCCCTCAAGTATTTCTGATAACCGGATTTATGCTTTGCAGGAAGATTCTTCCAACAGGCTCTGGGTAGGAACCTTAAACGGTGGGCTGAATTTACTTGACCGCAGTACCGGAAAATTTAAACACTTTAACCCTTCGGTTAAAAATACATTAAATGCTTACGTGGTTACCTGTTTGTACGAAGATAAAAACAAAAATATCTTAATCGGCACCACTGCAGGGCTGAATATCCTGGATGCAAAAACCGCTAAGTTTAGCTATTTAAAAAACAACAGCAGGGATACCAATTCCCTGATACAGGGTGTCGTAAATTCAATCACCAATGATAGCAGGGGGTGGATTTGGATCGGTACAAGAGAAGGGATAAGCATATACAATCCTGCAAGCAGAAAGTTCACTAATTTAAGCGAAGAGGTTGGCCTGCCTGAAAACACAGTGCTTTCACTTATCGAAGATGAGGATCACAATATCTGGTACAGTTCCCTTAAAGGGCTTTACAAAATTTCTGTAATTGCTCAGGGGAAGATCTATAAATTCAGGTACAGTAAGTACAACAAGTCAGACGGGTTACAGAATACACAATTCAACATCAATGCAGTACTGAAAACTAAAGCCGGCGAACTGATTTTTGGGGGGCCGAACGGCTTCAATATTTTCAGGGCAGAGCAGATCAAGAACAGCCAGTTTCCCTCAGCGCTGGTCATGACTGATTTAGAGGTATTTTACCATAAGGTAAAGGTTGGTGAAAGTATAAACGGACATATTATTTTGCCCGAAACTATAACAGAACTTAAGAATTTAAGCCTTAGCTATAAAGAGAATATTTTTTCAGTCCAGTTTGCACTGCTCAATTATTTTAATCCCCAAAAGGTAATCTATAAATACAGTCTGGAAGGATTCGATAAACGTTGGCTTACGGTACCTTCAGAAAGCCGTAAAGCTACTTTTACAAACCTTGATCCCGGCAAATATATACTCCATGTAAGGGCTTTTAATGAAAATGACGCTGTACTCTTGGCCGAATCACAATTGAAAATTACCATTTTACCTCCCTTCTGGCGCACAACATGGGCGTATATCCTGTATGTTTTGGCCATTGGTTGCCTGTTGCTATTTATCAGAAGAAGGGGGATCAATAAATTAAGGCGGGAATTTGCTTTGGTACAGGAAAGGATCCAGGCCCGGCAATTACGCGAGCAAGACCGCAAAGAGGCAGAAAGGTTACGGGAACTTGATCTGTTAAAAATTAAATTTTTAACCAACCTGAGCCATGAGTTCAGGACACCTATTTCCCTGATCCTGGCCCCTGTGGATAAACTTTTGATCGAATCCAGGGAGAATGGGCGGAATGGTCAGCTGGCCATGATAAAAAGAAATGCACGGCGGTTATTAAACCTGGTAAACCAACTGCTCGATTTTCGTAAAATGGAAGAGCAGGAACTACGGTTAAATAATAGCGATGGAGAAATTGTTTCCTTCATTAAAGATGCAACAGATTCTTTTTACGATCTCGCAGAACGGAAGCAGATCAAACTTACTTTTAAAAGCACCATAGAAAACTTATATGTATCATATGATCAGGATAAGATAGAGCGGATATTGTTCAATTTACTTTCTAACGCATTTAAATTTACACCCACAGGTGGAACAGTAGGTGTTGAGCTACAAGTACTGGATGGTAAACCAGGAGATGGCAGGGTTTCGTTGGAGTTAAAAGTGATGGACTCGGGGATTGGTATTCCAAAAGATAAACAGGAAAAAATATTCGAACGGTTTTTCCAAAATGATACTTCTTCTTCCATTCTTAACCAGGGTTCAGGGATAGGCCTTTCCATCACCAGAGAGTTTGTCAAAATGCACGGTGGCGAAATAGTAGTAAAAAGTGAGCCAGGTTTGGGAAGTTGTTTTACATTATCCCTAAATCTTGTACCCGTTGCCATTTCAGGGCAGGAGCAAAAACATCTTGAGGATGCGGATGTGCCAGATGCCACACCAGATAAAAAAGATGGAGAAAAAGAATCTGCCGACAAGCACCTCCGCGTAAAAAATGTCCCCCTTATTCTGCTGGTTGAGGACAACGAGGATTTTAGGTTTTACCTTAAAGATAACCTGAGGGTTTTTTATAAAATCGAAGAGGCATCAAATGGTAAGGAAGGCTGGCAAAAGGCGCTTGCACTACATCCAGATCTGATCGTTTCCGATATCAGTATGCCTGAAATGAATGGCAATGAGCTTTGCGGAAAATTAAAATCAGACGAAAGGACAAAGCATATACCGATTATTCTTTTAACGGCTTTAACGGGTGAAGAAGAACAGCTAAAAGGGTTAGAAATAGGAGCGAATGATTACATGACCAAACCCTTTAATTTTGAGATTTTACATTCCAAAATCAAGAACCTGCTCACGCTGAATCAAACCTTTAAAAAAACTTATTCCAGACAGGTGAGTATGGCATCGCCAGAAATGGAAATAGAATCCGATGATGTGAAATTCCTGAACACCGCATTGCTTTACATTGAAGACAACCTCCATAAGCCTCAATTATCAGTCGAAGATCTGAGCAAACATATGGTAATCAGTAGGGTATCGTTATACAGAAAGTGCTTACGGGTTACCGGTAAAACCCCTGTTGATTTTATCAGATCTGTTAAGCTCGAAAAAGCAGCGGTTTTATTGGAGAAAAGTAGTAAAACCATTTCTGAAATTTGTTATATGGTCGGTTTTAGCACCCCTAACTATTTTGCAAAGGCATTCAGGGAAAAATACCAGGTACTTCCTTCAGAATATAGAGCGAAAAAAAAGGATTCGGACTAA
The DNA here is from genome assembly GCF_000708285.2 of Pedobacter borealis DSM 19626. Lineage (GTDB taxonomy): Bacteria > Bacteroidota > Bacteroidia > Sphingobacteriales > Sphingobacteriaceae > Pedobacter > Pedobacter borealis. The sequence goes on from NZ_JAUG01000128.1 coordinate 4,670, forward strand.
AAACAGCTCCTTGTGCCTTTCGGACAGGATAATTGATTGATGGGTGTTGAGCGTAAATAAAACACAGCCGTGTTGCGGCCCAATGTTATGAAGTTAAGCCATCCGGTACAATCAAAAATAATTTAACCACCACTTGTCCCGATTTTCGGGAGATAGAAAGGATGTACACAGATATGAAATCCGTGTTTATCTGTTGCATCTGTGGTTAAAAGCCTGAGTTCGATTATTAAATTGTAAAAATAACTATCAGACAAGGTTTATTATCCTATCGGCTGGTGTCTCACCGACCGAAATAAAAGATATTCTTATTAGGAAATGAATGGCCAGTGGTTCTTGGGGGCGCTCAGCCCCGCCATTCGCTATAGCCCCGATAGAACCTGTGAAACAAGCACACCATAAAAAAGTAAAAAAAGTGCTTAAATCGGGACTGCCGCTGCTGTCGGGTTTAGGCACAAAGGTAGGTGCACCCTGCAAGCCAAAAAAAGAAACATTGTTTGAGCTGCTTAGCCCCGGTTGTAGCGTTACCAAAATGTTATTAAGTCAATCCATTTGGCACAAGCAAAAATAATTTAATCACGACTTGTCCCGATTTTCGGGAGATAGAAAGGATATACACAGATATGAAGATCCGTGTATATCTCTGTGTATCTGTAGTTAAAAGCGCTTAACTTAACGACATTGGTGTTGCGACTTGAGTAATATTATTCTTGATATGCTCTAAATGATTCGATAATAATCGTTGTTTTAACGTTTATTATTTATATTTGTGAAAGACCAAATATACACGCATGAAAAGAATAACATCAGTATTGATTTTACTTTGTTCAATGTTCACAATTGATCAAACTTACGCACAGCAGAATTTTAAGAATTGGGCGAAGACTCCTCCGATGGGCTGGAATAGCTGGGACTGTTACGGCTCTTCTGTTACAGAAGCTGAAGTAAAAGCCAATGCAGATTATATGGCTTCCAAATTGAAATCTTTCGGATGGGAATATATCGTTGTAGATATCCGCTGGTTTGTGGAAAATGATAAAGCAGGAGGATATAACCAAACGGATCCAAAATATGTAATTGATAAATTTGGCCGTTATCTGCCTGCTTTGAACCGGTTCCCGTCGGCAGCAGACGGACAGGGCTTTAAAAACCTGGCAAAATATATACATGCTAAGGGGTTAAAATTTGGTATTCATATTATGCGCGGCATCCCTACGCTTGCCGTTAAAGAAAAGATGCCAATTAAGGGTACAAAATACACTGCCGATCAGATCTATAGCACTGCTTTGCAATGCAAATGGCTTACTGATAATTATACGATAGATGCTACAAAACCCGGTGCACAGGAATATTATGATTCAATAATGGAACTTTACGCCAGTTGGGGTGTCGACTTTATTAAAATAGATGATCTCTCCCGTCCTTATCATCAGGGAGAAATAGAGCTCATCAGAAAAGCAATCGATAAAACCGGTCGCCCGATTGTGCTGAGCACTTCACCAGGCGAAACGCCGATAGAAAAAGCAGAACACGTTCAACAACATGCAAATATGTGGAGAATGGTGGATGATGTATGGGATACCTGGCCACACATTACGCACCTGATTAATGTTGCCCAACCATGGGCGCCCTATATTAAGCCGGGAACCTGGCCTGATTGCGATATGATTCCATTGGGTAGAATTTCCATTCGCGGAGAAAGAGGCGGCGACCGTGCGAGCAGATTGACCAAGGATGAGCAGCAAGTGCTGATGACCTTTTTCACCATATTCCGCTCGCCCTTGATGTTTGGCGGTGACATGCCGAGTTTGGATCCCTTTACCACTTCGCTACTTACCAATAAAGTTGTGCTTAAGATGCATAGAGAAAGTACCGATGTAAAATTTCTCTTTAACGATCGCAAGAAAGTTGCGGTAACATCAACGAATGCTAAAACCGGCCAACATTATCTCGCCCTGTTCAATCTTTCTGATGAATCAGATCTAAAGGAAGTTTCGGTAAAACTTTCGGATTTAGGGATAGCTAAAGCAGCTAAAGTTTCAGATAGCTGGACAGGGAAAATTGTTCAGAATGATGGAAAACAAATAACCGTAAATCTTAAACCACATAGCTGCGTTTTGTATGAAATTAAGTAAGCTATCTATGGTGCTGGTGTTTTTGCTATTTAGCAGAAACTCATTTGCATCAGAACCAACGCAACATGCTGCGGCTGATTCTGTTTACCTGTTTTCATACGGGAATGATGGATTGCGGTTTGCATGGAGCGATGACCGAAATAACTGGACACCTGTTGGAACAGGGCAGGTTTACCTTCGCTCAGACTTTGGCCGCTGGGGATCAGACAAAAAAATGTTTGCTCCATATGTGATTCAGGGGCGTGCAGGAGTTTGGCAATGTGTATGGAGCTTAAATGATCGGGTAAAACAATTTGCCCATGCTCAAACAGGAAATCTGATTGATTGGGGGCCGCAAGGTTATCCCTTTTCTGAAAAAGGTAAGAATATCCTTCGTCCTGTGATTAGTTACCATAAAGACCTCGATATTTATCAGATTGTGTACACGGATAGTGAAGGCGCCTATTTTCAGACAGAAACAAAAGACTTCAAAACCTATAGTCCGGCAAAGGAGGTATCTCTCTCTGCCTATAAAAGCAATACCATCACCACTACCATTCAAAACAATACGGTGAGTGGGCAGTTACACCGTGTTAAATGGGCGGTGGTTGAAGCGTTGAATAAAGCTGCGGAGCTCAGGAATTTCAAGGCGAGGCAAGATGCGGAGACAACCAAAGAAGATCCGGTGCGTTTTGCAAACTTAACAAAGCCGGAGCTGCATATTTCGGCAGCGCCCGAAAAAGCTAAAGCAATCAGTAAGCTGTTAACAGGGATATTTTTTGAAGATATCAACTATGCAGCAGATGGCGGACTTTATGGTGAACTGATTGAAAATCGCGACTTCGAATATCAGCCATCAGATAAAGAAAACCATGATACAAAATGGAACAGCAATCATTCCTGGACATTCAAAGGCAAAGAAGGAGATTTTGCAATTCGAACAGCGCAGCCACTCCATCCGAATAACCCACATTATGCGGCACTAAATTTAACGGTCGATGGTAGTTCATTATCGAATTCTGGTTATGACGGAATCGCACTAAAAAAGGGAGAAAATTACCTGTTTTCCAGTTTTGTCCGGGTTCCAGCAGGAAAGAAGTCGTTTGAAGTAAGGCTTGTTAGTGAAAAATATGGCTTGCTTTCGAATGGATTGATCAGTTGCAGTTCGAAGTCATGGAAGGAAATTAAAACAACGCTCAAATCATCGGTTTCAGCCTCTGATGTGAGTTTGCAATTGTGGCCATTACAAAATGGCCGTATCGATCTCGATATGATTTCACTATTTCCCCAAAATACCTTCAAAAATCGCCGAAATGGCCTTAGAGCAGATCTTGCAGATACAATTGCAGCGATAAAACCGCGTTTTGTGCGTTTCCCTGGTGGATGTGTGGCCCATGGAGATGGGATCCATAACATTTACAGATGGAAAAATACAATCGGAGCCTTACAGGCCCGGGTTCCTGACCGCAATTTGTGGGGCTATCACCAGAGTATGGGCCTGGGATACTTTGAGTACCTTCAGTTTTGTGAAGATATCGGAGCAGCGCCAGTCCCTGTTATTGCCGCTGGAGTGCCCTGCCAAAACTCAGGAGCCAATGGGGGCGGGCAGCAGGGCGGAATCCCGATGGCAGATATGCCTGCATATATTCAGGATATTATCGATTTAGTTGAATACTGTAATGGAGCCACAAATACAAAATGGGGGAAGGAACGTGCTGCAGCAGGGCATCCGAAACCATTTAATTTAAAATATATCGGTATCGGCAATGAAGACCAGATAACAGACGTCTTTCGTGAGCATTTCGCCATGATCTATAAAGCACTTAAAAAAGCGCATCCTGAAATAACCATTATTGGAACTTCAGGGCCATTTTTTGAAGGAACAGATTATGAGGAAGGTTGGGCCTTTGCCAACGAAATGAAGGTTGACATGATAGATGAACATTATTATCGTCCACCGGGCTGGTTTATCAACAATCAGGATTTTTATGATAAATATGACCGCAGTAAATCAAAGGTTTATCTGGGTGAGTATGCGGCAAGCCTCCCAGGGGGGAATAGAACAAACCTGGAAACCGCTTTATCTGAAGCGCTATATCTCACCTCTCTGGAGCGCAATGGAGATGTGGTATCTATGGCCTCTTATGCGCCATTGTTGGCAAAAGAAAAACATACACAGTGGAATCCTGATCTGATCTATTTTAATAATACAGAAGTTAAGCCCACCATTGGATATTACGTGCAACAGCTTTACGGTCAAAACGTAGGAGATGAATTTATTCCTGCACAAGTTGATTTTTCAGTGAAGAGAGAAGATGTAATTAAGCGGGTGGCGTACTCAATTACCCGCGACCAAAAATCAGGAAAATTATTCATCAAAATTGTAAATATGCTTCCAGTCGCAGTTAAGACTAATATTGATCTGTCTAAGTTGAGTTTAGTCAACAAACAAGTAATTAAAAAAGAAATATCAGGTCTTCCGGGCGATTACAAAATCCAACCTATAAAAACAGCTATGGATTTTTCGAATCTTAAATCTCTCGAACTAAAACCTTATTCCTTTACCGTATTTGAGCTGTAAAACCAAATAAAAGCACGTTAAATGATCTCGAAGTATCGTCATTTCGACCGTAGTGTTCCAAAGGAACTCCTTTGGAGGAGAGATCTTTTAATATAGTCCAAAGATCTCTCCATTCCGCGTTGCTTCGGTCGAGATAACGGCCTTTCTTTAGGAATCCGTCAGTGGTAAGAATCGTCATTGCGAGAAGGCTTTTTCAGCCGACGAAGCAATCTTACAACGATCGCTACTAGCGTGCGCATTAAGATTGCTTCGTGCCTCGCAATGACGACCTTTCTTTAGGAACCTGTCAATGGTAGGAATCGTCATTGCGAGAAGGCTTTTTCAGCCGACGAAGCA
>NZ_JAUG01000129.1 GCF_000708285.2 Pedobacter borealis DSM 19626
AAATCATATCTTATACACGCCTAATCCAGCTTTATCGTCCTGCTGAATTTATTTCAGCATCTTTTTAGCGTGAAAGACCCTGAAATAAATTCAGGGTGACGACCGCCTTAACTGAAAACTTGATTAAAACGTCACAAAGTGAGATTTAATAATCGAACTCAGGTTAATATAATGCCTCCGCCGATTGGGCTTTTAGCGCGGATACGTTATAATCCATTTAAAAAAAAATGCCCACCGATTATCGATGGGCAAAGGAATACTGAACAAGAAGCGAGCATTAATACTTTAGTTGAATCGTAATATTCCAGGTTCCAGGTTCATAAATTGCAAAATCGAACCAATAATTAAAGTATTTTCCAATAGCACTGCTGTTGTTATACATATCTATTCGTTCAGACCAGACCGGAATTCCGTTCCCCGTTGGTAAACCACCAATAACTGGTATAGGGACTCCAGGTGTTTCAATCTCCAAACGATCAGGAAACTCAGTATACTTATCTATTTTCTGAAGGCCTAAATTATGCCAATCTTTTAAATTTGGATTTGCCGCTGTACCATAATCATAGCCCAAAAGTGTTTTAGGGTCTATTGGGGTGCCATCCATTTTTAACGTTTTAATAATCAACTTAGTAGAACCCGTTGAAGCTGAAGCTTTTTCAATTTTAACATCAAGGCCACTTATGCCATCCACACCTGAAAAGGCGTAAGAATAAGGTCCTGCAGGTGTCGTATTTATGGTTAATGCATTCTTAATGATAAGTTCTCCGCCACTATTTTTAACTTTTATATCAAAAATATAACGCCCCTGAGGAAAAATAGTAGCATCCTTAGCTTCGGCATAAATAATGATTTGACCATTGGTTGGATTAATATCTATTGCCGGTCTTTTAATAGGAACCCTGATCTTATTAATTTGATCCAACGAAGTCTCTAAACCAATAGGTGTACCAGTCCAATAATAGGTATCCACTTTATAATTCATTAACTCGGTAAATTCCTTGCCATTTTCATCATGGATAGAAAGGATACTCGCTTCTATTGGTTTAGTGGATTCATCTAAAGCTAAAGCTGCAGACATAATGATTCCCCGTCCGGTAACCACTGTTAAAGTTTTCGTAGTATATGCTATTGCCGGACTAATAAATCCAACCTTTTCCTCTTTCTTACATCCTATCAGTAATGCTATTCCTATTACAAATAGCAAACAGGAACTCAAATAAATTCTTCTCATAATAATTTTCTATTAATTATCGTTAACTCTAAAATATTTCAGTTTTAGCCCCCCGCCAAAATTCGCCCCATCGCTTAAAACATGTAAAATGGCGTTTGCGGTAATTAAATTATGGGTTTGCATACCAGCTGTATAATTGATAGAATCTTTAAGTTTTATTTTTCGATGCTCATAAATCATATAATCTGCACTAGTTCTTACCGAACTACCTGGATTGGTAATGCCACTAACACCGTAAATAATTAAACTATCTGTGTTATAGTCTTTATAAGCTTTATTCTTATCTGAAACAGCGCGTTCTAAAGAAACCTGATCATTCACGAGAATAAATCGCTTCAATAACATTGTTAAAGTGTCTACACCAATTTTACTCAGTGCCCTAGGTGCCTGCTTATCAGAAGGTAAGAACCTACGTTGAAACCTCATGACTGCTGAATTAGGACATGCATAAAATGTAATATTAGATTGATTTACAAGTGCTTTCCCATTTGTCAAGTTGATGATTTTAACTAATGAATCGAACATGTGATTTTGCCTGCTCGCCAAAAAATCATAGGTAGACATATTTTTTTCAATATCTGATTGCCTTGATATTCCACCATCATTAAAATAGTCTGTCTTCTGGCATGAAGCAATTGCGAAACATAAAACGCAAATAGCAATTATGAATTTCGTTTTTGATATATAATTTTTCATACTAATTTTAAATATAATTTAACAATTACTGCCAGAAGCTATTTTGAGTGATGATATATCCACTTTGAGATATTATTGTCTGATTGATTGGCAGCAACCATGCACCTTTAGTATACCAATCTGCCTGAGTTATTTTGGAATAAGCCGCAAGTTTTCTTGTTCTAACGTAGTCAAAAAATGTTTGCCCTTCGCCTAGCAACTCTTTTCTACGCTCAAGCAAAATGGTATCTTGAAGGCTGCCTCCGCTTGTATATTCCCTAGCTTTTGCTCTTGCCCTCACTTTATTTAACCAGATTATAGCATCCGCAGGTCTATTTACTTGTGTACTTGCTAAAGCCTCTGCTCTTAGCAGCATAATATCGGCCAAGCGCGTAATGATAATGTTTGATTCGTTGATATTTTGAGAGGAGGTATCACCTTGAACCTGTAAAGTTCTGTACTTACCTAAGTAAGGACGGGAAGGATCAAAGTTTTTAACCGAATTAGTTAACCAGGTAGATTTACGTCCATCTTTCTCATTAGCTGGAAACATTTGCGCTAACAATGCTGGAGGTGGGCATAGCAGGAATTTTTCTGTACCCCCGCCGCCGTCAGACTGATCGGTGTACCATGGTCTTCCTAAAGTACGATTGTATACTTTATTTTTTTGCACTTCTTTTAACGAAGCATCGAAATTTAATTCAAAAATACCTTCCTGGGATTTTCCGATAAATATTTTTAACAATTGGGAGGTATCAGTAACAAGGCTATACTGCCCGTTGTTAATAACGCTATCGCAAAGTTTTTCTGCACCAGGATAATCTTGACCCCAAGCCAAAACATGGGCTTTTATTGCCCAAGCTGCACCTTTAGTTGCCCTCACGGCCCGATCTCCAACAGAATATGACGGTGCAAGATTGGCAATTGCCACATCTAAATCCTTTTTTATCTGATCAAAAACCTGCGCCTGCGGCATTCTTGCAATATTATCGATATTCACCGCGCTCAGGTTAATTGGAACATCTCCCCAAAAACGAGTAAGATAAAAATAGCTCAATCCTCTTAAAAAGCACGCTTCACCCAAACTCCTGCGTCTAGCGGTCTCATCATAATTTTGAATAGTAGGTATCTTCTCCAACACTAGATTACATTGCGCGATAACTCTATAAAATCCGCTCCAGTCTCCACCATTGTTATTTAATAGCGGAGCAATAGTATTAGTCGCAATTAAAGTTTCCGGCCTGGTGTTACTAGATTGACTATAGCTTTCGAATGTATTCGCGCGCACATCACTGAATAAAAACACTTTATCTGGCACCACTACACGTAAAAATGAATACGCAGCAGCAATAGCTTTATCCACATCGGCCGCGGTTTGAATTGCGTTAGCAGCCGTAGGCACCTGCACTACATCGGGATTGAGTACTTTCTGACACGAAAACAGGAGTATACCGCTTATTAAAAATAGGCTTGCTATTTTAGTTAATTTATTTTTTTTCATGAGATTAAAATTCAAAATTGAAACCTAAATTAAATTTCTTTGGCACAGGGTATCCATTACCAATATCGTAGCCAAAATAATCCACGTTTTCTGGATCAACTCCGGAATACTTGGTTATCAGAAAAACGTTCTCCAATCCACCAAAAACACGTAATCTTCTAATTTTAGCTTTTTGCAAAAACTTAGGTGAAAAATCGTATCCAAATGTAACATTGCTCAACCTTACAAAGCTTCCATCTTCTAAAAACAACGAAGTATTTGTTTCGTAATTACCAATAAAATCATAGCTTGAGAATAAATAATAGCGCCAAGGATTTAATACCGGATATTTCGCATTAGTATGAGTTGGGGTCCATACATCCAAATTGGAAACATCTAGCAAATTACGTTGTTCCCCAGGATAATTTACATTATTACTGGCCGTCCAGCTTACCGACTGAATTCGATCTGCCAGCACTTTATTATATACTTTATTACCTATTGAATAATTTAACAGGAAGCTAAATTGAAATGATGAGTTATTTTTTAGGCGAAAAGAAACCGTATTTGAAAAACTTCCGGTCACCTTAGGATTAGGATCCCCCATATAAACCCGATCACTATTTCCAGATCCATCAATCCGACCATCTCCATCTACATCAAGCAAATATATATCTCCTGCATGATAGGGATCCTGGGATGCAAAAGGACCTACCGGTCGCAATTTAGCACCCGTATAAGGATTAATTGGCACAGACGCCTCATCAGGGAAGACGCCAAGATATTTCAATAGATAAAAACCATTTAATGGCTTGCCAATTTGTAAATATGGCTGTCCAATGGCATAACCTGATCTGGAAATACTTCTTCCAAAGTCAGGAAGTTTGGTCAATTGATTTTTATTTGTTGTGGCGATTAATGTCATGCTGTATTGCAACCTCTTGGCAGGCGCTGTTAAATAGCCTGTAATGCCAGCTTCAAAACCTGTATTCAATACAGCTCCGCTGTTAACACTCTTTTGAGTATATCCGCTTGTGCTATTTAAAGGAGTGGTAAACAAGAATCCGTCTTTTGCTTTATGGTAATAATCAAAAGTTGCAGTTAAACGGCTGTTAAAAAACTCTAAATCTAAACCTGCACCATAGTCTTTTGAAGTTTGCCAAGTTAAATCAGGAATTTGCAGACCATTTGCGCCTGAATAATTTGGCGCCAATATTGGCGATCCATTATAGGTTCCAAGGGCACCACTACCCGCCCCGGTGTTATATGCACCTAAAGCCAGGTAGTTATCCTGATATTGCTGTCCAGCGGTTCCAATGCTAGCTCTTAACTTACCGAAGTTAAACCAGCTACCCACATGATTTGCAAAGAAATCTTCTTTGGTAAAAACCCATGCTGCAGAGGCTGACAGAAAAGCCCCCCACTGTTTATCTTTACCAAATTTGGATGAGCCATCCCTCCTGATTACTCCCTGAAAAATATATTTCTTTTTAAAATCGTAAGAGAGTCTTGAGTAATAAGATAATAATCCATAAGTGATATTATTTGTCTGTAAAGTAATATCTGATTGGGAATAACCTTGAATAACTTGCTGCGCATCGTTTGGTCCATTTACCCCACTACCAAAAATATTATCATTACTATTTGTGTTAATTGTATTACCAACCAAGAAATCAAAGGTATGCGCATTTGCAAAAGTATGATGTAATCTGATATTGGTCTCACTTAACAGATCTAGGGTTTCCTGCGAATAGTACGAAGATGATGCTTTACCGTTTAAATTTGCTGCCGAAGGGTTGAAGTTTCTTGTGCGATAGAACTGATAGCGAGCTGAACCTCTGGAGGATATATTAAGATAATCAGTTACATCGAAGCTGCCTTCCAATTGCGCTGAGAGATTCCTTGTTAAATCAATATTCACACCTTTGTTGTAAGACTGTAAAAACGCATCATAATAACCCGAATTAGGCCCAGGGGCAAATGAAGAAGAAAAGTTATTACCAACTACTGCAGCATTAAATGTATCTCCACGACGCTGACCGGCATCCTGCTGATTAACATTGACCCTGCCTGTAAAAGTTAGTTTTTTGGTTGGGTTGAAAATGCCTTGATAAGTTAATGAATAACGTTTATAACCCGAATTTAACACAACACCTTTTTCATTATAATAATCCGCGCCTAAACGGTAACTGGCATTTTCGGTTGCGCCACTAATGCCAAGGTTAACGCTGTACAACGCTGCATTTCTAAAATAGAGCTCTTGCCAGTTGGTAGAATTGTTATAGAAGCTATTTAAACTGTCTGTTAATTCAATTGGGGGGCTGGAAGTTCCACCACCGACTTTCGAACTTTGATAGGAATTAAATAAGTATAATTTAAAATTTCGCTCTGCTGCTCCACCATATGTAGCTCGAAGCTGAGGCGGTGTGCTTCCTCCAAATTGTGTATTTAAGGTTACAACAGGTTTACCTGCCTTTCCACGTTTTGTGGTGATGATAATTACTCCATTTGCACCTCTTGAACCATAGATAGCTGTTGCAGCTGCATCCTTTAATACATCTACGCTCTCAATATCAAAAGGGTTTAAACCTCCTAAAACACTTGAAATAGCTTGTCTAGGATTCGACGGATTGAAAGAGTCTTGATCTAATGGTACCCCGTCAATAATAAATAAAGGTGTACTTACCACGTTTGAATTAGCAGAACTAGAAAAGTCTGACAACCCCCTTATAGAGATATTGCTTCTTCCACCCGGTTGACCGGAATTGTTTTGAACAATTAATCCTGGAGCAAGACCTTGCAGTAAGCTTTCAATAGAACCACTTGGTCTGTTTTGTAATTTTTCTCCATCAACGTGACTAATAGAACTTGGATTATTGTGCTTATCTTGTTTGCCGTAACCAATAACAACTACATCGGTCAGATCTGATTCATCCCCTTCCAGAACAATTTTTAAATTTTGTGTACCTTTTACAGTTACTTCTTTTCTTTTATAGCCAATGTAAGTTAAGATCAGTACGTCACCATCTTCAGCATCTATACTGAATTCTCCATTTGAATCACTAATTTTCGTTGCATTTTTGTCCTTTACTCTAACTGTTACACCAGGTAAAGGCAAGCCTTTAGTATCAACGACTCTTCCTTTGATTAGCTTGAACTGAATGCCAACCAATGGTGATTCCTCTTCACGCTTTCTTACAACTATGGTGTTCTGATTGACCACGAATGTTAGCGGCTGGCCCTCAAAGCATTTTTCCAGTACGGAAATTAAAGGTTCATTTGTTACAGTAAGTGAAACCGGCTTAGTTAGTTTGATTAGCCGCGGACTATATAAAAATGTATACCCGCTTTGCTTTTTAATTTTGATTAAAAGCTGTTCTACAGATGCATTTTTTTCAGCTAGTGTGATATTTTGGGCAAATCCATTTGCACTGACCTGTAAAAATGCAGCAATCATTATCACAACGGTCAATTTTATGCGCATGATGATCTGTTTTTTATTATACAGCCGACTATTTTCATAGCGCGGCCAACAATGAATATTATTATTCATACTTTTGTTTAGTTTGGATTGATAATAAATGTTCTTAGAAAATTCATTGGGTTTTGGTCCAGACAAAATCTACCGTGGAGGTGGTTGAGAACATCTCCCGGTTTTTTATCCGGATAACCCTTAAGTGGCGTGTCGTTATCTCTTCATATGATTTAATTTAGTTTGTTGATTTAGTTTGTTGATTTGGTTATTTATTTGGTTTTCATAGGAAGATATCAATTCGCAAATACGCTGAGCTTTCGCCCATCTAATTTAAAATGCACCAGACCAGTTAATTCCAGTGTTTTAATAATTTCAGAAACATTTTTATAGCGGGTTACAGAACCTGAAAAATCTATATTACTAATGTTATTTTCATAAATGACTTCCAGATCATACCAACGTGCTATTTTACGCATTACCGTTTCGGCGCTTTCATCACTAAAAACAAAAAAGCCATCTTTCCATGCTGCAACCTCATTCACATCGACATTTTTAACCTCTAAAGTATAGTCGTTATGCTTTGCTTGCTGTCCTGGAAACAAAACAATCGTCCTTTTATTAATTAATGAGCGAATTCTTACACTTCCTTCCAGTAAGGAGGTCTTGGTAAATGCTTCCTCTTCATAGCTATTGATATTGAAATGAGTGCCTAGAACTTCAACCACCTGCCCTCTAGTTTGTACCCTAAATGGTTTCTCACTATCCTTGGCCACCTCAAAATAACCTTCACCGATTAGCTCTACCCTTCTTTCACCGCCATCAAAATTCACAGGGTACCTTAATGAAGATCCTGCATTTAGCCACACACTTGTTCCATCAGGAAGATTTACCCGGTACTGCCCCCCTAAAGGCGTCTGTATAATATTATACAGCCCGAGCCTATTCAGTTCGCTATTACCGACCATACTATAAACCAACTGACCATCCTCCTTCTTCACAATTCTAATACCTTCTTGATTGGCTACAACCCCTCCGGTATGCACATCATTAAGGTCTATTTTTGTTCCATCGCTAAGGGTTAATATCGCCTTATTTCCCCCCGGTTCAATATCATTTAAAACTCGACTCTGACTTACCCGCTTATCAAAAGGTCTGCTGTTGCTGGTGTAATAATAAAATAAACCTGCTGACAAAATCAAAAATAGAGAGGCTGCAATTGCCCATGCCATCTTAAAACTCTTCTGATAAGACTTAGGTTCTTTTATTGGAAATGGGATTACGGGCCTTTCAATATGATTTAATCCGTCCTCAATTCTTGAAATTAATCCAGCATCCACAACTATTTGATCATTCCTTTGTTCCAGCATTTCCTCCCACCAACACAAAACTATAAGGAATTCAGCTTTATCAGCGCTATCAAACCACTCCCCTAAAGTATCCTGCTGTTGCTTTGTAAAGTTCCCTGATAAGCTTATTTCTAATAATTGTTTTACTTCCTCCAAATCCATTATTATAATCCGATTTAATACTATGACAGGAAGAGCTTGGGATTGGACACCCCGGAGACAAAAAATTAATGTAAAATTCTGGTAGTAATGCAAAAAGCAATAAATGCGGTGAGATCTGCATGAACTTTAAGGTATTCTTTTAAATATTTTGTAGCGGCATACAGTTGTTTTTTAACCATTGATTTGGAAATATTCAACCTTGCAGCAATTTCATCCTGGGAAAGGTCTTCCCGAATACTCATTTCAAAGACATGTTTACGCTTGGGTGGAAGTGCATTAATAGCGCGCTGAATAATTTCGTTATACTGAGCATAAATGAAATTGTCATCAGTATTATTTACGACGAGATCTCTATGATGAAAAATATAATCAATAGCTTTTTGTCTAACCTTGCTGTGTTCGTGTATGTTAACCAATTTGTTCCTAGCCATGCTGTACAAATAGCTATTTAAAGATTTTATCGTTGACAAATCTTCCTTCCTTTCCCATATTTTCATAAACATATCGTGAAGAATCTCTTCGGTATCCTCTTTTGAATAACGAACAAATGGGCAGACATATAGATACAATTTTGGAAGATAAAAGACATATAGTTTTGTAAAAGCGGTGCAGCAGCCAGAAGAAGCTTCCTGTAGCAGCAAATTTTCCCCTTCCAGTGCATTTACACCTTTACCTTTCATCTTAAGTTTTATGTTTTATTTTGTTTACACATTCAAACATAATAATTTAATGTAACATTAATATAACTGACCCTATAAAATATACCAATACCAGGATATCTTCAAAGAAAACAAAAAAAGGAAAATTTGTTTTCCGCATCACACCTTACGGACACAAAAAAATAGGTGGTCAAGGGACCCTAGGTTTGTCATCGATGAATCTAAAACAAAAATCGTCCGGTTTATCTACGGAGCATATTCAAAGAAGGTACCACCCTGCATGATTAAACAAAAGGCTGAAGAACTCGGATTTGACAGAAAGGGTAACATGGCCATTGAAAAGATTTTAACCAATGCCGAATACTCAATAACCTGAGTTCGACAATTATTTGCTGAAA
>NZ_JAUG01000130.1 GCF_000708285.2 Pedobacter borealis DSM 19626
GAGATTTAATAATCGAACTCAGGTTATCAGGTATTTCTTCTGGTAATCCATTCCTATCCCGAAGCTGGTGCTCCCGCTACTGTGATAAATCCCATTGAGCAACAACTGTTTCTTTGCAAACCCCAGCTGTGCACCGGCATCCCAGATATTATCAAAACCCTTGATCCCCCTAAATGCTATCTTGGGTTCTATTTCTGCGTCGTTAACAGGGATTTTATAGCTGATAGCAGAATAAAAAGTTGGCAGATCAACTACATTGCCCTCATCCTTCCACAATAAATTTCTCAGGTTGGGCAATGATGCCTCAATACAGATCCTCCCTTTGGTCAATGCAAGACCAAAATCACCATCAAAATGTGCTGCTCTTTGATTGTAACGCCCCACCAAATCATCATTGGGATTACCATTGATCTCATCGGCAATCAGACGTTGGGCCATTATCCCCGCCGAGAGACCAAAATGAAACCGGTATTGAAAAATCATTTCCTCCATATTAAATCAAATATTTGCCATCCAAATATTAATATCCTGAGATGAGGGAATGTTTAACTTTTTCCTGATCCTGTATTTTTTTGCTTCCACCGCCCGGACGGAGGTTTTCGCATAACGGGCTATTTCTTTGGTTTCGAAATTTAATCGCAGCATGACACCAAATTCAACTTCAGCAGCAACAAGATTGGGTGCGAGAACCAAGAGTTTCTTACAAAACTCAGGATCGTATTTATTGAATTTGATGAGGAAAGCAGGATTGTTATTAACAATCATGTGCACAACCTCCTCTAACAGCTCTATTTTTGATGGAGAACGATTATTCTCGCTCAACTCATTTTTGCTGACCAATTCATTTATTTTTTTCTCGGCAGTAGAAACCAGTACCGCCTTTATATTTTGTTGGCCGTGTTTAGCCCTGTAATAAGCAATAAGGGCGACACTCAATCCTATTATAAAGATAAGGAATATGGTGATCAATAATCCATGCTCTTTATTTTTCTTATACTGTTCCTCGACGTGTTCATGCTGTTCGGCTACTTTCCCTTGTTTGTCAGCAAAATCTGATTCAAGCTTAAATGAAGTTAGTTTTTCGATGACTTCATCATTTATCAAACTGTCATTTAAAGCATAGTATTGTTTTTGCATTTTGAAGGCCTCAATTTTTTTTAAACCGCCAAGCGCCTCACTTAATTGCAAAGTAGCCGACATCTTTAATGATAAATTGCCTAACTCATCCGATATGGCTTTGCCAAGCGTGGCATATCGGTAGGCCTGCAGGTAATCAGCCTGCATATTG
Organism: Pedobacter borealis DSM 19626; assembly: GCF_000708285.2. Classification (GTDB taxonomy): domain Bacteria; phylum Bacteroidota; class Bacteroidia; order Sphingobacteriales; family Sphingobacteriaceae; genus Pedobacter; species Pedobacter borealis. Next base: position 1,289 of record NZ_JAUG01000130.1, read on the forward strand.
TAAAGCATGGCCAAACCTGTGTAGGCATTTGCTTTATCAGCCTCTATATTATGAAGGGTTGCTACTTGGAGCGCCTGGCTATAATTATTTAATGAGGCTTTATATTGTTTTTTATAGGCATAACATAGACCAAGGTCTGTATATGCCAAGCTGACTATGTGGTTGTCGTCATGTTCCCTGGACAGCTTCATTGATTTGTACAGATACTCGATAGCGGGATCGTATTTTTTTTGTGCTGTTAATACCTCACCTATATTTAGATAAGCGATACTGATTCCAACCTTATTGCCGGTTTTTATCCATAAACTGATTGCGCGCTGGTAATATGCCAACGATTTTGTATGTAACTTCAAACTCTCCAACATCGTCCCTATGTTATTGTAATTGGATGCAGCATCGGCATCCCGATGAAGTTTAATGTTGATTGACAGCGACTTGAAATAGTAATCAAGCGCCTCGGATGATTTTCCAATATCACCCTGAACTATACCCAAGCAATTGTAGCATCGGGCTATTCCTGGTTCGTCTTTTATCCTTCTTTTTATTTCCAACGCCTGTTTAAAATGGCTTGAGGCCTGGCCATAATCAGCCATAACCTCATACATCGAGCCAAAAGCAAAAAAACAATCGCTTAGGCCTTTTTCATTTTTTAAATTGATATATAGCTGTTTGGCCTCGTTTAAATTTTTTAGCCCCTGTGCATAATTCCCTTTTCGGGCGTAAGCCTTCCCTATATAAAGCAACCCGGCGGCAATTCCTTTATCATATTTTATAACACGTGATTTTTCAAGAGCCAACTTACTATAGTATAGGGTACTATCTGGATTCACATTAAAAAAATAGTCGGCCAGTCTGTTTAGCCGGTTAATGGCTGAGGTATCGGCTGGATTATCCTTTTTTGCTAATGTTGTGACCATCATTGTTGCATGACTATCAACTTTTAAATTATCGGAAGTACAGCAAATGGAATAAGGTGTAAAACAAGCCCCCTCCTTGAAGCTTATCAACAAAAGAATGAAAATTAAAAGAGAACTCAATTTTGTCATGAAAATGATATTAGAACCGTTCTAATTATTGCTATAACCATACCGTTTAAGAAATCAACTCAGCCATTTTACCTGTATTTTATTGCAACTACAGTACCATCAGGTTTCGTAAGTCTAATAAAATTCTTTAAATTTTGGCCGCTGAGTATTGCATTACTGTCGATAGAAATTTTCTCACCGGCGAAGGCATTATATAATGCACATCTAAATTCACAAAAGAATATGAAGGAAACGCAAAAACAGACAACCACAGTTTAGCTCTAGCTCTTACAGCAGTCGCACTAAGTGAAACGAAATACAGGTTGCTACTTCCAACTGCAAAACTTGTGAAAAAAAATACCGTAGCTAAAAACACTGCATGTGCAAAATTTTTAGCAAGATTTTTCATTAAATAATTGCTCAACCTATAGAAAAATCGTGTTGGAGTACACGAAGAGCCTAAATTTTTATTCATACATGACAAACGACTTGCAAACTCCAGATACGAGGTAATTCCAATAGCTTTTTAACTGTTTTGAATTACTCACGCAACCTTAAAATCTATAAAAAAACAAACAAACATTTTTAATTTCAGTTCATTTCTTTGTATGAATGTATAGTATTTTTACAAAGCCACCTCGTTATGTAACATAAAAAATACACAATTAACAGATAAATTCGCCATAACCCAGTAAAAGCAACAAAGATTAACCCCTATCTTTTCTCGTAAAAGTATCTTCATAGCGAACTACTTAAACAGATTTGACAATTGCCTTCTATAATCCACGTTACAACCTCGCTTTCTGTTATCTTTCTCTTTGTTGTAATGACGTAAAGAAAAGGCTATTATTTAACCTGATTGTGCACAAAATATGGACAACTGAATAATCTGTAGCGAAAAAGCATCTGGAGACAGTTCGCACCCTGACTCACTATAAGCTGGAACGGAAAGGATGCTCAACAACTTCCACTTTATAATCAGCAAAGCAATCTGCTGCGACTTAGCATGCAGCAGATTGTTATCGTTTTACTAATTCTGCCCTAAATCAGGATTTAGAGCGATTTCTCTGCTTAGTATCGGATAAAATTTTTTACTGGCATCAAAATCGACTTTTTTTTAAAAAAAAAATGCTTGTTTTTTACCAGACAGCAGCTGTAATAATTCCACTAACACTTGCTGCGCACAGGAACCATTAACAGTGAATTGCCTCCCCTGGAAACTGGTCAGTATTAAAAAATAGTTTCACCGCTAGCGCAAACTTTTCAGAGTGATCATCCCGTTGAATGTACTCACAGAGATAATAATGCGTAAACAAGAACAATTTAACTTTACATAGCTCGTCGGCAAATAAGCTAGGGAACGGATTGACATCATTTCGATAATGATCAATAACCTTGCTTACCTTCTTTGCCAACTTTATCCAAAAACCAACAGCTAAAACCTGCTTTCCCCAAACCCTTGCGAGTTCCTCATTATCGTCCACAGTTTCCTCGGCTACAATTTTCAGGTAAGTAATGAAATTATCGATTTCTATCGGAAAAAGCTGATTGATCATTTTGGCTTTTTTTTTTGTGCTGAGTTCGTGAATCGGTTTCATGTGTTTAATTTTGCTACTTCTCGCTACAAATTCATGTGAATATGTAATGCCAACCTTAATTGTGCTTATTGCTTTACGATTTTGAATTCTGTTCTTCTGTTTAACTGGTGTTCTTCTTCGCTACATGCTACACCATTACTACATTTGTTTAACAGCTGTGTTTCGCCATATCCTTTTGCGGTGATGCGGTTTTTATTGATGCCTCTCGAAATGATATACTCCACAGCAGATTCGGCTCTTTTCTGCGATAGGTCCAGGTTGTAACCATCCTTGCCCCTGCTATCGGTATGTGAACCTAATTCGATCCAGATGGTCGGATTATCGGCCATGATTTTAACCAGTTTATCGAGCTCTACTGCAGCATCCGGGCGGATGTTCCATTTATCGAAATCGTAATAGATATTTTCCAGCTTAATTGCTTTATTTACTACAATAGCCTCTAGATACAGGTTTTGCGTAAGTACGCCAGAGGTTGTTAAACCAATGGTTGCCAGGTTTTCTACATCAGATCTGTAGTTTGTTTTCTCTGCCGAAACGTTGTATTCGGATTCTTTCGATAAATTAAATCGATAACCTCCATTCTCATCAGCTTCGGTTTTTAAAACAGTACCATTTACTTTTGTTAAGGTTACCAAAGCACCTGCAATGGGCTGCTTGCTATCTTTATCAAACACCCTACCTTCTAGTTTGAAAGCCAGGATCATTTTCTGATCGATGGTATAAATATCATCGCTACCCAAACCACCCTCGCGGTTGGAGGAAAGATAAACAATACCACCTTTTTCGTTTAAACTAAAGCCAAAATCATCCTGCGGAGAGTTGAAGGGATAACCCATATTTTCGATCTGGCCAATATTGCCCTTTTCTCTTAAAGCCTGGTATACGTCTAATCCCCCCATCCCAACTCTGCCATCGCTGGAAAAGTAGAAGTTATTCTTTTCATCAAAAACAGGGCTACGTTCGTTGCCTTCTGTATTTACTTCTTTCAGGTTAACCGGTTTGCCCCATTCACCAGCATCTGTTTTTAGGCAAACATAAATATCGGTACCGCCTACCCCACCTGGCATGTTCGAAGCGAAATAAAGGCTATTTCCATCTGTAGTAATAAAAGGATCACCTACCGAGTAACCGTTTACATTATTATAAGCAAATGAAACCGGTTCGCCCCAAACACCATCGGCACCTTTTGTACTGCTAAAAATTTCTACATTAACGGTTGTTGGCTGTTTTTTTAGGCGTTCCAGTTCGTCAGTGATACGGGTTAGCGTAAAATACATGGTTTTGCCATCGGCGGTAAAGCTTGCCGAACCTACGTGATACCTGGTGCCTGCTTTTATGGGAAACAACTGAAGGCTATCGTTTGGTGACAGTTTGCTGTATAGTTTCAGGTATCCGTTACCGGTCCAGCCATATACTTTTTTATCGGGTTCTTTGGATCCGTCGAATCTTAAAAACGGTTTACTTTCTGAAGAGCTTAATCTACTGTTTGATCTATCGGAAGTGAACACAACCCCTCCCTGATAGTTAACGGCACCCCAATCGGACTGTGTGCTATTCAAAGTTTTTTGGTTGATGAGTTCGATTTTTTTAGGATTTCTGATCCATTTCAATGCCGAATCGCAAGAGGCAAGCCAAACAGCCTGCTGCTTTTCTGATATATTTTGTTTTTTACTGATATAATCCAAATACTGGACTTTTGCTTCGCTGTATTTCGAATTGCCTTGTAAAGCTTTGGCATAACCCAAAATATTCTCAGGGCTACTGCCGGGCATTTTAGCGGCAATGGCATACCAGCTTTCGGCCTGTTTGTAGTTATAAACAAGTGCATAAGCATTTGCTAAACGCTCTGCAGCATGTAAAGTTTCTTTCTTTTTATAGGCCTGTTCGTATAAATCGATTGCCTTGCTGTAATTAAACAGTTCGTAAGCTTTATCGGCATCTTTTAATGCATACTGGGCATTGGCAAAGAAAGAAAATGAAATGCCTAATAAGCACAGTATTAATTTATTGTTTCTCATTACTATTTACAATGTTTTTTTGAATTAGCCTTTCATTCTCTGGTTCTCCTTCAATCATCCCCGTCTCTATTTTTTTCTTAATTTTATACCTTAGGCCTGCAGAGAAAAAATCATCAAAGAATCTATCTAACAGTTTATCGCTACAGAAAACATGTTTTCCAGTCAGCAACACCTCTATGGCCCTAATAATTTTATCTTCACCTGCACTTCTGGATAAATAACCTGCAGCGCCACTTCTCAAATAAGAAACCTCATAAACATTTTCTTCCAAGTGACTAAAAACCAAAATTTTGGAAGAATGAAATTTCATCTTCAGTTTTTTTAATTGACCAATACCCTTTGATTTATTATCGGAAATCGTTCCTACTATGATTACATCTGGGCCTTCAATAATATCTTCCACACTATTTACTACAGTTAAAAATTTTGCATCTCTCCAACGGGATTTGATTATAAATCGTAAACCTATTTGTACCAAAGGCATATTCTCTATAATTAAAATTTTCAATTTCTTTTTCATCTTTAGTCAATAGAAATTAATTAAAATACCCTTGGAGTCGCCAATCTGATGTTTTGTTTGATAAAAGAATAAGCGATAGAAATCTCATGTGTGCCACCGCTATAGCCCTGTAATGGACCGATTGAAAAATCGTAACCATAACCGATCCTGAGTTTTTCTGATGGAAAAATCTGTATCGCTGCCACGACAGCGTTCCTAGATGTAAGATCACGCTGCAAATAGCTTTTATCATACAGCTTTACGCCCGTCCGGTACGAACCGCCAACCCAGATAAAATCTTTGATCATCAAAAAGGCATTCAGATCCAAACTCGTTGGACCTCCGCGGTCGTCTTTTAACAGGAAAGAGGGTTTAACCTGAAAATCTTCCGAAAGCGGAAACAATGCCCCTGCGGTAAGGTAATAATGTGGTTTTGGCTGTGGAATAAAGGCATAACGGCCGATATCGATATAAGTGGCAATCAGGTTATCGGCTGAGATACCTGCATAAAACTTATCGTTTGCAAAATAAACCCCTGCCCTGGCATCGGGCACAATGGTGCTCTGCATGCCAACAGGCTGGTTAGGCTCCGGGTTGTTCGGGTTTAGTAGTGAGCCATCGATACCCAACTGCACCATACCTACACCAAGGCCTAAGGCCAATCTAGAACTTCCATCATCGTTCATCCTGATCCGGTAAGCATAGTTACCGTAAATGCTCAGGTTGGTCTGTGCACCAAGTTTATCGCTCGCCACCTGAAGGGCCAAACCTACGTTACCGCTGTTTGCAATGGCATCTACCGCCAGCGACATGCTTTTTGGTGCCCCAGTTATGCCTGTCCACTGGCTCCGGTAAAAGCTATGCACATTCAGCACTTCTTTATAACCTGCATAAGCTGGATTGATGTAGATCCCATTGAACATATACTGGCTATACTGGGCATCCTGCTGTGCAGATACCTGCCGCGAAAGCAACAAAAACGAACCTATTATTAACCATATTAATTTCTTCATCATCTTAATATCTTGAAGTACAGTCCAGTTTTAAACCAGACTGTACAAAGTCATATCTTATTTTTTAAACGCTCTGATTAATGTAATGTAACCTTTAAACACTTCGTACTGGTCGCTTCCTGCTTTTTTAACACGCAATAAGTAGTAGTAAGTACCTTCGTTCAAGCCTTCGCCCGTCCAGTTGTTCTGGTAACCTTTGGCACGGAATACTTCATTGCCCCAACGGTTAACAATAGTGATTTCGTTAACCGGGTATTGGTCAATTCCCAAAATTTCGAAGGTATCGTTTATACCATCACCGTTTGGTGTAAACAGGTTAGGTATGGTAAGGCCAGCAAAGTTAACTCTTAAGGTTACAGTTGCCACATTGGTATAATAACCATAGGCATCCTTTACCCTGTAAGTAAAGGTATCATCACCGGTGTAACCAGGATCAGGTTTATAGGTAACCGTACCATCAGGGTTTACCGTTACTTTACCATGCTGAGGCTGACCTACAATTTCTACCGTTAATTTATCAAGAGTAGAATTTCCAGGATCATCGTTTGCCAACACATTAATGGTAACCGGTTTATCTGCTGCAGTCTGGGCTTTATCATCAACCGCTTTTGGCGATTTAGGGAAAGTGATAACGGTTGCTGTATTGTTGTTTTCGGAAGTCCCTGAAACATCGCTTACATTAACACCACCAAGTGTTTTGGCATTTACAGTTGCAGTATTGGTTACTGTACCCAGGTCTTTATCGGCCTGCGTTAAGGCATACACTTCAACATCGGTTATAGAAGCTCCAGGAGCCAGACCACCAGGCACAGCAATTACCTTATTGTTCAAGCCAAGTTTGGCATCAGTTAAAGTAACAGTATTTAAAGTACCGGTTCCTGTGTTCTTGATTGTAAACGTATAGGTTACCTGATTACCGCTAAATGCTGCTGTTTTAACCAAAGCGATAGCACCCATCACCGGAATCTGTGTTACGGTTGGCGTATTGTTGTTTTCGGCTGTACCAGAGATATCGCTAACGAAAACATTTGCCGGCGTTTGACCAGTAATGGTTGCACTGTTAGTTACACTTGCGGCATCTTTATCTGCTTGGGTTAATTGATAAATATAACTGTTGGTTACGGTAGCACCTGGAGCAAGTGTGCCAGGAATTATCCTGTTCAGTCCAAGTTTGGCATCTACCAGCGTAATAATATGCAGGGTTACATTTCCAGTGTTTTTAACACTGAAATTATAAGTGATACTATTTCCGTCGGCACTTAGCGTACCTGTTTTAACCAGGGTAATGGTAGAAGCCGGAGCAATTAACGTTACCGTAGCATCATCTGCAGCCAGTGTGCCCGGATCATCAGACCGTGGCTTGGTCACCGTACCACCTGGCGTTTGTGCAGTTGCCGAAGCCTGGTTGCTAAATGAGCCTGCATTTACCTCGGTTAAGGTAACGGTGTGCCTTGCAGTTACCGTAACACTTACACCTGGCGCCAGACTTGCAATGCTAACCGGAAGGATTGATCCTGCATCGGCACCAGCATCTGTAACCGCCACATTTGTTAAGGTTACATTACCTGTATTGGTTACCACAATGTTGTAATTAATTACATCGCCAACCTTGCTCACCGTATTGGTGGCTACTTTGGTTAAACTTATTGCTGGAGCTGGTACCAAGCTTACCGTTACCGGAATAGTTACGGTAGTAGTACCACCTTTACCATCACTTACGGTTACAGTGAAAGTATCGTTACCCACATAACCAGGAGTTGGTGTATAAGTACCATCTGGATTCACCACCACAGTGCCGTGTGCCGGAGGCGTACTTACCGTGAAG
>NZ_JAUG01000131.1 GCF_000708285.2 Pedobacter borealis DSM 19626
ATCGAACTCAGGTTATGACGTATTTAGTGAACAAAATTGAAGGACTATTAGATAAAAGTGATTATGAAGGCTATTGGGGTTTTATAAATTATTGCATTGACGGTTATTGATTAGATGAAAAAATCGATGAGCTATATCTTAACAATATGTACAAAGGGCTTATTCCGACACTTGTATGTTGGATGGAGATAGAAAGAGAAAAAGCTTTGGTTTGGAAACGGATACTGCCAGAAGAAAACCAAACAACCATCTGTCCAGTTTTAATGTGTCCTGATGATAATGATTTTTCTTGTACTTTAATTGTCGCAGAGATTAGAAATTGTGGTAATACTATACAATGGAAAAGAGTGGGTATAGATCAAACAAAAGAATGGGATTCTGAAAATGTTGGTGCTAGTGTTGAATGGTTTGATAAAATAGAAGAACTAAACTTTGATAAAAAAAACTATTTATTAATGCTGGCAAATTTTAAAGATAGATTGGTGTTTGATGAAATAAGAATTAATGAATGGCTAAAAAATAAATCTTAATTCAATTTTCCCTTAAATAAGAAAAGAGACAATCTATCCAGACTTGTCTCTTTTTTCTAACCAAATATAAACCTGTTATGAGCCAGGCTTTGTCTTTAATCTTCCATCCAAACCGGGGTTTTTCAAGAAAATGATTTATCTTTTTTAGTGGTGATAAACATCGTTCCGTTTATTACTCTACAAATATAGTAAAAAATTTGATAGTGTAAAAAATACACTAAGAAAAATTTAAGTATTTTTTTTGTCATTTTTTATTTGCCGACCCTTTTGTAAGGGATTTTGGTGTTTAAAACGACTGTGTTGCAAATATAGCAGAAAAATATGTTAACTAATTGTTAAATATTGTCAATTTATGGTACGATTTAGTCAAACGTTTGTTTAATTCTTGGTTAAAAGTTGATTTTCTGAAATTTATTGGTGATTTTTTGGTTTTTCTGGGTTGTTAAGTGAATTTTTGATGTATAAATTGAATAAAAACAATTTTAGATATGGTTTTAAAATTGAATTTTATAGGTGAAAATTGTGTTTAAAACAAAAAGGCAACATTAAATGAATAATGTTGCCTTTTATATAGCCTTGAAAAGCGCTTAAAGCAATTTTTGTTACAAACTTGCGTAATATTCTACAAATTTAGCTAGTGCAGAAGAATATCCCCATTCGTTATCGTACCAAGATACCACTTTAACGAAATTATCGTTCAGTGAGATACCCGCTTTTGCATCAAAAATAGATGCGTGGTCGTCACCAATAAAGTCAGAAGAAACAACTTCATCTTCAGTATAAGCCAATACACCTTTTAATTCGCCTTCAGAAGCTGCTTTCATAGCTGCTTTAATTTGCTCATAAGTAGCTGGTTTTTCTAAACGGGCAGTTAAATCCACAACAGAAACGTCGGCAACAGGAACACGGAAAGACATACCGGTTAATTTACCTTTTAATTCAGGTAAAACCATACCTACTGCTTTAGCTGCACCAGTAGAAGAAGGGATAATGTTAGAGAAACCGCCGCGGCCACCTCTCCAGTCTTTAGCAGAAGGACCATCAACTGTTTTTTGAGTTGCAGTTACGGCGTGGATTGTGCTCATTAAACCTTCAACGATACCGAAGTTGTCGTTTAAAACTTTAGCAATTGGTGCTAAACAGTTTGTAGTACAAGATGCATTAGAAACAATAGTTTGATCTGCAGTTAGTTTATGGTGGTTTACGCCCATTACATAAGTAGGGATATCGCCATCTTTAGCAGGAGCAGAGAAAACTACTTTTTTAGCACCAGCAGCAATGTGTTTCTCAGCATCAGCACGGGTTAAGAATAAACCTGTAGATTCGATTACTACTTCAACACCTACAGCATCCCATTTTAAATCAGCTGGATTTCTTTCTGCGGTTACGCGGATTGTTTTACCATTAACCACTAAATTACCATCAACAACTTCAATAGTGCCATCAAATTTGCCATGTGTAGTATCATATTTTAACATGTATGCCATATAATCTGGCTCGATCAAATCGTTAATCGCTACAATATCTAATCCTCTTTTTAATGCGGCTCTGAAAACCAGTCGGCCAATACGGCCAAAGCCGTTTATTCCAATTTTGCTCATTGTTCTGTTAATTAATGTAATGTTTTAATAAATTTTGTATTGGTTCTTTAATAATGCTTTTAATTTTTATGTCGTATCTGCCCGCTACCAACCTTAACCGGTCTTCGAGCTCGGCACCTACCTTACCTACAATATGGATCTCCCGGTCGTTATATTTTTCTGCCATCGGCAAAACATAAGTTTCGATATATTTTTCAAATCCTCCATCAATCAGCTTACGGATATATTCGTGTTTACTGTTTTGGGTAAAGAAATCGAAAAATGAGGTTAAAAATATATTTGCCTGTGGCTTATTGTAAATGCGTTCTAATATTTGAGGGCGGTCTAGATTGTAGGTTAATATGAATTTAGTTTCAATGTCTTTAGGCATTTTAAGGCTCAGAAATTCTTTAAGAAGTATTTTTCCAAAGTAATTCGAAGAACCTTCGTCACCCAGTATATAACCTAATCCAAAGTTATTGTTTATTGGCTTTTTTCCATCAAAGTAAGCGCAATGTGCACCACTGCCCAGCATGCCAACAATACCAGGCTGATCATAACAGGCGGCTTTGGCGGCACCGAATAAATCATTTTCTACTACAATTTTGCTGTATTTGAAAAATGATGCAAGGGTTTTGGCCAATTCCTCTTTTCTGTCTGCTGATGATGCTCCAGCTGCAAAGAAATAAATTTTCTTTATGTTTTCTGCATTGTTAACCAAAGCAACTTTTTTGTTTAAAATCTGTAAGATCGTTTTTGGATCAACAAAGCAGGGGTTTAGGCCCGTAGTATTGCAATGTGCCACTACCTGTCCATTTTGTGTTATTTTCCAAAATGCTGTTTTCGATCCGCTATAAACAACTGCTATCATATTATATTGAAAGTACCTCTGTCATTTCCATTAAATCAGGCTCGAGTTTAAAAGAATGAGCGGTTAAAGCCTCTCTTATGCTGGTTAATTTTATTTCGTTTCCCTTTAAGCCTACCATTTGCTCCGTTTCGCCTGCAATTAACGCATTTACCGCGGCAAAACCTAAACGACTGCCCAAAATTCTGTCGAAACTGCTTGGGCTGCCACCACGTTGAAGGTGACCAAGTATAGTTACTTTGGTATCGTAATGATCAAAAGTTTCTTTTACTTTTTTAGCAATGTCGTAAGCACCGCCTTGTTTATGGCCTTCGGCCACGATAACAATACTCGATGATTTTTTTGTAGCTGCGCCCAAGGCCAGTTTTTCAATCAATTCGGCAACGCTGGTTTCCCTTTCCGGTAACAAAACAGCTTCGGCACCGCTGGCAATCGAGCTTCTTAATGCAATGCAGCCAGAGTCGCGACCCATTACTTCTACAAAGAACAAACGGTCATGCGCATCGGCAGTATCCCTGATTTTATCAATCGCTTCGATTACTGTATTAATAGCAGTATCGTAACCCAGGGTAAAATCAGATCCAACTAAGTCGTTATCAATTGTACCTGGTATACCGATTACCTTAACTCCAAAAGTTTCCGAAAAACGTTTCGCTCCGGTGAATGTTCCGTCGCCACCGATTACCACTAGTCCATCAATACCGTTTTTCTTTAAGTTGTTGTAGGCAATCTGTTGACCTTCGTCTGTTTTAAACTCTAAACAGCGTGCAGTTTTTAATATGGTACCGCCCAAGTGTAAAATATTACTTACAGAACGGGCGTCCATTGGTTTTATGTTGTCGGTAATTAAACCCTGGTAACCTTGCATTACACCAAACATGTTAATGCCATGGTAAATTCCGGTACGTACAACAGCTCTGATTGCAGCATTCATTCCAGGGGCATCGCCTCCAGAAGTTAGTACAGCTATATTTTTTATATTTGGCTCCATCTTTATAACACGAATATAGTGTGTATTTTTTACACTAAGTAATTTATTTTATTTTTTTTACTTAATATTGAAAGTCATACCTTTATCTGCTTAAAATAACTAAATTTTACTTTGGAACAAATTTTACCTCATTTAGATTCTGTATTCTCGATAGATTGCGTTTTGTTTGGATTTGATGGTAAGGAATTAAAAATCCTACTGATCGAAAGGAATGAAGAACCGTTTAAAGATTGGTGGGCATTGCCCGGTAACATTGTTGGCCCTGATGAAAGTTTAGATCAATCAGCCTCCCGGATTTTGTACGAGCTTACCGGCTTGCGTGGTATTTATATGGAGCAATATTATGCTTTCGGCGATCCGCACAGGCACCCGCAAGGAAGGGTAATTACTTTGGCTTATTATGCTTTGATCCGTTTGGGCGGAGATAAAGAGCTACGCCCGATCAGTACTTATGCCAAACGGGCCAATTGGCTGCCGATTACCGATCTGCCTAAACTGGCTTTCGATCACCAGAAAATTTACGATAAAGGATTAGAAAAAATAAAACGCCGGATTAAACACCAGCCAATTGCTTTTGAACTCTTGCCAGAGAAATTTACTTTAACACAGTTGCAGCATGTTTATGAACTGGTTTTGGGTAAAAAACTCGATAAAAGGAACTTTAGAAAAAAGATTGTGAGTTTTGGTGTACTAAAAGAGCTTGATGAAAAACAAAAAGGTGTTTCTTATCGCGCGGCTACTTTGTACCGTTTTGATAAGCGTAAATATGCGAAGCTTTTTGGTAAGGAGATCTCGTTCTAGCGGAGCGCGTTAGGCGTGGAGCGGAGAGTTGAAAGAAAATAGAAAATAATTAAAGCTGGTATATAAAATAAAAATCCCCGATTTGAAATTCAAATCGGGGATTTTTATATGGTTGTAATCCGACTCCGGACTAAGGACTCCAGACTTAGGACTGTGGACTAAGCCTTCGGGGCTAACTCCAGGTGATAATGTACCAGATCATCTATAGGTGAGCGGATAATCTTGCCCACGCCCATTTCGTAACGGTCGGCTACTATACTTAAAATATCACGGAAACTATAACCTACAGAACCCACACAGTTTAATTTGTGGTCTTTGTAGTTAGGGTAGTGGATGACCAATGCTTCGAAAAATGCAGTAAAAGCATAGTCAATGGTAGCAAAAGCATAATCTTCGTAGTTATCTTTAAAATCGTATAAGAATTTACTAAAGCTTGCGCAGAAACGGTTTGGTAAGGGCTTATTATAAATATTATCGAAAATATCTTCGTTGGTTAAAGCGTAGTTGTCGTAAAAAGCTTCACGTAGCCCTTTCGGCATGTAACCTTTCATGTAATCGCTTAAAATGCGTTTACCGATGTACGAACCGCTACCTTCATCACCCAAGAAATACCCCAATGAATCGATGTTCATGGTAATTTCAGATCCATCATAAAGGCATGAATTTGTACCTGTGCCTAAAATAGCAGCAAATCCTGGCTCGTTTCCAAGGAGTGCTCTAGATGAAGCAAGTAAATCATGACCTACAAAAATGGTTGCATTGGTGAAGATCTGTTGCATGGCATCGGCCACAATCTTAACATTTGCAGGTGTAGAACAGCCGGCACCGTAGTAATAAACTGCTGTTAATTTCTCTCTTTCCAAGTGGTCTGGAAGAGACTCATTCAAAGACTTTACAATGTATTCTCCTTTTGAAAAATATGGATTGTAACCTTCGGTGTTAAAGTAAATTTTTCTGCCGGCCTCGTTAATCAAACACCAATTTGTTTTGGTAGATCCGCCGTCTGCAATTACTATCATTTTATTTATTTTTGGTTTTAGCACGATAAAAGTATAAAAAGTCTTATATTTTGTATCCTTTTTTTTAATAATTTTTTAACAATTTGTTGTTGTCGAAAATTAAGTGTGTAAAAAATACACTATATAGGGCATTTAATCGCCGAAAAACCTTAAAATTATACCAGAAAGGGCATTGGCCTTTTTTTTAACCTCAACAATATTTTACAACCAGATAGCGAAATGAACAACAGATTTTTAGATTTCAGGAGTGATACGGTAACCAAACCTTCTGCCGGAATGTTAGATGCCATGATGAATGCAAAAGTGGGCGACGACGTTTTTGGTGAAGACGAAACGGTGCATGCGTTGGAGACAAAACTGGCTTCGACGTTTAATATGGAAGCCGGATTATTTTGCCCGTCAGGAACGATGACCAACCAGATTGCGATCAAGTGTTTTACCCAGCCCATGGATGAGGTGATCTGCGATCAAACCGCACATGTTTACCGCTACGAAATTGGAGGCATTGCCTATCACTCGGGCGCATCGGTAAGGTTGTTGCATGGCGAACGCGGAGTTCTGACTCCAGAGCTGATTGAACCCGAAATCAATGAAGATAACATCCACTATCCCAACTCAAGTTTGGTTGTTTTAGAAAATACAGTAAATAAAGGTGGCGGAAGCTGTTATACCTTATCACAGATTGCCCCGATCCATCACCTCTGTAATATAAAAGGATTGAAACTGCATTTAGACGGCGCGCGTATTTTTAATGCACTTGTGGCAACAGGGGATGAGGCGGGCGAGTACGGCAAATATTTCGATGGGATTTCGGTCTGTTTATCCAAAGGACTTGGTGCACCAGTTGGCTCTGTGCTATTGGGCAGCAAGCAAATGATCCATAAAGCCCGAAAAATTAGAAAAGCTTTTGGTGGAGGCATGCGTCAGGCAGGTTTTTTGGCTGCTGCTGGCATTTATGCGCTCGATCATCACGTAACACGCTTAAAAGACGATCATGCCCATGCGCAGGCTTTGGCAAATGCACTGGCCAGGGCAAAATATGTAAAATCGGTAATGCCTGTTGAGACCAATATTGTTATTTTTGAAGTAGAAAAGGGAGCAGCAGAGAAAATTGTGCACCAATTGAAAGAAAAAGGACTACATTGCAATACCACCAGTGCCAGTACGATCCGTTTGGTTACACACCTCGATCTGAGTGCAGAAATGATCGATCAGGCTATCGAAATAATATTACATTTGTAGGTATAGTCGGGAGTCTGATTTTTTAGTCAATAGTTTTATAGTTAATGGTCAATAGTCAGATAGCTGATACTTCAATCTGCATACATATAAAGTCTAACCAAAATGCCTAATTCCTCCAAACCCCTAATTCCAATCTCAAAACTCCTCATCGCTAACCGTGGCGAAATCGCTTTGCGTATTATGCGCTCTGCGAAGGAAATGGGCATTAAAACAGTAGCTGTTTTTTCTGAAGCAGACCGTAATGCGCTGCATGTACGTTATGCCGATGAAGCGGTTTGTATTGGGCCGGCTCCATCTAATCAAAGTTACCTGGTGGGTGAGAAGATTATCGAAGCCTGTAAATTAACTGGCGCAGCGGCCATTCACCCAGGTTATGGTTTTTTGTCTGAAAATGCAGGTTTTGCGCAAAAAGTTGCCGAAGCCGGACTTATCCTGGTTGGTCCTTCGCCGCAGGCCATGGAAACGATGGGCAATAAACTCTCAGCAAAGGCAGCCGCTTTAAAATATAACATCCCGATGGTGCCGGGAACGGAAGAAGCCATACAGGATGTAAACGAAGCTAAACAACGCGCCATCGAAGTTGGTTTCCCCATATTGATCAAAGCTGCTGCAGGTGGCGGGGGCAAGGGTATGCGTATTGTAGAGCGGGCTGAAGATTTTGAAGAACAGATGCAGCTTGCGGTAAGTGAGGCTACCTCAGCCTTTGGTGATGGTGCTGTTTTTATTGAACGATATGTTACTTCACCAAGGCACATTGAAATACAGGTTTTGGGCGATACCCATGGCAATATTGTTCATCTTTTTGAACGTGAGTGCTCTGTACAACGTCGTCACCAAAAAGTGGTAGAAGAAGCGCCTTCGTCGGTTTTAACTGAAGAAATCAGGCGGCAAATGGGTAAGTGTGCAGTAGATGTGGCCCGTTCGGTAAATTATACCGGTGCAGGTACCGTTGAGTTTATTTTGGATGAGAACCTCGATTTCTTTTTCCTGGAAATGAATACCCGATTGCAGGTAGAACATCCGGTAACCGAATTAATTACAGGGATCGACCTGGTAAAAGAACAGCTAAAAATAGCCTCAGGCGAAAAGCTGAGCTTTAGCCAGGAGGACTTAAAAATCAGCGGGCATGCTATAGAACTTCGTGTTTATGCCGAAGACCCGGTCAATAATTTCCTGCCTGATATTGGCACCTTGCAGACTTACAGCACACCTAAAGGCAATGGGGTAAGGGTTGATGATGGCTTTGAACAGGGCATGGAAATCCCGATTTATTACGATCCGATGATTGCCAAACTGATCACTTTTGGGAAAGATAGGGAAGAAGCGATTGAACGAATGGTGAGGGCAATTGAAGAATATGATATTACAGGGATAGAAACTACTTTGGGTTTTGGTAAATTTGTGATGCAGCACGAGGCTTTTAAAACGGGTAATTTCGACACGCATTTTGTAGGTAAATACTTTAAGCCAGAAAGTTTAAAGGTACAGGATGAAACAGAAGCCTTAATTGCTGCGGTAATTGCTGCAAAACTGTTTGATAAAAAGGAGGTGAGGTTGGGTGGTGCAGCAGTTAAAAATAGCTCCGATTGGAGGAAAAATAGATTGAAGTATTAACAACATAGAGAAGTCCTCACGAGGGACGTCATGCTGAACTTGTTTCAGCATCTTTCTTGCTAATAAATAATAAAATCCGTTATTGCGATAATCGTCATTTCGAGTTTTAATTCATCGTTTAATAGTTAATTGTTTTTCCCCATGGGCACAGTCTGGCCTCGGCTCAATGTCATTAAGTTAAGGAGAAAACAAAAAACATTGTCATCCTGTCCAAAGGACTCCTACGGAGAGCCTGTCGAAGGACAAATGTTTTTTCGTTTTCGACTATTGAAAGGTCTTCGACAAGCTCAGACTGACAACGGCATAGTACTTAACTTAATGACATTGGGACTCGGCTCGCCGCCGCCAAAGGGCTCTTTCTTTTTGGCATCAAAAAGACCAGCGTAGCTAGCTTGAAT
>NZ_JAUG01000132.1 GCF_000708285.2 Pedobacter borealis DSM 19626
TCGGCGGCGGTGAGCCGAGGCAAGACTGCGCGAAGGGCAAGAATAGCGACCGCTTTAAGGTTCCCGCCTGTACCGGAATGACGAGAAGTATATCTCAAACTACCCCTCACCCAATCAATCCGTTGTTATAAATATCGATGATTCAAAGAACCGAGTTTACGAGCTCATGAATGCTGATAAAATAAACAACCCATGAATAATGAAAGCAAATCACAACGTTTCTATATGGTTTCGCCAGCTTTTGGCAGTTGTTGTAATCAGTAGTCAAAAAATGAAGCAAATCACAACACTGGCGGCATTTGATCGGTTTCCGGATGCAAATTTGTGAAAAATTATGGGATATTTTTTGCTCATCTTTTTTAATCTAAAAAGCGGATATTGAATTCAGATGATTAATTAATATCTGGCTTTTGCTATTTTTACCTCATCTAAATACAGCATGTTCAAACTTATTCTTAACACCTATAAAACATCATTCAGTGGCTTAAGCAGAGAAACCTGGTTATTGAGCTTTGTGATACTATTTAACAGATTCGGAAGCATGTCAGTTCCGTTTATGGGGCTGTTCGTTACCCAAAGTTTGCATAGATCGGTAACAGATGCAGGCTTAATCATCATTTTATTTGGTGTTGGTTCTGTTCTTGGCTCGGCAACAGGTGGAAAATTAACAGACATGATTGGCTTTCGCCCGGTACAGGTTTTATCCTCCATCGTTAGTGGCCTGTTATTTATTTTATTTTCTACCCTCACCCACTTTTATAGTCTTTGTATCCTGGCGGTTGTAATCAGTTTTTTCTCGGAGGCTTTCCGACCGGCCAATTTTACAGCAGTTGCCCACTATGCCGCGGAAGGTACTTTAACCAGATCATACTCTTTAAACAGGTTGGCTACAAACATGGGCTGGTCTATAGGGATCAGTTTTGCAGGTATAATCGCTTCTATTAATTATAGATTACTTTTTATTGTTGAAGGCGTTGTAAGTATTATTGTGGGTTTGTTGATCTTATCATTTTTACCACAGGTGAAGGGCTTTATCAAAAAAGCAAAGGAAACAGCCAATAATATGATTATTATGAAACCGTGGCAAGATGCTTTCTATGTAAAGTTTATCCTTCTCACCACAATATTTATTACCTGTGCCTTTTTAATGTTCAGGATTGTGCCCGTATTTTTTAAACAAGAATGGCATATTGATGAATTCGCCATCGGCCTTATAATCGGTATCAATGGCGCTGTTATTGCCCTTTTCGAGATGGTGATGATCAATAAAATTGAGGCAAAACGATCGCCCATATTTTTCATCATTATAGGTGCTGTTCTATTTTCGGCTGCTTATGTGATACTAAGTGTTCCAATAAGTCTTCACATTGTTATGGCGATATTAACCATCGTTGTTTTTACTGCAGGGGAGATGCTTACCTTACCTTTTATAAACACCATTGTAATCAGCAGGAGTAACGCGCACAACAGGGGACTATATGCCGCAGGCTATACCTTAAGTTGGTCCTTTGCACAACTTGTTGGTCCGTATCTGGGCTTTTTAGTAGCAGAGAATCTTGGCTATAACTGGCTTTGGTTGGGATTGGCGGGTATGCTTTTATTATGCACCTGGGGATTTAATACACTGAATAAAAAGCAGGCGAAAACTGTTTTACAAAAAAGTGAAGCGCAGCTGGAAATTGAATAAAATCTCCAGCTGAACAGCATTTATTTAACTTTCTGGGCTTTTACACCTTCATTTGTGATTTTTATAGGAAGAATGTTACCGTCTGCCTCAAACTTCATTTCATCAATACAGGTAACTCGATGATTGCCATCAGTTTCGGTTAATGGGCGACGGTGGTAAACAATGTAATATTGTCCTTTTTTCTCGTTAATAATTACAGAGTGATGGCCTGCACCGGTAGCAATGGCCGCATCCTGCTTCAATATTTTGCCAATCCGCTTAAACGGACCGAATGGCGAATCGCCAACGGCATAAGCTACTGAGTAATCGGGACCAGTCCAGCCGCCTTCGCTCCACATGAAATAATATTTACCATTTCTGATAAACATATATGGGCCTTCTACATAATTATCAGGCGTAATTTCTTTAAAAGTTGTACCATCTTCAAAAGGCAAAAAGCCAGTAAAATCTTTATTCAACTTTGCAATATTGCAGTGTTTCCAGCCACCATAAATTAAATAATACTGACCATCTTTATCCTTAAACACAAATTGATCAATAGGTTGCGCTCCATTATAAAACTTATCTACTAAAGGTTTCCCTAAATGGTCTTTATATGGCCCTTCTGGCTTGTCGGCAACAGCTACTCCTATTCCACCAATTTCTTTGTCATTCTGAATATCATTGGCACCAAAAAACAGGTAATATTTTTTATCTTTTTGAACAATTGCCGGTGCCCACATGGCTTTATTAGCCCATTTTATAGCAGCAGTATCTAAAATGTGGGGGTGTTTTTTCCATTTCACCAAATCATCTGAAGAAAAGGCATCTAAAAAAACCTGTTCTTTATACCTGGCCGAATAAGTGGGATAAACCCAATACTTATTGTTAAAAATAGCAGCATCAGGGTCTGCATACCAGCCTTTAAATATTGGATTTCCAGACTGATTAATCGTTTTAGTATCTTGAGCTAAAGAAGTAAGTCCAGATAAAAGTAAAAGAGATGAGAATAGATATTTCATGGCAGCAATTTAGAAAAAAATCCGTGGTAAAAAAATTAGTCCATTAGTTTAACCGCAATTACGGAAAGCAAAAGCGTAAGGCTGTTTAAAGATAGGTACGGTCTTCGACTCGGCTCAGACTGACAATATCTACTAATAATAAGCTCTGGTAAATGCAGAATGTATATTTAGCTTCAGGTTAAGCGCTAATATTGTCTAAAAGGGGTAACTAATTGTATAAAATCAATATTAATAACAGCAGAGAACATATTAACCACTAAGTCACAAAGAACGCAAAATTCAGTGCCTTTGTGATATACCGCCTAAAACCGAACCATATAAGACACATAAGTTACATATAAGCTTAATGCCTCATATGTTTCTTACATGCCTTATATGGTGAAAAATTATAATAATAGTAAAACCCTGAAACAAGTTCAGGGTGACGGACCGAGTGCATGACCATCATCAATAGCTATCGGATGCGAAAGGCCTTTTTCAGCCTATGTAGCAATCTTTATGGCAAGCATCACTAGCGTGAAAGATTGCTTCGTCGTTCCTCCTCGCAATGACGCCGATTTTTACAATCCATCAATGGTAGCCTCTTGAAGGATATATGTTTTTTATTTCGACTAATAAAGGTCTTCGACTCCGCTCAGACTGACCATATAAAGTTAAATTTATTTAGTGTTTTGGAAAGCAAAACCCCAAGCCAGTTGGTTAAACCGGTCCTGCCCTTCGTTTCAAATCCTCGGCCTCATGCTTCGGCCTGTGGGTTTTACACTACGGTCGGGTTTAGGTGGCAGGGCTACCATTACTATTCAGGGCTGCAGGATGCATAAATCCTCCTAGCAATAACAAGCCTTTCAAAAAAGAACTGCACTTTATCCAATAAACCCGACAGAGCTAAATAGCCCGGAATGGAGCGCAGCGAAATGAGGACTATAAGCGATGGCGGGGCTACAGCACCTATGAAAAACTACCCGTTCATTTACAAAAAATCAAGATTCGCTTTCAAAAAAAATCCCTGCTTATATTAAATAGGCAGGGATGGTCTTCGACTCCGCTCAGACTGACAAATATAATATTGTTCAGCCTGAATGCGTGGTTAAGCTTATTTGCTCAGCTCTGCGAAATATTTATGGAATAACGGCAAAGTCTCTATTCCTTTATAATAATTGTAGATATCATATTTCTCATTTGGCGAGTGTAAAGCATCACTATCTAAACCGAAGCCAAAAAGCACCGATTTAATACCCAATGCATCTTCAAACAAGGCCACAATAGGAATACTGCCTCCACCGCGCGTTGGAATAGCTTTTTTACCAAAACTATCTTCAATTGCTTTTTCGGCTGCCTGGTAAGCAATACTATCAGTTGGGGTTACCACTGGTTCGCCGCCATGATGAGGCGTAACCTTTACCTTTACATTTTTAGGCGCAATGCTTTCGAAATGTTTGGTAAAAATCTCTGCAATTTCTTCTGAGCTTTGGTGAGGAACCAAACGCATAGAAATTTTTGCATTGGCTTTACTTGGCAATACGGTTTTTGCCCCTTCACCAATATAACCGCTCCAAATTCCGTTTACTTCTAAAGTTGGACGGGTACCTGTACGCTCTAAGGTTGAATAACCTTTCTCGCCCCAAACTTCTTCGATATCTAAATCCTTTTTGTATTCTGCTTCGTCGTAAGGTGCAGAATTTAATGCTTTTTTCTCCTCATCTGTTAACTCAAGCACTTTATCATAAAAGGCAGGGATAGTGATGTGGTTATTTTCATCGTGTAATGAAGCGATCATTTTACAAAGGATAGTTGCAGGATTAGCTACTGCCCCACCGTAAACTCCAGAGTGCAAATCGCGGTTCGGACCAACTACTTCAACTTCCATGTAAGCTAAACCACGCAAACCGGTTTCGATTGACGGATGTTCCATACTAATCATCGAAGTATCAGAAATTAAAACTACATCGGCTTTTAAACGCTCGGCATTTGCTTTTACAAAAATACCCAGATTAGCAGAACCTACCTCCTCTTCGCCTTCGATCATAAATTTAACGTTGCAGGCCAAAGTATTGGTTTGCATCATCAGTTCGAATGCTTTTACGTGCATATAAAACTGTCCTTTATCATCGCAAGCGCCGCGGGCATAAATTTTACCATCGCGTACTGTTGGCTCAAAAGGTGGTGTATGCCAAAGTTCTAATGGATCTGCCGGTTGAACATCGTAATGACCATATATTAAAACAGTGGGTAAAGAAGCATCTATAATTTTTTCACCATAAACAATAGGATATCCTGCTGTTGGGCAAATTTCTACCTGATCTACACCTGCATCTTTTAATTTCTGCGCAACATAATCAGCTGTTTTTAAAACATCGCCTTTGTATTTCGGATCAGCACTTACCGATGGAAAACGCAATAACTCAAACAACTCATCTAAAAAACGTTGTTTGTGCGTTTCTACATAATTTTTAATCTCTTGCATAACAAAATGAATTTGGACAAATATAGGCTTTACCAAATAAAAAGGCACTTAAGCGCTTAATAAATTATCCCCATACCAGTGTAAAATTTTGCTTATAGCCACACGGTTAATGGGTTTAATTATTTTTTTAAGATCCAAAATCAGGGTTCTATTTTTTAAACTTAAAACGCGTCTTTTAACAAATACAAAAAAATGATTTAATGTTTGTAAAAAAATATAGCACAGCATTAATTATATCTACTTTTTTGTAAATTGCGCCAATAACAGATATCCTTAAATCCTGTACGAAAGAATTTTAACAATGAAGTTTAGCGCAAAAGTATTTCTATCTCTGCTGCTGCTTCTTGTTGTCCGCATTTCTTCCTTAGCTCAAGGAACACCCGCTACCCGAGTAAGTTGCCCAGAAGCAGCCCAATATTATTCGAAAGACAGTATAAATATTGTAACCTTTGGAGCCAGTACTGTTGAAGGTGTTAAGGGATTGGGGTTCCAAACCATGCTGCAGAACAACTTTTTGAATTGTTATACCAATAAGATAGTCGACATTACCAACCATGGTATCGGCGGCCAGACAACCTTCCAGGGATTGCTCAGAATTGATAATGCAATAGCCAATAGAAGCGGCTTTATTGTAATTGATATGGGCATTAATGATGCCGTTGCAATGACTACTGGTAAAGGAAGTGTAGCCGAAACCGTTGCTAATATGCGGGTATTGATTACGGCAAGCCTTAAACAGAAATTAGTTCCAATTTTATGTACACTCCAGTTTGTTGATGATAGAACCATTAAAAGTTATGTTGCTGTAAATACCCATATCAAAAGCCTTAATACAGCCTACAGAAAATTAGCTGCAGAATATAAAATTTATTTAGCTGATGTAAATGCAGCAATGCGACGTGATTTTTCGCTTTATCAGGATGCCTTTCATCCAAATGCACGCGGTTACAAATTAGTGAGTTATGTAATTTTCGATGCCATTAATAAAGCAATTTTTGATAAATTCTTAAAATTTACCGTTTCTCAGAATTACCCTAATCCTGCAGCTATGCAAACATTTATTGATGTTGTTTTGCCCGAAACGGATAAAATTAATATTCAGATTTTTGATTTAATGGGCCGCTTGGTTAAAACAGTAGTAAATGAATACCTTAATACCGGAAAACACACCTTAGAAATCAACACCTCTACCTTTGTTCCTGGCATTTATTTCTTTAAAATCTCTTCCGATTCTGGTCAATACAATTCTGCAAAAAAGTTTATTGTGGCCAGGTAACAAAAGATTTAAATATTAGTCTATTTATAGATTAATAATGTTTTATACCTTTAACCATGACTACTGAGACATTTTTCACCAATGAAGTTATTGATCTCGATCTTCTTCCAAAATACGAAGAAATTCAGTTAAGCCGGCCACACCCCGATTATTGGAAAATCATCTGTATTAATCTACTGATCTTTTTTGGCCTGCTGGGAATAGCTGTTGGTATACTCCTGTTCTTAGTTGATGAAGTAAGAACAAACGCCAAATGGATTATCCCCCTTTATTTAGCTTTATTTGCCATCTTTTCGCTACTTTTTCGCGCCAGTTTTAAGAAACGGGGGTATGCCATCCGCATACATGACGTAATATACAAAAGTGGCATTATTGCCGAATCGACAACAATTGTTCCTTTAAACAGGATTCAGCATATCGAATTAAATGAAGGGATTTTTTCCAGAATATATAAACTGGGATCATTACAGCTATTTACTGCAGGTGGCCAAACGGGGCATATCCATATTTCGGGGATTGCAATTGATGATGCCAAGCGTATCAGGGATCTGCTTTTGAAAAATCTAGACCTGCTTGAAAATCCAACAACAGAATTGAATGCCAATGAATAACGATTTTAGTAAACCGCAGCGGGAATCGGCCTTTGGTATCATTATAATGGGTGCTCATACCATGCTAAAAATTGGTAAGGCGAGTTTTTTCTTATTCATTATCGCCTTTGTAAAGATGTCGAGCACTTCTTTCACCTACCTGATATTGGGCATTTCTGCGATAATTGTATTCAGTTTTATATTTGCTTATTTATGGTATTTGAAATTTACGTTCTTTTTAGATAAAGAAAAGCAGGAATTTGTGGTGAATAAGGGCATATTCAACCGCGATCAGGTAATTATTCAGCTTGATAAAATACAGCAGGTTAACATTAACCAGAATATTCTGCAGAAAATTATCGGCGTTTATGGGTTAAAAATCGATACAGCCGGTGCTCATGGAGAAGAAGTAAGCATAAAAGCAATTGACGAAACTTCCGCCTATAACCTTAAAGAACATTTATTAAATAGAAGAACCGTAACTGAAACACAATCGGAAATTGAACATAAAAACCACAAGCCAGCAGAAACACCATTTTTAAGAATAAGTGCATGGACTTTGTTTAAAGTAGGACTAACCTCTAATTATGGACAAAGTTTAGCTTTACTTACTGCTTTTTTTTACACCGTTATTTATTAAGGCAGGCAACTGCTTGATGCTTTTAAAATTAATAAAGATGAAATTCAGAGCACGGTAACGGGTATGTTAACCATTGTTACAATTTTTATCTTAATTGCCTGCCTTTTAATTGTACTGTTAATTATTAACCTGGTTAGAACCTTTTATAAGTATTTCGAGCTGGAAATTAGCGAACATAAAAACACACTTTTACTCTCTTCAGGGCTAATTGCCAAGAAAAATACCTTGATTAGTCCGAATAAAGTCCAGATTACCAAATACAGCCAGAATTACTTTCAGAAAAAGATGAATATGCTAAATATGAGTTTAAAGCAGGCTCATTTTGGTCAAAGTAAAAAAGGGCATGAAATGCAGGGAAACACTTTGGAAATTCCGGGATGTAATCCTGGCGAAAGGGATGAATTGTTAAAAATGATATTGGGCCAAACACCGTTAAAGTCAAAAACTTTTATCCCCGACTGGCGTTTTTTGAATTTACCTATTTTCTTTAAACTGATTTTGCCTTTGGTGGCATTTTTAATTATTGCGTTTAACGTTCCTGAGGTTAAGCCGTATATCGGCGTATCAATTGCTTACTTAATCATTGGTATTTTGATGATTTACATCAGTTATCGCCGACATCAGATTTCAGTAAGCCAAGATTTCATCATCAAAACCAGCGGGATTTGGGATATTTCGAATGAAATTGTAAAGCCAAATAAAATTCAGGCCATTACCACTTTTCAATACCCTTGGCATAAAGGAGTGGATGTTGGCCACCTCACTTTACACACGGCTGCGGGTCAGATTCATTTTAAATATGGAAATTATACCGAAATTAAACAGCTGGTAAATTACTGGCTATATCAGGTAGAGCGTAAAAATGAGAATTGGATGTAATTTTAAAGAAAAAAACAATTAATAACCTGAGTTCGATTATTAAATCTCATTTTGTGGCGTTTTAATCAAGTTTTCTGTTAAGACGGTCGTCACCCTGAATTTATTTCAGGGTCTTTCACGCTAAAAAGATGCTGAAATAAATTCAGCAGGACGATAAAGCGGGATTAGGCGTAAATAAGATATAA
>NZ_JAUG01000133.1 GCF_000708285.2 Pedobacter borealis DSM 19626
CAGCCTCATCTTTGCTTAACTGGCGTATACTCTGGACACTGTTCCTGAAAAGTATATCCAGATTCTTATTACCCCTGCTAATTAACCTTGAATCGGATAAACTCGTAAAACCTCGTGTTTGCATCCAACAAAGAAACAAATTATTCAGAAATGTGTCCACACGATAGGAACCTTCGGGACAGGGTGACGACCCGTGCATGCAAAAGGTTCATGCAGAACAAATAAAAGAACATTATTAATCGTGGGAAAATGAACTAATGCCCACTACCCCCTTAACACTACCCTCTAACCTTTTATCTCCTCTGGTTCCCTTTACTCTGATTGATAATTGCTTCTTTATTGATCGGTTTATTCGTTTTAACAGGGGCCTGGCTTTGTTTCCGCTTTAAATTTCGGCGGTAAGCACCAGAAATTTTCTGAATAAACTCCTTAAACGTATCAAACTGCTGGGTATAAACCAAACCAAAAGAGGTTACGTTTGCCGTTGAGCTAATCCCGCTGTTTAAGAAGATACTTTGTTGTGTAGGTGGTTTATTTGCCGCCTTAACGGTTAAGCTTCCGTCTTTTTTGATTAAGAAAAGGGCCTCGACCTCTCTACCCACATTGTTTTTAGAGAAATCGATAACGGTAAAATCGTTCACACTGTTCCGATCTACAATACCTGCGTTGATAATTAAACGATCGCTAAAGAATTTGAACGATGCATTGGCCTCGCTCAACGAGCGCACATTCAGATCGACAAAGTTTAAGTTTAATGAAGAAAGTACATTGTTAAACTGGTTAAATACCAACTCTGTAGCTGTACTGGTTGCGGTAGAACTGAGCTGGTTCCCAATCGATTCTCCTCCGTTTCCAGGGGCAAAGCTTCTTCTAATAATTAAACTGAAAGCTTGCAGGTTCAGGTTGTTCTGATCGCTGAAATAGGTTTGTAGTTCTTCTTTGATAGAAGGCTGAGCAGGGAAGTTAATATCAAGTTTAATATCTGGTTTTAAGAGTAAACCTGTTAAACCCATCTCAACCTCAGTATTTACCCTTTGGTTGGCATTACTGCTGGCATCGCGGTTGGCTGCTTTATAAAGGTCGTTCAAACTCGCCCTCAAAGCATATACTGCCTTTAAGTTAATCTGTGCAGCCGTAGGGTTACCCGTCCAGCGGATGGTTCCACCTTGCCTGATCTCGAATTTTTTGTTAATTACCTCCTGGGCCGTAAAATCGAAACTTCCGGTCTCGATGATATAATCGCCAGACATTTCGAAATCGCCGAAACTGTTGATGTTCAGGTTAAGCTCGGCATTGCCCTTGCCACTTAAATTACCCAGGGTAGTAAATATATTCGCCGTGGTATTCGGATCGATGGTTAATTTGAAGGTTAGGGTCAGGCCATCAAAGTTGGTTTTTTTCTTAACCAGCACAGTCGAATCGCGGCTTACAAAATTAATGAAGTCTTTATCAGATATGGTTTCCGAACTGTTTAAAGGCAGGTTGAAAATTGTCCCTTTTTCAGTTTTCGCCTTAATATCAATCTTCATTTTATTTGTTGGCCCTTTGAATTGAAATACGCCGGTGCCATAAGCCCTACCATAATACACCGAATTGTCTTTGCTGGTGGTATTTAAGGCCATTAAGCTATTCGCGTTTACTGTTACATCCAAAGTAGGGTAATTGATGTCGTTTAAATCTACCGTGCCGCGCGCGGTAGCCTCATGACCTTCCAGATCCTTAAGTTCAAAATCGCCGAGTTTAATTACGCTATTGTTTATTTCTACCTCATCGGTAATTACATAAGTGGTTTTAAGGTAGTTTACCATCAGTTGCCCTTTATCTAATGATAGGGTTCCATTAATTTCAGGTTTTTCTAATTTGCCCTTTACGGTTAAATCAGCCGAGATATTCCCTTTTAAATTCGATACCAGTTGTTTAACAAAAGGCTCGAGGATGGTGAGCTTGCTCTCATCCATCTTTACAGCCAGGTCGATTTGTTTTTCTTTTAAATCGAGATTTCCGGTCAGTTTAAAAGTCTCCGAATCGTCGGCCATAATGCGGGTAAATACATTAATCTTTTTGCTCTCGTTGTTGTACGATGAGGTATCGGTTAAGGTACCGATGTAGATGTCGTTGAAGTTTAACGAATCGATTTTTAAATCGTCGGTTACCCTTGGTGCTTTTAATATGCCGTACAGATCGGTTGTTCCGTTTAGGTTTCCACCCAGTTTAATACCAAAGCCTTTGGTAAAAGGATTGAGGGTTTTTAAATTGAAATCTTTAAAGCCAACACTGATTAAATCTTTAGGGTCTTCCGAAATTAATCCGCCAATAATAACCTGCTGCTTTCCGTTGGTTAAATCGAAATTACTGATCTCCGTTTTACCATTGTTGAGCACAATGCGTACCTTCTCCTGGATGCGCCACTCTTCGTTGTTGATTTTTAAGATAGAAGGCAATACGCTTAGCCTTGCCGTGGTATCCTGGTTTTTGGTAAACTCTACCAGGCCGTTTAAATCGAGCTGATTGTCCTCTTGGGCATTCGACATTTTTACGTTGAAAGCCAAACTGTCGTTCCGCAGGATGTTGGAAATGTTTACATCTTTAATAAACAAACTGTCGTTAATCTGCACCCGATCGGAAGTTACAATCAGTTGAAGCTGCTGTGTGGTGGTATTTTCATCGAGGATGATATTGTTTACCACAATGCTATTGTATTTTAGTTTCTTCACAAAACCGTTCAGCGTTGCGGTATTGTTGCGCGAATCGAAATCGCCGGTTACTGTAGCGCCTTCTTCTAATTCTAAACCTGGTACAAATATCTGCGCCAGCGGTTCGAACTTTTTAACCTTCAGGTTAAACTGAAAAATCTGATTCTTGTATTTGATAATATCTGCCTTTAACGAAGGGATATAAGTTTTGGCGATGGCTTTGTAATAAGAAACAATAGAATTTAAATCGTATTCACCTTTAATACTGGCATCTAAAATATCTGATCGGATATCCAGTACGCGGCTGGCACCCGTTCCGGCGGCGATTAACTGCACCGAATCGACACTATAGAGACCCTTCGGATTTTGCAGCCTGATTTGTTCTATTAATAATTTGCCCGATATATTGTTCAGGTTGGTGCCTGAGAAATTGGTGGTAAATTTAGCATCAACCTGCAACGAATCTTTCACTAGTTTTAAAGCCTTTAATCTTGCTTTGGAAATAGTGGCATTAAAGTTAAATACCGGCAGTTTAGGATTCAGGTTTACTCCGCCATCAAAAACCAGTTTAACATTACGGTCGTTAATGCTCAGCTTGCCATCGAAATACTTTTTGTTAAAAGTTCCGTCGATCTTCACATTGTGGTAACGGTAATTATTAAAGTCGATATAGTCTACATCGCCGTTTATCTTCTCGGTCAGGTCTTTAAGCTCAGTGCCGCGGCCCTTAACATACAGTGAAGAGCTGATACGGCCAAGGCTTTTTTCGTCAATCAGGTTGCCCAGGTTAAAATCGTAGCTTTTTACGTTCCCTGTATATGAAGGAACATCGTTTTTATCGATTTTCATGTTCACATCCGAAACAATACGGCCAAGTTTGGTTTTAAATTCGCCGTAAGCAATAAAGTCGTTCTGGAAACCGGTAAAACTTCCGTTAAAGTTAATGTTGCCGAATTTGTTTACAATTACCGGAACAATTTTCTTTTTGCTGTTGGTAATGCCGGCCAGTACCTCATCCAGATCGGTTTTATTCGTTCCCGCCATTTCAATGTTGAGGTCCATAAAGGTTTCTTTCCATTTCGGCAGTCCCTTTAAAATAAAATCGCCTTTAATGTGTGTGGCTTTTCCGGTTCTTAACGATAGTTTTTTGGCTTTAAGGTTATTCACTAAACCCGTAATCTGGCCATCAACATCAAGGTCGAGTTTCATGGTGTTCAGCTCAGGTGCAAAGAAGGCTATATCTCTGGAAGTAATATGGCTATCTTTAAAAATGGCCTTCATCCGAACATTATCTACATAGTGGTTAAAGTCTTTATAGCTTTTAAACCGCATTTGGTAGTAGTTTGTTAAACGGCTCTGATTGGTTTCGAGCAATAGGTTTTTCAGCTCGATAGCATTACTGTCTATAGTGGTTTGGGCCGTTAAGTTTTTAAGGTAAAACCCGCTACGCTCTTTAAAAGTTAGGTTTTTGATATTCGTTTTAATCAAATGGTTTTTAGTATCTAGCCCTTCAAAAATTCCGCTCAACTCTTTAACAGATACATTTTCGAAGTTTACACTTTTGCCCTGAACGGTATCTTTTGCCCTGTAATTGATATACCTGAAGGCGAATTTATTTAAAATAATGCGGCCAATATTAATATCGTATGGTTTGCTTTTCTTTTTCTTTACAGTAGGTTTACCAGAATCGAAGTAGTTTATAATGAAATCGAGGTTAGAAGACTTATCTTTGAAATCCTTTAGGAAAAACTGCCCATTGTTAATTTGAAGGGTATTGATATCAATGATCTTTTTATCAATGGATAATTGATTAATATCCACCATAAATTGTGGCGTGCTTAGTAAAGTGTCTTTTTGTAAATCTAAAACCAATAGATCTTCGAGTACAATAGATTTAAATGGTTTGATGTAGAGACTCTTGATCGATACGGTGGTTTTAAGCTCTTTAGATAAATATGCGGCAGTCTTCTGCGCAAAATAAGTTTGAACGGACTTAAATTGTAGCGAAAAAATAAGAAGCGCAAACAGCAGAATTATTGATGCGATTACCCAAAGGAGTATTTTAAATAGTTTTTTAATAATTTTGCAGCTTAAATATTAATAATTTGTCTGTTATACTTGCTATCGAGTCTTCTTGCGATGATACATCCGTTGCTATTTGTAACAACGGCAAAATTACTGCCAATGTTATTGCAAACCAAACAATTCATCAAAATTATGGTGGTGTTATACCTGAATTAGCTTCAAGGGTACATCAACAAAATATTGTGCCTGCCGTACAACAAGCTTTAATTAATGCTAAAGTTACAAAACAGGACATTAATGCTGTCGCTTTTACACGTGGCCCCGGCCTTTTAGGGTCGTTACTGGTTGGTGTTTCTTTTGCAAAATCTTTTGCATTAGCTTTAAATATACCTTTAATTTCTGTTAATCATATGCATGCGCACATCTTAGCGCACTTTATTGATGATCCTAAGCCAGGTTTTCCATTTATCTGTTTAACCGTTTCGGGTGGGCACACGCAGATTGTGCTGGTAAAAGATTACTTTGATATGGAAATAATTGGCGAAACATTAGATGATGCTGCCGGTGAAGCTTTTGATAAAACAGCAAAATTACTGGCCTTACCTTATCCGGGAGGGCCGCTGATCGATAAACATGCACAACATGGAAATCCTTTGGCCTTTAAATTTGCCGAACCGCAAATTGCCGATCTGAATTTTAGTTTTAGCGGTTTTAAAACTTCTATCCTGTATTTTATCAGGAAGCAGGAAAAAGAGAACCCTAATTTTATTGCCGAAAATTTAGATGATATTTGTGCATCGGTTCAACACAGTATTGTACAAATTTTGCTCAATAAGTTAAAGAAAGCTGCAAAACAATACGGAATTAATGAAATAGCTATTGCAGGAGGCGTTTCGGCGAACTCTGGTTTAAGAAATGGATTACAGCAAACAGCCGACGAGCTGGGCTGGAAAGTGTATATCCCTGCTTTTCAATACTGTACCGATAATGCAGGGATGATTGCCATAGCGGGCTACCAGAAATACCTGAAACAGGATTTCGTAGGACAGGATGTTTCGCCAATGGCGAGGATGGAGTTTTAGGACGAGGGT
The DNA here is from genome assembly GCF_000708285.2 of Pedobacter borealis DSM 19626. GTDB lineage: Bacteria > Bacteroidota > Bacteroidia > Sphingobacteriales > Sphingobacteriaceae > Pedobacter > Pedobacter borealis. The sequence goes on from NZ_JAUG01000133.1 coordinate 5,810, forward strand.
TCATTGGTCATTGGTTCATTAGTCAATAGTTAATTGCCTAGAGTAGTTAACTGTTAGCGATAAACTGGTTAATTGTTTAAATCGGTTAATCGACGTTAAACGCCCAACTCCAAGCGCCAGGCTTGTTCATTGGTTATCCCTCGTTCGTCATTGCGAGGAACGAAGCAATCTTACTACAGTGGTTAACGCAATGTACCTCCGTGTTTCTGTGCTTCCGTGGCAAAAAACTGTAAACCGCCAATTGAAAACTGGTAACGAGAATTGTTTAAATTGAATTTATATATATGACTGGAGCATCGTTAATATTTTGGATTGTTTGTGCGATACCGCTAATTGGTATTTTATATTGGTTGATCAGAAATGATAAGAACAAACTAAAAGGGAGTTGGGGGGTGATTATTTTAGGTGCTTTGGTTATTGCTGCGCTTTTGGTAATTGTGTATGTAACCAAAGATTTTAATACCATTTTTAGTCAGAATTAATAACTGTCTCTTTTCAACAAGGACCTGTACTATAAAATATTATAACATATAAAGCAAAACGCCCTGCTCAATATAATTGAACAGGGCGTTTTAGTATGGTAATATTTAAGGTTGGCTTATTTCTCCGCCAATTTATCGCCGGTTACTTCGGCTTTAATTTTAATTTCTAATTCTTCTGCAAGTTCAGGGTTGTCGCTTAACAATTGTTTTACGGCGTCTCTACCTTGGCCAAGTTTGGTATCTCCGTAAGAGTACCAAGAGCCTGCTTTTTTGATGATGCCGAAGTCAACACCTAAATCTACAATCTCTCCGTTTTTAGAAATACCTTCACCAAACATTACATCAAATTCTGCAATGCGGAAAGGCGGAGCCACTTTATTTTTAACGATTTTTACTTTCACACGGTTACCGGAAACTTCATCAGAATCTTTGATCTGTGAAATACGACGGATATCTAAACGTACTGATGCATAAAACTTCAGGGCGTTACCACCCGTTGTGGTTTCAGGGTTGCCGAACATAACCCCAATTTTATCACGTAACTGGTTAATGAAGATACAGCAACATCCTGTTTTCGAAATTGTTCCGGTTAATTTACGTAGCGCCTGACTCATTAAACGGGCGTGTAAACCCATTTTACTGTCGCCCATTTCGCCCTCAATTTCACTTTTAGGAACCAAAGCGGCAACAGAGTCAATTACAATTACATCAATAGCACCCGAACGGATTAAGTTATCGGCAATTTCTAATGCCTGCTCACCATTATCTGGTTGAGAGATTAAAAGGTTATCGGTATCTACACCTAGTTTCTTCGCGTAAAACTGATCAAAAGCATGCTCTGCATCGATAAAAGCAGCAATACCGCCTTTTTTCTGTGCTTCGGCAATAATATGTGTTGCTAAAGTTGTTTTACCAGAAGATTCCGGGCCATAGATTTCAATTACACGGCCTTTTGGAATACCGCCAATACCTAGGGCAATATCTAAACTGATTGATCCTGTAGAAATAAAATCTATTGGTTCAATGGCAGAATCGCCAAGTTTCATGATGGTACCTTTACCGTAAGATTTCTCTAGTTTATCTAAAGTAAGTTGTAAAGCTTTTAATTTATCTGGATTTGCAGTGCTCATTTCTTTTTTCATTGATTGCGTAAATATAATCGATTATCGGCTAATATGCGTAAATGTTGATATTTATAATGCTAATATATTTAGCTAAGGTAAATGTTTTTTGGCTAATGTCAATAGTAAAGTGAAAATAATTTTTTAAGCTTTTAATTTATCTCTTTCGTTTTGTGCGGTCAAACGTTCGAAGTACCTGCACATGTAGGTAATTTCGCAAACATCACATTTGGGGCTTCTGGCCACGCAAACATAACGCCCGTGCAGAATAAGCCAGTGGTGTGCAATATGGATATCGTGTTCGGGAAGGTTTTTAACTAAATCTTTTTCAACCGCCAATGGGGTTTTGCCATTGGTTAAACCTAAACGGTTGGCCACACGGAAAACATGGGTATCAACCGCCATTGCCGGTGCATTGTAAATTACCGAGGCAATTACATTGGCGGTTTTGCGGCCAACGCCTGGCATTTTCTGTAAGTCGTCAATCCCCGAAGGCACTACATCGTTAAATTCGTTAAGCAGAATATTAGCCATACCCACCAGGTGTTTTGCCTTATTGTTGGGGTAACTGATGCTTCTGATGTAATCGAAAACAATATCGGGCGTAGCTTCGGCCAGCGCTTTAGCATTAGGGAAGCGTTGAAAAAGCGCAGGGGTTACCATATTTACCCTTTTATCGGTGCATTGTGCAGAAAGGATTACGGCCACTAAAAGCTGATAGGGATTATTATAATGTAATTCGGTTTCTGCATCAGGCTGCTTGGCCGAAAAATGTTCTACAAAAAGTTTGTAGCGTTCTTTTTTAAGCATGTGCAAATATAGGTTAAAGATGGAAAATGTAATATGGGTAATGGAAGATGTTATATGGGTGATGGAAGAGGGATGGGGTAAAACTGCGATTTGTTGCCTGAGGAATAATTTTTGTATAAAAATCAATATAAATAACAGGAGTATTTAAAAGAAATAAATCTCCTCCAATTATCGTCATTGCGAGAAGGCTTTTTCAGCCGACGAAGCAATCTTTATGGCAAGGATCACTAGAATGAAAGATTGCTTCGTCGTTCCTCCTCGCAATGACGACCTTTCTTTGAATCTGTTTAGGGTAACGTAGACGAAGGCCCTTGTTTAAATCGCTCAATCCACGCTAACCGCTTAACGCCAAACCCGTGGCCCGGCCGTAGGGCGATAATTATATAAACATTTTCGGTAAAA
>NZ_JAUG01000134.1 GCF_000708285.2 Pedobacter borealis DSM 19626
GAATTTATTTCAGGGTGACGACCGTCTTAACAGAAAACTTGATTAAAACGCCACAAAATAAGATTTAATAATCGAACTCAGGTTATTAGCACAAACATATAAAACTATATGCAAATAAATATAAAAACAAATAGGTATGCAAAATTATATCTATATGCATATAAGACACCAACTATATACAAATAGATATAAATAGGTTATCTACATCATAAATATTGTAACACCTTAAATATTGCGTGAACAATATTGGGATTTCGCTTAAAGCGATTCTTTGTCACTTTGATGATAGGAGCGGTATTGACAATACCACTCAATCAGATAGTTCGCCGAAATCGCCAGTTATTACGGAAAGTCAGATAGGCGGTAATAATTGGTTGGCCTGATGGGCAGTTCATTTTTGGCTATCAGATCGCGATAAATCGGGCCCATCGGTATAGTGGCCCCATGGCCGTTTATCTCATAGGTCATACTCGAGCTGTGACTATAACCGACCATGTGCCCGATTTCGTGCATGGCCATACCTGCAACATTATATTTCATGAAATTATTGAGCACAAAGGCCTCCTCCATTCCAAAAGTGCTGCCACCACCAAGGCCCTGAACACCATTAACCGTTGAGACTACCCCACAGTTAAACTTGGGGATATCCATTATTTTCTGATAGACAGCCTCTTTTTGCGCAGTGGTCATAAAGGTCACCCCGTCGTTATCTATAATGGGCTCATTCACAAACGCGGTATGTGTTACATCCTCCTGCAGCGAATAAGCCAGGTCTATTATGAAGCCACTGAACCTGCGTATATCCTTGGCAGTTGGGTTTTCCTTCCAGTTGTCCTTCGGATCATCATTGGTGTCAAAATCATGGTATTTGATAGTCCATTTAAGCTTGGCTAGTTTTTTCAGTTTTTTAATAAGTTCAGTTTCTCCGGTAAAATCAAAACTTACCTGACTAGGTGCTATGCCATCTGTCTGGTATTTTGATAGATCTACTTCGTTATTGTTCGTATCAAAAAACTTCTTTGTTCCTTCTATGAAGGGATATTTTATTTGCTGGATGGCATGTGCCCTTATTTTTTTGACTCTGATCAGTTTAACTGGACTGGCCATCCCCTGAATACTGATCAGAATGGTTGCGTCTTCTATATCTACAGGAGCAAAGTTGGCAATTTCAATGGTGCTCTCATTAACCGCCTTAACCCGCAGTACCTTACCAATTTCGTAACGCCTGTCCTCAGCGGTAAACGTTGCCATTGGCTCGTTGTCTTGAAACATCAGCCCAGAATTGGCATCGGTATCAAATGAATATTCTTTGGTTGTTGTAGGTGCAGCCATTATTGGTTCTGCCGACCCGTCCTTTTTTTTACAGGCCGATAAAGCCACAGTAAAAATGACAAGGAGAAATTTAATATTTTTTTTCATAAAAGATAGTTTTAGCAAGCTATTGCTAATTTAAATCTGTTTTTACAGGAAAATGGACTGGACAGATTGCATATGATACATAGCTGGTAACTTTATATAAAGGTTTGAATATAAAGTATTCTCCACTACCTGTAATTTGACAATTATTTATGCTTTTTTGCTATTTAAAAAAAATTGGGCGTTTCCGGAGCGATTGTCAGCTGCCCAGTATTTTTAACGGTGTCCCGATCTGACAGGTAATTATTGATGTATGTCAAAAATGAATGAAAAGTCAAGAAAGAGGTAGGAACCGGTCCAATGTTACAGCATTCACAATTTTCTGGATCCCTAAATATCAGTTTTAGACTATATCTGCAATACCGGACGTATAAAAATCTGCGGTCTATGATGCGGATGGCATCATAGACCCGAATTAAACAAATTCAGGTATCAAATTCCGCTCTAATACAGCAAATTCTGACTACCAAATTACTTCATCGTAACAACTAGTTTTTTATTGTCCTGAAAATAATAGCTTCACCTCCCTTTGCCTTTAAATCAAATGAGAGAACAGTTGACGAATCTACCTTCATTTTCCTGATCTGGATTTTTGTGGCTGTTTGGAGTGAAGCATCATCCGTATAAATAGTAGCCTCGTACTTTGTCTTTTTGTCTAAAAAATTAAGCGGCAAAGTAAAGTTCCTCGATTTGTCGGTCATTGTACCCAAGTACCAATCGTTTCCATTTTTTCTGGCCATAGTACCATATTCTCCTATCTTCCCATCGAGTACCCTGGTATCATCCCATATGGTTGGCAAAGCATCATAAAAACTAAGATCAGGTATTTCATCTATTACAGAAGCAGCTGATCCTGCCCCTCCTTTAGCTCTCGGCGAATCGGCAGGACGATCGTACCAATAAACGAATTGCCATGGGCTATATAAACAGATTGCTTTCGCCATTTGCGATGCATGCGAGCCCATTTGATATACCCTTGGTGCGAAATAACAATTTGTAGCATCAGCAGCTCCTGCCAGCATCCTAGTAAACATGGTGCTTAATGCCTGTTTGCTGTCAGGACTTTCTTCATCGCCACGCACGCCCTCCTGGGTCATTAAATTAGGATAGGTTCTTGAATATCCAGTTGGGCGGTAATCATCATGGATATCCAGCATCAGTTTATGATCTCCTGCTTTTCTAATGGCCTGGTGCAACCAGGTAATACTCTGCTGCGAATTTACATTCACAAAGCCATATTTCAATCCTGCCACACCCCACGATTTATATAATGGAAGGATCGTATCGATCTCTTTTGTCAATGCCCTTTGATTCACATAGAGGATCACACCAACGCCTTTACTTTTTCCATAAGCAATGATTTCCTGTAGATCCAATGGACCTGGAGACCTTGAGGCATCTACGTTTACCGCTAGTGCACTGGCTGCATTATCATACTCATGGCCATACCAACCTGCATCGAATTCTATGTACTGGAGATGATGTTTGGCAGCAAAATCTATACAGGCCTTACCACCAACCGTTGTTAAAGTTACCTCGCGGATTACCTTTCCAGGCTTTATCCACGATACATCTTTCAATGGAGTGGGTTTATTCAAGTTCAATATGAAAAAGTTATTTTCTAATAATTTTCCAGCAGATTCTGCGATCATTATATAACGCCATGGTGTTGAAAAACTGCTATTAAAAACCGACTTCCCTCTCAGCGCGGCAGTTATCAATAAGCTGTCTTTTGGGGACCGGTCAAATTTCATCTGCGCAAAATTTGTTAAAGCAGCTTCGCCAAGTGCCACCAAACAGTTTGAATTAACTTCGATTACATAAGGACGCTCGGAGCCATTCGGCGTTTTACTCACAGTCCCTTTAATATAACTAGCCTGCGATTCCCTTGCAACCCAGGAAGGATGATCTTGTGTAAACCGGAAACCTGTGAGCTCACGGGTAATGGTTACCTGTTTCTTCGTATCTATATTATATTGAAAGGCTACTCCTTCATTATATAATCGAAAGTCCATCGAAAAAGAACGAAAGGGTTTTGTGTTCTCCTTAAATTGGATGGTTACATTCCTGTAGTGATCAACATAAGTATTCTTCTCTCCATAAACCGGTTTCCAGCTATCCTTTACCAGTTTTTGGCTAACCGAAACAATTTCCAGATTACTGGATAAAGGATCTTCTCCTTCAAACTCAAGTCCAAGAGGTGATGCAGCGATTACAACATTCCCCTTAAACATAACCGTATAATTTAACGCAGATTTGTTCTGCATTTCTGTACTGAGGGTTAGGACTATTTTATTGTCGGGACTTGAAACCTTAACTTCTTTTGCCTGTACAAACTGGCTAAGGGCTATAAAAAAAAGTATTACACGAAACTTATTCATTGTTTATTTTGGTTTTAGGTTAAGGGAATAGCTATTGACCGTTGATCAATAGAATCGCTGTTATTTTGGCTCAGTATAGGCATGATCTGTAGGAAGATTGATTCCTTTCCATACTTTAACACTTGTCCAGTCTTCAGTTTGACCAGACCAGAACGGATCGCTAGCCGGAAGCCCAAGCGGCAATAGTCCGGTTGTACATAAATACAGACTCCCCGTAGTGATATAATATTCGCCGATATCAGGCTGATTGCCAAATAGTCCTATATTTAACCAGCCTTTTGGATCAAATGTATGTGGTGCTTCCGTTAAACGGTAAATGACCAGTGATAATGCACTGCGCACCTGGGCTGGTGAAATTCCATCTGGAAGTTTTCTGAGCAGTGAAACCTGCGACAATAATTGAAAAGCGCCGAATCGGTAAGCTAATGAGCGCCCAATAGGTGGAAAGGTTCCTTCCGGGGAGATCAATCGCTCCTGCACTGCAGCATATCTTTGCGCTCTTTTTAATACTTTTTCATAAGAGATTACCTCATCCTTCTGGATATCTTTTAATACCCTGGTAATATCCAACATCATTGGCTGAATCACAAAACTGTTATAGTAATCCCAATGCAGATCTGCACCATCTCCATAGGTGCCGTCTCCTTTGTACCAACCGGCATGCTTGCTCAGTGCATAACGAATGGGTTCAATATTCCCTTCACTTCCCGATTTGATCAAAAATGCTTCTATCATGGCGCTAAACAGAAGCCAATTGTTCTCTCCCGGCTTTATAGTACGTGAACTTTTTAATGCTTTTACCACATTGCTCTTGGTTTGCGGATCAAGCGGCTCCCATAACTGGGTATAGCCCCTCAAAAGGCCTTGAGCCAAAAAAGCCGCATCAACCAATGGCTGTTGACCATTTTTTGAGCTGAAGTTTAGAAAATCTGGAGAAGCCGGATCAACGGCAACCGCGATTGCTTTACGGGTTAAAGCGATATATTCTGATCGGATTTTTCCTTCTTTAGTCTGATCAGTACCAAGTTCCAGCCAGGGCGCAATACCGGCCAGCGTGCGTCCGAAAGCCTCCAGATGTGCCACTTGTTTACGACTGCTATCTTTACGTACCACTGGCATATTCGTCCGCAGCTGTTCTTTGCTTAGGTTGCGCAAAACGGGGCCTGCAATCTTTACAAGTACAGAAACCCAGTATTCACGGGAATTATATCGCTCAGGTTTATGATCTGATCTATCGGCTCCAAATGAAGATATATTAAAGGAAATGATGCTAAATAAAAATAACAGACAGGTTATTGGGATCTTTCTTTTCATATTTTGTTTATAGTTGGTTCAGCGGTATTTTCAAAAAACAATGCCTGCTTTAAAACAGGCATTGTTTTGATTGCAATTTACAGAAACTATTTTAATACCCTGGATTTTGGGTCATTACAGCCCCGGTATTCGCCTGGATTACTGAATTTGGAATCGGCATTTTATTTACACGCTGATTAATCGTATATCCGTTGGATTTCACAAAACCATTATACTTATTCAAATATTCCATCAATTTACCCATTCTCATCAAGGTATTCAGCCTGAATTCTTCCTGATAAAGCTCTCGGGCACGTTCATCCAAAATAAGATCGAGCGTTACTTCTCCCGCGGTAACTGGTGTGGCATTCGCCCTCCCCCTGACGGCGTTGATGTCATTGGCTGCACTATCCAGATCACCTTTTAGCAGGTTTGCTTCGGCCCTCAGTATCCTATTTAGTTTAAATATTTTTTCTAAAGTAAAAAAGTTTTACTATTTTTAATGTATACTTTAAAAAAAGACATGAATTTTTACAATCGTGATATATATATATCGTTATCAGAACACCTGAACAAAAAGCAAATTACTGTTTTAACGGGAATGAGACGCACAGGTAAGACAACATTGGTAAGACAGTTGATACAGGATTCTGTAATTGAACAGAAATACTATTTTGATCTGGAGCGCATGGACAATCGTACGTTATTTTCTGAACCAAACTACGAAACAATTATTTATGCACTTACTCAGCAGGGAGCAAATTTTAAGGAAAAAGTGTTAATAGCAATTGATGAGATTCAATTGGTACCAAACTTGCCTAGTGTCCTGAAATATCTTTATGATAGCTATGATATCAAGTTTATTGTAACAGGTTCAAGTGCATACTATATGAAAAACATGTTCTCAGAGTCTTTGGCCGGACGAAAGAAGCTCTTTGAAGTGTATCCGCTTAGTTTCAATGAATTTCTTTCTTTCAATGGCGTTGTAACAACTCCTATTTCATTAGAAAAGCAAGGAATATTTATTAACTCAGAATATGAGCGCCTAAAAAATTATTATGAGACCTACATCGGCTTCGGTGGCTTTCCCGAAGTAGTATTGTCTGCCTCAATAGCAGACAAGAAGGACATGATTCAGGATATCATCAGTTCTTATATTAATTTTGATATTGCGTTGCTATCGGATATCCGTAATCCAGCCAATCTTTATAAATTAATAAAATTATTAGCGGTTCGCATCGGAACTAAACTTGATGTATCCAAATTAACTAGCCTAACTGGAATATCCCGGCCAACAGTAGAAAATTATTTGGACTTATTGGAGCAAAGCTACTTGATTCGCACTATACCTGTGCTGTCCAATAGCCCGGATAGAGAAATAACAAAAGCAAGGAAAGTGTACTTTCTGGATAATGGAATTGCAGCTGCAACTGCTGAGGCAGGTAGTGGAGCATTATTTGAAAATGCTGTATTTAACCAACTGCTACATCATGGAGATATTGCCTATTATCAATTAAAAACAGGGAAGGAAATCGATTTTATTCTTAATAAGGAAGTTTGTTTTGAAGTAAAAGAGACTGCCACAGAAACTGATCTGAAAAACCTGAAACGCATTTCCCGAAACTTAGCTATTGATAAAACTTATATCATAGGGAGACATCCCACAAAATTATTTGAAGGTTTTATATGGGGAGGATTTATACAAAATACTTAGCAGCCAAAAATCATGTAATAGCGATGTAACCATTAGGGGTGGTCCGGAAAATCTGACAAAGCCAAATGACAATAAATTTGATTTTCTCCGTTTCATTGTATAAATTCAAAAAGAATCTGAATTCACACAGAATCTACGATTATGAAAAAACATCTTTTTATTCTCTTTTTAGCAATCTCTTTTTCTGTACAGGCACAGTCTAATACTGCCAATTACAAATACATCATTGTGCCCGAGAAATTTAGTTTTCTCAAACAGGTTAATCAATATGGTTTAAATACACTAACAAAAGCTTTTTTTGAGGAGAAAGGTTTTACGGTGTATTTTGATAATTCGGAAATACCAGAAGAAATTGCAACAGATAGATGCAAGGCCCTGGTAGTAGAAGTACAGGAAAACAATAGTATGTTCGTTACCAATCTTACCCTTTTACTTAAAGATTGTAAGGGTGCTATAGTGATAAAAAGCAAGGCAGGTAAAAGCAGAGAGAAAGAATATGAAACTTCTTACAATTTGGCATTGAAAGACGCATTTACATCCTTTAACGATTTTAAGTATGTAGCAGGCAATCCAACTGCGGTTACCAATCCAACACCTGCCCCTACAAATGTAGCGCCTAAAACAGCATCTGCGCCAGTTAGTCAGCCGATTGCGGTTAAAACAGAACAACAAGAGGGGCTATTGTACGCCCAGCCTATAAGCAATGGTTACCAACTGATAGATGCAAGCCCTAAAATTGTAATGACCTTACTCAAAACCTCTGTAGAGGACTGTTACATTTCGAGCAACGGAAACGGGAACGGTGTGGTTTTAAAAAAGAATGGAACCTGGTTCTTCGAGTACTACAAAAACAATGTTCTTGTTTCTGAAAAACTATCGATTAAATTTTAATACCATTTAAACAACGAAAGCAAAATTGACTTAAATATTTTCTTAAATCCAGCCAGTATTTCTTCAACCGTCCAGTATTTCTGCTCTTCAGCAGAAGATATCCTTATTCCCTTTAAACCGAAAGACTTTGTCGTTATTGCAAAAACCTTAAGTCGAACCTTATCAGGACCTTCACAGATAATTACCTCATCAATTTCAAACTCGACATCTGATGGCCAAGGACCAGATACGCCCCAAGAGGCAGCATTGGATTCTTCGGGATTAAATGAAATTGTATATCCTTTCGCCCTTAAACGCGCTATCGCCTCATCTATATCATCTGCCCCAATTAAACTGTGGTGTTTGTTCAGGTGTTGACCAGACGTGAGGTTGATACTGTATTGGACATTGACCTTCTGTTTATCCATTTTTCACCTCTTTCATATTCTATTAACCTGAGTTCGATTATTAAATCTCATTTTGTGGCGTTTTAATCAAGTTTTCTGTTAAGACGGTCGTCACCCTGAATTTATTTCAGGGTCTTTCACGCTAAAAAGATGCTGAAATAAATTCAGCAGGACGATAAAGCGGGATTAGGCGTAAATAAGATATAATT
>NZ_JAUG01000135.1 GCF_000708285.2 Pedobacter borealis DSM 19626
CAAATAATTATCGAACTCAGGTTATTAAGCTAAGCTTTTGTTTAAAGAGATAAACACAGCCTTTAATATTTCAGCTGTGTTTATTTAAATAACTCATTTTAGTCGATAAAAGGCTCATTGTTTGTATGCCGTATTACTAATCTTTGTGAAAAACTTCTTCCATATTGCTCCAGGTTTCACCTTTAGCAGCAGCATCGGGCAGTGGAATCTGAGTCGGTGCGGTTTCTTTCCACCAACGTTGCGTAGTGGTATCAGCAGCCATCTTTTTCATATCAGCAGCAAAATCGTTTCCGGTATACTCGAAATAGCTAAAAAGATACTGTTTGCCCTCAATTTCTTTTAAATAAATGGAATAATTATGGATGTTGCATGCTGTTATTTTTTTTAATACCCCTGGCCATACGGCAGCATGTAACTTTTTGTAATAAGCCATCTTTTCGGGTTTCAAACCTGTAATACTGCCATAACGTAACACTTTGTTTGCTGCATTTACTCCTGTTTTTACAGGTGGATTACAGGCAGTAACCATTAGCACAAAAGCCAAGGCCAAGAAATACATTGTTTTTAAATTTTTCATGAGCATATAATTTGCTTTTTAATGGTTATAGAACCTTGCCTACTGACCAAGTATCAATTTATTCAATAACTGGAATGTTTTCTGCGTTTCCGTTTAATTCTAGCACAACAATATAATCTGATTGGTTGGCCTGGTTGCCGGGAAGTTGTAGAGAAATGCCATCTTTTTGCTCCATATTAATGGTTTGGTTATTTAACAGATATGCTTTTTTAACTTTTAAACCTAGGATAGCCTTTAAACTCAACTTGGCCAGATTGGTGTTTAATACATGCACGTAAATTTTATTCCCCTTTCTGGTCGTTGCGTAATCATTGTTCGGTTGGAATGGGCCACCTTTTGTGCCATAAATGGCTTCACCATTGGTTTTTAGCCAATCGCCGATTTCTTTTAAGCGTTCTATTTGGCGGGCTTCAATTCTACCATCTGGCATGGGGCCTACATTTAATAAAAGATTGCCATTACCTCCTGCTGTTTTCGAAATAATTTCGAGGCATTGTTTAAGCGGTTTCATTTTGTCGTTTGGTTTCCAGGCCCATTGGTTACAAATAGTAAAACAGCTTTCCCATGGCGTAAACATATTTAATTTGCCTACTACCTGTTCTGGCGTGTCGTAATCGCCTATCATTTTAGAAGCATCAATGTTTTTATTTTCCACTGCTGCAAATTCTTTTCCCAAGCGGTTATTGGTAATTATATCTGGTTTTAAGTGTTTTAGATATGCATATAAATCTTTACCCATTTCGTCTGTCCAGGGTTTTTCCCATTGCCCATCAAACCAGAGCATATAAGGATCATATTTGGTAATGAGTTCCTTTAACTGGTTTTTCATATAAAGCACATATCGGCTCATGTCTGATTTTGGATCAATTGTTTGGTTTTTTGGAGAGTGGATCGGGTAATCTGGATGATGCCAGTCTAATACCGAGTAATAAATACAGAACTTAATTCCCTGTTTTTTACAGGCTTCGTTTAATGCACCAACAATATCTTTTTTATAAGGTGTGTTGGTAATATTGAAATCAGTAAATGCAGTTGGCCATAAGCAAAACCCGTCATGATGACGTGCTGTAATGGTCAGATATCTCATTCCGGCATCTTTTGCTGTTTTTACAATAGCATCGGCATCAAATAGAACAGGGTTAAATTCTTTGTAGAGATTGTCGTAATCTTCTGTTGGAACCTGATCGCCACGGCTCCAGCCAATCTCGGTGCCGCGTAAACTCACTGGCCCCCAATGAATAAACATACCAAACCGTTTATCCATAAAATCGTTCATTACTGAAGCATTTGTTTTGGTTTGCGCGTTAACACTGAAAAAGGTAATTAGTGCAACGAAGAACAAGAGAAATCTTTTCATATTCATATCAATTTTATTTAAAGTAGACGTATAAAATACCCATTATCACCAATAAAAGCACCGACAGAAATTTGTAGTTGCCTATCCCGCTCCAGCCTTTACTTTTAAGGGGGTCCCAAATAGAATTCCAGTAAAGGGCTTCGCTTTGGGCGGTATGTTTTACAGGATAGATGTAAGAAAATATAACCTGTATAAATACACAGATGCAGAACAGGTAAAATGCCATCATCATAAAGGGGATTTTGCCGATTATAGTTTCTGTACCATATAATTTGTTTACCATAAAAACACTTGCCCCAATAATAGAACCGAGCAGCAAAGTATATTGCGCCCCTTTAGCTGATGCTTTTTTCCAAAATACCCCTAGTAAGAACACACAGGTAATAGGAGGGGCAATATGTGCGATTACATCATTTATGCCTTCGAAAAGGCTTTGATAGCTATTTAATAATGGCAAGAGGCTTATTGAAACGGCTAATGCAATACCTGCCGACCAGCGACCTACACTAACTAATTTTTTATCGCTGGTTTCGGGTTTAAATCTTTTGTATAAATCATAACTGCTTAATGTAGCGATAGAATTTAACGCACCCGCAATTTGACTCATTAATCCTGACAACAATGCGGCTACCAAAATACCTACCAATCCTTTAGGCAAAAGCTGGGTAATCATTAAGGTATAAATGCCTTTGGTGTTTAGCACCATTTCGCCTTTGGCGCCAACAGTTTGCAAACTCGATAAATCCATAGTTCCCGATTTATACAAGATATAAGCAAACAAACCAGGCAGCACGAAAATAAACACAGGTAAAATTTTGATGAAACCGCAAAACAAGGAACCTACGCGGGCATGGTTTTCGTCTTTTGCGCCTAAAACACGTTGTACTATGGTTTGATCAGCACACCAGTACCAAATGCCCAAAACCGGATACCCTAAAAATACCGCTATCCAACTCATCCCACTCTTATCGCCGATAGGGCGTATCATACTGAGCTTATCCATGGCATTTTCCTTTTGCAATATAGCCGTCATATGATCCCAGCCGCCAACTTTATTCCAGGCAAAATAGGTAATGATGATGGCGCCGGTAATGAGTACTAAACTTTGTATGGTTTCGGTAACTACCACGGCCCTTAAGCCGCCAATAATGGTGTATAGTCCTGTTAGCGAGGCAATTACCACTATACTTACATACATATCTATGCCGAATAAGGTTTCGAGTACAATACCACCCGCTAAAAAGGAAAAGGCAATGTGAATAATGATGGCCGATAGGATAGAGATGAATGCCAACCAGTCTCTACAGGCCTGGTTATACCTTCGCTCTAAAAAATCGGGTAAAGTAGAAATACCCGAGCGGATATAGAAAGGAATAAATAACAAGGCCAAAAGGATAAGGGTAAAGGCCGCCATCCATTCAAAATTGCCATTTAAGAGTCCGCTGTCAAACCCACTCTGTGCCAAACTTACCAAATGGAGGCAGGAAATGTTTGTTGCGAACAGTGCAAGGCCAATCATTGGCCATTTTAAAGTTTTTCCTGCCAAAAAATATTCACCACTGGTGGTTTCTTCGTTTTTCTTTTTTCGTGTTCCGGTCCATAAACCTATGGTTACAATAAAAAGTATATAGGCAATGGTAATCACGATATCGATTGTACTGATCATATTTGGTTAGATTTTGGGTTATTTTAAATCACAGCTGCTTCCCGCTTCTTGTGGAGTGATGTAAACTCCGTTTTCAATTTTAATCGGATTTTTAAAGTGTTGTTTTAAATGGGGAATATGTTCCAGAAATAAAGCTTCGTGGCCCATGGCAATATGATTAAACAGTACCAGATGCTGATGTAACTGCCCCATGTCGCCAACATGTGGCACAACCGGCACGCCAAATTTTTTGCACAATAAACTAATTGTAATGAATTCGCTAACGCCGCCTACACGTACTGCATCTACCTGCGCAAAACCTGTACAGCCAGTTTGCAGGTAGTTTTTAAAAATAATGCGGTTGGGTACATGTTCTCCCAAGGCCAATTTAACAGGAGCAATTTCTTTAGCCAAAGTCTGGTGTGCCAATACATCATCCGGGTGGGTAGGTTCTTCCACCCAGAAAGGATTCATATTTTTAAGCTCATTACATATGGAAATAGCTTGTGGCAGCGTCCATTGCTGGTTGGCATCTAACATTACTTTTGAGGTCTCACCAGCAACTTCACGTACAATGTTTGCCCTTCTGATATCACGCCTAGGATCGGCAGATCCTACTTTAAGTTTCATTGCGGTAAAACCATTGGCAATAGCCTTTTTACAGTTTTCGCGCACCTTTTCATCGTCGTAATTAAACCAGCCTACAGAAGTATCGTATCCTGGATAACCGATATCAAGAATAGCTTCCCTCGATTTTTTGAAATCGGTTTGGCTTTGCAGCATGGCAATTGCCTCTTCTTTGGTGAGTACATCTTCCAGGTAGGAGAGATCGAGCGTATTCACAATTTCTTCGGGACTTAAATCGATCAATAGTTTCCAAAGTGGTACGCCGCGTTTTTTTGCCCATAAATCGTAACAGGCATTGGTTACAGAAGCTAATCCTAAATGTACAACACCTTTATGCGGTCCTAACCACCTAAATTGCTGTTCGTTTGATAACGTGCGAAAAGTCTGTCCGAAATCGCTCATCAGTTCTTCAATATCTTTCCCCTTTAAGGTATTAGCATAAAATTGAGCGGCATTGCAGACCAAATCGTTACCAGCGCCCAGGGTAAAGGCTAAGCCTGTTCCTGTTATGCCGTTTTCGTTGGTTAAATTGGTAACTGCATAAGAGTATTGAGGATCTTTATGGATAGCATCGCTGCCTGCGCCCGTTGATAGTTCAAATCGTTTGTCGCTAATTTCTATTTTGTTTATCATGTTTGTAATCTGTATTATATGATGGTTCTGTATCCTAGTTCGGCTCCACCGCTTACCGGTAAAATAGTTCCTGTTATAAATCTGGCAGCATCGCTGAGTAAGAATAAGCAAGCATCTGCAATTACATCACCGGCTGGCATGCTTCCCAATGGCTGAAGTTTATCTAAGTAATGTTGTATTTCTTCTTTATTGGGCTGTTCTTTACTCCATGATTGCAGGGTTGGGGTATTAATCGCTGCGGGTGAAACCGCATTAACGCGTATTTTGTATGGCGCATAATCTAAAGCCATGGCTTTCGTTAATGCATTAATTGCACCCTTTGTGGCTACATAGGCGGCATGATTGTCTTGCCCTATTGTGCCTACCATCGAGCTGGTATTTAAAATACAACCCTTTGTTTTTTTAAGATGCTTGATGCCATGGCGGGTGGTATATAAAATGCTTTTTAAGTTAACATCCATCAATAAATCCCACTCAGCATCTGTAGTCTGATCGAGCGTTTTTGAAGGATGCGCAATCCCTGCATTGTTATGTATAGCATCTATAACACCAAACTTTTCGATGATCGTTTTAAAAGCATCTTTTACATCATTTTCGTTAACCAGATTGCAGGTTATGGCTATTTTTTGCGCGGTTTCGAGTTCATTGAGTTTGCTTTCGGCTATTGGGTTTTGATCAAGAATGCAAACAGTAGCGCCAGCTTTTGAATAAGCCTTTGCACATTCCCAGCCAATGCCATCGGCACCCCCTGTTAGTACAATAATTTTATGATGAAGCATGTTAGTTATTTGGTTAGCATTTGTAATAGCTAATTTATTAAGGAAAAAAGAGATTAACTGAGGTATAATTCGCTAATAATGATGTTATATTAGCTGTTTTACTGAAATTATTTGCATTAGTTGGTAATTTAAGATGTAAATGGTAAATTAGTTTTTCATAACCAGATAGGCATCATAACTAATGGTAAAGAAATAGTTTATATCAAATGAAACCGATTTTTGCCAAAATACTTGATGGAAAAGTAAATGATGTTTACGGCATAAAGGTTGTAAACGCGCCTTACTTTTCTACCGAATTCCATTTTCACGAAGAATGCCAGCTCACCTATAACGTTGAGAGTGAAGGGCGCCGCATGATCGGTGATAGTATTGAAGATTTTAATAACGAGGACATGATTTTTGTAGGCGCTAATTTGCCTCATGTATGGCACAATAGCCAGCAATATTTTAGCAATTCGACACCAAATATCCATGCACATTCGATTTCGCTTTTTCTCCATCCCGAAAAAATACTGGATATTTTTCATGAGCCAGAGAATATCCAGAAGCTTAAAAATTTTTTCCAACTGGCTAAACGTGGAATGAAATTTAACTTTTCGGCCAGAAAGGAAATAAAACCTTTGTTGTTAAAAATTGCTCAGGCAACAGAAGAAATAACGCGTTTAATAGGGGTGCTCGAAATTTTAAACCTGCTTTGTCAAAATAAAGATTATGTGTTACTGGCGAGCCCGGGCTATACCAATAACTATCAGTTAAAAGATAATGATAGGATGGACAAAATTTTGAAATATGTTTTTGATAATTTTAATAAAGAGATATTGTTGGTAGATGCTGCCGAGATGACCAATATGAATAAACAGGCTTTTTGCAGATATTTTAAGAACCGTACACAGAAAACTTTTGTCACTTTTGTTAATGAAGTAAGAATTGGGCATGCCTGTAAATTAATTGCCGAAAGCGATCACCAGATAAGTGAAATGGCTTATATATGTGGTTTTAACAGTCTTTCTAATTTTAACAAATTTTTTAAGCTCGCAAAAGGCGTTACCCCAAAAGAATATAAAAAAATGTTGTTTGCAGATTGATGAGGTGAAAATTTACTGAATGAAGAATGTTCTTTTAAAAGACCTCCTTTAAACAGACTAATCTTTACTAAATCCTATATTTGCAATATGCAAAAGTCCTTTATCGATCAAATGGGCAGGGAAATTTTCATCAATTTTCCACCTAAACGGATTATTTCTGTTGTGCCCTCACAAACAGAATTGTTATTTGATTTGGGATTGGATAAGGAAATTATCGGCTTGACCAAATTTTGTATCCATCCGATAGAAAAATTTGCAGAAAGAACCAAGGTTGGTGGAACAAAAAAGCTTAACATCGATTTAATCAAAGATTTAAAACCCGATTTGATTATTGGCAACAAAGAAGAGAATACGCAAAGCGATATAGAGGAGCTCGCAGCAGATTTTCCGGTTTGGATGAGCGATATTTTCACTTTGGATGACGCGATGAAAACCATTGGACAAATAGGGGAGCTTGTAGATCGCGAGCCAGAAGCTAGTTACCTTAACCATTTAATTTCTGCTGGATTTAATGATCTGAAAACACTTGCACTTCAACAGCATATTGATAAAAAGGTTGCCTATCTCATTTGGCGCAAGCCCTACATGGCTGCTGGAAAAAATACCTTTATAAACGATATTTTGCTGATTAATGGTATGACGAATGTGATTACGCAAGAACGTTATCCATCGGTTACACTAGAGGAACTGAAAACTTTAAATTGCGAACTGATCCTACTGTCGTCCGAGCCTTATCCTTTTGGAGAAAAACACATTGAAGAAATTCAGGCGGCCATTCCTGAAGCAAAAATTATACTGGTAGACGGAGAAATGTTTAGCTGGTATGGAAGCAGATTGGTAAAAGCTGTGCAATACTTTTTTGAGTTTCAGAAGCAAATTATTAGCTTTTAAAGGCAAATTTTCATAATTTGTAGCATACCGTTAAGTTATCCCGTTATCATACCATTACAATAAAAAATCATAATCCGATGAAAAAAGTATTAATACTATCCCTGTTCGTGGCTGTAATTTCCAGTTGCAGTTCAATGAAAAACGGAGGAAACTCAACTACAGTTACTGCAAGTGGAACAATTGAAAAATTAGGCATGACTACGTTTCAGTACGGTACACATTTATTAAAATCCGACAATAAAACTTATGCCTTAAAAAGTGCAAGTATAAATCTAGATACCTATTTAGATAAGAAGGTTACTATAAAAGGGAAAAAGGTTTCTGGCTATCCATTAGAAGGCGGACCTGAATTGGTTGATGTAACTCTCGTGAAATTTTGATACCTATCTGGTTAAGATAATGGCGTCATTCCAGTGAAAACCTATCGTGTGGGCACATCTTTTGAGGTTAATTTTTCAGGCATTTTGCTAGCTTCCTTAAATAACCCATTGTTTTAACCGAAGAACGCCGTCAATCCCAAGGGCCAGAGAAATCAAAAAAACAGTTGTAGAAAGAACAAATAGCACTGCCAAACCTAAAACACAGTGGTTTTGTGTTCATAGAGGCTAATTTAATGCTTTAAGAAATATTGAACACAAA
>NZ_JAUG01000136.1 GCF_000708285.2 Pedobacter borealis DSM 19626
AAATTATATCTTATTTACGCCTAATCCCGCTTTATCGTCCTGCTGAATTTATTTCAGCATCTTTTTAGCGTGAAAGACCCTGAAATAAATTCAGGGTGACGACCGTCTTAACAGAAAACTTGATTAAAACGCCACAAAATGAGATTTAATAATCGAACTCAGGTTTATAGATTTCTCCTCCGAAGGAGTTCCTTTGGAACGCTACAGTCAAAATGACGATTACACGCTGCCAATCTTTTTGTTTAGTTACAACTAAGTTTATCGTTATGATTTTATATCTTTAAGTCATGTCGATTGGTCTACTCAAAAAATCTTTAACTATATACAAACCCATTTTTTTATGGAATGTACTGGTCAGCTTGCTCACATCAGTATTCTTCATTTTAAATGGCTTTAAGGAGCCAGGAATTTACTCTTTTGCCTTATTCATCAAACTTATTGGCTGGGTATTTTCTGTTGCCATATATTTCATGTTTTATCAATCTACTGCATACTTTTTCAAAAATCAGGGCATAGGCTTTAGAAAAATCATGACAAACCTGATTTTATATGATTTAATTGTTTTTATCGGAATCTTAATCATTTCATCTATATGCAAAGACTTTTTATCGACAGCGTTAACCAATCTTTTGCAGATCGGGAAGTATTAAGCAGCGTTTACCTTAACTGTAAAATTGGTGAAGTAGTCGGTCTATTGGGCAGGAATGGATCCGGTAAATCAACTATGTTAAAGATCATTTTTGGAAGTGTAAAAGCGAACTTCAAATACCTTAATATAAATAATAAAGTATATGAAAAAGGCTATTTATCAAACAATCTATCTTATTTACCTCAGGATAATTTTATTCCAAACCAGATTAGTATTTTTCAGGCCATTAATATCTTTTGCAAAAACCGACAAGCTGAATTACAGCAAATTGAAGTTATTGCCAATCATTTAAAAGCTAGATTTTACAACCTATCTGGTGGGGAACGCAGGTTTATAGAATGTTTATTAATGATTTATAGCGATGCACAATATATACTTCTCGATGAGCCATTTTCGCAATTATCGCCATTGTGGATCGAAGAATTGAAAGGCCATATCAATCGGATGAAAGCATACAAAGGTTTTATCATTACCGATCATTACTATAAGTCTATTTTAGCTATTTCCGATCGCATTGTACTTTTGCACAATCGATGCAACTATAACATCAACAGCGAAGAAGACCTGGTATTGCATGGCTACTTACTTACCAGGATTCGCTGTTTAAAGTCATGCTGTCCCGAATTTTTGGGATCAGCATCTATCTTATCCTTCAACCTTAGATTAAAAGATCCTGAAACAGGTTCAGGATGACGATTGCCCTAACTTGAGCCGTCATGCTGTCCCGATCTTCGGGATCAGCATCTAACTTGTTAATAATTCAAGCCGAAAAGATTCTGAAACAAGTTCAGGATGACAATCTCTCTAATTACAACAGTACTTAACTTATGTTAAAACAACAAATGTTTTACTGTTAATCCGTTATTGATTAATTGCTTTAATGAGTCGATACCAATGCGCAAATGAGTTTCTACATATTTCTCAGTTACAGTACTATCGCTTTCGGCAGTTTTAACACCTTCTGGAATCATCGGTTGATCGGAAACTAATAGTAACGCGCCTGCTGGGATTTTATTGGCAAAGGCCGTAGTAAAAATCGTAGCTGTTTCCATATCTACTGCCATCGCCCTTAAAGTTTTCAAGTATTTTTTAAATTCTTTATCGTGCTCCCAAACCCTCCGGTTGGTGGTATAACAGGTTCCGGTCCAATAATCTCTGCCATGATCCCGTATGGTTGTAGAAATCGCTTTCTGCAAGGCGAATGCTGGCAATGCAGGTACTTCTGCCGGCAGGTAATCATTTGATGTACCTTCACCCCTGATTGCGGCAATAGGCAAAATTAAATCGCCTAATTGGTTCTTTTTCTTTAAACCACCACATTTACCTAAAAACAAAACAGCCTTAGGTTTAATGGCCGTCAATAAATCCATCATGGTTGCTGCCAAGGGGCTTCCCATACCAAAGTTGATAATCGTAATACCATTTGCGGTAACACTTTGCATAGGCTTATCTAAACCCATAACCGGTGCATTATCGTTCCATTCCGAAAACATGGTTACATACTTACTGAAATTGGTCAGCAGAATATAATCGCTAAATTGATCTAAGGGTCTGCCGGTATAACGTGGCAACCAATTTTTTACAATTTCATCTTTCGATTTTAATCCCGATTTAACAGGAGTTTCTACTTCTTTTACTTTTTTTGATTTCGCTACAATTTCCTCGTCTTTTTTTACTTCTTTTTCTTCGTTCATATTCTTTTAGTTTTGAGCATAGCGCTTGGCGCTTAGCGTTAACAAATATTGTATTAAAAAAAATCCCCCCGCTTTCGCGAGAGGATTGAATTTTTAAGCGGCCTGCAACTTTTTAAAGTCGGCCTTTTCAAATTTCTCTATCGCGTAATCGAGATTGATGTGCAGTTCCTTGACATCCGTCTGCGTTGGCGTATCAAACATGGCATCCAACATAATCGCTTCACAGATCGATCTTAAACCACGTGCACCCAGTTTATATTCCATTGCTTTATCTACAATAAAATTTAAAACATCTTCATCAAAAACAAGCTTTACGTCTTCATAAGCAAAAAGCTTCACATACTGCTTGATCAATGAATTTTTAGGTGCGGTTAAAATGTTTCTTAAAGATTCTTTATCCAATGGGTTTAAGTGAGAAAGAACCGGTATACGACCAATTAATTCTGGAATTAATCCAAAAGATTTCAAATCCTGAGGTGTAATATACTTATAAAGATTTTTAAGATCTAAAACTGTCTCATCTTTCTTTACTTTATAACCTACCGCCTGCGTGCGTAAACGGTTGGCAATTTTACGTTCAATACCATCAAATGCCCCACCACAGATAAATAGAATGTTATTCGTATTTACCGGGATCATTTTCTGATCTGGGTGCTTACGTCCGCCCTGAGGTGGAACGTTTACAACTGTACCTTCTAAAATTTTCAATAAAGCCTGTTGAACACCTTCTCCCGATACATCACGTGTAATGGATGGGTTATCACTTTTACGCGCTACTTTATCTACCTCATCAATGTAAACGATACCACGTTCGGCAGCTGTTACATCATAATCGGCAGCTTGAAGCAAGCGCGTTAAAATACTTTCAACATCTTCACCTACATAACCTGCTTCAGTTAAAACAGTTGCATCGCAGATACAGAATGGCACATGCAAAATTTTCGCAATGGTTTTAGCCAAAAGTGTTTTACCGGTACCGGTTTCGCCCACTAACATGATATTTGATTTTTCGATCTCAATCTCGTCTTTATCAACTTTTTGATTTAAACGTTTGTAGTGATTGTAAACGGCAACGGATAATACCTTTTTAGCATCGTCCTGACCAATAACATACTGATCAAGATGCTGTTTAATTTCAAGAGGCTTTAATAAGTTTATCGCCTTTTGAATATTTTTTGTCCCTTTGGTCCCTAATTCTTGCGCAAGCAATTGATTGGCCTGGGTTACACATTTATCGCAGATAAATGCATCCATGCCTTCAATCAACATTAACGTTTCATGCTTGCCAGAATGGCAGAATGAACAACGGGATTCTTTATTTTGTTTCGCCATCTTTTTTTGCGTTTCTCGATAACACCTCATCAACCATACCAAATCCTTTTGCCTCGTCAGCTGTCATCCAGTAATCACGATCTGAAGCTTTCTCTACCCAATCATATGTTTGCCCAGAGTGTTCTGAAATAATATCGTATAATTCTTTTTTCAATTTCAACATCTCCCTCAGGTTGATCTCCATATCAGATGCCACACCTTGTGCGCCTCCTGATGGTTGGTGAATCATTACTCTTGAGTGAGGTAATGCAGCACGTTTTCCTTTTGCGCCTGCTACCAATAAAACTGCCCCCATTGAAGCGGCCATACCCGTACAGATTGTAGCTACATCTGGTTGTATATATTGCATGGTATCATAAATACCTAAACCTGCATAAACCGAGCCACCTGGCGAGTTAATGTAGATCTGAATATCTCTATCGGCATCTGTTGATTGCAAAAACAACAACTGAGCCTGAATGATATTGGCATTCTGATCGTAAATCGCATCACCTAAAAAGATAATACGGTCCATCATTAACCTAGAGAAAACATCCATTTGCGCTACATTCAACTGGCGTTCTTCAATGATATATGGTGTCATGCTCTTAGGGTCCAGATTAGCCTGAGCAATAAATTTATCTACGTGTAAACCGCCAATCCCCTGATGTTTAACGGCAAATTTTCTGAATTCTTGTGAATCTATGTTCATTATGTGAGTTTTTTAGCAGAGGGCATAGAGTTTTAAGTTCCTGTTCCCCATCGTTTCGTGAATAATAAAAAACCAAAATATAAATAATATTTCAATTATCTTGGTTTAGACAAAGAGCATACCATATCGAAATCTATGACAATATAGCACTCCGCTACTTCAAACTTTTAGAAAAGCTGGAAATCATCCTTGCTAAAATATCTAAATCTTCTAACAAATCTGCCAAATCTTTGTCAGAAACCAGTAATCTTAAATTTAACACTAAAAGAATGTTGGCATTCTCAAAAACAGAACGATGTGCAAAGTTTAAGAATCTTCGAAAATCGGGTGTAGAGTTAGAGCCAGAACCTTCTGCAATATTATTAGATACGCTAAGAGCAGCTCCTCGAAGCTGCTCTGCGAATCTAAACTTTTTTATTTCTTCCAATTTCTCGGAAATATCAATCAATTTATTACCTACAATTATAGCCCTCTGCCAAATTAGCAAGTCTTGAAATCTAAATTTTGCCATTTAGCAAAATAAGATTTTATATCATGATATTAAAATCACCAGGCGCTATGCCCTATGCTTTTTTATCCTTTATCCAGCGCAATAAACTTATCGTAATCAATATCTTTTTGCTCTAAAGTAACAACAGATTTGATTTGTTCGAAAGTTTTTAATGCTTTTACTTCTTCGAAAACACGGTTTGCATTTTCTTTTTCCTGTAAAAACTGAACGGCATATTGAGCCAATTGATCTTCAGGAAGTGGGCTTGGACTGTACATTCTAAACTGTGCATCTAATTTAGCCTTTGCTGCCTGAACTACATCCTCATATTTAATTTCGATACTGTTATCTTTGATGATTTTGTTTTCGATTAAAGTCCACTTAAGGTTTTTAGCGAAATCATCATAACCTTCTGCCAACTCTTCGTCGGTTAATTTTTCGTTTGTAGCCTTTAACCAGCGACGTAAAAATTCATCAGGCAATTCGAAATTATGTTTAGTTAAAAGTGCTTCATAAATATCGTTAGATAATTTACGCTCAGCATCTTGTTTAAACATACCCTCTACCTCTTCAGTAATTTTCGCCCTGAAACCAGCTTCGTCAGTTACGGTACCTTCACCAAATAATTTATCAAAAAACTCTTGGTTTAAGTCTGACTCTTCTAAGCGGTTAACGTTTTTAACGTGAAGTTTAAAGTTTGCTTTTAACTCAGCAGCTTCTTCTTCCGAAATATTTAAAGCTTTAGCAATTACCGCAGCATCTTCTAATGCTTTTTGGATATCGATGGTTACTTCATCATCTTTCTTTAAACCGATTAACGATTTAAGGATTTTTTTATCTTTAATCTGATCTAAACGAACAGTTGCAGTACTGGTGATACCACCTTCAACAGCAGTACCATCTGCAGCTACCTGAGTTAATTCAGTGTAAAGTACATCATCATCAGCCGAAACCTCAGGATTAGTCATTTTACCATAGCTACGACGGATATTTTTGATACGGCTTTCTAAAGTTTCTTGATCAGCTTTAATTACGTATTCGGTAAATTTATCTTTAGATGAAAGATTTACATCAAAAGCAGGTGCTAAACCTAACTCATAATCAAATTCGAAATCATCTGTATTATCCCATTTAAATTCGCGTTCATCATCCATTTTAGGAAGTGGTTGACCTAAAATTTCTAATTTTTGCTCCGCGATATAGTTAGATAAAGTATCGTTTAACAAGTTGTTAACCTCTTCTACCAAGATACTTTTGCCATACATTTTTTTAATGTGGGCAGCAGGAACCATTCCTTTACGGAAACCAGGTAATTGTGCTTTTTTAGCTTGATCTTTAATGGCTTTCTCTACTTTTCCAGTGTAATCAGCAGGTGCGATTTTGATTTTTACAACAGCATTTAAGTTGCCGGTTTTTTCCTGTGTAATATTCATTTTTTCTGAGATATAGTAAGATGTGCTTTAGACGGGAGATATGAGATATGAGATTTGAGAAGAAACCATATATCGCCACAACCGGCACAGCACATCAATTTTTTATTAATCAATGTTTTTAAAAACAAAACCGTTCCGATTTTTAAATCGGAACGGCCTTTATCTTGTTGTGCGGAAGAAGGGACTCGAACCCCCACGCCGTGAAGCGCCAGATCCTAAGTCTGGTGCGGCTACCAATTACGCCACTTCCGCAGTTAGGATGTTGTAAGGACTGCAAAGATAGAAACAAGATTGAATAATCAAAAGGCATCGGCAATATTTTATTGATTATTTTAATCAAAAAAAGATAACTGTTTAGTTTTTAAGGAGAAAAAAATTATTCGGCAGATTTACTGAGCGCTTTTACGATGGTCTGTGGAGACACAGACCATGGGGACTTATAACTTGAAGCAGCGTTATGGCTGCGATAAAACATGGGGTTTGTTTTTCAGAATAGATTAAACCTTTATTTTTTGGAAAGCAGGTTCGGTAGCGTTTAGGATAATGTAGCCCTGCTCTCCGTTCTTTCCGATGAAAAATCGGAACCACTGCGATCAGGTTTAGGTGGCAAGGATAGGTGAAGTATCAATGGTTGAGTAGCAGAGCGATAATACTGATTATAAGATCAAGAAGCTGTGCCATAAAAAAACCGCTCTGATGTTTAAATCGGAACGGTTGATGTTGTTGTGCGGAAGAAGGGACTCGAACCCCCACGCCGTGAAGCGCCAGATCCTAAGTCTGGTGCGGCTACCAATTACGCCACTTCCGCAGATAGGATGTTTTAAGGATTGCAAAGATAGAAACTAAATTGAATAATCAAATCTTTGCAATACTTTGTGAAGAAAGAAAATTTAATTTCAATGATCATGCGTACATCTTTGCAGTCCCCTAAGCACGATCCGTCATTGTCAGCTTGACTGGCAATCTTAACACATCAGAAAGTTAATGAACCATGGGTGAAGCTTTAGGATTCCCGTTTTCACCTATCGTGTGGACGCATCTTTTGTTAATTCTATATTTGTTTTTTAGTAAACATTCATTATGCGGTCGTCATGCTGAATTTAGTTCAGCATCTTTTTTACCACTAGCGAGCTGGATTCAAAAGCTGTCGTTTTGAGTGTAAAAATGTTTATTATTTTTCCGCTCTATGCCGCGGTGGCATGGTAG
>NZ_JAUG01000137.1 GCF_000708285.2 Pedobacter borealis DSM 19626
CTCATTTTGTGGCGTTTTAATCAAGTTTTCTGTTAAGACGGTCGTCACCCTGAATTTATTTCAGGGTCTTTCACGCTAAAAAGATGCTGAAATAAATTCAGCAGGACGATAAAGCGGGATTAGGCGTAAATAAGATATAATTTTCAGCAAATAATTATCGAACTCAGGTTGATAGGTAAATTAATATTTTGTAAAAGCGTTAAAATCATGAAATATCCTCAGTTTTGTCTATTTCTTATCGTTGTACTGTTTTTGCTTGGCTGTAAGCATGATCAGACCGAATTTGCCATGCACGATCGCGAATTTACCGACTCCGTGTATCCTGAAATGCAATATCAGCAGCAGTTGAACCTTGAACTGCAAAAGATGGCTGATGCCCCAGAAATTAAGGGTTTAGGCATCAGGAGAGGGAATGAAAATCAAGCCTATATTCAGCAGTTAGCAGCAAATACAAATACGTTGGATCAATTTTCACAAACTTCGCTCAAAGAAGAACACTTACAAAAACTAACGCTATTGCATCAACATAATCCGGTCCAATTTGAACAGTTACATTCGCTTCTCATCGATTCTGACCAAAAAATGATTGGTTTTCACGTAAAAGCTACTGGTTCTACAGGATTGCTCAACCCTGATTTGAGGGCCTGGGCTGAAGCAAAAATTGCCTATTGGACGGCGGATCTGAATGAAATCCAAGGCTTAAAAAAATAAGCAAAGCTGATGTTGCCGCCCCCAGTTTTTATTGTTCTGGTGTTCGCTGTAAATTATATAAAATTTTAATCTAACCTGGTTGATTTAAGTTTAATTAACCAATTATCTATCCTTTGCAGCACTTTTTAAATTTAATAGATCGACAATCTTTTTTAGTAATACAAAGATATCAAAGGGTTTTACCACAAATTCTTCGGCATTACATCCGCTGGTCATTTGTTTTATATCGGCATGGGCACTCATAATAATTACCGGTGTCGCAGCGGTTTGAGGATCAGCCTTAAGCAGTTTACATACCGCCATGCCATTGCCGTCGGGCAGCATTACATCTAGTAAATAAAGGTCAGGATTGATATGCTTTCTGCTCAAAAACTCATTAACGGTAGTATAACATGCTACCTGGTAGCCTTCTTCTAAAAGCAGGAACTGTAATATATCTCTTATCCCTGCATCATCCTCAAGTATACAGATCAGTTTACTCATAAAAAATAATTTTTACACTAAAATTTGTTCATTAAAAATAGTATTTGCGTTTTTACGTTATTCTGTAGCAGCATTTTTTTGATCTTTATTGTTGCCTTCTTCATACCTGTCTTTCTCCTTTTCATCTTCGTGTACAATAAGCGAATGGGGGGCTGCGGTAGGGTTCACACCTGTGCCAGTGGTTTTGGGCAAACTTAAAAGATCGTTGTTATTGGTTAACGGCGTGTTTTTTATTTTTGTATTACCCAAAGCAATTTGATTTAGCTGTTCCTGGTTTTTCCTTTGATTGCCTTTCTCAAGGTCTTTTCTGTCGTTTTCGGTATTTGCCATAATGCGATTTACTTTGTTAAAATAACAGAACCATCAGATTAAAAGTTTTAAGCAAAGCGAAAATTACCCACATGAGCTTAGGCATTTTCGCTTAACTTTATTTTTGATACGCTGGGCCGATCATTTTTTTTATTTCGAGCGCATTAAAAGCAGTATAACCAGCCTGGTCAGTATCGAAATAGAGGTACACGTCTTTTTCTTCTTTTATCCACGAAATCAACATGTTGTTCCACTTTGTTAAACTATGGTTGTTATAACTTCCCTGATATTTTCCTCCAGGTCCGTGTAATCTGATATACACAAAATCTGCTGTGCTTAAAATGGGAGATTGATGCCCGGCCAGCTCATAAATGCAAAAAGCGCAGTTATATTTGGCGAGCAGTGTAAATACATCATCATGATACCAAGTTTAAGGGAAAGCGCTGTTCATTTTCTGTTTAAAAAATCAATAATCCTTCAAACTTTTTTGAAAATTTTTCTGCCAAAAGCGCAATGTGATATATCTTTGTATCAATTTTTGTGTTCTCTAAAGGGAATTCAGTAAACGGGATATAGCGTAGCCAGGTATCGCGCCAGCATGGGGTGCTGGAGGTCGGAAGTTCGAATCTTCCTATCCCGACCAGTTATTGAGCAGACAGCCCATATTTGATGTCAATTTTGCTATTTTTTTGAAACTATAGTTATAAAGCACCTGTTTTACAATAAAACAGATACTATGAAAAATTACATCAATCCAAAAGAGGAAGACAACGAAGATGAAAACGGCAATGAACAGTCGCGAATAAGTCCCAACGAAGAAAAAGAAGCCGATGATAACGAACTTCAACGGGGGCTTACCGGTGAAACTGATGATGAAGATGATGTAGGGGGAGATCTTGCCGGAAATGCCTAGTACCTTAAAAGCGGGCAGCAGTATGGGATGCCCGCTTTTTATATGTTCTGCCGGATAGATCCAGAATGACCTGTGATGTCGGATGAACGGACAGGTGTAAGATTTTCTCTGTTTTTTGTTGGCTTACAACGGATGTATGGCTATTGCCCATTTAAATAAAAGTATTTTCCGGCACCGATATATTCGCTTATCGCAAACATTTTTTAATGTTCCCTGTTTGTTTTTGGAAAGAACTGATTAATATTACTATTATCTAATAGATTTAAGCGTTAAAAAATAAATGGCTAAATCAAAAAATCAACTGGTACAATTCCTAAAACACTTACCGGTATTTCCGGACTTGATGAGATTACATTGGGCGGGCTGCCCTCGGGAAGACCCACACTTGTTTGTGGTGAGGCCGGTTCTGGAAAAACACTTTTTTCCATAGAGTTCATTGTAAAAGGAGCCTTGGATTATGGTGAGCCAGGGGTATTTATGGCCTTTGAGGAAAAGGCCGAGGAACTTAAAGCGAACGTAGCATCACTTGGATTTGATCTGGAACAGTTAGAAAAGGATAAGGTTGGATTATGTGCATATAGACCGCTCAGAAATTGAGGAGACCGGAGAGTATGACCTGGAGGGGCTTTTTATCCGACTGGGATACGCAATCGACAGTATAGGTGCAAAAAGGGTAGCACTTGATACCATCGAGAACCTTTTCGCGGGGCTAAATAATACGGCAGTGCTGCGGGCAGAGATCAGGAGACTTTTTCAGTTTCTAAAATCGAAAGGCGTTACGGCAGTCATAACAGGTGAACGTGGAGGAAATGGACTTACCCGTCAGGGACTTGAAGAGTATGTGTCAGATTGTGTAATTTTACTTGACCACAGGATTATCAACCAGATCTCCACCGGGAGGCTCAGGGTTGTAAAATACCGTGGATCGGTCCACGGAACCAATGAATATCCCTTTCTGATCGACGATGAGGGGATCTCAGTGCTTCCTGTTACCTCTCTGCAGCTGAATCATGAGGTTTCCTCAAAAAACCTGTCTTCTGGTATTCCTGCGCTGGATAAAATGCTAGGCAATTCTGGTTTTTTTAAAGGGAGCAGCATTCTGGTTTCGGGCACGGCTGGCACGGGCAAGACCAGTATAGCGGCAACATTCGCCAATACGGCCTGTTTGAGGGGCGAGAAATGCCTTTTCTTTGCTTTCGAAGAATCCCCAAAACAGATCATCAGAAATATGCGTTCTATAGGCATAGACCTTCAAAAACACCTTAAAGAAGGAGCTCTTGAGTTTTACGCTTCACGCCCTACTTTGTACGGACTGGAGATGCACCTGGTGGCGATCCATAAGGCAATCAAAAAGTCCAGGCCATCTGTTGTTATACTTGATCCGATCACCAACCTGATCACGATAGGATCGGTTAGTGATGTGAAAACCATGCTTGTACGCCTGATCGATTTTCTACAGGCTGAACAGATTACGGTTATGTTTACAGCCCTTACCCTTAATAATATAGTTAATGAACAGACCGATGAAGGGGTTTCTTCGCTTGTAGATGCCTGGCTTTTAATCCGCGATATCGAGAGCAACGGTGAGCGGAACCGTGGATTGTATATCATGAAGTCAAGAGGAATGAAACATTCAAACCAGATACGCGAATTTGTGATTACAGATAAGGGACTCGATCTAGTGGATGTATATCTTACCGAGGATGGCGTGCTAACCGGCTCGGCGCGGGAGGCAAGGATGCTTATGGAGCAGACCGGCGAGATCATCCATGCCCAGGCTGTCAGCCGTAAGGACCGTGAACTTGAACGAAGACGTAAAATTTTAGAATCAAAGATCGAAAGTCTAAGATCCGAATATGAATCAGCAGAAGAGGAACTCAATAAAGTTTATGTTGAGGAGGCTTTAAAAAAAACAGATCATGGGCGAAACGATAAGCAAAATTGCCGATCTGCGCAGGGGAGATTATGGTGGAGAAGAAAAAAATGTAAACAAAAAAAATAAATAGTGGGGAAAGCATATGAACTCCGGCTATATGTGGCCGGTAAAACCAATAAATCGGTAGTCGCACTGGAAAACCTGAAAAAGTTCTGCGAGGAGCACCTGAAAGGAAAATATAGTATTGAGGTGATCGATCTTTTGGAAAAACCACAGCTGGCTGAAGGTGATCAGATATTTGCCATTCCGACACTGGTAAAAAAAGTGCCTGAGCCGGTCCGCAAAATTATAGGTGACCTTTCAAATGAGGAAAAGGTTCTGGTGGGACTGGACATACGTACAAAGATTAATAATTAGTTATGCCGATAGGAAACCCCGATCATCCAGACATTAATTAATCCTGCAAAGCGCTTTTAGTGCAAAAGCCGGCAGAGGTACCTATTATTCTTGCGAATTGCATCATTCTTTTAAAAACCCATTGATTCGAGGTTATGTAAAAAAAAGAGGGTCTATCATAAATATAGATTTGTCATCCTGTCCAAAGGACTCCTGTGGAGAGCCTGTCGAAGGACCTGTTTAAATACGCTTTAAGGTGTTTCGACAGGCTCAACATGACAGCATCTGGGCTGAAATTGCCTTTATGATAGCCCCTCTTTTTTATTGGATTTCGATCTGTCTGGCGACCGCTTTGGCTTCCTCTTTTTTAGGAAGTTCAAGTTTCAGAATTCCATCGTTATAGCTTGCACTGATCTTTTCAATGTCAGCACTTTCCGGAAGTGTGAAAGATCTTGTGAAAGCCGAATAACTATACTCTTTTCTGTTATAGGTTCTTCCTTCGCTGAGGTTTTCGTTTTTTGTTTCAGTTGAGATCGTGAGCATATCCCTTTCTACCGAAACGCGGAAATCATCTTTTTTAAGTCCGGGCGCAGCAAGCTCAATGTGATAGTGATCGGCTGACTCCGAGATATTTACAGCCGGAACGTTGCTTAAACGACGGTCGGTAAAAAAAGTGTCGCCAAGTACTGATTCAAAGATGTCATTAAAGCCTGGCAATAATGAACTGTTCTTTTTTTCTGGATTGAATTTAACCAATGTCATAGTGTTTTCTCCTTTAAAACTTTTAATAATAAATGGACTATAAATCAATTAATTTTCTCTGGACGCTGATGGTCCAATTTTGATTAATCAACCGCTATGCCAATCGTGAAAATAAAGCGATTATAGTGGTCAGACTGAAAAATTTTCATTTTTTCTGAAATTTTTTCAGTTCACGGGACTGAAATTTTTTCATTGCATGAACCTCGCTTTTAATCAGACCGCCCAAAAGATCTGATAGCACCTGAAATAAATGCCGAGCAACTGTATCAGATTATTGGTTTGTAATGTTTATATTTTCAAAAATGCCCACTGCTGGTTACGTCCACCACTGTAAGACCATTGAATAGCTGTGCCGCCATTGTTGAGTGAAGATCCATTAATATCCAATGCCTTTCCGCTATTTACATTAACGATCCTATAATATCCATTAGTGGTAATCTGAATTGACCATTTTTGATTTGCACCGCCACTATAATCCCATAAAGCTGCCTGGCCGTCATCAGCAGTGCTCCAGCCATTAATTTCTAAACACTTTCCGGTGGCATGCATTGGGGTTAGCCTATAATATCCACCTCCTGCATCTTCCACCTTGAACTGCTGGTTTGCCCCCGCTACATAAGTCCATTGCTGAGCGGGTGTTTGATTGGCAGTACCCCATCCTCCAATTTCCAATGCCTTAAAACTGTATCTGTTTACAATCTGGTAAACCTGTCCTACCTGGATGGTTGAGGTCGTGTTATTTTGCGCGCCCTGCACCACTGCGGCAAGGCCTTGCTGATCAGCAACTCCGTTTGTCTGCCTGTCAACGATTCTGAATGCATTGTTTCCACTTGATCCATCATCGAAATAAAAAGGAAGCAAGCCATTTAAGAGTGCCTGGTGGGTAACATGATTGATATAGTCCGCCCTGCTGGCCAGATGCAGTGTCAACGCATCTCCAGAAAGCGTTGCCGACCGCCGGATTGCTCCATATTCTCCCAATATAACCGGAATGCCCTTATCAATATACTTTGTCTTCATCAGCGAAAAATCTGCTCCGGCATTTGATTCCTCGCCAAATGTGGCATTCCGTGAAGTATCAGTAGTAGAATGATATCCATCGCCCCAATAATAAAACATATTGCCCCAACTTACATCCTGAGTGAGACCGGCAAAATTAAAAGGAGTATAATGATGTACTTCAACCATCAGGCGATTGGCTGCAGGATCGGTGGGTAGGGTATTCATTAAATTATTGGTGTATTCAATGCTGGTTGTGGGCCCCTGGATAACCAACACCCTTTAACTATTTCGGCCACCAGTTGATCTGACCGCATTCACAAAGGTTTGATGATAGGAAAGCAGAACGCCCATCCCGGCGGCATCTGATACGGCAGGTTCATTAGCACTGGCAAACATAACATGTTCGTCAAAATCACGCATCTGTGTAGCAATCTGTTCCCAAAAAGCTTTTTGTAATGCATTAACCTGGGCCTGTTGGGCAGTGGTGCAATTATTTTCTAACCATCCGCCATCCCAATGGATATTTAAGATGACATACAGGCCATCGTTAACACAGTATTGAACCACTTGCTTTACCCTGTTTAGCCATGATTGCTGAAGTTCTGCTGTAGCACTGTTGGCCATGTATTGATTCCATGAGCAAGGGATCCGAACCGCAGTAAAACCGCTTCTTTTCACCTGATCGATAAGCGCCTGGCTAACCATAGGATTGCCCCAGTTTGTTTCACCATCAATTGCCTCAAGTGTGTTGCCTATATTCCAGCCCAGTTTGAATTTTGCCGAAAGCTGCATCGCCGT
Organism: Pedobacter borealis DSM 19626; assembly: GCF_000708285.2. GTDB lineage: Bacteria > Bacteroidota > Bacteroidia > Sphingobacteriales > Sphingobacteriaceae > Pedobacter > Pedobacter borealis. Next base: position 7,251 of record NZ_JAUG01000137.1, read on the forward strand.
GCTATTTACTCCCGATTGGTCCTACCGTGTGGACACATTTTTTGGTTTGGGTTTTATTCGTTTTGCTAACCAACTCTAATAAAACACAGGTTTAACCGAAGAGCACCGTCAATCCCAAGGGCCGGAGAAATCAAAAAAACAGTTGCAGGAAAGAACAAATAGCATTGCCAAA
>NZ_JAUG01000138.1 GCF_000708285.2 Pedobacter borealis DSM 19626
ACCGTTTATTCAGGGTTTAAAAAACAGCGGAAGACAGGAGTAACTAAAGATATCGATAACTCCTACCATTTGGTTTTCAACAATAAACCACCAGAAGGTATTTACCTAATTAAGGTTGGAAAAAAATATATCGGGAAGTTGATTGTTCAGTAATTCTTCGAATAAAAAATATTGAGCTAAAATGCCCCCAGAAGCTAAACACTTTCTGGGGGCATTTTTATGTTAGTTTAATGGTTTTCTATTGTCAAGACTCGACTAACTACCCGATTATACCGTACTCAGGGTACCAGCAAGCGCAATCATCATTTACCACCCTCATCCAAATGCGTGTAATATCCTTTAGCCGCATCCATCATTGCCGCAGCATTAAAATCGAGGTAATTACCCTCTATAAATGAGATATTAGCCCTCTAGTATTGCTGCAGCAAACACAGGTATTTCGGCCGAAAGATTAAAACCTAAAAGTGTTTAGCGCTGGGGGATGGCGTTTGGCGTTAAATCAGCCCACAGTCCATAGTCGATTAACCGATTTCCCTCACGATCGTCGTCCTGAGCGGAATCGAAGGATCTTCTATTTGAAAAGCAGTTGCCGTGGCATTATTAAAGATAGTCCGGCTTTCCGGTATAAGTCCTCGGCTCGTACCTCACCTGTGGGCTTTTCCCTATAATCCGGTTTAGGTGGCCAATATCATATAATTATTAAAGTTTGTCCCAACCCATAGCTACAAAACACAGATCTGTATGGCTTCGCGCAACCCCAAATAGTACGGCTAGCCACGCCACCTAAACCCGACCGTAGCGGGATGCTCTCAATTTAAGCACTTGTCTGTTTTGTTTTTTATTGTGTGCTTGTTTGTTTCACAGATTTCATTGGAGCAGAAGCGGGGGCGGGGCTGTTCGCCCCTAAATGCTACTGTATCTGCTTTCAAAAAAACAATAAAATAACCGCTAATAGAAGAATTCTCTCCAAATTGGTTAACTGAACGATTAACCGATTTCCCTCGCGATTGTCATCCTGAGCGTAGTCGAAGGATCTTTTTTTGAAAAGCACTTGAAGTAACATTCATTACAAGGCATCCATAACCAGTTAACCGTTTTAAACAATTAACCGATTAACCAATAATTGGCACTTTGCAGTACCAATGAACAAATGACCAATGAACGAGTGAACTATAACTAAATTTCCTTTTCTTTGTGACAATGAAAAAATATTATCTAATTATTTTACTTGCGCTCATTTCAGGAAGTTCGTTTGGACAGATGAAATTGATTAAAAAGATGCTCTCGAACGAAAAAGACACTACCCGCAAAGCCAGCTTTTTACCCCTGCCGGCTTTTGGCTATAGCCAGGAAACAGGGTTTGAATTTGGTGTTGGTGCCATTTATTCATTTTACATAGACCGTAAAGACACGCTGAACCGCAGTTCCAACTTCGCCTTGAACACAACCTATTCTACCAAAAAGACAGCTAATTTTATGCTTAAGGGCGATGCCTGGACCAAAGGGAACAAATATCATTTTATTGGTGATATCCGTTTCAAAAATCAACCATTTAATTTTTATGGTATTGGCAACAATGCAATAAAGGCAGATGAAGATAAATTAGACCAAAGGATTTTTAAAACACTTTTCGATGCGGAAATGAACACCTTACCGAAGGCTTATACAGGTGTTTCGCTTGGTTTTGAGAATTACCGTTTTATAGATAAGGAGGTTGGTGGCATTTACAGTACAAATCCTCAGATTTTAGATAAAGATGGTGGATCAGTAGCCTGGATCGGTGCATCGCAAAGTTACGATACACGGAACAGCAATAATTATCCAACAAAAGGCTTTTTTGGTAGGGCAACCTATCAATATGCACCCGATTTTTTTGGCGGTGAAAGTTTTAATGGCTCACAGATTAAGCTAGATCTCCGTGGTTTCTTTAGCCTGGCACCAAAAGTGGTTTTAGGCGTACAGGGTATTTTTTATACCATCCAAAGCAAAAGCACCCCATTTTACCTGTTACAACAGTTAGGCAACGACCAGATGATGCGCGGTTACTACAGTGGCCGCTACCGTGACGAAAACCTGATGGCCGCTCAGGCCGAAATCCGCTACCGTTTTATGAACCGTTTTGGCATTGTAGCTTTTGCGGGTACAGGTAAAGTATTCGCAAATGGTCAGTTTAACGGCGATGGGCTAAAACCAAACTTTGGTGTTGGCGGTCGCTACTTTTTCGATCCGGCAAAAGGTTTGAGTGTTCGGGTAGATTATGGTATAGGCGAAAAATTGCCAAACGAAAAACGCCAGGCAGGGTTTTATATCAGTTTGGCGGAAGCGTTTTAGCTAGCGGATGGAGCTTTATCATGGTTTGTCATTCTGAACGTAGTGAAGAATCTTTCAATTAGGCCTTCATCCTCGGAAACACGCAACTACCTCCCTATTTATTGCCCTGCCAAACCTCAGCTTTTCCATTAATATCAAATTCACCATAAGAGCCAAGCATCGTTATTCCGGTTACTTTATTACGAAGGGTAAGATTTTTAGCCGTTATTTTTTCTGTATTTCTGTTATAACCTGAGTTCGATTATTAAATTGTAAAAATAACTATCAGACAAGGTTTATTCCTAACCCCATCGTCATGCTGAACTTGTTTCAGCATCTTTTTTGGCAGGAAAGACCTTGAAATAAATTCAGGGTGACGACCGACTTAACCCAACACTGAGTTTAGATAATCAAATCAGTATTTAATTATCGAACTCAGGTTTATAGGTAGCTTCATCTGCTGAGATACTAAAATTCTTATAATCCAATTTCGCTTTGCCACAAAGCGTAACAATTGATTTATCCCTGCATTTTAACAGAATTCCCGGATACTGTAACTTACATTCGTTTTCACTTTATTATCTGCTTTGGTTAAAGACCCTCTTATTCTCTACAATAGCTATTGGTCAGCATCAAGTCTTTTAGAAAGCTTAAAAGTCTCATTGCCATTTCCGGCATTATAGTTTCCATTTTTCAAATTAAAAACAAAAATTTCAGCAGTTGCAGATCCACCTTCATTGGCTTTTAATACTCCATTTTTGGCAATCATTTTACCATTAACTTGATCCAATTCTACATATTTGGCTTCTAATCTACAATTGGTAATATCGATAACTGCATTTTCCATATAAAAAACTTTATTCTTAGTATCGCCAGTCATTTTAGAAAACGAGATGATTCTAGGCTTAACTGGTCCTAAAGCTTTGGCATTATCTTTTAGCTTATCAGAACCTATTAATTGTAATGGTTTTTCATTTATTTTGGTTTTAACTTTAGCTGCTTTCAATTTTTTGGGTTCTACTATTATAACAGGATATTTGCTGTCCTGCCAAACATCAACTTTGTTGACAATTACGCCCAAATTTTCGCCAGGCTTTAGTATTAAAGTTTTCATAATTTTGGGCTCAATATAAACTCGGTAGAATTTTTCGTCAACTTTTAAAATTATTCCATCTGCAATTTTTGCTACACCAAAATAATGAACTTGCTCAATTATGCCGTTTAATTTTTTGCCTCTGATCTTATTTGCCTCTGATAAAAGGTTTGCATATTTAGCCGATTTCCTCCAAGTATGATAATCTTCATATTCGAATACGATATGACCATCCATATTTTTTATTGCTTTTGGCATATAAGTGTTTTCGAATTTCTTAAATCTATCTGGCTCGCCAATTGGAGGGGGAGGTATCAAATTGGGCGCAACAAAAACATTTAATTCATCACCAATTTTAATTTTTATGTCAACAAATCCTGATGATATTGTATAAATCTTATCTATAGTTTTTAGCGTAAAAAATGATGATTGAAGATCTTTACTAGTTTCCACAACTGTACCTTTTACCCATTTCCCATTGGAATAATCAAGGTGCAATCGCTTGCTTTCAACCTTGTTGGAACGTGCAACATCAACATACTTTACTGTAAAGCCATACACCAGCCCCAGTAATATCGGCAATGCCAATACATAAAATAGCTTTTTCATATTTTTTGATTTTTGGTTAAACAACATTTTAATGCGCCCTTTAATTGGGCTTTTAATAAAGTTGTGGATCAGCGGCGTATCACTTTTGGCTATGGCCAGTTTTAATAAAAGATTAGCGTATGCCTCATTCCCATAATCTGTAGAAGTGATTTCATCTGCCTCATATTCATGTACCTGCTCTAAGGCTTTATCATATAAGTAAACAACAGGATTAAACCACAAAACTGCTTTAAAAACCATTAAAATAATTTTATCTATAGAATGGTATTGCCTGGCATGAACCTGTTCGTGTTTGAGCAAAACTGATAAATCGGTCGCACTTAAATCCGCATCATTTATAAAAACATAGTTAAAAAAAGAGCAGTTGGTAAAACCTTCTGTTTTGGTAATCAGCTTTAGGCCATCGCTATTTTTAGTGTACCTACCAGTATACTTAAGTAAACCGAGTAATTGCCATAAACAGGCCAATAATAAAAGTGAAGCTGTACTACCATAAACGTAATACATCACCACCACCCAGTCGATTTTAGACTTTACCTCTGGCTGGTACTTCACCATAATGGGCTGAATAAGCTGAACAGGTGCTTGAGTTAGGGGTTTTATTTCAGGTATATTAACCGGAGCCTCAGTTTCCACTACTATTATTTCGCGCTTAACTTCGAACTGCAAAGCCGGAATAATAAAACTAAGCAACAGCGTGGCCAGCAAATAAAAGCGGTTGATTTTAAAGAAAGTCAGTTTTCTTAAAACCAGCAGGTAGAAGCCAAAGAATAACACCGTACAGGCGGTAACTTTGAGCAGGTAGGTTAACCATTCCATAGCTATAATTAATTAACAACCCCGTTTCGAAAAAGCTACAAATCCATCTAAAATCAGGTTACTGATCCTTCGGATATTTTTCTCCTGATTGATGTAATCAAGAGTTTTGCTGTTGGATATATTTCCAAGCTCAATTAAAACTGCAGGTATTTTAGATTCGCGGAGCAACAAAAGGTTTGCGTTTTTTAATGAATCTCTTACTTCCATCCCTTTAAGCTGTTTCAAATTGCTTAAAATTCCCGCCCCCAGATCTTCCGCAGTTTTAATATTGCTGTTCAGTTTCGAAACATAAACTTCAATACCACCGAAAGGTACAGCCGCATTTGCAAGTGTTGCATTATGATGGATGGAAATAAAAGCCGTAGCCTCTTGTTTTGGTAAACGATCGCGAAGTGAAATAAACTGGTCAGAATTTCTTGTTAATATTACCTTAATCCCTCTTTTTGCAGCCTCTTCCTTTAGGATTTTTACCGCCCTTAGGTTTAGGTCTTTTTCCTTTTGTCCATCTAGGGCACTTACAGCTCCATCTTTTCCGCCGTGGCCGGCATCAATAACCAATGTAGGTTCTATTTCATTAAAAGCAGTATTTGGATTAACCTTAATATTGCTATTTAAATAGTTCATCGCATAAACATTTGGCTTTGTCGGCGCATCCGCAGAAGCCTGGTTTCCTGCTAATATTTTCTCAACAATAATTTCTTTTCGGTTTATAAATGCCATACAGCAGATCATTAAAACCGGAACAATGGCTAAATAGGCAAGCTTTTGCAGCTTGGCATTTGGTTCTTTATACAACATCATGATTCTATTTTTTAGTGGAAGTTTACTAAAACTATTAATGGCTAAATTTTTAGCTGGCATAGCCAGGTTTAAGAGCAGGGAAGCATAAACTTTCTTATCTGCAACTTTAGAAGTTTCATGGTCGGCCAGAAATTCGTGGTTATGATCGATGGCATTCCGCCAGAAATAAATAATGGGGTTAAACCAAAGGATTGCCGTAACCAAATTGACTAAAAGTTTGTCGACAGTATGCAACTGCTTCACATGAACGTATTCGTGTTTAATTACCAGGTTCTTTTCTTCGTGCTGCAAAGAGGAGTCGACAATAATCTGGTTAAAAAAAGAACAGTTTTTTATGGTTGATTCCGCATCGACTAGGATAACGGCCCCGCTCCTATCTATGGCATGTTTACGCAATTGTATCTGGATGCGTATCATCATAAAAAGCATTCTAAAAACAAGAGCTGCCAAAACCAAGCAATAACCATACATGAGTACTTGATCCCAGTTTATGTTAGCGTTAGCAGCATTACCTTCATCTACAAAATTCCGTTCAACAAAACCATCGTTGCTATAAGCTATTTTCGCCGGAATCTCCTGGCTGGCTACCATTACTTCCTGACGGTTTTCGATGGTAACTGCCGGAATACTAAAACTCAACACCAGCATCATTAATAAATAAGCACGGTTCAGGTTGAAAAACGTGAGTTTAGCCAGTAAAAACTGATAGGCTGCAAAAAAGATTATGGTACAGGCCGATACCTTTAATAAGTAAATTAAAATCATGACTTTGGATCTTGGTTAATGATCTTTTTAATTTCTTCTATATCCTTTTCACTTAGTTTTTCTTCTTTTACCATAAACGATAAAAGGCTGGTTGGAGAATTATCAAAATAACCTGAAAACAATTTCGAAAAGGTAGTTTTGGCATATTCATCTTTTGTAATCACCGGAAAGTATTCGTAAGTTTTTCCATAGGCCTTATAATTAACATAGCCTTTCTTCTCTAAAAGCCTAACAATTGAGGAAATGGTATTGTAAGGTGGCTTAGGTTCTTCTTCCAGTTCGTCGATAACATCTTTCACAAATGCCTTTTGCAGTTTCCATAAAACCTGCATAATGCGCTCTTCCGCTTTGGTTAATTCTTCCATACCCAAACTTATAACTTATTTTTCAGTTTTACAACTAAAAAACAAGTTATATTACTGAAAAATCAGTTTAAAACAATAAAGCACTGATTTACAAATAATTAAATTATTATAAGTTTAATTTGAAAACGAATAGCTTGTGGTTCTTGGCAAATGAAGCCCTGCCATCCGCTTTATCCCGATGAAACCTGTGAAACAAGCAAGCAACACAATAAAAATAAAAGAATCGTGCTTAAATCGGGATGCTCGCTTTTGTCAGGTTTATAACCGAATGGCTTGCTCCTGGTATGGAGCCAAAAGGCATTTTGTCCTAGTTAGTCGGGATTTAAAATCCCGACTCTCGAATTCAGGATTTACAATCCTTATAATAACGTTACTGATCAGGATTGCAAATCCTGACCAACACTAGAAAAGTTTGCTCATGAAATGAAGCCAAAGACATTTAACCCTTGTAACTAAACCTGATCGAAGTGGTTCCGGTTCTTCACCGGAAGGAACGGAGAGCGGGACTGAAGCCCGCCAAAAGAACTGGACTGTTCATTTCCAAAAAACTAAAATTTACTATAAACCTGAGTTCGATT
>NZ_JAUG01000139.1 GCF_000708285.2 Pedobacter borealis DSM 19626
TGCACAGATTTCCGTGCTTTTTCCTGCGAAAATCTGCTAGGCCGGATAGCATGGTGCAGGTCGCATGGGGCATATTGCAGGACGCGATAATTTGTATTTTAGTCCTTTCCCTTTTAGGGGAAAGGTGCCGATAGGCGGATAGGGGTTAAGGCGGATCGGTGGGAATGCGATCAATTAATAAAGCCGCAGATACTTAGATCTGCGGCTTTTCGTTTTGTTGCATTAAGATCCCCGCATGCGCGAGGATGACGACAGTCGTTTAAATTAAGGCTTCTTGCCAATATTTACCCTGATATTCACTTCAAAATCGCCATCGGTATAACCACTGATTGCCGAAGTTGCGGTGTTGTAATAAGCTATAAAATATAAGGTCGATTTGTAATTCATGCCGAAACCAAAGGTGGCGTTTTGGGTATTGTGGTACATGGCCATTACGTACAGTTTATCGTTGGCAAAATTTGCATTTAAACCAGCATCCCATAAATTTTCGTAATTTTTGATGCCCCTGAAAACACCTTTAGGCTCCAGGCTTATTCCGTTTATTCCTGATCCCAGCATGAACATATAACTCACCGCCGAATAAAACGTTGGTTTATCGGCAAAGTTTAAATCGTCTTTCCTAAAAACGGAACGCATGTTCGGTACGGCACCTTCAACGGTTAATCCTTTTGAGGTATAAGAGATCCCGAAATCGCCATCAACATAATAACCCCTGTCGTTAAAACGGGCAATGGATGGGTCGTTAATGTCGCTGTTTCTTACACTGCTTAAATCCAGTTTGTCCTGACTTGCGCCAAAAGAGATCCCGAAGTTTAATTTCTGATCATCGTTGTTTAGCGGCAGGTGGTAAGCAAAGGTTCCAACGGCTTTAGTGCGCTGTATACCGCCCGATTTCTCGTTGTAGATGTTTACGCCCCAGCCTACTTTGTTTACCTGCTGATCTAAGGTTACACTTTGTGTAATGGGGGCACCTGGAATGTTAGACCATTGCTTGCGGAAACTTCCGTTGATGTTAAAACCTTCGTTTATACCGGCCATTGAGGGGTTAACGAGGTAACGGTTCTGGAAATATTGTGCATTGAGTGGAAGGATCTGTGCTTTAACGGAACCTAAAAATAATGTGCTTGCAGCAAATAGAAACGTTACGCGACGCATTTGCTTTATGTTTTTTGTAATTGCTCTCATGCCTGTAATTAGTCTCTAATGATGTTGATGTAACCTTTAAAAGTGCCTATGCTGTTACCTAAATCGATGATGTAATAATAGGTGCCTTCATTCAGCGGACTACCATTTATGGTTCCGTCCCAATCGTTGGCATAGGTATGTTTGGTGTATAAAATCCGCCCGGCCTTATCGAATATCTTCAAGGTATTGTTTGGATAATAATCGATGTTCTTCACGATAAATTTATCGTTATAACCATCACCATTCGGCGTAACTACAGTACTGGCTTCGAGTTTATAATCATCTATTACGGTAATGGCAATGCTTTGATCGCTCACACAACCACTTGCATTGCTTACGGTAACACGGTATGTACCGCTTTGTTTCGGTCGGATGGTTAAGGCTGAAGTGTTTTGTCCGCTAAGGATATCCGAGCCTGTCCAGCTGTATTGCGTACCACCGGTAGCCGTTAAAATAATAGCATCGCCTTTAGAAATCGATAAACCTTTGCTGCTGCTGATGGAAATCACTGGCAGGGCATTTACCGTTACCGTGGCTGTTCCGGTTTGCGTTTGGGTAGCGTAAGCATCAGTCACGCTTACTAAATTGTAGGTAAATGTACCTGTTGAATTGGTTGGTACACTAACAGTAGCGGTAGTAGAGTTGGTGGTTACGGTACGGTTGCTGCCTCCATTTACGGTATAAGTGAAGGTGTAAGGTGCTGTGCCAACCGAACCCGTGAAGGTAATGTTTGGTGATGAACCGAAGTTACATACGGATGTATTACCTGCAATGGTGGCTACCGGTAAGGGACGAACCGTTACCGTGGTTGAGACATTTTGCGCCTGTGCACTAAAAGCATCGGCAATGTTGGTGATGGTGTAAACGAATGTGCCCATCACATTGGTAGGTGCCGTTACTGTTGCGGTATTGCTTGTAGCCCTCAACGTTTGGGTGTTACCTCCATTGATGTTATAAGTAAATGTAAACGGTGCTGTGCCTGCAGTTGCACTAAAGGTAATAACCGGAGCAGTGGCGTTTTGTGGAACAGCAACACTGGCACTTAGTGCGGCAACTGGTTTGGCGTTAATATGAAGATTGGCAGCATTGTAGTTGATGGTGTAATTGCTACTTAAAGCCAGCGTTCCCTGCTGAATGGCGTAATCGCCTGCGGTTTCGCCCGTCACACGACTTAATGCTCCTGTAAAAGCATCGGTACCGATTAATGCAGGGCTGGAAACATAGGTAAATGCGGGATCAGCTGTTCCTTCTAGCTTGGTTTTGGCATCTGCGGTTACCGCAATGGCTTTAGGGGTAATGGTTAATACTTGTTGTTTGGCAACTGCCGGGTTAAAGAAAGTATCGCCCGGTTGATTGGCCGTAATGGTTACCGTACCTGCTTTTACAATGTGGATATCGTTATTGCTGATGGTGGCAATGTTGGTGTCGCTGCTGGTGTATTCGATGTTAATGGTAGTATTGTCGCTCGTAGCCCCTGCAACTAAATCTGGGTCGCCATAAGTAGCGGTTCTGGTGGCGGTAAAGGTAATGTTCTGGTCTTTCTTAACGGTTGCATCATCCCTGGTGTACCAGATGGGCGAGGTAATGATCCGGCTTCCGTCTGCCTCTACAATATCAGCATAATAATAACCTGTAGCCAGGTTGGCCAGGGCATTATCGGTATAGGTTAAACTTGCGGTTGCACTGGTGGTTAATTCTACCGGGTTGGTACCGCTTCCAGGTGTGCCGTATAAAATTTTAATGCTGGTTACGGCACTTGTGGTCATCGAACTCACCGAGATCTGTGGTGCACCAGCGGTTTTAAATACGCTTCCTATCGGCTGTTTGTTGATGGTGAAAACGACTTTCGCGGCCGAATCTTCTGAAGCATAAAAACGCATCTTTTTAATGGCATCCAATAAATCGTTCTCGGTAAGGGCAGGAGCCAATACCACCAACCGCGCACGGGTGTGCTTACCAAAGGTTAAATTGTGGTTATCATGATCGATGGTTGCACCAAGGTGATAACCCTTAGCCAGCATACGGTTATAATAGCTTAAATAACTCATTGAGCTGGCGGGATCGGAATAGGTAACATTGGTCGAAAATGCAGGACCACTTTCTAATGCTGCACCTACAATGGCGCTATCGGCACTTAAATCGTAAGTGGCCGAGATGTTGTTAAAATCGGTAGTATTAGGGTGAGCCAAAGTAGCTACGGCATTTAAACCATGGCGGTTAATGATCCTGAATAAACCCGCAGGGCCGGTATAAGTACTTTTAGGTACATAAATCTGGTTTTCGCCGGGCTCCCAGCCGATCAGTGAATCGATCCCGTACACAATTACGTGTCCGCCGCCACTGATTACGCCCCATTCCATACCGTGCAAAGCAACAAAAGTAGAAGTGGTTGCATTTTTGGCTGCAATAATACCCGGTTGCCAGTTGGCCAAAGACATGCCTGCCTGTGTATGGTTATGTTCTGATATTCCAAGGAAATCGAGTTTCATCGCCGTTTTGGCAAAAGCATAATCATCTTCTGGTTTTTTGGTTAAATCGTCTTTATTTCCGTCAGAATAACTGCTGTGACTGTGTAAGTTACCATAATAGAAATTGAGTTTGTTTACATCAAGGATACCGGTTTTAAAGTTTCCTAAAAGGGGCTGTGTAGTTAAATATAAAGGGCCACCGCTGCAGGCACTGTTTACCGCATAGGTGAAAAAGTAATAATTGGTGTTCTGGGTTAAACCATTTCTGATAAATGAAGTGCCCGTTCCTCTTTTCACCACGATACCGTCACCTAAAGCATCGCCTACATTATAAACCGTTTGGTTTACCGGTGCTGCGGTTAAGGTGTTGCTGGTACTCATCACCACCAGGTATTCATCAGCTGCGCTGGCGGCGGTGAAAGAAGCCTGAATAAAGTTATAGTTAGCAGAAGTAATGGTAAAACCTGTAGGCTGTGCTGTTGGAGTGGCACAAGGCAATAAGGTTTTAGTGCTTTGTGCTGCGGTTAAAATATTGGTGGTTAAATATTTCGGTCCGCCGGTACAAGAAAGGTTGTTTAACGGAACAATAAAATAATTGTAAGTAGTAGAACTGTTTAAATTGTTATCGGTAAAGGTATTGTTTACAATTTTATTGATTACCATGCCCCCACCAAAAGCAGAGCCAATGGCATAAGCCGTACCATCAACCGGAAGTGCGCTTAAAGTGGCATTTAAACTTCTGATGATCAGGTATTCGTTTGCATCGGCCGATTTAGTGAAAGTAGCGGTGATGCTGCCTGTGGTTACAGCACTAAAAACCAACGCGGTTGCAGGGCTGCTTGGCGCGGCGCAGGCAGGTAAGTTAGGTGGGAAATGTACACCCAATCTATTGGCATCGTCATCATCAATGGCATTTTGAACGGTAGCCAGTGGTGTTCTGGTCCAATCGTCGTCTACATAAACAGGACTGGGTGCGGTTACATTCAAACTTCTTACATAAGAAACATCTTTGGCGTTAACCCCCTGACCGAAAGCATCGATAATGTTGTTATTGGCATCTAAAAGGGCCACACCATCGTTACCGTTAAAGTTGATTACGGTGTTGCTGTTCAGTATAGCACTAGCTGGGGTTAAATATGGAACTTCACTCGTGCTATTGCCCGTATTGCCCAAAAGTACGGAGCCATGGGCCGGGATGGTAAAGTTTAAATTTACAGTTTGCGATGGTGTACCAGTGATGTTGATGTTACCCGCATCGCCCGAAATATTGTATAAAGCCAATTTTAACTGTGGTGATGCGGTATTGATCGGCGCATTGCTCAGGTTGGTTAATTCGATCCATTTGTTTACAGAAGTGCCTTCGTAATATTGACTGATGATTACGGGTGCGCTTACCAAAGGAGGATTAGCAGTGGTAGCATCTACCGTGGCAACTGTGGTTTGTAAATTGCCAGCTGCATCCTGTGCCACAACATATAAGGTATAACCGGTACCAATTGTTAAACCGGTGATGGATGCACTGGCATCGGTGTTGGCCGTATTGGCAAATGATCCCGATTTTAAAGCTGCAGATCCGCTTCCATCCTGTGCGGTTTTCACCTGTGCAGGTGTTGGCGCGGTTCCACCCGAAAGGGCTAGCACATAATAAGTGGTGCCTGCTTCGTTAATGTTGTTTGCAAAAGCTACTGAGGTAGTGGTAACCGTTGTGGTTTTGGGGTAAGTTGCTGCGGTTACCGGTGGGGTAACGTCTGCCAAGCCCAGTGTTGTTACATTTAGGAGTGTAACTGAAGTTTGTAAATTAGGCGTGCTGGCACCATCTTCTGCCACCACGTACACGGCATAATTTGTAGTTGCGGTTAATCCGGTAATGGATGTACTAACATCTGTATTGGCTGCATTGATCAAAGCGCCAGATTTAATTGCTGCGGTACCACTTCCGTTTAATCCAGCTTTTACCTGTGCAGGTGTTGGCGCTGGACTGCCTGATGCGGTAACAACATAATAAGTTTTACCCGGCTCATCGATATTATGGGTAAGGTTAAAAGAGGTTGAGGTAATATTTGATGTTTTTGGGTATGAGGCCGTATTTACAGGAGGGGTATTGTCTGTACCAGAAACTGCAGATCCGGAAATAACTACATCATCTATACTAAATGTACCTCCGGCAGCTTCGGCATTGTAACCATAAAAACGGAAGGTAGTTGCTGTAGAAATGCTGGTAAAACCTGTTAAGGTAATGGTACTGCCAACCTCAGCAGCTGTTGCCGCATCCAGTACCTGAAATATGTTTCCTGTTACAACCTGAAGATCTGTATTGGCAGGCGATACAGCGGCTGGTAAGTTAGCCGCATAACTGTCTTTGCTCGATCGTACACTATATTGCCTGATCCCGGTTCCTGAACGTTGCAGGGTGAATTTAATCCCCGTAATGTTTAGGGTGTAACCTGTAACAGGCGTGATGGTTACTTCGTAATACTTGGTTAAATCTATTGTGCCGGTAAAAACATCACTGGCATTGGTTGCGCCTGTAGGCTGACTGGTGAAAGAAAACCTTACAGCTGCGTTAGGGTTTGCGGAAACAGCTCCATTAGCCGTAAAAGAACCGAAAGTAACTCCAGTTGCGGTTGGAACTGGGGTAGGGTCCGTTTTACCTGTAGTGGTAGAAACACTACTGAAATTGTAGGTTCCGTTAAAACTTTGGGCAAACAACGAAGTTGCCAAAAGCATTGTGGAACATAATAGTAAAAGTTTTTTCATATAAATTTTTTAGGGATATGAAATGATGAATTAATCTTTTTGAATAAGTTAGCGAAGCGGATTAAGCGTAATTGCTTTATTTTTCGGGAACGGTCCCGCGAGGATTCGAATGATCAGATTAGCGTTTTGCCATATAGAATAATAAGGATTGTAATTAGAAGATTTTTGATCATTCAGCGCAAATCATCATCACTGCAGGGCAAATACCTATAGCAATTGTGCGAAAATCATTTGCCTGACAACGATTTTTTTAGCTGGAAAGCTTTATTGGAGTAATTGTAGCGCCATATAGAATGATTAGGTTACGAAAATAAGCGTAGAATATTAATTCAGTATTAGAATGAGGTTAATTTTAGTAGTTTGTTTTGTTAAAAGCTTGTGGAGTAAGGCATTAAAATATAAATTTATATATTTCTTTGGTATTTAGGTTGGATGTTGATAAATTTTGGCCTCCTATACTGTTGGGAATCTGGTCTTTTCCCTTTTAGGGGAAAGGTACAGGTAAGGGGATAGGGGTTTAATGCGCTCGCTATAATACGGTCGAAAAAAGATTGATACGGCAGTCACTCCATCATTTTTGCTTCTAACAATTTTCTGTCATCCTGAGGCACGAAGGGTCTTTTACCGAAGATTCTTCACTGCGTTCAGAATGATAATTGCAGGTTTTGCCCCAGGCTCGGGCTTGCCTCGGCTCGCCGCCGCCGAGGGGCTCTTACCTTTTTCTTGATAAAAAGGTAACCAAAAATCAAGGCTTGCATCTTTTCTTGTAAAAACCTACGGAAATCTTAATTGCGGCAGTATCGAGGCTCTTACCCTGGCTTATCCCAGCACGCCCGCTTGATCCTGCCTTGGGCTGTGGGGTATTGAGGGGGGG
>NZ_JAUG01000140.1 GCF_000708285.2 Pedobacter borealis DSM 19626
TCGCTAGTGGTAAAAAAGATGCTGAACTAAATTCAGCATGACGACCGCATAATGAATGTTTACTAAAAAACAAATATAGAATTAACAAAAGATGTGTCCACACGATAGGTTAAATACGGGGATAACATCCGAAAAAGAAATGTGCGATAGGTATCGGAAATGGGCACTTCAAGGGCTGCATAATGCATTAGACTCGTCTGCCAGAGATTTTATGCGCTTTGATATAGCTGGTCAGCAGTTGGTAAATGCGTATTACATTGCCTTGGCATTTAATCGTGCACCATGGCTCTGGGAAAATCTGGATGCTTCAAGCAAAACAAAAATGATTCCTCTTTCAGGTTACCAGAGGATCAAGCAAAAAAGTTGGGGGCAATAATGGCCAGCAGTAATGCTGTCCATTATTTTGATAAAATAGCCCCTCTGAAATACAGTGGTTGCTTTTTCTTCCGTTTTAACCATTCCTTAATGATTAGGTATTGCTCTTCTGACTAGGTGCCTTTGCATCAGTAAAGTCTTTATCAGCGATTGGAAAATCATAGCCGAATGTTTTAAAGTCCATAGGGCCAGTACTTAAGGAAATATTGAGCAACTAGGAAAAAAGCTTGGAAAAGCCTATTTTAGTTGACATCTATTTCCGTGTTTTGACTATATTGAATGAAGAAATTTTTAAGTGTACAACCGATCACTAGCCTGTGCTTATTGGTGTTATGTCTGCTTTCTTTTTATAACGCTTCTGCACAGCTTTCTTTCGATCACCTGACTGTTAGCAATGGTCTCTCACAGAGTAGTGTATTGTCGATCTTCAAAGACAGGCGGGGTTATATGTGGTTTGGTACACATGATTGTGTGAACCGGTATGACGGCAGAGGGGTAAAGGTCTACAGGACGAATCCGGTTGATCCAAGAACGATAAGCTCAGATGATTTTATCCGTGCAATCGGAGAAGACCGTAATGGAAATCTCTGGATAGGTACGCAAAATGGGCTAAACCGCTATTTGCCAGAAAAAGACGCTTTTGAGCGCTTTGTTTCCAATAAAAACATTACGAGTTCAATTAGTGATAACAAAGTATTTTGTATGTTTACTGATCGTAAGGGCGGGGTATGGTTTGGCACGAGCATGGGGCTTAACCTGCTCGAAAATCCTTCTTCTAGAAAGTTCAGAAAGTTTTACAAAAAGGATGGCCTAGCTGGCAATTCGATCTATTGTATTTTTGAAGATAGGGATGGTAATATCTGGGTAGGTACTACAGAAGGGCTTAGTCGGATGTATGTGAAGAACGGACGCTATGAAATTTCATCCTTTTTTCACCAGGTGGGAGATCCTGGAAGCATTAGCGGGAATTCGATCAAGGCAATCGTAGCCGACCCGATGGGAAGACTATGGATAGGAACGGAAACTGATGGACTAAACCTTTTCGTGCCTGAATCGCACTCATTCGTTCACTTCAGGTATAATGTACTAAATCCAAATGGATTAAGCAACGATAATATTCGCAAAATCATATCCGGTAGGAACGGCAAGCTATGGGTGGCGACGATGAATGGTATGAATATCCTGGATCCGAAAACGTTTTGCTTTGAGGTATACAGGAATGATCCAGAGAACCGGAAGAGCCTGAAGGACAATTCTATCAAGGACATCTATGAGGATGACTGCGGTTCGGTGTGGATGGGCACCATGTTCGGTGGCGTTAACGTGGTACATCCCGGCTCCATTCCTTTTACGACATATAGATATAGCAAGTACAGGAACAGTATCAGCAGTGATATGATCAGCGTAATCGCACCTGATGGGCTCGGAAACCTCTGGATCGGTACTGAAGGACAGGGACTAAACTATTTCAACGTCAAAACAGGTCTTTTTAAAAAATATATACACAATCCACTCGATCTTTCAAGTCTTGGCCATAATACGATAAAGGCCATTTATCGGGATAGTATAGGTCGGATCTGGATCGGCCTATACGAAGGGGGGCTTGATCTTTTTGTGCCATCGACGGGAAAATTCGAACATTATCCACCTCATCCCGGACAGCCAAATGCGCTAACCGAAGGCTACGTAACCAGTATAAGTGGCTGGAGTGCTGGGCGTTTATTGGTAGGCACGGTCTCCAAGGGACTATATGTTTTCGATCCCAAGGATCAAGCTTTTAGGCGTATTGAGGAGCTGCTTGGAAAAGGGCAAAAGTTGTGCAATAGCTATATCAGTGTAGTCTACTCTGATTCAAAGGGAAACCTTTGGGTGGGCACCCTTGGTGGTCTTAACATGCTCAGCAATGGAACAAGACAGCTCAGGATATTGTTTAAAGGGAATGAAAGTAAGAGTAGTCACCAGGCGGTGCGGATCACTAGTATAAGAGAGGATCGCTATGGAAACATCTGGATCGGTACTCTGCGCGATGGGCTGAGCCTCTACCATCCGAAAACGCATTCGTTCACGACCTATTTTCATAAAGATGGGCTGGCAAGTGATAATGTTACCAATCTGTTGGATGACGATGAGGGCAACCTTTGGATCAGCAGCGACAAGGGGCTTACTAAATTTGACCATCGTCAGCGGTCCTTTAAGACCTATAATACTTCCGATGGCCTGCCGTCTAACGAGTTCAATCTAAACTCTGCGTATAAGGACATGAATGGCAGACTGTATTTTGGCAGCTTTAACGGATTGGTTACTTTTACACCTAAAGACATCAGCGAGAATAGGGCCCTACCGCAAATGACCTTCACAGGGCTGAAGTTGTTCAACAAACCAGTGGCTATTGGCGGCCCTGATAAGATTTTGACAAATGATATCAACTTCTCAAAATCAATCACATTTGATGCAGATCAGAATATTTTTACCATCGATTTTGCGGCCCTCAGTTACATACAATCTCAGCGGAACAAGTATGCCTATAAACTAGAAGGACTCGAAGAGGACTGGAACTATGTGGATATACCGTCGGCCACCTATACAAACCTTTCTCCGGGGAAATATAAGTTCCTGATAAAGGGGAGCAATAACGATGGGCTTTGGAATAATAAGCCGGCTGTACTGGAGATAAATATCCTCCCACCTTTGTGGCGAACCTGGTGGGCTTACCTTTTATACTTTACGGCAGGAAGTACCGTGCTTTTCCTTGTGCTTCGCTTTACCCGAAGGCAACAACAGTTGAAATCGCAACTTTATTATGAACATTTGAATAATGAGCGGCAGCAAGAACTCTATCAGATGAAACTGGATTTCTTTACCAGAATCTCTCATGAGATACGTACCCCACTAACGTTGATTTTTGCTCCTCTTGAGAAGTTGAAGCGGTATGCACAAGATAATCATCCTGTCCAGTCGTCTATTGTGGGCATAAAGAGAAATACCGAACGTTTATTGCGCCTGGTAGGAGAGCTGCTGGACTTCAGGAAAATAGAAAGTGGAAACGTTAGGTTACAGGTTGCTGAAAATGATCTCGTTGCATTCTGCCGCAATATCTATAATACTTTTAAAGGGCTTGCGGAGATGAAAGATATAGATTACTGTTTCAAAAGTGAAGCAGAACAAGTTTTTATTTTTTACGATGCAGGCCAGATGGAGAAAGTATTTAATAATATCCTTTCAAATGCCTTTAAGTATACACCAGATGGTGGTAAAATAACCTTTTCGTTAACAGTTCATGATGGTTATGCCAATGTTACGATAACCGATAACGGAATTGGAATTCCTGAAGAGGCACGGGATAAAATATTTACTAATTTCTACCAGGTGAGATCGGGCCAGTCGGCTGTTGAAGGCTGGGGAATAGGACTGGCGCTTGTTAAAAACATTGTGGAACTGCATAAAGGAGAAATCTCAATAATGAGCGAACAAGCCATAGGAGATAAAAACGGTAGTACAAGAGTGAACCTCTTGCTTCGTCCAGGCAGAGACCACTTTACCGAGGATGAATTTGCTGAAAATAGCGATATAGGGATGACCGTAGTAAATATACCCGAACCAGATGATCACTCCTCGGTTGGGTTAGTTGCTAGAACAGTACCAGAACAGCGGCATACGGTTTTGGTAGTGGAGGATAACGATGAGCTGCGGGCCTTCATTATGCAGTCTCTGGAGGCTAGTTACCATATTATTGAAGGCGCAGACGGACTAGAAGGCTGGGAGGTTGCTGTAACAAACATTCCGGATATCATTGTAAGTGATGTTAGTATGCCAAAACTGGGAGGGCTTGAATTATGCCAAAAGCTGAAACAGGAGGAGCGTACCAGCCACATTCCGGTAATTATGCTTACAGCGATGGCCAGCCATATGCACCAGGCAGACGGACTGGAAGCTGGAGCTGATGTTTATATTACCAAGCCATTTAGTATCAGGGTGCTTGAACTGAGTATCAGGAATCTTTTACAGGTAAGGGAGGACCTGAAGCAACGATATATCAAGCAGATTATGCTCACGCCACGTAAATTGGAGATAGAATCGCCTGATGAAAGGTTTTTGAGCAAGCTGATGCAGGTGATAGAAGATAATATGGAAGATCCAGAATTCAGTGTGTTAGGCCTTGTAGACCGCATCGGGATGAGCAGGACGGTGCTATACAGAAAAATAAAGTCGCTCACCGATCTTTCCATTACCGATTTTATCAAATCGCAGCGCTTAAAACGGGCAGAGCAGCTATTGTCCGAAAATAAGCTGAATGTTGCAGATGTAGCCTATTCCGTTGGCTTTAACGATAGGAGATATTTTAGCAAGGAGTTCCGAAAGCAGTTCGGTTATCCACCCTCCAAATACAATACAAAAACGGATTGAACAAGGTATAAAATGTCTATAGATTAATCTTTTTTAAGAGATTTAATAAAAATTGAAATTTAAAATATATTGAAGAATTTTAAAAAGGCAATTCTACAATTAATCGTCAATGGTAAGAACTTATATATGCAAAAAACATTTACTCTCGCATTATGCTTGCTCGCAAGTATTTGTTCAAAAGGGCAAATACAAAAAAAAGCAAATTTATTGAACTCCAGTGTTGTTTGCACTAAAGATAAAATTGTTGTTTCAACGGGTAAAATAGAAAGAACTTGGCAATGGACAGGTTTTGGTTTGTTAAGTACAAGCCTAAAAAACCAGCTTACTGGGAAGGAATATGCTATGCCAAAAGCCAAATTGAAATGTGATTGGGACTTGCCCGGTGCCATATCTGAAGGTTCATCTGCAGAATTGATTGACATCAATGTAAAAGAAGCTAACGACAGTGGATTCTCTTCGCAACATCTGGAAGTAATATCTACCATTAAATATGCCAATGCTGGACTTGTACTTGAACATGTAATATGGGTATTTCCAAACGCACCAGGTATTCGTACACAATTAAGAATTAAGGCTTTGAGTGGATACAGCCCTGAAAAAATAAGGACAGCAGAAAGCGAACGAATTGATTATGGACTTAAAATGTCAGTTCCGGGAGCAAGAGCAGAATATCTGCCACTCAACTTCTCAGTAGAAAACTCAAGGAGATACTGGGGGTATTATAATAATCCTGGTGGGAGATATGATTCAAGCCGCAATATGTTGGAAGAAAAAGTAGTAACTGGCTTTCCGTTGTTTCTTACCGAAGATATCAATTGGGCTAGTGGAATGAGTGTAGAGTACAACAATGGTCAAAATGGAGTTTGCATTGTTAAAGAGTCGCCAAAAACCGTAAACCAAGCCGCACATAATACAGGAAGTTTCTATAGTGGTCCAAATGGGGTATCGGTAAGTGGTTGGGGCCTCAATCCAGATGAAGTGCTTAGTGATCGTTTTAGAGCGTGTTGGGCAACATGGACGATTGTTTGGTCGCATGGTAATGACGGTATGCAATTGGCATTGAAACAGTTTGATAGAGCCCGGTACCCTGTGTTTCCTGAAAGAGACTTGTTTATTCTTAGTAATACTTGGGGGCCGGCCAATCCGGATGGATCTCAATTTACCAAAGAAGACTTTGTTTTGAAAGAAATCCCTGCTGTTGCTAAATTGGGTATTGATGTAATACAAATTGACGATGGCTGGCAAAAAAGTGGAGGAGGACCAGGCGCCAAAAACTTTTCTCCCAAATATACCAACGGTTGGAAAGATATCAAAGATGCTGCAGACAAGAATGGAGTTCGAATGGGACTTTGGGTAACCGCAAAACTTTCTACAACCGAAGAGCTGAATAAAAATATTGATGAATTGGGATTTATATCATGGAAGTCAGACTTTGATCATTTGGCCACACGTACCGATTATGAAGATAGGATAAAAAAATACCGCGATGTTATGAAACACTCCTGGATGAACACACAGTTTTCCTTATGTCCCGAATATGATGATCCTCGTTATGGTTGGTATTATTTCAAAGAATACGGAAGTATTTTTTTTCAAAATATTCAAGAAAGCCTTCCTGCTCACCTTACCATGGTTCCTAGTAACGTACTAATGCATAATTGGGAAATGACAAAATATTTCAACAGTAACAAACTGCAAGTTATGTTGCAAAATCCCAAACGGGTTAATTCAGATCGTAGTGATGCACCACAACATAGTCATTCCTACTGTTTTGCCATGGGAGTACCTTTTATTCCTTGTTTTTTCCAAAGTGCCCAAAATCTGGATGTTCAGGAACAAAAAGAGTTAAAGAATTTTATCACCGTATACAAAAAGCATCGAGAAACTATCTTTAATTGTTACACTTTTCCTATTGGAGACAAACCGAATAATAAAAGCTGGACTGGATTTCAGATGCTGAATGAAATCAATAAAAAGGCCAATTATTTGTTGTTATTCAGGGAACTTCACAATAAGGAACTAAAAAAAGTTGTCCAGCTTAAATTTTTGAAGGGGAAAACCGTAACATTCACTAATGTTGAAACTGGTAGAACACAAATAAAAAAAGCTGCACTGGATGGGAAAATTGAATTTTCAATAGATAAACCTGCGGAATACCTGTTTCTGAAATATTCTATTATGGATTAACGAAACAAAAAATGAAGAAAATAATCTCATTATCGATAAAAGTATTGCTTCTAACCTGAGTTCGATAATTATTTGCTGAAAATTATATCTTATTTACGCCTAATCCCGCTTTATCGTCCTGCTGAATTTATTTCAGCATCTTTTTAGCGTGAAAGACCCTGAAATAAATTCAGGGTGACGACCGTCTTAACAGAAAACTTGATTAAAACGCCACAAAATGA
>NZ_JAUG01000141.1 GCF_000708285.2 Pedobacter borealis DSM 19626
CTGAAAATTATATCTTATTTACGCCTAATCCCGCTTTATCGTCCTGCTGAATTTATTTCAGCATCTTTTTAGCGTGAAAGACCCTGAAATAAATTCAGGGTGACGACCGTCTTAACAGAAAACTTGATTAAAACGCCACAAAATGAGATTTAATAATCGAACTCAGGTTTTTAGAAAGAATTATCAGTAAAATAAAGCCTTAGAAGGTAAAGCTGAAAACACATCAGCTACCAAGCTTATTTATTTTTTGGCCAGCTGGCTATTGGTTTAGCAGAAAAGCTTTTTTGTGATGGTTTCCCGGCATCTAGAAAAACTGATATGGCCTCTTCGCTATCAGCTTTGAGCCTTACTTCGAATCCTACAATAGAAGTCCCCGGGTTTTTAGCATCATAATCGGTTCCCGGATCTGTTGACCAGGTTTTCATTTTAACTTCGCTTTGGGCATCCACGAAGAGATAACATTTTTTGCTTTTATAACTTAATTCTATGGTATGCTTATCAATAATGTGTACTGTAGCAGGTGTAACCATAGACCACCGAAGTGTTACATCAGTGTTTCCCACGGTTATTTCATCGCGGATCAGTACTGTTTTTTTATTGATCAGGGCCACCCCTCTAATTGATTTTTTTAGTTTATCAGCATATAAGCTACTCAGATCGGCAACAGCATTCATAAACAGGCCATTATCAGCGCTACTGATGAAAGCAGCATTGCCCTTAACAAGCTGAAAAGTACTATCAATTGAAAGGGTATTGTGTGCGAGATTGTTGTAGCGGAATATTTTCCAGCGCGCTGCATTTTGTTTACTGTCCCACAGGTTAATACCTTTCGATTCGAGCGATTCGTATTCCTGCATTCCAAAATCCATGGCCCAACGCACCCCTTGCGATTCCATGATGAAAGAGCCTACATCCATATGACCATGGCTAACGCCGGGTGAGCCACCTTTAAAGCCCACAAAAGTAGCCAGCGGATCTGTCCACGAACTTCGCATCAAAGCAACGGGGTTAGGGCCATTTCCGATCCAAAAGTGTGCAGTTTTAGGCTGAATGTCATTAAGCGATAGTTTTGCTCCCCACAACATTGCTGATGGCAGTAACCTATTCTGTAATGGCATTTGTTCATCGAGCTGTTTTTTAGTTACCCAAAGCAAACCAGGGTCGTTCAGTTTCGATGCAAACCAAAAAAGTGCGGGATTAAATTCTGCCACCGCCCTGCTATCCGAATAATTGAAAGGTTTGCCCGAAGGAGCTGTCATATTAGCCAGATAATCAGCTGTTTTAAGGAAACCGGGCGCAGTGCTTAAGCCAAAGTCCTGATGAAAAACACCGCCCAAAGCACTAATGAACATGACATTAAAAGATGTACCATATTCCCAATATCCATAACCTTCCGGATAAGCACCATCGGGCGCATATTGTTGCATGGGTAGGATTACACTTTTAATTGCCCGGTTAATGAGTTTTGCCGATAAGGCCGGGTGTTCTTCGAAAGTAGCTATTGCACCAAACGAGATGCCCGCATTACAAACCTGATTCCAGTTATTGGTAATATTTAGCCAGTTATTGTACTTATTATTTGTTGAAGGCTGTATTCCCTTTTCGAGAATGGCAAGGGCCACTATACTTCTTGTTGATTGGGGTAAATCCTGATATAACCAATCGTAACCTATTGACAAAGCCATTGTCATTTCACCAACATCAAGAAAATGACTTGGATTCCAATCTTTAAAACCGGAAACTGCAAGCAGTTCTTTTTCTGCTCTTGCTACATACTTTTTATCATGGCTAAGTCTAAAAGCATATGAGAGGTAATAGATCCTTTTAAGTGCTTCTCTTGATACATCAAGCAAACGTTTGCCGATCATCACCCGCTCTAATACCGGTTTATTTAAAACATGATTAGCTTCAGATAGTATGGCTTGATGGATTTGTTTAAACCTCGCGTCGCGCTTTACATTTTCTAAGATCTGTTTCTCAAGGTCATGGCTTATCAATAACCTTGGATGCGAAGGCATCTTAAAAGTTGAATCAATTTCCTTGCTTTGCCCTACTGCTATCGTTGAGCAAAACAAGGTTATGATGGTACAACTAATTGTGATAAGCTGATTTTTTTTCATGGGTTACAGATCATACTTATCAAATTTTACTACGAGAAATTATTTTTTCTGTTCAGATAAGAAAGAAACTAATGAAGCCAGTTCTTCATATGATAATGAATTGGCCATGCCTTCTGGCATCATCGAAGTTTCCATTTCTTTTCTCGACAGGATATCGCCCACTTTGATGGTAAAAACTTCTCCTGCAATATTACGAATCACTACTTTGGCAGCCGTTTCTTCTGTGATAAAGCCCATATAGGTATGGTCGCCTTTGGCGGTAATCATTACTGAAGCAAATCCCTGAGAAATTGAAGCATTAGGTTTTAATATCGATTCTGCAATCTGCTCACGGCTCATAATAGAGCCGATCTGTCCCATAAAAGGACCTTTCATTTTCTCGCTTTTGCTTAAACTATGGCAGGCTACACAACCCTGACTATTGAAAATATTTTTTCCTTTCAACGGATTGCCCTGTAACTTATTGATAGCCAACAATACATCTTCGATAGATGACTTGCCCACCTGACCTTTTTTGTTTTTGATTTTATCCAGATCAATTTTTGGTTCTTCCGTTGTAGCTACTTTTTCTTCTTCGGCAAATTCAGGGATATCCATCCTTTGACGCGCATTTAAATCAACGAAAAATTGTTTTCCCTGTGCTCCAGCTTTCGTAGCCTCTTCTTTCAGGAACTTTTCGATAATAGGAGAACCTTCCCATGAAACAGCCTTAAAATATGGGCCATGTGAATCGGGACGTGTGCCCCACCACCAGGTAGCATCGTAAGCAATCTCTTTTTTATACAAACGGCCCAAGGTAACCAGGATCTGTTGTTTTAATTTTTCATCTGTCGATTGTTTGTAGTTTTCGATCAATCCGTTAACCGCTTTTTCGGTATGTATATAACGTAATGCCCAAAGTGCAAGGGTTGAATTTTCAGTTTTAACAGCAGCAAGCAAAGCATCTACCGCCTGAAGATCAACTAAGGCCCTAACCGCTAAGTGAGGCAAAATAATGGCTGAATTTGGTGTTGCATGAGGACCTTCAGTACCTTTGGCAGGTGCTGTAAATGAAGCAGGCACCTTGGTTTGTAAAAGCACATTGGCAACTTCTGCCCTGCCCAAACGGTTTAAACCAATTATCGATGCAGCCTGAACACGAAGAGAAGGATCCTTTAAACCTTCTAAAAATGGCTCAACTGGTACTTTATCTATATTGCCTTTACGATCTGCAAGTGCTTTTAAAGCAAATTCCTTAAGTGCTTTATCTTTGGTAAATTCAACTAAAGTTGCAATACCGTTTTCTTTGGTGAGCTGTGCATAGGTATAGATACCAGCTATACGAACATCAAGTGCTAAACTTTGATCGGAAGCCACTTTTAAAGCCGTTGCAATAGCTTGTTTATTGTTCCGCAAAACCAATTCCTGCGAAGCAGTTAAGCGGCCTACTGCACTATTAGATTTAAGTAGCTCGGTTAATTTTTTAATTGAAGCTTTTTTAACATCAGGAAAAGCTTTGTATGTCCAGTTGTTTGGTACTGCACGAACAATGTAGCCTTTATTCGGGCTTCCAGAATAACCTGCACCATCCCAAGCCGACAGATATAGTCTTCCTGAACCATCTACGTCAAGATCGGTAATCTGAGGAAGTTTAATAAACTCTTCATCTTTCTGCGTAAAGGTTGGGCCATCAGTGGTAACTCTATGAATATAAAGCATGCTTCTGCCCCAGTCGGCCATCATTGGTACATGGTTATATTGTTCAGGCCAGTTTGGTTCATCCATAAATAATGCTCCGGTACCCGATCCTCCACCTAAATCAGCAAGTGCAGGAATAATTTCGTCGGTAAAATTCTGAAATAAAACAGGGTAACCATATTCTCCAGATTGTATGTGGTGCGAAAAACGAACGTTCCATCCGCCACCATCGTTGGTATTTTCTCTGGTAAAAACGTTCATGTAAGGATCGATAGCTACATCATAAACATTACGTGTACCATGTGTGTATACTTCCATTTCAGTTCCGTCAGGACGAACACGCACAATTCCACCACCTAACATGGTTAGTTTTTTACCTGAACGATCTACCGCATCATGGAATCCAAAATCTCCAACGGAAATGTAAATCCATCCATCAATCCCCATTCTGATACCGTTAGTAGCATGGTCGGTACCACGTTCGCGGATATATTTGGCATTACTGATATGCTCTATAAGCGGTTTTTCGGGTCCATCGGCTTTTCCATCGCCATCTTTATCTTCGAAAACAACTAAATTCATGCCTGTAGCCTGTTTTGTTTCTTTTGAAAAAGTGGTGTGTAATACATATACCTGGCTGCCTTGAACGATAATGCCGCGTGGATTATCCACTTCGGCAAAATCTACATGTTCGTCCATTTTACCATCGTTATCCTTATCTATTAATTTAAGGATATGGCCTTTACCAGGATCTTTGCCTAAAGAGCCGATCATATCAACACCAACATATACTTCTCCGGTTGGTGCTACGGCTAAACAGGCGGGGCTGGGTGTAACATCAGGTCCTGCGAAATTGGTTATCGTTAATTCGGGTGGTGATACGCGTTGTATTTTTGGTTCGCTAAAGAAGTTTCTTAATCCAAAAAAAACTAGTGTAAAAGAAATTAAGCTTAAAGAAAATTTAATCATTTGTGTGTTATTGTTTCTTGGTTAGTTGTGCCGCGTAAACTTACAAAAAAATATAAATTCTCTTGTGCCACAATTTTGTGCATTTTAAGTTAATTCTTAACCATTTGACACTTTTACTTACTGGCCGCTAAACTTATTTACTTCATTTTAAAGTAAAACAACTTCACAAACGTTATCCTGATAAAGATCCATATTAATTTAAAGCAACAATTCAAACTAATTACCATGGACAACTAAATAAGTTTCAAACCGCTATAATTATGCATAATAACAAGTAAAACACAAATTAAATGAAGAAAAAATACCTCATAAATGAGATAAAAAACCACTTTCATCAGAATCAGGTAAATTATTTCGTAAAAAACTTGCTCCAAAGGAGATATTTTATTATATTTACTAAATCCAACATTCATTAAATCAGTACGTTATGAAAAATATTCTTTATTTCTTCCTGACTGCCCTGATCTCCTCCATTGCGCTGTTAATTACTAAGGATTCATTTGAACCCGAATTGGTTTATAGCACGGTGGTATTAATATGGATTTTTTACATTTGGTACCATATTTATGCTGCTAATAAGAGGAACTACAGCGAGTAGTCTGCGTCTTAATTAAATTGAATTCTCCGATTGAATATAATCTGGAGTCAAAATATTAATGCCCAATATTTTATCCTTTCTTTTTACTTTCACCTCATTATTAATTTGTTGATACAGCCATTATCTGTAAATTAATTTACTTTCTTGTTAAGAAAGTTATAATTATTTAAGATGATTGCCAGATGCATCACAGTTAATTTATTATCTTCGCCGAAAACTAAAACACAGTAGTTTACGTTTATAACTAAGCCTGGCCAATTAGCCAGGTTATACATAAAGCTTAATGAACTTGGAGTTATCGACCTCGTACATGGGGTAAATTAGCGCACAGGATCATGAAATCAAAAGCAAAATTCCCATGTTTAGCAGGGAATACATTTTACTCGGAAGTTCGCCGCAGAGTAAACAACGACTTTAAAGAAAACAATAGAAGTATCAATGCCAATGTGCTGATGTGGTTTAAAGCCTTTCTTTTCCTTACTATATTTCTGGCACTTTACTTTTCCATACTCCTTTTAAACGTGCAAAGCACTATACTTTTGGGACTTACCGTTTTACTTGGTGCAACTTGTGCATTTATTGGTTTTAATATCTGCCACGATGCCATTCACGGTTCGTTTTCGAGTTCTAAACGCATCAATTCTTTTTTCAGTTTTCTTTTTAATATGGTTGGAGCCAATCCGTATGTGTGGAACATTACCCACAATGTGGTACACCATACCTATACCAATATACCAGGCCATGACGAAGATATAGAAGTAGCACCAGGCCTTATACGCATCTGTACAGAAGATGAATTAAAACCACACCAGCGTTTCCAGCAATGGTATGCTTTCCCTTTATATAGCCTGGCTTCGCTTTCCTGGGTGTTTCGTAAAGATTATAAAAAGTTTTTTCAAAAAAGTGTGGGTGCCTGCCAGAACAAACATCCGAAGGTTGAATACTTTAACCTCTTTTTCTATAAGTTTCTGTACTACTTTATTTTTATTGGTTTACCGATACTGGTTATGCCGCTTGCCTGGTGGCAGATTGCAATCGGTTTTGTAGTGTTACATATGGCTCAAGGTTTAACTATGGGATTGGTTTTCCAACTTGCTCATGTAGTGGAAGGAACAACTTTTCCAATAACCAATGCAGAAGGCAATATGGAAGAAGCCTGGGCAGAACACCAAATGCGTACTACAGCTAATTTTGCAACTCAATCTCCTATATCAGCATTTTTTCTTGGTGGATTGAACCGACAGATAGAACACCATCTTTTCCCTAAAATATGCCATGTTCATTATGGACGGATCTCCACGATTGTAAAACAAACTGCATTAGAATTTGGATTACCTTACCATGAAAACACAACTTTTTTATCAGCACTGCGTTCGCACTACCGCATCCTAAAAAAAATGGGGCAACCGGAAACAATTTAGCGGCTATTAAGTTAAGGGTGATAATTCAAACTTAATATTCTTATTGCCTTACTGGTAAAAATCCTTAAATCTTATTTATTTCATCATTAAGAAGTTTAGGGCATTAAGATCATGCAAATTTAACCTTAAGGTTCTTATTGTCTTAATGGTAAAACCCTTAAACCTTATTTATTTCATCATTAAGAAGTTTAGGGCATTAAGATCATG
Organism: Pedobacter borealis DSM 19626; assembly: GCF_000708285.2. Taxonomy (GTDB): domain Bacteria; phylum Bacteroidota; class Bacteroidia; order Sphingobacteriales; family Sphingobacteriaceae; genus Pedobacter; species Pedobacter borealis. The sequence continues at coordinate 6,993 of NZ_JAUG01000141.1, forward strand.
CAAATTTAACCTTAAGGTTCTTATTGTCTTAATGGTAAAACCCTTAAACCTTATTTATTTCATCATTAAGAAGTTTAGGGCATTAAGATTTGAGCACCTGTAAAATTGAACGGTGCGCATGAACAAATAACCAATGAACAAATAACCAATGAACAAATGACTAATGAACCAATAAAACAACACCTAATAACATAAACTTAACATACAATACATTCCTCAACAGGTAGATCTTTTTATCTTTAACGGTATGTACTGGTACGAAGAAGAAGTTAAACAATTGGAAAGGGCCCATCTCTTAGATCGGGAGCATCCTGGTGTTATTTTCTATGGCAGTTCATCTATCCGGTTGTGGAATAGTCTCGAAGATGATTTTGATGACATGAAAGTAACCAATTTAGGTTTTGGCGGCTCTACATTAGCAGCATGTGTATGGTTTTTTGAGCGGATTATGATAGACTACAGACCAAAGGCGCTTGTGGTATATGCAGGCGATAACGACCTTGGCGATGGCAGAAACCCTGAAGAGATATTTATCTTTTTCCAGCAGCTCATGGTTAAAGTTAACCAGCGGTTTGGCATATTGCCCTGTTATTTTATATCGCTAAAACCCAGTCTTACCCGTTGGCAAATGGCCGATCAGTTTAGATATACCAATAACCTTATCGAAAGCGAAATAATTAAACTCAATAGCAATTGGAAATTTATTGATGTATTTAAGAAAATGCTCAACAAAGAAGGCAATCCAGACCCTGCACTTTACGATCACGATGGATTGCATCTGAGCGAAGAAGGTTATCGTTTGTGGGCAGCTACTGTTAAAGAGAAATTAGGTTAATCATTACGCTTAATTAATATCCCGATAACATACATGCCTTAATTTTCCGCAAAAGAATTGAAGCCAATGAACAGGGAATATCACAAGTGGTTCAGCCATAATCTTCAACGGGATATGGAATTATTGGTTTTCGGTCATGCCGGAAGAGCAGTTATCTTTTTCCCCACCCGTATGGCCAGGTTTTACGATTACGAAAACTGGGGAATTATAGCTTCATTAAGTACGCAGATTGAAAATGGCGAACTCCAAATTTTCTGCGTGGATAGTATAGATGGAGAAAGCTTTTATAACGATGAGGTGTTTCCATCAGTACGGATAGAACGGCATTTACAATATGAAAAATATCTCCTCGAAGAAGTATTATCGCTTATCTATCAGAAAAATGATGGCGATTACATAGAAACTGCTGGCTGTAGCATGGGCGCTTACCATGCTATAAACCTGGCCATGAAATATCCCTGGTTATTTAAAAAAGCCGTTGGCATAAGCGGCAGATATGACCTTACAGACAATATAGGCGATTTTAGAGACCTACTGAACGGGTTTCACGACGAAAAAGTTTATTTTAATATGCCAGCGCAGTATATTGCTAACCTAAACGATGATCGATTGCTATCAGCAGTTAGAAACATGGAAATTATTCTTGCCGTAGGCGAAACTGATCCATTTTTGAGTGGAAACCAGCACCTAAGCAGCCTGTTATGGGAGAAAGGTATACCCAATCAGTTTCATACCTGGGAGAGCAATGCGCACCGCCCCCATTACTGGCGAAAAATGGCCCCTATGTATATTTAAAATCCGTACAAGCAAGGGTTATTGTACGGCAGGATAATAGTATTGTTTAATGCGAAGAGTATCACTTATACCTCCCATAACAATTTTAGATTCTAACAACCATTTTTCGGGTTCGTTACCACGACTTGCTATTTTTATTCCTTTAACCATTCCACCAACTGGCTTTGGAACACTAGCAAAACGTAATGCGCAAGCAAATATATACTTTACCTTACCTGCCAATACATCTGCATCATTTAGCAAAAATTTATCACCGGTCATCGGTGCTTGAAAATATAACCAGCTGGTGCTATAGTTATTCTCACTCCTAGCAAAAAATTCTGTACTGGCCGGTTGTTAAGGTGAGTTGATCGCCTACCATTGAAGCGTAATTTGCATAATGAAAATTGCAGCTTGTACCCTGCGGACAATTAGTTAAATTTTGATCATCTATTGTAAAGTTGTTTGGATCATCAACCTTCTTTTTACAGGCGAACAAAGTGCTTAATAAAATTAAAAAGACAGCGGTTGGTTTGAAAGCGTTTTTCATCATTAGTTTTTTATAACAGATACGGTACCAAATGAACGGACGCTACAGCCTGAATATTAAGTTTATGTTAAATAAATTGATGGAAAATTTAATCTTAATTATCCATCAAAATGTGCTCGAATAATGAATAAGCTCATGAATAAAAAGCGTTAATTTTAAAATCAGAACGACTCAAAGAATTATCTTAACGTTGATTGAACAAGAAAATATTAAGTTTGCACATAAACAGATTAAATCTACAAAAAATATGAAACAAGGATTATTAATAGATATGGATGGGGTGATTTACAGCGGGGAGGAATTGATATTTGGTGCCGATAAATTCATCAAAAACTTAATTGATGAAGATATTCCTTTTGCGTTTATGACCAACAATAGTCAGAGAACAGCTTTGGAAGTAGTACGCAAACTAAAAGGATTAGGTATAAAAGTAGAAGAAAGCCATGTATACACCAGTGCAATGGCTACAGGTAAATTCCTTTCTGATCAAAGCCCGAATGGCACCGCGTATGTATTGGGAGAAGGCGGTTTACTAAGCAGTTTACACGATCATGGTATTACTTTGGTAAACACCGATCCGGAATTTGTGGTATTGGGCGAAGGTAGAAACTTTACGCTCGAAATGGTGCAGCGTGCTGTTGATATGATTCTTGCGGGAGCTAAATTTATTACTACAAACAGAGATCCATCACCTAAAAAACCAGGATGGAACAACCTGGGTATCGCGGCTACCACAGCCATGATTGAGGAAGCAACAGGCAGAAAAGCATTTGTTACAGGCAAACCAAGTCCGGTGATGATGCGCTCGGCACGTAAATTTCTCGGATTAGAAACCAGTGAAACTACGGTTATTGGCGATACCATGGAAACTGATATACAAGGAGGTGTACAAATGGGCTATAAAACCATTCTGGTACTTTCGGGTATCTCAAGCAAGGATACTTTAGGGCATTATGCTTTTAAACCCGATATGATTGCAAGCTCGGTTGATGAGATTAAGTTTCCTTTGGCCTGGTGGGAAGGTAAGTAGTTTGGAGTTTCGAACCTGGAGTTTAAATGTGCTGTCAGATGTTACCATCTGACAGTGAAAAACATTGAATTGGAATTTAGATCAATCTAGTGTCAGATAGAAATATCTGACACCACAGGAGCTGAGGATCTAATCAACACCCAATGAACTAATGGCACTTTGAACTAATCAAAGCCCTACTTTATTTATTAATGCTAAATAAAGGGGTTGAGTGGAGATACACAGGCTTAAAAAAACTCAAGCGATAATCAGTTGTAAATACAACAGGTGCCCCCTCAAACTGAGCAGCCACACCAATAGGTTTAAACAATTTAAATGAAGCTGAATCATTTACAATGTGTTCATGTACTGGGGTTTCAGGCCTTTTATCTTCAGTAAATTTATTGGCTTTGGTTAAAAGTCCAATTGCTGGTATAACCATTAATAGCGCTACGCAAGAAATCAGTCTCATATCATTGTGCTTAAATTATCCTATTATTTGGTTAGGATCTTTTAACAAAGATGAACCGATGTTATTAGTAAGATAGTTAGTTAGCGTTATTAAATTGTTAAGGTTACGATACAGTTTTAATACAATATTAAATGTATCAGGCCAATAGCGCGATTTATATTACTGCACTCACGTTTTATATTACCGCACCCGTGATTTATATTATTGCACCCGCGATTTATATTATCGTACCCGTGATTTATATTACCGCACCCGCGATTTATATTACCGCACCCGTGATTTATATTATTGCACCCGTGATTTATATTATTGCACCCGCGATTTATATTATTGCACTCGTGATTTATATTATCGTACCCGTGATTTATATTACCGCACCCGCTATTTATATTACCGCACCCATGATTTATATTATTGCATCTGTGATTTATATTAAGATATCAGGCTTAAGGATTATTTGATTTGATAATTATGATATGAATGTATACCCATGAGGTTAGGATTAAGATTGCGTAAAAATATCCATCGCTACGCAATCGTTAACTAACCAAATAAATGTATTTACCAGGCGTAACATCAGATAACCAGTCTAAAGTACGCTTAGTATAGAAGGCAAAATTCGGGCACTAATCAACCTATTCATTACCATGTTGTTTACATTTAAATCTTCCTGTCAAAACCGGTTTATGCCCTCTCGGCCATTGCTTCCATTTATCGCAAAGCATGGTTTGATAGTATACAACCGCACGGTTTACTATAAATCGTATTAAACATTTAAGAAAAAACCGTTCATCCAGGCTACATTTTAGCATCCATTAACTTTGCTGCTTTTGGTGACTCCAGTTTCATTTTAATTACAAATGCTTTGTTGGATTGAAAATCATTTGGCAGTATTACATCGTAATAACCTGAGTTCGATAATTATTTGCTGAAAATTATATCTTATTTACGCCTAATCCCGCTTTATCGTCCTGCTGAATTTATTTCAGCATCTTTTTAGCGTGAAAGACCCTGAAATAAATTCAGGGTGACGACCGTCTTAACAGAAAACTTGATTAAAACGCCACAAA
>NZ_JAUG01000142.1 GCF_000708285.2 Pedobacter borealis DSM 19626
TCTTTCTGCGCATACCTAAGCATTATGTTTGCCACGGAAGCACGAAAACACGGAAAAATTTACTTCTTCTCCGTGATTTCTGTGTTTCCGTGGCTAATCAATTTTTGCACATGTTTTAAAAGCGATTTCCCTGTTATATATTCAGCCGACTTAAGCTCAACAAAAAGATTTTTTATCTTTGCAAGAAATATTAGCCATGCAAGAGCCTTTCGACATTGAAATCGGACCAATTAATTATTCAGTTTTCCCTGAAGGAAATGATTCGTATACCATTTTCAAAGATGGAAGAGAATATATCCAGATTCAGAAGGATACTTCATCTATCTGGTTAAAAATGGATTATAAAACTGAACTTCCGATTTTTGAAGAAGACGAGGAAGTGAATGCAATTGGACAGGCCATTGAAAAATATGTGCCTGAAGAAGATGATGATGAGGACGAAGAATTATAGCATAAAAAGGGCCCGATCAGTAAAGTGGCTGTTGCACAACTTTAAGATAAATGGCTGGATAATACATTTTTTCAAATGGTTATCCGGCCATTTGCTTTTCATAGTGATTGGACAAGGGTAACATATTTAGGCTTACTGTCCTTGCAAGAAGAGATAAATAGCTATTTATTTGTGTTTTTGCCTTTTTGAATGCTCTATAGGTTCTTTTCCTTGCTTTTGTTGCTACGCCATTGACCAGTTTCTTTAGGTTATATGCAACCGCTGCCATTATCATGCACTTGTTTGCCAGCTTAATGCCCTTGGTGTTTACCTGCCTCCTGCCCGTGAAATTGATCAGTGTGCCCAATACGGGCTCGACTGTAGCCTGCCTAGTCTTTCTTGTCCTTTTCCCTTTGGTGGTCTGCAATCTCTGATGCATTTGGGTGTATAGATCCTTTGCGACCGAGTCCTTTATTTTTTTATACCGGCGGGACTTGCACATGTGCCCCTAAAAGGGCATGCCCTGCAATCCCTAACGCCCGTACTATAGATTTTATGTGTGTTCGTCCTTACTTTTTTAAGGTGGGCGAAAGGTCAGGTACTTTCCTTGGGGACATGTGTAACGGTCATTTTCATGGTCGTACGTAAATCCTTCACGGCTATCCCTTGTTCTGTTCCCCGATTTATTGGGTATATATCCCGCTATGTTATTGTCGGCCAGGGCCTGCAGGGCAGCTTCACTGCTATAGCCCGTATCAGCAAGAACTTCTGATATCTCTAATCCGATTTCTTTCAGGTTATCAATTAGATTGCCCAGTACCTCGGGAAGGCACTGTCCGTCTCCCTTATCTGCATGAAATGCCTGTATATGGGTAACTACGTGGTTTTGTGTATCCACACTTACCTGTGCCGAGTAGTTCAGTCTGGAAATTTTCCCTGGCTTTACCGATATGCGAGCATCGGGATCCGATGGGCTGTAACGGCGTTCATTTAGGTTCTTATCCGTTTTGGCATTCTTTCTTGGTTTTCCCGCTGATTTCTGGGTAAGGCTGTCCGGTTCTTCGTCCCTGTTTGCATCCAGCTCTTTTCCATAAGTAGCCACGTCACCCATAACCTCCCGTTCAACAACACTGGACATGGCGGCATTGGCCTTCACAAATACACTATCGATAGCTTGCCTCTTTCCAGAAATCAGCCCTTTTTCTATGCACTTTTTTAATACCAGCTTAAATATGGCGGTAAATTCTTCTTCGCCAAAAAGCTGTCTGGTTCGGCTTAAGGTAGAATGCCATGGAAGTTCCTCATCTAGGCCGTATCCTAAAAAATAAAGGATATCCATGCGCATTCGCGAAGTGGCAATAATGCGCCTGTCACTGTTCAGGTTCTCTAGGTACCCAACAAGCATGAGTTTCATGAAAACCACTGGATCAATGCTCTTTTGGCCTTCTCTTCCATAATACTTGGATGTGGAGGCATATAAAAAATTCAGGTCCAATATACTTTTGAGCTGTCTGTAGAAATTGTTCTGCGGAACATAGTCCGAAAGTTGGAATCGGATAAACAGCTTTTCCTGGATAATCTTTCTTGCCTTGCATAGCTAAATATACTAAATAAACAACTGAATATCAATGTATTGAGCAAAAAAAAGCAGCAAACAAATAATTGTTTGCTGCCTTTTTAAGCCAATCAGGTGGTAGTTGTGCAACAGCCACAGTAAAAACCGGGCCTTCTGTCTTTCAATAAATGGCTTACCTTGTGCAATTTGCCGTCCAGGTACCTTTCGAATTACTTACCAAGATTTTTAATGTACTTGCGTTAACGCTTATACCTGTTAATCCATCACCAATACTGGTATAGGTATCACCAGAGCCCTGGAATTTTACGCCTGTAATATCAGGGATACCCGTACCAAAGATAAAGTTATAGGTATCGCCGGTTTTAACTACCCTTACCTTGCCGTCATCATCGCTAATGTCTTTTGAGCCATCGTTATAAGTAATGGTTCCAGAATAAGTACCCACGAAGAAATCCCTGTCTGCAGGATTGGTATCTTTTCTACATGATACCGTTACGGTTAATGCTATTAAAAGCATGTTGAAAATTTGAACTGTCTTTTTCATCTCTTTCACTTTTTTATTTTAAATAGGCAATAAATGTAACAGTGTTATGACAATGACTATGCCAAACGAATCATTGATACCTAAGAAATGGTGAGAAAACAAAATAAAAAATACAAAAGAATTTGTTTTAAAGCGTTGTTTAATAGGTTTTTATGAGTGTGTATAGCCGCGCTTTTCATTCATGCTACCCATAAAAGATTTTTTACAGCTGCCAGTGCTCACAAACAAATAAAACTGTTCAGTTTAGAAGAACGCAGAGTTGTTTCTTGAAATTGATATAGACCGATATTTAAAGAAAAAAGAAATTTTTTACCACTCAAAGAAATCAAAAAACGATATATTTCCCGTTATTCTTTGGTATAATTTGAAGGTCCGTTAATGTCTACTGTTTTGCCTAAAAAGTGTGGTTTTCTACCAATTAAAATATCAATTGTAGATTTTACAACGGCAAAATATTCTCTAAAAGAAGCATATTTGTAACCCTGATACGTTCCTTGATCGGCAGCAAAGCCATATGATTTAACGCCCAATTTATTCCCGATATTGATACACCGGTTTAAATGATATTTTTGTGAAACCAGAATGGCTGTATCAACCTTAAAGATATATTTAGATCTATATAAGGTAGAGTAGCTATCAAATCCAGCATAATCAAGATAGATTTTATTGGTATCAACCCCATGTTCATAACAATAAAGTTTCATTACAGTTAATTCATCATGTGCATCACTACCGTTATCTCCTGACAGCAAAATTTTATCAATTTTATTGTTTTTATAAAGTTCGATGCCAGCATCGAGCCTATCTTTTAAGTATTTGCCTGGCTTATTGTTGTTTATTCCTGCTCCGAAAATAATGGCCACTTTGGTTCCTGGTGTGTCTTTTTCTTTTGAAAAAATTACCGGATCAGTTTGAGATTTTACCAATAAATTTATGCCCAACACTACAATAATGCCAAATAAGGAGGCATAGATTAACAACTTTATGATTTTTTTAGTCTTCATGGATTAAACGGCAGTAATTATTTATCTCTTAAAGATAGTTAAAGGCAAAACGGATTATCGCATGTATTTAAAAATTGATTTTCTGCAAATCTTTTTAACCTGCCCAACCATACCTATCCAAACTCCTATAATTGATGGATTCTGCTAAATGCTCGAGCTCTACATTTTCTAAACGGTTAAGAATTTGCTTTGAAATTTTCGTTAGGCTCTAAAAGATCCACCCAAAAATGATAGAGGTGGACGAAATCATCACTACCGTTAAATGATTTCCTGAAGTTTTTGGATGTAAATTTATTAATATTTGTAGAGTTTTCTTTATTTAATTTATCCTCGTCTCTCCAAAAATTTGGCGTGGAAGCAATAAGGTCACTTATCCAATTATTTATTGTAATAAACCAATGCTCTGCATTTTCATTTTGAATGTAGCCGATAATTGCTGCATATTTGAGATATTTACCATGAATTCCTTTTTTAAAACGCTCTACCCCTCCACTTGATTTATTTGTTCCAATAACATATTCTTTCTCTCTTCCACTTCCAGGAGTAGGTAATCGTTTTGCTTCTATTGAAAAGAAAGAGTCAAATTCACCGAAAATTCTATCACCAACTGTAATGTTTTCAGATTTCGCTAACGTGGCAATATCTATTTGCGCGGACGCTCCAGTTCTGAAATCCTCAACATTTTCATGATGAAAAAAAAATGGAGTTGCGAAAGCATTTCGATTTAGGAACTTGCAAAGTTTATCAGTGAGGGCTTTTTCATTTGCTGTGACTTCGCCCCGAACTTTATTACCAAACTCTTTAAAATTTAATTCGAGAAACTCTATAACAGACTTTACCGTTTGATCTGGTTCCAATCCTACGGTTATCTTACCGCAGCTAATATTTTGAGAGACATTTGCTAGCATCAGAATCCTTGTTTTCTTAAATCTGAAAATGTTTCATCTGCATCTCTTAATGCAATAGAGGGAAGCCAATATTTTAATTTTTTTGGTTTGATTAAGTAGATTACATTTCCCTCATAAAGCCGGATTATTCTGGTGATTCGCAAGCTTACTCCTAAATTTTTTTCTACTAACTTGCTAATGTCCTTTTCAGATTCTTTCGAATTTGAAAAATCGATTTTTGGCTCTTCGCCGAAAAAAAATGGAAAACATATAAAGGAGTCTGTTTCGAACCATTGGTAAGGAGATATTGTTTTAAAAACGGAGCCTAAAATTTTACAATATATATCGCTAAATCTAATCAAATCATTTTCATTTGCATCATTTTTTGCAATTTGAGCACCCTCTCCTTTTCGTCTGTATTCTAATAGATATTTAAAAAAATCATTAACTATGACTAATTCTATCTCATCGATTTCCGCTTCTTCTTTTTGATCTGGAAATGGAAGTGATTTGATATCTGAAAGTAAAAGTGATGAAGACTTATTGATCATAAACCTTCCGCTAGTTGCTGCCAAATAGTAAGGAAATAGCGTATTCCCATTAAATCTAGATTCAATTTCTAGCAACTCACTCTCTGACTTAGAGTGGATTCCAAAAATTGAATTTTTGAATACTATATCATCATTTCTATATTGAACTGGTATAGTAAACGTTGTGTCAACAACTTCCTTAATTAATAAATGAGGTGCATTATAAACTTCTTTAGCCCCCTTACTATGAAAGAATTTTATATTTAGTTGGTCAATTATATCCTCTTCGTTAATTCCATTCTTTTCAAAAGATTTCACTGGGAACGACTTTTTTCCGGTTAGAAAAGGCGCAGATAATTTCTCTTCAAATTTTCGGTATTTCGTTTGAGCCTCTATAGATTTTGTTCCTGCCACTCTGAGAGATTCCAACTTCGTTAAATCTGATTCGATAGCTTCAGTAAAGCCTTCTGAATAGACCCAATTATCACTAGTCTTTTTCTTTTCTAAAAATTGTCCAAATGTTTGCAATTTCGAGAGTCTTCGAATTAAGCTATTTGCCCTCTCTCCCCCTAAAAAATTTGACTTCCAAACATATGGATCATTGAGTGCTTCATTTCGTGATACTGTGTAGAAATCGTACGCGTCTAACTCAAAATAAATTTTTTCTTTGTGAATTTTGGTTCTTCTAGCAACTATGTGTACTAGGTCTCTGTTATTTGGATTTATATTTTGAATAAATATCGCAGCAGTTGCTACTTTGGCATTCCCAAACAAAATTTCGCTTAAAGGAGTAAAGTCAACAATCTGAGGGACATTATATTTTTCAAGAATAGATTTTCTAAAATTATTAGACGAGTTATTATAAAGTAAAGGGCCAGCAGGCTGTATCATACATAAAAGGCCAGCCTCTTTTGTAAGCTTCATCGATTGCTCAAGAAAAAGCAATGCTATTTGATTATCAGGTAGTTTAACTTGAATATCTTTGGAAATGCCATTTTCTAAATTGGTAATTATTCTTGTGGCACATTCTGCTTTTTCTGCTTTTTGTGCCGCTAGGGTTAATTTTGCTTCAAATGGCGGATTGCCGATAATTAAGTTAAACTTGTTTTCGAAATTGGATTTAGATAAAACATCAAAAAAATCTTCATTTAGAATATTTTGTTCCCTTAAGTTGTCAAACTTCAAGTCATGCCAGATTTGTAATGGTGATAATTCATCACATAGGGCTAAACTCAAACTGAACACAGTCAAGTCTGCCGCGTCCTTTTTTAACTCGACTCCGAAAATATTATTTTTCAATAAGCTTTTTAGAGTGCCTAAATCGGGATTCTTCCAATTATTTCTTTTTCGCCAACGATATATCAATCTTCTATATGCACCGACTAAAAATACTCCAGAGCCACAAGCAGGATCTAAGACCTTAAAATCTAGATTTTCTGATGTTAGCGGCATAGCTTCATCTAAAAGAAAGTTTACGAGATAAGGAGGCGTATAGACGACCCCTGGCTCTTTCCCTAAAAATTCCTCATAAATATTACTAATTAATTCAACAGGTAAATCATTAAAAGAATATAGCCTCCAAAAAACCAATTGTATCCCATCTAAATCTCCATTTAAAAAAAGTCCAAATCTTGTTAAATCTGTTTTAGAAAGAAATTCTCTCTCTTCCTCTTCCAGTTTAAAGATTCCACCATTAAAGTGTTCTGCAAGATAATCTAATAGTCTTAGGTATGATCCCTTTTCATTAAGAACATCGGTAAATTTAGTTGCATGGTCAGCAAATTTCCCAAAAAAATTGTTAGGAAATACTCGGTTTTGCTTCTCATCTTCTCGCTCTTCTAAATACTTAATCAATATGGACAAAACCATAATTTTGTAAGCTAACACTACAGTGCAGGTTCAGTTTGCTGCATTTCTTTCCATCTGTGCGGTAAAAGTTCTTGAATCTGCGCTGATGGATATGTATTTATTCTTTTCAGCACATCTACCATCCACACCATTGGATTAATGCCTTGCAATTTGCATGTTCCCATGAAAGAATATAG
>NZ_JAUG01000143.1 GCF_000708285.2 Pedobacter borealis DSM 19626
TTTCATATCTGTGTGCATCCTTTCTATCTGTGATTAAATTATTTTTGCTTGTGCCGAATGGCTTAACTTAATGACATTTGGGTAACGCTACAACTGGGGCTATAAGGTCAAATAGTTTTTCATTTTTTGGCTTACAGGGTGTAGAAACTATGTTCCTAAACCTGACAGCAGCGGCAGCCTCCGATTTAAGCACTATTTGCGAGTTTTATGGTGTGCTTGCTTGTTTCACAGGTTTTCTATCGGAGCTATAGCGAATGGCAGGACTGCAAACCGCCAAGCACACAGAACTGCTCATTTCCAATCCCAATAAATAGATAGCTTATTTAGTGTTGTTATGCCTTCAGCCGGCAATTGACTGTTAACTGAAAACAGGTAACTGCCAACTGATCTAAAGTTCCTTTCTTAACCTTGCTACCGGAATATTCATTTGCTCACGATATTTTGCAACGGTTCTTCTGGCAATGTTATAACCTCTTTCTTTTAAAATTTCAGTTAATTTTTCATCTGCTAGAGGTTTGCGTTTATCTTCGTTGCCAATACAGTCTTCCAATATTTTTTTAACCTCTTTGTTCGAAACTTCTTCACCGTTTTCGGTTTGTATTGCTTCTGAGAAGAATGATTTTAACAAGAAAGTACCAAATTCAGTCTGCACATACTTAGAGTTTGCCACCCTTGATACGGTTGAAATATCCATATCAATTTTATCGGCAATATCTTTTAAGATCATTGGGCGCATTTTACGCTCATCGGCGGTTAAAAAATATTCATATTGATAGTGCATAATGGCATTCATGGTTTTTAACAAAGTTTGTTGTCTTTGTTTAATTGCATCGATAAACCATCGGGCGGAATCTAATTTTTGTTTCACAAACTGCACAGCCTCTTTCAGCTTTTTATCTTTTGATGAAGCTTTGTCGTAATGTTCAAACATCTCCTGGTAAGATCTGCTTACCTTTAGTTCTGGGGCATTTTTCGAATTTAGCGTCAAAATCAATACGCCATCATTATTGCTGATGTGAAAATCAGGAATAATCTGCATTTGTTTGGTGGTAACCTGATTGGCATCACCTGGTTTCGGGTTTAAACGCAGAATTTCGTTTACAACCTCTTTAAGCTCTTCGCTATCTAAACCTAAACTTTTTTCTAATTTATCGTAATGTTTACGCGTAAACTCATCCAGATAGTTTTCTACAACATTCATTGCTTTAACTATAATCGGATTGTTGGGGTCTTTTCTTTTTAACTGGATCAATAAACATTCTTTCAGATCTCTTGCACCAATGCCTGGAGGGTCGAAACTTTGGATCAGTTTTAACATTTCCAGTACATCCTCTTCCTCAACCATAACATTTTGAGAAAAAGCAAGGTCATCAATCATGGAGCCTAGCGGACGGCGTAGATAACCATCATCATCTAAACTGCCTATAATTTGTTTGCCAATAATAAAATCCTGATCGGATAAGGGAATAAGGTCTAACTGCTCCTGTAAACTTTCAAAAAAAGTACTTTCAATGGCAATTGGTGTTTCTTTTTTCTCTTCATCGTCATCACCGTTATTATAGTTGGTGCTATAATCGTTGGTAGAATCGTCCTGTAAATAATCATCTACATTAAATTCATCCATACTGGTGTCTTCTGATGATTGTTCGTAATCTTCAGGCCCGTCATTCAGATCATCATATTCACTCTTTGGCTCATCTTGAGTCATTAAGCTTGGATCTTCAAGTGCCGGGTTTTCTTCAAGTTCTTCTTTTACACGGGTGTCTAAAGCAACGGTTGGCACCTGCAACAGTTTAATAAACTGTATTTGTTGCGGTGATAACTTTTGTAATAATTTTTGTTGTAAGTGTTGCTTTAGCATAGTAAATATAAAAGAATGGGGCAAAAATAAACAATAGATTTCAGATATTCTGCTGAATTGACTTAAATGCTATCGATATGTTTGGTTTTAAAATTATTTCATAAACATTTGTATTGAGTTTAATGTTTGCTACTTTAGTGAATAAATAAACTAAAACTTAATAAAATATGGGCTTTGTAAAAGAATTTAAAGAATTTGCCATTAAAGGGAATGCTTTCGATTTGGCGGTAGGCGTAATTATAGGTGGTGCTTTTGGTAAAATTGTTACCAGCGTAATCGACGATTTAGTGATGCCTATTGTAGCTGCAATGGTTGGTAAACCAGATTTTAGCAGCATTTATTTTGCAATGGGTAAAGGCGCCGAACTGATTCCAAAGAGTGCTTCGCTGGCAGATGCTAAAAAGGCCGCACCAGATGCATCTATATTTGCTTATGGTAACTTTATTACGGTAGCCATTAATTTCTTATTGCTGGCTTTAATTGTTTTTATGATGGTTAAAGCAATTAATAGAATGAAAAAGAAAGAGGAAGAGGTGGCAGTTGCAGCACCGGTAGTGCCAACGGCAGAAGAAACCCTTTTAACCGAAATCAGAGATTTGTTAAAAACAAAAGCCTAACATACAAAAGCCGTCCCGATGTAAAATTGAGATGGCTTTTGTATTTTAATAACTTCTTTTTACACTTGGATCGGTTATGATGATATAATCGCCGAGTTTTTTAAATTTTCCCCAATCGGGATTGGCAAAGCTTTCATCAGAAAATGATGAAATGTTCAGGATTTTTAGTTTTGGATTGGTCTGAGCCAGTTTCGCCAATGTTCCCAGTTTTTCGTCGCTGTGGAAACGTCCATTAAGCTGAAAAACCTTAAAGCCTCTGTTTGCCTTAAGAAACTTATTTATAGACCATGCTATGGTCGCATCCCAGAAATTTTGCGTTTGGTAAATTTTCATCGAGCCCATGCTGTGGCCACCCAAAGTTTCTGTGAATTTTTCATAATACCTACCCTGAGCCGTATCAATTGGTAACGGTGGTAAAAAATTAAATGATGTTTTTGGGAAATTTTCTAAAACTTTAAGCCCTCCCATAGTAACCGCATTGCTGTAACGCGTAGCGGCATTTGCAGCAATAACTTTTAGCTTATTTTGTTTGGCGTACTCCATTAAAGGTTTATAATCTTTGTAATTGCCCCAGGCCCTGCCTTCTTTAATAAAATTCTTTTCTGAAATTAATCCTGCCAGGTATTCGTCTACCTCAGGTTGTACATCGGTATGGAACATTTCTAAAGACAGTGCCATTTTTAATGGATATTTTGAATGAAGTCTTTTAAAAAGCTCTGCTTCCAGATAATGACCTATAGAATCGTTGTGGTCTTCGCCAAAGAATAAAACATCAGCCTGACCCACATCAGTAACAATGTCGTCCATTGATATGGATTTCTGTTTTTTTACATCGTAAATCTTATAATGGTTACTTATTTCCTGTGCACACAAGCTGGTAGAAATAGCAAAAACAAACATTAACAGGGAAAATTTCATACCGTCAAAATAACAAAATAATTTTCACCGATAAAATAAGGGCACTTACCGTCTTTTACCGAGTTCTTGCACCTTGTGTATATTATGATGTAGTGCTTATCAATACTTTTGGATTATTAAATATGAACACACATGGATAATCTTAATAAAAACGATAACAACCACATTAAAAACTCAGGAAGAGTTTGGAGTGGTTTCATCATAGTCATCATCGGATTTGCATTTCTATTGAACAACATGGGACTAAATATTCCGGGATGGATATTCAGCTGGCCTAATTTTTTAATTGCACTTGGTGTATTTATCGGCGTTCGTCGTAACTTTAAAGGAATAGCCTGGCTAATTTTAATTTTGATCGGCGCTTACAATACCTTAAGCAATATACCGGGGTTAGATCTTGATTTATCTAAATACGCTTTAGGTATTGGTTTGGTTATAGTGGGTGGGTTTTTAATCTTCAGACCAAAGGATGCTTTTATGTTTAAGAAAAAACCTAAAGATAAGAACAAAGCCGATTTCGATTTTGACGCAGCTGCCGATCAGAAGACCACAAATAATAATGATGTTATTGATGTAATGGCCGTTTTTGGGGGCAGCAACCAAACGGTCTATTCTAAAAACTTTCAGGGCGGCGATATTACGGCTGTATTTGGAGGAGCAGATATTGTAATGACTCAGGCTGATTTCCCTGAAACGGTATCGCTTGATGTAACAGCAGTTTTTGGAGGAATTAAATTAATTGTACCACAAAACTGGGCAATAAAAACGAACGTAACGGCATTATTTGGTAGCGTTGAAGATAAAAGATCACATGTAATGCCGGTAGCAGAGATGAAAAAAACATTGATTTTAGATGGGACAGCTTTATTTGGAGGGATCGAAATTAAAAGTTTCTAAACATTTATTATAAAACATCGCCTATGAAATGGTTTGCAGTAAATTGTATCTATCAGGTAATTTGTGGTGAGGGAAAACATACGCCCCAGTTTAATGAACAAACGCGTTTAATCCAGGCAGAGGGGATTGCGCAGGCTTTAGACAAAGCTAAATTGAATGCTGTACATTTTAACCCTTCGTTTAATAATTGTAACGGTGATAAAGTAGTATGGAAATTTATAGGTGTAGGCGGAATATCGGCAGTAGAAGAACTCGCTGATGGTGTAGAAGTAAGTTCCAGGATTATTGAACCAAAATCGGTTACACAGTATCTGGAAAAGCTCGAGCACCGCAATAAATCATTAACTAATCAAAACTATTTTGACAACTAGACCTTTATCCGTTCCGCAAATACAGAAAATATCGCTTACCATTGCAATAGTGTGGACTGTGTTGTGTGGCGCAGGATTACATTATATAGTTAATTTTTCCTGGTGGATATCGATAACCGACAGCTTAACCAATAATTTTTTATTGGCTTTGGCCTGCATTGGTATCAGTAACATGCTTGGGTATTACCAGCCAAAAAATGAGCGGATGTTGTACGTACTGATCATCGCCCTTGCGCTAACTTTTGTGATTATTTTTGCATCAAAATATGTTGTACTCTATATTTTTTCTGATTATAAGGAGTATAAAGATTTTTATAATTTCTCCTTTGCCTTCAGAGGCTTAATTTCTTTTATGTGTTTAGCCTGGTGTGCTTTAGCTAATATTTTATGGTATAGATTAGAGGAGCAATCAGAAACACACGAAAGACTATCGGCCGCTAAAAGCTTAGCCAAAGAGGCCGAGTTAAATAAGTTAAGGCACCAGTTACAGCCACATTTTCTTTTCAATAGCTTAAACTCGGTATTTGCACTTACCATGGTTAATCCGAAGGAGGCAGGCGTAATGATAATGAAATTAGCTTCTTTTCTTCGCGGAACCCTAAAACGTGATGACGAATTGTGGGTTTCTGTAGAAGAAGAAATGGAGTATATTCAATTGTATCTTGATATTGAAAAGGTGAGGTTTAGCCACAGGTTAAATATCGAAGTTAATGTGGCTGAAGATACTTTAAACCTTTGTTTGCCAGGTACTTTATTGCAGCCCATTGTAGAGAATGCTATTAAATTCGGACTTTATAATACCTCGGCAGGCATTACCATCAAGATAGATGTTACCGTTGAGTATCATATTTTGCAGATCCGGGTACAAAATCCTTTTGATCCCGAAATGAAGGCTGCCGGAGGAACAGGATTTGGTTTAAGTGCCATTAAACGCAGGTTATATCTGTTATTTGCGAATACCCATCTGTTGCAAACCGATATTGAGGCAAATAATTTATATATTACAACCCTAAAAATTCCACAAAAAAATGATCAGAACAATACTAATTGACGATGAGCCTTTAGCAAGAGATATTGTAAAATATTACCTTTCAGATCATGCAGAAATAGAGATTGTAGCCGAATGTGGTGATGGGTTCGAAGGTTTAAAAGCCATTACCCTGCATAAGCCTGATTTAATTTTTCTGGATATCCAAATGCCTAAAATAAGCGGTTTCGAAATGCTCGAACTGGTTGAAGATAAACCTGCAGTAATTTTTACTACAGCTTTTGATGAATATGCCATTAAAGCTTTTGAGGTTAATGCAGTAGATTATTTGCTTAAACCCATCGATAAATCGCGCTTTGATGCAGCCATTAAAAAACTGCCTAACAAATTAAACCAAACCGAAAATACGGAGGCTGTTTTGGATGCAGCAGCTTTAAGTCCGGCCCAAAACAATAGGGTGGTGGTTAAAAAAGACGGTGTGATTAAGATTATTCCTGTTGCAGATATCAACTATTTAGAAGCTGATGATGATTATGTGAAGTTAAGTACAGTTGATGGTGCGTTCTATAAGAATAAAACCATGGCTTATTTCGAACAAACGCTCGATGTGAGCCAGTTTATCCGTATCCATAGGTCTTACATCATTAACCTGGCCCAGGTGACCAAAATAGAGCTAAAAGAGAAAGATAGTTATGTAGTGTTATTAAAATCTGATATCTGGCTGCCGGTAAGCAAAACCGGCTATGTGAAATTGAAGGCCGCGTTGGGCTTGTAATTTACCCTTCGATTGAATCTATCGGTTGGTGTCTCACCGACCTAAATGAGAAATATTACTGAGTTTTTTATTGGTCGATGAGATTGCAACCGATAGGGAAATGAAAATCTTTTTTGGAAAGCAATTGAGTGCTAAAATTATTGTTAGCCCTGCTTTCCGTTACAATCTTTTTGCCCTTCGGCTACGCTACCATTAACAGAATCCAATAGAAAGATCGTCCTTTAGATTTGTTTTGATATTTTATTTAAGGATCACAAGTATTTACTTTGCTTAAATTATAAATCAGATTACCTAAAGCGGTAGCGGCACATTAAAAGTTCGTCAAGGTTTTTATGCCTATGAGATGATGCAATC
>NZ_JAUG01000144.1 GCF_000708285.2 Pedobacter borealis DSM 19626
TTCGATAATTATTAGCTGAAAATCATATCTTATACACGCCTAATCCAGCTTTATCGTCCTGCTGAATTTATTTCAGCATCTTTTTAGCGTGAAAGACCCTGAAATAAATTCAGGGTGACGACCGCCTTAACTGAAAACTTGATTAAAACGTCACAAAGTGAGATTTAATATTCGAACTCAGGTTATTAAACAAAAAAATCCCGTCCCAATTTAATCGGGACGGGATTTGATCGGCATGTATTAACCAGCATTTTGATTCAGGAACACAAAATTATGGTCAAACATATCCAGCTTAATTTTGCTGTCTTTATCTATCTTACCCGCCAATATCTCTTTCGACAACTCGTTTAAGATTCTTTTTTGAATAACCCTTTTTAACGGCCTGGCACCAAACTGTGGGTCGTAACCCAATTGTGCCAACCAATCTAAAGCTTCATCACTGGCATCCATTTCTATACCCATTTCGGCCAATGTTTGCTGTACATGTTTAAACTGTAAGCTTACAATGTTTCTGATTTCGCTGCGGTTTAATGGTGTAAACATAATCAGCTCGTCAATTCTGTTCAAAAACTCCGGACGAATGGTTTGTTTTAATACCTCGAACAATTCGTTTTTGGTTTTCGCAATTACCTCCTCGCGGTTTTCATCGCTTAAGTTTTTAAAGTTATCCTGGATTAAATGCGCACCAATGTTTGAGGTCATGATGATGATGGTATTTTTAAAATTTACCGTCCTGCCTTTATTATCGGTTAAACGGCCATCATCCAATACCTGTAACAGGATATTAAATACATCTGGATGTGCTTTTTCAATCTCATCAAGCAATACCACCGAGTAAGGTTTACGCCTAACGGCTTCGGTTAACTGTCCGCCTTCGTCATAACCAACATAGCCCGGAGGCGCTCCAATTAAACGTGAAACGGCATGACGTTCCTGATATTCACTCATATCGATACGCGTTAGTGCATTTTCATCGTTGAATAAAAACTCTGCCAATGCTTTCGCAAGCTCCGTTTTACCCACTCCGGTTGTACCTAAAAAGATGAAGGAGCCGATTGGTTTACGTTTATCCTGCAAGCCCGCACGCGAGCGGCGGATCGCATCAGAAATGGCTTCAATTGCTTCATCTTGACCAGCCACACGCTGGTGTAATTCTTCTTCTAAATGAAGTAATTTTTCGCGCTCACTGGCAATCAGTTTAGTAACCGGAATGCCTGTCCAACGGCCAACTACGCCTGCAATATCATCAGCTGTAACTTCTTCCTTAAGCATACGGCTATCGCTTTGCTGGCTTTCTAAATCGGCTTTAAGTTTTTCAACTTTATCCTGGGCCTCTTTAATTTTACCGTAACGGATTTCGGCTACTTTACCATAATCGCCAGCACGTTCTGCCTGCTCAGCTTCTAATTTATAGTGCTCAATCTGCTCTAACTCGTTGTTTACCGCATCTACCAGGTCTTTCTCGCCTTGCCATTTGGCTTTCAATTGATCACGTTCAGCTGATAGGTTGGCAATTTCTTCTGAAAGTTCTTTAACCTTCCTGTCGTCTTTTTCACGTTTAATGGCTTCGCGTTCAATCTCTAAACGCATAATTTCACGGTCTAAAGCATCCACATTTTCTGGCACACTGTCCATCTCCATGCGCAATTTAGATGCAGCCTCATCCATTAAATCGATGGCCTTATCTGGCAGGAAACGGTCTGAAATATACCGCTGACTCATTTCTACAGCTGCGATAATTGCTTCATCTTTAATCCTTACCTTATGGTGTGTTTCGTAACGTTCTTTCAGTCCACGGAGGATAGAAATCGCATCCTGAGTATCAGGTTCTTCAACCATTACTTTTTGGAAACGACGCTCTAGTGCTTTATCCTTTTCTAAATATTTTTGATATTCATCTAAAGTTGTTGCACCAATGGCACGCAACTCTCCACGGGCAAGGGCTGGTTTTAAAATGTTCGCCGCATCCATTGCGCCTTCGCCACCACCAGCACCTACCAAAGTATGGATCTCATCAATAAACAATACGATTTCGCCATCGCTCTGGGTAACTTCTTTAACCACAGCTTTTAAACGTTCTTCGAACTCGCCTTTATATTTTGCACCTGCAATAAGCGAACCCATATCGAGCGAATAAACCACTTTACTTTTTAAATTTTCAGGTACATCACCTTTAATAATCCTGAAGGCAATACCCTCTGCAATGGCTGTTTTACCTACACCCGGCTCACCAATTAAAATAGGGTTGTTCTTGGTTCTACGTGATAAAATCTGGATCACGCGGCGGATTTCTTCATCGCGGCCGATCACCGGATCAAGCTTTCCACTCTCGGCATATTCGTTCAAATTCCTTGCATATTTGCTTAGGGCCTGGTAAGTAGCTTCTGCATTTTGATCCGTTACACGGTTATCGCCACGCAATTCTACAATCGCTTTTTTAAGGTCCTTTTCGTTAACACCCTGTTCCTTTAATAATTTCGATGTGCTATCGTTAACGGCTAATATGCCTAATAATAAATGCTCTACAGAGACAAATTCATCTTTAAATTCTTTTAAAAATGTTTGCGCTTTCTGCAGGGCGCTATTGGCATTAGATGACAGATAGACATTGCTTCCGCTCACTTTCGGGAACTTGGCAATCTCTGCATCTAAGTTTTGATTTAGTGAATTTAAGTTAACGTTAAGTTTCTTTAAAACATAAGAAACCACGTTTTCATCAACAGTAAGCAAACCTTTAAGCAGGTGTGCCGTTTCAATAGCCTGTTGCTGATTGCCTTGGGCTATTTCAGAAGCCTGTTGAACTGCTTCCTGGGCTTTTATAGTAAAATTGTTGAAGTTCATATTCCCGTTTAAGTCAAAACAAATGCCATAGCTGTTTTGATTTTACAATCGGAAATTTTGTCGGTAAGAAATTGTTTTTAATGACTAAATTACTGATTTTTAATGTTTTATGCTGAAAAATTGTCGTGATATTGCTTGCTGTCATTCTGAAACGCAGCGAAGAATCTTTAAACTATCGAAGTCTTATAAGGATTATAAGCTTTAACTGATTTGGGCGTTACCCAAGCTGCGCAAGGTTCCGGGCTTTTCAGGGCTGCGCTTCGCTGCGGTACCGATGAAGGATCGGTACTGAACCCTTACAATCCCTAACGCGGAATCATTGGTGTCATTCTGAAAGCAATATTAATTGATGAAATCAGTAATCTATCGCTTAAAGATCCTTCGTACCTCAGGATGACAGCATTCATAGAAAGGTCGCTATTTCGAGGAACGAAACTAACCGAACGATTGAGCCCATGAATGCCTTTAAAAACATATGCACAAATGAATAATCTTAAAGCGCACGCCAATAGCGATCGTTGTAAGATTGCTTTCCCGAAAGGTCCTATCGTGTGGACACATCTTTTGTTAATTCTATATTGTTTTTAGTGCACATTCATTAAGGCGGTCGTCATGCTGTCCCGAATGTTCGGGATCAGCATCTTTCTAGCTACTAAAGGCATTTATTTGGAAAAAAACATTAATTACCCAAACATTGTCTTTTCCGCTCTTTGCCGCGGGGACATGGTACTTTGGAGCGCCAAAGTACCCAAAGCGCGCGAAGCCGAATCGGTATCTACCAGAACGCGGTAGGCTGTTTGTTTTGCACCCTGACTGGCGTCGTTCATTTGCCATGTAAAACGTAGATTTGGATTATCTAAGCCGATCGGGTTAACCAAATATTCGGTTTTTAAAGCGGTGAGCGATTGAGCAAGTGTTTTGGAAATAGGAGCAAGGGCAAAAAATAAAGCAGTTACCTGGAAAAATCTGAGGTTCATAGTTTAAAGGTTATTCGAAAACTAAGGTATTAAAATAATGTGCTGATAAGAGAACGCAATGGAATTTTTACGCATAAAAAAAGACGAGGTTTAACTCGTCTCATTTATCTGTGCAATCAATTTTACCCTAAAATTTCTTTCAGTTTTTCCGTTTGGTGATCGGCCAGTTTTTGTAGTGGACCAGATGCCAGCATTTTCATCATCATGTTCAGATCAGCTGAGATAATGTGTTTAGCTGTAGTTGTTCCGTTTCCGTTATCTGCTACAGTCCACTTCAATTCTACATCGAAAGGTGCTTTTTCACTCGGAATAGCTGTTATTTCCTGATTTTCGATACGGCTCGAAATCTTAATGGCCAATTTTGCCATATTTTGGATGGTAAACCGTGCATCATCTTCTGTAGATTCCCAGTTGTAAATATTTTCTGGCATTAGTTGCTGATGATTGTTCATATTGGATAGAAATGCATAAACCTCTGCAACTGGTTTATTTACCTCTACTGCGCTTTCAATAACAGTCATTATATATTTTTATAGATTTTTGTTTTTATTCAAAACTTAAGACTCCGGACTGAAAACTTGTCCTTGTCCCCATTCTGAAGGATTTAAACGCCATTTACCTAATAATTCCATATCACTTTTGGCAATAATGCTGTGTTCGGCAGCATAATCGATTAAAGCACCATAGCTTGATAAGGTTAAGTAACGACATTTTGCAGCTGCGAAATTTTCGTCTGCTTTTTCGAAACCGTAAGTGAAAATTGCCGCTAAGCCAGCTACCGATAAACCTGCAGCTCTTAATGCATCAACAGCTTGTAAACTGCTTTTTCCGGTCGAAATTAAATCTTCGATAACGACCACACGTTGACCTTCTACCACTTCGCCTTCAATTAAACTTCCAGTACCGTGTTCTTTAGCTTTCGCTCTTACGTAGATAAAAGGTAAACCAAGTTCTTGAGCTACTAAAACACCTTGAGGAATTCCAGCGGTTGCAACACCAGCAATAACATCTACCGAACCAAACTCTTCCTGAATGGCCTGCGCAAGTTTCTGACGGATGTAAGTTCTAACCTGAGGGTGAGAAAGGGTAATTCTGTTATCGCAATAAATTGGCGATTTCCAGCCAGATGCCCAGGTAAAAGGATTATTTGGTTGTAATTTGATTGCTTTTATCTGTAATAAAAATTCTGCTACCTTTAATTCAATATCACTTTTATTATACATGGCTCAAAATTACAGATTTATTTGTGTTTGTCATAACGTTTATTAAGCCTCACTTGTTTTAGCGAGGAAAGAAAATGTCGGGATTTGAATTTAATCACGACTTCCAAATGCTACAAATATCGGAAATTTTGATGGATGGTAAAAGCTATTTCTTGCCACTCCTTGTAAATCAATGTGATAAAGAATAGTAAGGGACGAAATTATAGGGGAATGTAAATGTTATATTGGTGTGGCTAAGTTTTTAGGCTTACGAAGTTTGTAGCGTTAAATGAATATTTTTGTTCAAATTGAATCTTTAAAATTTAATGTAAATAGTCGAGATTGTTTGAATTTTGCAATGATTTATTTGATTTGTGTAATTGTTCTTAGCAAACCGCTGTATACCTTTGTTAAGGTAAAATTAATTTGAATTTTTATGATAGCAACAAAAAGGATATGCGGCACAAAATGCCGAAACAGATCTTGCACCCTGGAATTTTGAGCGCCGGGAAGTAGGACCTCATGATGTTCAGTTCGAGATACTTTTCTGTGGGGTTTGCCACTCAGATCTGCACCAGATCAAAAACGATTGGTTTCCGGGGATATTCCCAATGGTTCCTGGCCATGAAATTGTGGGCAGAGTAACAAAGGTTGGAGATCATGTTAAAAAATTTAAGGTTGGTGATCTTGCCGGTACTGGCTGTATGGTAGATTCTTGCCAGGTTTGCGAAAACTGTAAGCAAGATTTAGAACAATATTGCTTAGAAGGAAGTACGCAAACATACAATAGTTTAGAAAGAGATGGTAAAACACCAACTTATGGCGGATATTCGGATACGATTGTAGTAAGAGAAGAGTTTGTACTGCATGTATCGGATAAATTAAATCTTGCTGCTGTAGCACCGCTTTTATGTGCAGGTATTACCACTTATTCGCCTCTAAAACACTGGAAAGTAGGAAAAGGCCATAAACTGGCTGTACTTGGTTTAGGTGGTTTAGGCCATATGGCTGTGAAATTTGGTGTAGCCTTTGGTGCCGAAGTAACGGTATTGAGTACCTCACCAAAGAAAGAAGAAGATGCCAAAAAACTTGGTGCCCACCACTTTGTGGTAACAACCGATCCTGCTCAGGTTAAAGCTGCCAGAGGTACATTCGATTTTATCTTAGATACCGTATCTGCTGAGCACGATTTTAATATGTATCTGTCTTTATTGAGAACGAATGGTATACACATTTGCGTAGGTGTTCCACCTAAACCGGCAGAAATTGCGGCTTTTAGTTTGCTTGGTGGTAGAAAAAGTCTTGCCGGATCGGGTATTGGCGGTATTGCCGAAACTCAGGAAATGTTAGATTTCTGTGCCGAGAAGAATATTGTATCAGACATCGAAATGATTGATATGAAAGATATCCACCATGCCTACGAACGTATGGAAAAAGGCGATGTACGTTACCGTTTTGTGATTGATATGGCTACGTTGTAGATCTAAATATCAACCTGAGTTCGATTATTAAATCTCATTTTGTGGCGTTTTAATCAAGTTTTCTGTTAAGACGGTCGTCACCCTGAATTTATTTCAGGGTCTTTCACGCTAAAAAGATGCTGAAATAAATTCAGCAGGACGATAAAGCGGGATTAGGCGTAAATAAGATATAATTTTCAGC
>NZ_JAUG01000145.1 GCF_000708285.2 Pedobacter borealis DSM 19626
GAATTGTAACAGCGGTTATTTCTGCCATTAATGAGTTTAAAAAGGGGTAAGGTTCTGTTCCCGCAGATTACGCTGATCTCCGCTGAGTTTTACACCTTCCATCCCAGGTTAGATAGCCCTGATGGCAGCGGAAATCCCTTTTGGACATAGGTAGGTTGTTTATCCCAAGGTTTTCCCAAAAGGATTGCAGCGGACAGCAGGCCGGAACCCAACCTTATAGGTTACTACTATTGCGCTCCAAATAATAAACCCGGAAGTAAGCGCTCTATATTCTTTGTGTATAATAAATAAAACCATTTGTGCCAATGTTGATAATTTTAGCCACATTTAAAACTGATTTAGCGCTAAATGTGTTAATATCATAAGGTTTGCCACAATATTTGGTTATCTTTGTTTTTAACAAAAATATAAGTATAAGTAATGAGTTTTTTTGCAGATAAAAGAAGGGAAGTAATGTTGCATATTGAAAAATATATGCTGGAGTCGATGGGAACTTATTTGAAACCAATCGATATCAACTGGCAACCTTCTGATTTTTTACCAGATTCTACTAGTGAAACATTTTATCAAGATGTGAGAATTTTGAGAGATAACGCAAAAGATCTTTCTTACGATTTAGTGGCCGTTTTAATTGGCGATACCATTACTGAAGAAGCTTTACCAACATACGAATCGTGGTTAGCCATGGTTGATGGACATAGTAGAGACGAAGAAGGTGGTTGGATGAAATGGGTTCGCCATTGGACTGCAGAAGAAAATCGTCATGGTGATTTGTTAAATAAATATTTATACCTATCAGGCCGTGTAGATATGCGCCAAATGGAAATTTCTACGCAATATCTTATCGCTGATGGTTTCGATATTGGTACCGGGCATGATCCATACCGTAACTTTATCTATACTTCTTTTCAAGAATTGGCTACCAATGTATCACACAGAAGGGTAGCTTCTTTAGCTAAAAAAGATGGTGATACGTTATTATCTAGAATGTGTGGTGTAATTGCGTCAGACGAGGCCAGACATGCAAAAGCTTATAAAGATTTCATGAACCGTATTTTCGAGGTTGATCCTAACGAAGCAATGTTGGCTTTTGAAGATATGATGCGTAAGAAAATTGTAATGCCAGCCCATTTCTTACGTGAGGTAGGTTTGAAAATTGGCCAAACATTTGGTCACTTTACAGATGCCGCACAACGTTTAGGGGTATATACTGCAATTGATTACGTTGAAATTATGCAACAGCTGATTGAAGACTGGAAAATTGAGGGTATGCGTGATTTAAACGAAGCTGGTGAAAAAGCGCGCGATTATATTATGGCTTTACCTTCGCGTTTATTACGTGTTGCAGAGCGAATGAAAAACCCTACTATAGATTATAAATTTACTTGGATTGCTGGATAACAGCAAATAAGATATATAGAAGCCTGCCGATGTAAAATCGGGAGGCTTTTTTTGCGTTGCGTATCGTCATTTCCTGAAAGTGCAGTCCCAAACTTTCTGGAGGGAGATCTATCTTGATAGATTTAGTTTCGCTCAGCACTTCGTGGTTCTCGGCTGCGTTGCACTCCGCTCGAAATGACGACTTCTTGCAACTTGCTATCGCCATTTCAATTTTTTTAAATTAAAGATGATCTCTTTTTAATAATAAATATTTCCTTGTTTAGCGAAGTTGAATCCATTTTTTAAGACCTGTTTTTGGATAAGCATATTCCACATTAAAGGGTTGGTATGATTGAAATGGATGAAGAAAATTTTATGTTTAATGGCAATATCCTCTTTATCAAATAAATCTTCTGTTTCTGTTACCAGTGGGTGTGGTACTTCTGAAATAGGCCTATTACCCAGTTCTGCATTGGTATAAAATGTAGCATCAAGCATGGCTACATCAACTTTTTTTACTTCTTCAATGATATTTCTGTCCCATTTGCTCCACTTATCGATATCTGGAATGAAAAGGTACTTTTTAGTAGATGTTTCTATTTTAAAACCAGCAGTTTCTGAATATTCATCACGATGGGGTACTGTAAATGCAGTAATCTTATTTTCTGTTATACGGATAGGGTTATCGGCTTTAAGTTCGATAAGGTTTATGTTTTTTAGCATAACGAGCTGGCTCCAAGGGCCGTTTTGCGTTAAGAAGGATTTGAATTTTGGGAGCACATAAATATTCAGGTTACGTGTAGCCATTACTTCTCTACCGAATTCCATTAAACCTGTATAATGACCGATATGGGCATGTGTGATAAATATACCTTCGGGCAAGTAAGGATAAACTTCATTCGTTCTTTTTCTGAAATCCTGCAGTTGTGCTTTAATATCAGGAGTAGCTTCAAACAGCCACCATTTTTTGGTTTTAGGATCTACCAAAGCAAGTGAAACTACATTTCTTTTTAACTTTTCATCTTTCCATGCCATTTTACAGCAATTTTTCTGGCAACCCATGTGTGGGTAGCCTCCATCCTGGGCAACACCCAGTACCATGATAAAAGAAGACGCAGGCATTTTCTGTGCCCAGGTTTGGACCGAAAAGCCGATTATGAAAAATAATAATATTGCTCTCATTTACATGTTTCTTCTATATTGGCCACCAACTTCATAAAGTGCCTTGCTGATCTGGCCTAATGAACATATCTTACAAATTTCCATGAGCTGTTCGAAGATGTTGTCGCCGGCAATAGCTGATTTTTGAAGTTGTTTTAAGAGATCTGGTGCACGGTCGGCATTACGGTCCTGAAATTTTTGCAATGCCGAAATCTGATATTGTTTTTCATCTTCTGTAGCTCGGATTACTTCACCAGGAACAATAGTAGGTGAACCATTCTTGTTTAAAAAGGTATTAACGCCTACAATAGGATATTCACCTGTATGTTTAAGCGTTTCGTAATACAGACTTTCTTCCTGAATTTTTCCGCGCTGGTACATCGTTTCCATCGCACCCAATACCCCACCACGATCGTTGATGCGTTTAAATTCGGCAAGCACAGCATCTTCTACCAGATCAGTTAATTCTTCGATGATGAAAGCACCTTGTAAAGGATTTTCATTCTTGGCAAGTCCTAATTCTCTGTTGATAATCAATTGAATCGCCATTGCCCTCCTTACTGATTCTTCTGTAGGCGTTGTAATGGCTTCATCGTAAGCATTAGTATGTAGCGAATTACAGTTGTCGTAAATGGCATAAAGGGCCTGTAAAGTGGTGCGGATATCATTAAAATCGATTTCCTGTGCATGTAACGAACGGCCAGAAGTTTGGATATGGTATTTAAGTTTCTGCGAGCGGTCATTTCCCTTGTATTTATTCTTAATGGCTTTGGCCCAGATTCTTCTGGCTACGCGACCGATAACGGCGTATTCCGGATCGATTCCATTGGAAAAGAAGAAAGACAGGTTAGGTGCAAAATCATCAATGTGCATGCCTCTGCTCAAATAATATTCTACAAAGGTAAATCCATTGCTTAAAGTAAAGGCAAGCTGCGAAATTGGATTAGCACCTGCTTCGGCAATGTGATAGCCTGAAATGGATACGGAATAGAAATTCCTTACTTTTTCATCGATGAAATATTTCTGGATATCGCCCATCATCCTCAAGGCAAATTCGGTAGAGAAGATACAGGTATTTTGTGCCTGGTCTTCTTTTAAGATATCAGCCTGAACGGTTCCCCTAACCGAGCTGATGGCTCTTGCCCTAATCTTAGCATAAACATCAGCAGGTAAAACCTGATCTCCAGTAACACCTAAAAGCATTAAACCCAAGCCATTGTTTCCTTCTGGTAGGGCACCATTATAGGTTGGTCGCGGAATATTTTTTGCTTTATAGATTGAATCAATTTTGGCCTGGACCTCTTCTGTTAAATCATTTTCGATAATGTATTTTTCACATTGCTGATCAATCGCAGCATTCATGAAAAAGCCTAACAGCATCGGGGCCGGGCCGTTAATGGTCATGGATACAGAGGTTGACGGCGCGCAAAGATCAAAACCTGAATAGAGTTTTTTAGCGTCATCCAAAGTGGCAATACTTACACCCGAGTTTCCGATTTTGCCATAAATATCGGGACGGATGTGCGGGTCTTCTCCATAAAGGGTAACAGAATCAAAGGCAGTAGATAAACGGTGCGCAGGTTGACCTAAAGAAACATAGTGAAAACGTTTATTGGTTCTTTCAGGACCACCTTCTCCTGCAAACATCCGTGTAGGATCTTCGCCTTCTCTTTTTAACGGGAATACACCTGCCGCATATGGAAATTCGCCTGGAAGGTTTTCCGTTAACAGCCATCTTAAAATATCGCCCCAATCTTCATATCTCGGTAGTGAAACTTTAGGGATATTCAGTTTGGAAAGTGATTCGTAAAATAAGGGTTGTTTAATCTCTTTATCGCGGACTTTATAAATGAAAAATTCTTCTTTGTAAGCTCTTTTGGTATCTGGCCATTGGCGCAATAAGCGTCTACATTCGCCATCTAATTGTTCTTCGAAGAAAGAGTAAGTTGCATTTAAACTCTTTGACACCCCGTCCTGCGGACACCCCTCTGGAAGAGGGGAATTATTATCACCTAGTAAATCAATCACACCTTTCAATTGGTACATTTTCCGGGCAATGGTAGCCTGTTTATCTACCCATTCGTTATACGTTTGGCTTGCTTCGGCAATTTCTGCCAGATAGCGGATGCGATCAGGGGGGATGATGTAAATTTTCTCTGATTGATCTGAGGTAAGTTCCATTTTGGCTTTGAAATCCGTTCCGGTTTTTACCCTGATCTGCTCCATTAAGGCAACAAATAGGTTATTCATGCCCGGATCATTAAATTGTGATGCCATGGTTCCATAAACTGGAATTTCATCATCTTTCGCATCAAAAATATTGTGATTGCGTTTGTATTGTTTGCGCACATCTCTCAGTGCATCTAATGCACCTCTTTTATCAAATTTGTTAATGGCTACCAGATCAGCGAAATCTAGCATGTCGATTTTCTCCAACTGCGTAGCTGCACCAAATTCTGGGGTCATTACGTATAGGGAAACAT
The DNA here is from genome assembly GCF_000708285.2 of Pedobacter borealis DSM 19626. Lineage (GTDB taxonomy): Bacteria > Bacteroidota > Bacteroidia > Sphingobacteriales > Sphingobacteriaceae > Pedobacter > Pedobacter borealis. The sequence goes on from NZ_JAUG01000145.1 coordinate 5,025, forward strand.
CACAGTGTTCGGTAATTTCGGTATCTGATTGGCCAATGCCCGAGGTTTCTACAATAATTAAATCGTAACCAGCGGCTTTGCAGATATCGATACTTTCCTGAACGTTTTTGGATAGTGCAAGGTTGGCCTGCCTGGTGGCTAAAGAACGCATGTAAACCCTCGGGTTATTGATGGCATTCATCCGGATACGATCGCCCAATAAAGCGCCACCGGTTTTTCTTTTGGAAGGATCGACAGAGATAATCGCTAAGGTTTTATCTTTCACTTCTACAAGGAAACGACGGACAAGCTCATCTACCAGTGATGATTTTCCGGCGCCACCTGTACCTGTAATGCCTAAAATAGGGGCGGTATTATTTTTTGATAATTTTTTTAATTCATCTACAAATTTTTGTGCGCCTTCGGGATCATTTTCTGCAACGGTAATGGCCCCAGCAATGGCTTTAATATCTTTTGTAGGAATGGTTTCGAGCTCGTTAGTAATGCTGGCTTTGGTGATGAAATCGGTTTGGATCAGCATATCATTGATCATGCCTTGCAAACCCATCTTACGGCCATCATCTGGAGAGTAGATTTTAGAAATTCCATAAGACTGGAGTTCTTCTATCTCTGAAGGTAAGATTACGCCACCGCCACCTGCAAATATTTTAATATGGCCAGATCCTCTTTCTTGCAGGAGGTCATACATGTATTTAAAGTATTCAATGTGTCCGCCTTGATAAGAAGTCATTGCAATACCCTGAACATCTTCCTGAATGGCACAATTTACCACTTCATCGACAGATCTGTTATGGCCAAGATGGATAACTTCTGCTCCTGAAGATTGGAGGATACGGCGCATGATATTAATTGTGGCATCATGTCCGTCGAAAAGTGAAGCAGCGGTTACAAAACGGATTTTATTTTTAGGCTTATATATTTCTACTTGTTGCATACGATAGGATTTAAAGGATCAGTGTGCTCAAACGACCAATCCTTGTCCAAATATATTTGGTATGCAAATGTACTAAAATAAGGAGTTTAAACAGCGAATACCCTATACCATTACGGCTTTTGGTTCAGCTATAAATCCTGCCCGAATTGCAGTAAATAACCGTTATTATCGTAAATGGCAAACTCCCTCATGCCATATTCGAAATCTTCTAGCGGATAACAGATTTCACATTGATCTTTTAAACTTTCCCAGAGTGTAGTCGCCTCGTTTGTATTGATGTAAAGTGAACCGCTCATAATTGATTTAGGGATATTGCGATGCTTGTTTGGAGAACAAAACATAATTTCGATCTCATCTTTTCGGAGGGTTAACCAACTCAGATCGTCAAGTTTTACATCACAAGTGAAGTTTAAAACTTCTGTATAAAACTTTAATGTTGCTTGCATATCATGCGATTCGAGCATGGGTGTAAGTTTGGTTGCGATGTATGTTGACATGATCTAAAATAAAGAAAATAGGAAATTTTAGCAAGTTATCGTCATTTCGAGGGATAATTTATTGTATAAAAATCAATATGAATGACGCATATCCTTTTTTGCCCAGAGGCTCATCCTTGCCTCGGCTCACCGCCGCCGAAAGGCTCTTTCTTTTTGGCATCAAAAAGA
>NZ_JAUG01000146.1 GCF_000708285.2 Pedobacter borealis DSM 19626
TAAGAGGAGCTGAGCCGAGCCGTGCAACCAGTGGGCACAATGCCTGACAACAGGAGAATACTACCGGTTGTTAAGAGATACTATTTCAACAAACCGCCGTATGCCGAACGGCACGTACGGTGGTGTGAGAGGACAGATAGGGAAATAATCCCTATCTTCCTACTCGATTTGTACCACTATCAATAACACTTTTATTCGTAACTTTCTAAAACTGAAAAATTAGACGGTTACCGATTATGGAGCAATATCCAAAAGTTTACCTGTATCGACGGATTGTTCAGGCATAATTTTTAAAGGATTAGTAAAATACAGATTAATCATCAGGCAGCAGGAGCATGTTGCCTGATCATTTTACATTACCATTTCCTTATTGTACCGATTTCGATATTCGAGTGGAGAAACTCCTGTAATTTTGCGAAATACCTCTCTAAAGGCTTTTACATCCGCATAACCTACCTCATACATTACTTCATTAACGGTTTTTCTAGTGCTTTCTAAAGCCTTTTTAGCCGATTCTATTTTAGCGCGCTGCAAATATTCTATTGGCGTGTTTCCCGTTGCCTTGATAAATCTTCTATCAAAACTTCTCCTGCCAACCGCAAACCTGGTAGATAAGCCTTCTACAGATATTTTTTGTTGCAGGTGGTTTTCGATATAACATTGCGCTTCTTTTACCATTTCATCGCCATGCAGTTTTTGACCTTTAAAAATAATAAAGGTCGATTGGCTTTGCCTGTCCATCTCAATCTGGAAAACCTTCGAACAGAAAATGGCTGTTTGTCTATCGAAGTATTTTTCAACGAGATACAGCAGGAGGTTTAAGAATGAATACGCCCCTCCATTGGTATAAATGCCATTTTCGTCTGTAATCAGTTTATCGGGTTGTAAATTTACCTTTGGGAACATTTTACTGAAATTATCAGCCACAATCCAGTGTGTAGAACAGGTTTTTCCATCTAATAAACCAGTTGATGCCAGTAAATATGCACCAGTACAAACACTCGCTATTTCGGCGCCATTTTTATATTGTGCGGCAATCCATTCAATTAGTTCTTTGTTCCCTTCCATTGCCTGTTGGTAGTTGTGATTTAAAGAGGGAATAATCACAAGGTCGGTTTTGGTGATAGTTGAAATATGCCTGTGCGGTTTCACCGAAAACAAACCATCATAAAAATCGACCGCTTTAGAAATACCTGCCAACTCAATTTTAAATAGCTGTGCTTTGCCGCTTTCCTGCCAATATGCATTAGCTCTGCTTAGTATTTTGTACGAACCAACAATACTGCTTAAGTTATTCGGTCCGTCGGGCACAAGAATGGTAATGTGTTTCATCTTAATGGTTTTACATCAATAGATCTGTTAATTTACTGTAGTAAAGATAAAGTTTAAATCTGTCCAAATCAACCCGTTACAATGTCTGTTTTGCCCCCTGCTTGCAACACATATTGCTGTTAACTTTGTTTTATTCTAATCAATCTTAAATTAAACAACAGCAGAACCATGGAAAAGCAAGATTTTACAGCCACCATATTGGTAGATCAAAGTCCGAATGAAGTATTTAATGCAATCACCAACGTAAGCGGATGGTGGTCAGAAGCTATTGAAGGAGATACCGATATTATTAACGCCGAATCAGTTTATCACTATAGGGATATTCATTACTGTAAAATGAAACTGGTAGAACTGATTCAGGATCAAAAAGTAGTTTGGCTGATATTGGATAACTACTTTAAGTTTACAACCGATAAAAGCGAATGGATTGGTACGAAGTTGGTTTTCGATATTACTAAAAAAGGCGAGCAAACCGCTGTAACTTTTACGCACGAGGGCTTGGTACCGCAGTACGAATGTTATGAAATTTGCAGGGAAGCCTGGACTAACTATATAAAAGAAAGCTTGTATAAGTTGATTACCACCGGAAAGGGAGAGCCAAATCCTAAGGAAAATGATGGTTTTAATACTGAATTGGCAAAAAAGTGGAAACTGGAAGCCTGATAACCTGAACATGCTTTTAAAGATCCTCTATAGATATTTTCAACTCACCATCGTCGAGGGCGTATCATAAAGGCGATTTCACCTCAGATGCTGTCATGTTGTCCAAAGGACTCCTACGGAGAGCCTGTCGAAACACCTTAGAGGGTATTTAAGCGGGTCCTTCGACAAGCTCAGGATGACAAATCTATCTTTATGATACAAGCTCCTATCTAGCAGGAAAGATGCTGACCACGTAGTAGCTACAAGACAATTGAAAACACTATTTCTACTTGTAAAACAAGTTCAGCATGACGATCGCGTTAGGAAAAAGAGACTAAAATTGATCACAACGAGTAAATATTAATCGAACTCAGGTTAATAATATCTGCAGCCAGTTCATTTTTAATGAACTGGCTGCAGTTAAAAGCTAAATTAAATTAAATTTATTGTTAGTGTTTCCGAAGGTTTTCTAATGTGCCAATAATCTTCTTTTGGCTTTTAATGGTTTCTTCGTAAAGCTCGAGCAATTTGTTTTTTTCTTTGATTAAATTTTTAAGCTCATTAAGCTCCTCATCACTTTGGGCAAGGATATCGATTTCAAATTGAGCCAGATCTTCATCTTTACGGTAGTATTCGAAAAAATTAATACCAAGTGCAATAGAGATCCGGGTTAATAAATTGGTATCTATCGAGGCCGATTTAAGTAAAGTATCTACCTGGTGTTTGCTAACGCTTATTTTCCCGGCAAGTTGTTCTCTACTCATTAGCTTTGCCTTCATCTCTTTCCAGATCAGCAACCCAATATTTATGCTCATTGTTAAATTTATTAGGGTTTCTTTATAGTTTCAAAACCGTACAGACCATTTTGATAGAGGTATGATGCCATTTGATAATTAGATATGGCCTCGTTAATCAATTTCTCATCTGCAGGTATGGTTACAGCACTTCCGGTAGTAAAATCAGGCTTGTATGTAGTTGCTTTTTTATTCGGATCTAGAATAACCAGCGTATTGTTTTTAATGTAACCCAAACTTTGGTAGGTGCTTATAAAAGCTCTTTCTTCGCCATTTTTCATTTTAAATACATCCTGACCAAAAAACTTACTGTCGTAACTGAAATTCAGGTAACCCAAAATGGTTGGGCCGATATCAATCTGTGCGGTGAGTTTCTCGAATTTGTCTGGTGCAATGTGCCCTGGGCTGTAAAAAATCATTGGGATGTGGTATTTATCTACTGGTAATTCTACTTTACCAGCACTAGAAGCACAGTGATCGGCTACAATTATGAATAAGGTGTTCGAAAACCAGGGTTTTTGCTTTGCTTCACGTATAAATTTACCGATAGCGTAATCGGTGTATTTAACCGCGCCTTCTCTCCCCGTGTGCGATGGAATATCAATCCTTCCTTCTGGATAGGTATAGGGGCGGTGGTTCGAAACCGTCATAATCTGTGCGAAGAAGGGTTTCTTGTCTTTATAATCTTTATCCAGCTCGCGTAACGAAAGCGTAAATAAATCTTCATCGGCAACCCCCCAGATATTTGAATAATGGATCTCTGAATCCTGAAGCGCACTTCTATCCGTTACCTGATAACCGTTGTTGGAAAAGAACTCGTTCATATTATCAAAATACCCATAACCACCATAGATAAATCTGCTGTTGTAACCTTTTGAACGGAATATACTGCCTAAGGTAAACAGGTTTTTATTATCTGGCCGTTTTACGATCGATTGTCCAGGGGTAGGCGGGATGCAAAGTGAAAGTGCTTCCAGACCACGCACCGTACGCGTTCCCGAAGCGTATAAATTGTTAAAGAGCAAACCTTCTTTTGCCAGCGAATCGAGCTGTGGGGTAATGTGCTGGGTATTGCCAAAAGTACCTAAAAACTCGGCGCTTAAACTTTCTACACTGATCAGTACCACATTCATCCTATTCTCGGTACCCGAATTATTGATGGTTCTGGAGGTATTTTTAAATTCTCCCTTTGCAGTAGAATCTTGTTGCAGTAAGCGACTCAGAATAGCTTCTGCATTTTTGATCGGGAGTGTTTTATAAAAAGTATTATAATCCAGCTGATTGTTCCAAAAGGCAAATCCAAAATCGTACATGCCATTGCCTGAAAGCTCGTTTACATATTGATTTTTGCTGTGATACTTCCATTTATGGCTTACACCAAAATAAGTAAACACTGGCAGACTCAAAAGAATCAGGGCAATTATGGTGCGTTTGCCGAAACTGGTTTTATTGGTTGTAGAGGAGGTGATGAACTTTCTTAAGAAATAAACGATTAACAAGGTAACGATAACCAAACCTACCATAATACTGTTAATGGGGTACGATTGGCGGATATTTCCAATAACTTCTGTGGTATATACCAGATAATCGACCGCTATAAAGTTATAACGGACCGAAAATTCTTCCCAGAAGAACCATTCTGAAATGGCATTGAAAATGAGCGTGAAAACAACAAAGAAAAAATAAATGAACAATAATACCTTGTTGAATTTACTGGCATACCATTTAGAAGGGAGCAGCCATAAGTAAATTATAATCGGAATTACTGCAAAAGATGAGGCAGCAAGATCGTAAAACAGACCAATAACCAGGATTTTAAGGAGATTCAGTATCGACCAATCAACACCAGATGCACTGTAAATTAATAAGGCAAGTCTCGTAATCAACGATATGCTGCACAATAGCGCTGTGGCTAAAAAAACTGGTCCAAATCTATGATGGAGTAATTTATTTGTTTTTTCTTTAATGCTCATAGTTAAAGGTGAATCCAAAGCTTGAACTTTTCTCGCCACACTTTGTATAATAAATGGAGGAGGTAGTTTTCAATTCTGAAGTAATCCTGAAGGATTGGTTAAGGTTCAAAGGTATTATTAAAGTATTGAACTTAATAATTTATTTTTTTATTGTTTCGAAAAATTAACGCTCATTGTTGACGTAAATCTGGCAATGAGCTTGTCGTATAAGGCTTTATTTACTGTGCTAGAAATTATAATGGTGTTATTTGTGTCGGTACGTGTGGTTTGGCCGAAATCGCTTGCCGTTAACCCTGTTACCAATGCGTTAAGTTGAATGGCTACTTTCGCTAAGTATGTTCCGGAAGCAACTTCTACTCTGGCGGCTTCTAATTTGATCGATTGCGTTTGGTTCATTTCAAATCTAACTGGAATTTTGGTTCCAGAAGCTTCAATGTAAGTTCCTGTCAATAATAATGGTGGGTTGGTAAGCGAACTGCTCATGATTAAGTTAAACTGGTTGTGCTCATAAACACCTGCTATTAATGAAACTGTTCCTGATAATGAATCAGGTTTTAAGGCATTAACGAGATATAGATTTTTAGATTCTAAAGATACGGGTGTACCTGCCTTTGTAGCACTGAACTCTATTTTTGCGATATTAATACTCGCTGTAGTCCAGTTTATGCTTCCGTTAGTGCCTGGCGCCACAACTGCTCCACTTACCGCTGCATTACTGCTTAACGATGCACTTAAATTACCCGCACTAAAGCTGTAACTTAATTTGGTATCTGTTGCCACCTCTTTTTTTGTGCAATTGGCAAATAGCACGGCTAACTAGTGCAACAAAAATAATGTTGTAAAATTTTTTCATCATATTTGGTTTAAGGAATAAGAAGATTGTTTATGCGGTATTAATGTACATTCGAATTCTGTAGATGTACAGCCAAACCCTTTTTATCTCCTTAACTCGTATTTAAAGCCTATTAGGTATAATCCAATCTGAATGAAATTCTGAATAGAATATGAATTTGTTGAAAAACGATTTCTGGTTCGACAACTGCCTATAAGTATCATTGCTACAGTTTTTCTTCAGAATTAGCCAATACTATTGTACTATTTATTGAAGATTAATAAATGGAAAAAGAGCAGGGAATATTGCTAAAAAAGGTTGAAACTTTTGTTAAAGAACTTTTTGAAAAGGAGCTGCCAAAAAACATGTACTTTCATAGTTTTGAGCATACTTTGTTAGTTGTAGAGGGCGTTAAAATTATTGGTAAGCAAAATAGTGTAAGTGAAAATGAATTGCTGACGCTTACTTTAGCAGCCTTTTTACACGATGTGGGCTATACTAAACAATATATTGGCCATGAGCTGGCCAGTGTCAAAATTGCATATGAATTTTTACTGGAAAATGGTCTTAAACGCGATCAGATAGAAGTGGTAAGCAACTGCATTCTTGCTACAAAATACCCTCAATTGCCAGATACCGATTTAGAAAAAATAATATGTGATACTGATTTTTATCATTTTTCACTTCAAAGTTATACTGATTTTGCCGCGAGGCTGAAAAGAGAGTGGGAAGAAAACCTTCGTTTAGTATACACAGATCGGGAATGGGATGCCATCAACATCAAAATGCTTACGGGGCACAAATACTTTACCACCTTTGGTAAACAAATATTGCAGAAAAAAAAGAATCTGAACCTTGAAAAATTGATACAGCGATTTACCTAAAGGTTTTACATAACAGTTTTAGAGCCTGTTTAAATTTGATACAATTATTTTACTTATCTAACATTTTTGTCACACTGAGCGGAGTCGATTGCTTTTAATAGATCGAAAAACGGGTCTTCGACTACGCTCTCCACAGGAGTCCTTTGGACAGACTGACATACTAA
>NZ_JAUG01000147.1 GCF_000708285.2 Pedobacter borealis DSM 19626
CAGGTTTATAGTATTTTACATCCTTAATCAAATTGTAACCTTGGCTGTTATTTCATTAATTTTCGGCGTAATATTTAAGGTATTACCAGATGCAATTATAAAATGGCATGATGTAATTGCTGGTGCAATAGTTACCGCTTTACTATTTATGATTGGTAAATTTGCCATTTCAATTTACATAGGGCAAAGCGATGTTGGGAGTACTTATGGTGCAACAGGCTCATTGGTAGTTGTGCTTTTATGGACTTATTATTCTTCTATTATTTTATATTTTGGTGCCGAATTTACCAAGGCTTATGCGGTTGCTTTTGGATCTGAAATTTACCCTTCTCATTATGCGGTTACCACAAAAGAAATTGAGATAGAAACAGGAAGTAGATCCATTCAGGATAATCATCCCGAAATTAAAAAAGAGGTTAAGAAAGTTTAAAATTATTTATTCGCCCCAAGCTGTAATGATTAATCTTCTTTGTCCGCCATGGTTGCGGTGTTCGCAAAGATAAATGCCCTGCCAGGTACCAAGCGCCAATCTGCCGTTTCTAATCGGAATGGTAACAGAGCTACCTAAAAGTGCTGACTTTAAATGCGCAGGCATATCATCCGATCCTTCATAGTCATGCTCATAATCGGGGTCATTTTCTTTTACGGTTTTATTAAAGAACATTTCAAAATCAAGCCTAACCGTAGGATCTGCATTTTCGTTGATGGTAAGTGAAGCAGAAGTATGCTGTATAAAAACCTGGCAAATGCCAATGTTAATTTCGTCAATTTGAGGCAGGGCATCCTCAACCTCATCAGTAATGATATGGAAACCCCTTCTTCGTTCTCTCAGTGCTAAGGCTTGTTGGTATATTTTCATTTGAATTAATTCTCAATAATTTTAATGAAATCCTTTTCACTAGGTAAAACCGTTAAATACTTACTTGCGAAAATTTGTTCATTGTTTTCAGGAAGTGTATATCTTACAACAGATTCACTTTTATCTTGACAAAGGATAATACCGATGGTTTTGTTTTCATCCTCAAGTTTTACTTCTCTATCGAAATAGTTCACATACATCTGCATCTGGCCTATATCTTGATGTTTTAATTCTCCGATTTTTAAATCGATAAGTACAAAACACTTTAAAATACGGTTATAGAAGACTAAATCTATTTTGAAATGTTTTTCTTCGAAAGTTATTCTTTTTTGACGTGCTACAAAGGTAAAGCCATTGCCTAATTCTAATAAGAAATGTTCAAGTTTATCTATTAACCTTTGCTCTAACTCATTTTCTGAATAAAAACTTTTTTCGGGCAGGCCTAGGAATTCCAATATGTATGGGTCTTTTATTAAATCCTTGTTTTTTTCGATTATTTGTCCTTTCTGGCCAAGTGATCGTATTTCTTCCTTGTTTTTGCTTATTGCTAAACGTGTATATAATGCTGAATCATATTGGCGTTGCAACTCGCGTAAACTCCAATTATTTTTTATTGCTTCTATTTCGTAAAAATTACGTTCGTTTACATCGGTTATTCTCATTAACTTAAGGTAGTGCGACCATGTAAGTTTGAATTGCGCAGACAGTGTCTGCTGATTTGTAGATTTACGCGATACTGCATCGGCAATTTCTTGATTTTTGAATTCGTCAGGGGCTGTCTGATCTTTTCCCAATTGCGCAGACACTGTCTGCGCAATTGAATAAGTTAAATAAAACTGGCGCATTTGTTCTAAATTTCTTTTCGAAAAACCTTTGCCAAATTCAGTAACTAATTTTTCAGAAAGTTCATTTAAAATTTGTTTGCCATATTCTGCTCTTTCCTTTCCGTGTTGCTCTTCTTCAACAATCATTCTGCCAATTTCGAAGTAAGCGGTTGCCATTGTATTATTAATGGTTTGTGCTACATTTTGCCTCGCTTGGTTAAGCAGTTCAATAATCTTTGTATACAAATTTTGGTCTTCAACTTGCATTTTATATTTACCTTATAGATTGAGAGAATGATTTTTTCACTTTAAACTGGTGTTAACGATTACTTCAAAAACTCTACATTCCATATTTTTTCTGCTTTTCTGCCGATTAGCCAAAAAGAGGCCGCCAGTACCGAAAAAAACAACGCTTTATGCCAACTGTCCCAGAAGTATTCGAAATAGCGTGTATAGAGATTAATAAAGAGAAAAGTAATGCCAAATTCGCGGGCAATGTCATCACGGTATTTTAAACCAAATAGCGTACTTGCTACACAGACAGTTCCTGAAATTAATGCCCAATAAAACAAGCTTAGTTGCCTAACCTTGTACCATTCTTCCAAACTGGCAAAATTACCAAATACTGATAAGGCCCAAAGCGATACAAACAAATAAACCATCCCTGCGATATAAGTAACCTGAAAGAAGTTTTGTGTTTTGGGGAAAGCTTTCATAATGAACGATGCTGCGGTTAATGCAGCGCCAAAAACCACAAAGCGCAAAGGATAATTCATGCCAAGGAAGTAATAATTCCAACGGCTTAAATAACCTGTTTCAGTGCCAAACCAGGCACCTAAAGATATCAAAGCAAAAATCCAGATTAAACGCGAATTGAAAATATAACCTAAAGCACCATAAATGAAAACAGATACTAAAATCAGGATGGAGAAGTTGCCAGATCCATTATCCAGCGCCTTTCCAAAATAGGCAATGGCATTGGCGGTAAGTAAAATTGCTGAAAAAACGATAGCTTCATTGCTAAACTTTAAATGGGCCAGTTTCTTTTTTCGCTTAAAACCCAGAATGTAAAGCCATGCTGCCAATCCGCCAGAAACAATAGCAATTACGATGTTCGGTGTATTGTAAACCCGTTTTAAATAGTTTAAGATGGAATTGTCAATGAGGAGCGATCCAAGTGCAATAAAACCACAAGCCAGGGCTACCCAAAAAGCATACTGTGCCAGGCGTAACCAATCGAAGTTTTTGGCTTCATAACTTTTACGGAGTTTATCGCCTGTTTCATCATTAATTAAGCCATCACTTTGCCATTGCTCAATCATATCATCAAGAAACTCACTCTTTTCTCTGTCAACTTTCATAGGTTAGGTTATATACGAAGATAGCTTTTTTAGTCCTTAGTCAAAAGTCCCGAGTCAGCAGTCTATATCGACTAAAGACTGCTGACTAAGGACTTCGGACTAACTAAATAACCTCTTTTATTTTCTTATTGTTCCCAACAATCCAAATTACATCGCCGTTATCGAATACAAAGTCTGAGGAAGGATTCAATATCCGATCAGTACCCCTCTCTATGCCAACAATTAATGCCTGTGCTTTTTCGCGGATACCTGCATTTCTAATACTTAATCCATAAACCGGCGATTCGGCATGAACAACTACCTTTTGCAGGGTCATTTCTTTATTCGGGAAATTATTTTCTTCAGCTGTTTCTGGAGCATCAACCTCTAAAAGTGTTTTAACAGCAGCCAGTTGATCATCAGCACCAATCACTAGCAGTTTATCGTTTGGATAAAGCCGCTCATCTCTTCCAGGTGTTGGAATGTTATTTCTTCCACGCTCTATTAAAGCAATGTTAACGCCATATTTTTCCCTGATCATTAATTCGGTAAGTGTTTTTCCAACTACTTCCGATTCAGGGGAAACATTGAGTTCAGTTAAGTGGGTATCCCAGGGTAAAATATTCGGTTTTTGACTTTCACGGGCGTTCAGGTTTAACATGAAACGTCTTTCCAGTTTATCATAAAATGACTGTAATTTTCGGGAGAAGATGACCATACCTAAGATAATCAGGACAAATGCGATCACAGCGGCAATCCAGGTATCAAAAAACTCATACATTAAAAAACCTACAAAGAAAATGCCTAAGGCAATTCTGAAAAATTCGATTGCGATTAACGGCCCCCGGGTATATTTTTTGTTCAGCCAAAGGTGGGAATAGGCTGTTCGCTGGATCCTTCGGATAGATAATGCCCATAAAAATGGCGACATTAAAATGAAGGAAACCACTACGCTGATAATAATAGAAGTTAAACTATTCGAAATATTGCGCACAATAAAAGGCTGAACGTACCTGTAGGCTAAAAAGATGATCGCAATAATAATTACGGAGTGGATAATGGTATTAAAAATATAAGACCTCAATAAAACCTTCCAATCGCTTAACGTGGTAATTCCTTCGGTACTGGAGCTGTATCTTTCGATCCCATCTAACCATTTTTTAGGTAAAACACGATTTAAATACCGGTAAAAAGGTTCAGATAGTTTAATCAGATATGGCGTAGTAAATGTAGTGATCGCTGCTGCTGCTACCGCAATAGGATAAAGGAAATCGCTTGTTACTTTAAGGGTTAAGCCTAATGACGCAATGATGAATGAAAACTCACCAATCTGCGCCAAACTCATGCCCGATTGTACCGAAGTTTTTAACGGCTGACCAGATAATAACGCACCTAAAATGGTAAATATAATTTTCCCTAAAATAATCACTAACGTAGCAACGATAATCGGTATAGCGTACTTAACCAGCATTGAAGGGTCGATCAGCATACCGACCGAAACAAAGAAAACTGCGGCAAATAAATCTTTTACTGATTTGGTTAAATGTTCGATTCTTTCTGCCTGTGTGGTTTCTGCCAAAATGGATCCCATAATAAATGCACCCAGGGCAGGAGAGAAGCCCACCTTATCGGCCAGTAATACCATTACCAAACATAACGCTAACGATACCACCAACATGGTTTCGTCGTTCATTAATTTCTTGGTTGCTTTAAGAAATGAAGGAACCAGGAATATTCCGCCCAAGAACCAAAGTACCAGGAAAAAAGCCAGTTTTAAAATGGAATACAGCATTTCTGTACCTGCCGATTGCTGACTAACCGCCAGGGTAGAGAATAATACCAGTAATAATATGGCCACCAGATCTTCAACAATTAAAACACCAAAAACCAGGCCTGCAAACTTTTTATGTTTTAAACCAAGTTCTTCGAAAGCCTTAATGGTAATCATTGTTGATGAGATGGACAAGATACCCCCAAGGAATAAACTATCCATGTCTTTCCAGCCCATTGCTTTACCGACCAAGTAGCCTGCCAGAATGATAAATAGCACTTTCACGATCGCCGTGATGGAGGCAGAACCGCCAACTTTAACCAGTTTTTTAAAACTGAATTCTAAACCTAAACTGAATAAAAGGAAAATTACGCCTATTTCGCCCCAAATATTGATGCTTTTTGTATCGGTAACTGAGGGGAAAAAATCTAAATGTGAGCCAACCAACAGGCCGGCCAGTATATAACCTAAAACCAGCGGTTGTTTAATTCGTTTAAATATGAGGGTGGTTATCCCTGCAGCAGCAAGGATTAATCCTAAATCGGCAATTAAATCGGGTAAATGCATCTATAAAAAATGGGTATTGATGATTAAATAATTTATTTCCAAGTATTGTTACTCGGCATTTTATTGAAAACCCCACATTTGTGGTTAAAAATGAAATTACTTACCAAAAAACATGTTTTGGGTAGAGCATCTTAAACAGGCACCAATAATTATATTTTAATCTCCTGATTACAATTTTTGTATTGATGGTTTTGTTCTTGAAAAAAAGGAACAGCAAAAAAGTGATCAGTACAAACGCACTGGATGATATTTTTATAATTGAACTGTTAATGAAATCTTTTTGCAGACTTTCACTGTCCTGATTGAAATCAGAATTGGATTTGATATTTTTTTTGCTTGAAATGAAACTTATTTTGGTGTTTTTTAGTGGTACATCATTTCTTTTTTCCTGCGATGAGAAGGCCGCAAAATTAATGGAGATAGACAGAAAAAAGATGATGTAAAAAAGCCTCATTGCCGCTAATATAACGAAAATGAGGCTTTTTTGAAAGGAAAATATGATTAAAATTGAGGGCAGTCTTTCGGATATAATACCTATTAGCCACTAACACAAGGCGTATTATTATAAGAAATATTGATTAAATTTGTGTGTGGATGATTAATGAACAAAAAAGTTGAATCTAATGAAAGAAGTAACGATTAAATATAAAAGCGATAAAACTTTGGAAGCACTTAAGGAATTAGGCAAATACTTGAATTTTTCTGTTGCGGATCATAAAGCTAAAACAAAGGTTAAAAAAGAAGCAAGTATTAATGGTATTCCTGTAATCGTTGGAGATGGATCGATTGATATCTCCGAATTACATGATGTTTTTACAGGAAAGGATTTAAGCGCCGAGGAATTAAGAAATACTGCATGGCAAAGGAAAAAATAATTTGCGATACGGATGTATTGATAGACTATTTTGATAAAAATAAAAGTAGGAATGCATCAGCAACAGCGTTACTAGAAACGGATATAGAATTAGATAATGTTATCATTTCATCCGTTACCAAAATGGAATTATTGTTTGGAACCACTAATAAATTAGATCTTAACACTATTAATAAAAAACTGAGTAGATTTAGTATTAACCTGAGTTCGATAATTATTTACTGAAAATTATATCTTAT
>NZ_JAUG01000148.1 GCF_000708285.2 Pedobacter borealis DSM 19626
TAAGATTGCTTCGTCGGCTGAAAAAGCCTTCTCGCAATGACGATTCATCGCAATATTCTATATGGCTTTTTAATCTGCGAAAATCTGCTGATCTGCGGGAACCCTTTTTTATACTCCCGCTGATTTAAGATGATAAACGCAGAATCGGGTTGGCAGTTTACAATGGCTAGGTTTATGCTTGCAGTTACTAGGTTTATACTTGCAGTTGATGGAATTATAACAGCAGTTGATAGTTCTATCAGCGCAGTGAATAACTTTATACTTGCAATGACTAGGTTTATGCTTGCGGATGACAGAATTATACTCGCAGTTAATAGTTCTAAGCTTGCAGTTAACAGTTCTATCAACGCAGTGTGAGCAACATTATACTCGCAGTTCGTAGGTTTATGCTTGCAGTTAACAGTTCTATCAACGCAGTTAACAACTTTATCAGAGAGGTAGGTAACTTTATTAACGCAGTTAACAACATTATATTAGCAGTTGCTAGTTCTATACTTGCTAAGCAATTCTATGCTTCAATAAGCGGCGTAAATGATTTTTTTTAAAATCTGCGAAAATCTGCTGATCTGCGGGAACCCTTTTTTATACTCCCGCTGATTAAAGATGATGACGCAGATCCTAAAGAGCGATCTTTCATGCTAGTGATTGTTGCTAGAAAGATTGCTTCGTCGGCTGAAAAAGCCTCCTCGCAATGACGATTCATCGCAATAAATTAACCCTCAAAATGACACTTTTTAATACATTACTCCTATATGGCTTTTTACAATCTGCGAAAATCTGCTGATCTGCGGGAACCCTTTTTTATACTCCCGCTGATTAAAGATGATAAATGCAGAATCCAGTTGGCAGTCTACAAT
The DNA here is from genome assembly GCF_000708285.2 of Pedobacter borealis DSM 19626. Classification (GTDB taxonomy): domain Bacteria; phylum Bacteroidota; class Bacteroidia; order Sphingobacteriales; family Sphingobacteriaceae; genus Pedobacter; species Pedobacter borealis. The sequence continues at coordinate 858 of NZ_JAUG01000148.1, forward strand.
TAACCAATTTAAACAGCTAACCGATTAACCCAGATCATTAAATAATATTCCGTGTAATTTTTCCTTTGATAATATAAAGTGCCTGGATGTTTTTCTTGCGGATTACGGTATCGCCTTTAAAATTCGGGTTTGAGGAACGGAGAATTAATTTGGTATTATCAGCGTGCTGAAAAATTAGTTTTATGGTACGTAAACTGTTACTATCTGCATCCGTCATCACCACATAAGCTTCGCCCCACTGTAAAATTTCGTAATTGGTAATTTCTTTTATGGCTATAATTTCGCCTGCGGCATATTTGGGGTACATGCTATCGCCATAAACTGGTAAATAAGCTGTGCAATCGTTAAAAGGAAGGTAATTTACCAGGTATTCTGCCCGTTGTTCTTCTACCAGGAGATCTTTAGCATCCGATAGGCTCATATCGAAATAGGGAACACCCTCTTTGCTTTCGTTAACGCCTGGTTTCTTTTTAAAAAAGGGTTCGCCTGTTCCGTTTTCAAGCCATGTTAAATTTACGTCGAATTTAAGTTCGAGTTTATCTTTAATCGCATTTGATACTCCTAAGCCATCTTTCCCTCTCATTATATCAGACAAGGAGCCGGCTTGAATATTCAATGCATCAGCAAAAGCTTTTTGAGTCTTGAAATTCAATAAATCCATTAATAATTTTAATCTCTGATTTTCAGTCATTTGCGCTTGTGTTGAAAGAATTTCTACTGTGTATTAGAATTTCTACTGTTATTTTACTAAATTTGTTAGTGTTGCTAATATAATCATTTAAAAATTATACGCTATGGAAGGGAACTCAAATTTCAAAAAAGAAACTATGGCATTTATTGATGCCATTGAAAACTTTTTTTTATCAGATGGTGTAGGCCATCATTTAAATTTTCTAAAAAACTGGGTAAACCCATCTCAAAACGAATTCGATTATTCGCCGCAAAAGCACCCTGCAAAACTATTGGGTTTTTATGAAAAACTGGTGCCGCTGTTCGATTATTCGGATTTAATTTTTAACCGGATTGAAGCTGATACGGCCTTTGTAAAAGCGATTGAGCTTGATGAATGTAATTTGGAACGCGAATCGGTTGTGCTTGAATATTGTCCGAAGTTGTTGAGCAAGAGCGAAATGAAAAACCCGAAATTTACTTTTTTAGATATTTTTATCTTCTTTGAATCGGATAGCTATAAGATGGTTTACAAGGAATGGTTACTGGCCGGATTGGAAAATAAGCTCGATCTGGATTGGGATCAGTATGTTGCCGCGTTTTACGAGAATACCATGAAAATGCTGGAGGCCTGTTGGCTCATCCATGAAAGGCTCATCACTAAAAATAGTTTTAAAAGTATCGATCGCTATTACCATATGGCTATGTTCGAAAGTACATCGCCTTTGGCTTTTGACCAGGAATTATTTGAAGATCCATTTAAGGCAATTGAATTTTTCTTTAGTCTGGATAACCTTGCAGGGCATAAAACATACCTGAAAAAATGGTATAAGGTGGCCTTATCAGAAGCGCACCGTTTAAGTGATGTTGCCGATTATTTTTTCCTCTATAACCAATTTACGAAATTGCTTAACGCAGGTTATTTAATTGCAACCAAAAAACTGATTTATCAGGAAGCCTTGCCTGAAGGCTTAATTACTGAAGATCGTTTTATTACAAACGAAGTGTACAACAAAGGCCTTTGTGAAGTAAATACACTACCGGCCGAACACATTGAAAATCCTTATCGCTTTGCAGCGTCTTTTTTCGTTCCTGAAAAAATTAAACAATTGCGATTAGGCCTTTTAGAGTGGTTGTATGCCGCATTTAGTACCGGGAGCAGCATTAAACTGATGGATAAAGAATTTTTATTCGAGCAGTATGAAACCATGCTGATGATCATTGAAGCTTTCTTTATAATGATCGGTAATCCTTCACTAAGTGATGATATTAAAGATGAAAGGCGGTATTATGCGGAATAAATCCTTAAACTTTAGCCATAGTGCCATAAAAGAAGAAACCGTAATGCGCTTATTAAAACGCATTACCGCTGCGGTACCCATTCAATATATTTATCTCCATAACAATTTTTTTGCCGGTAAAGCGGTGCAAGAAATGCTGATTATGGTTTCGTTTAAACATGTGCGTATTTTAAACGAATTAACGCCGGTATTAAATATTGTATTTAATGGGCAAACGGAATTTAGTTATCGGGTTTTCCATGTGCACGAAGTTGAGCGGGCCTTGCTAGAGGGCAGTTTGTTTTTTTACTATGCCATTGCAGCTCAAAATTGTTTATTTAGTAAATCTGGAAATTTTCTTGAATGTGGAGTAGCTGAGCTCATTGCAGATCGGGTTAGCAGCGCCTATCAACACGAAACTAGTAAGGCCAACAAATTTTTGTCGGGAGCCAATTTCTATTTTAAACAACAAAATTTCGAGCATTGTGCTTTTATGCTGCACCAGGTTTTCGATTTAATGTACCGGGCCATCGAAATTCTGGTAATGGGAAAGGATAAAAAAACGCACCGCATCAGTGCCCATCAATTGTATGTTAAGGCCTATGTAAAACCGCTTTCTGAGCTGTTTAATGATGAAAAGGAACTTTGCTTGTTGCATTTGCTTGATGAGGCTTATCTGGCTGTTCGGTATGAAAACAATTACACGATCAGTGAGCCGGATGTGATGCGATTGTTTGAAAAAATAGATTTATTGTACTGTGTTTCAGAACAGGTTTATCAGGGGATTATGAACAATCATTTCGATCAGCAGGTTGCCAGAATGTCTTTAAACCCTAAGCTGGTCTCTCCATAACAGACCATCTGTAGTTCAAAGATCTCTCCTCCGAAGGAGTTCCTTTTGGAACACTCCGCGTTGCTCCGGTCGAGATGACGATTTTTCTATTGGAGTCTGTCAATGATAGCCTGTCGAAAGACCTGTTTAAATGCCACATAAAGCGTTTCGACAAGCTCTCCGTAGGAGTCCTTTGGACAACGTGACAAGTTCGAATTGAATACAACTTATGATACAGGCACTTTTAACTGCTGAATTTCTATAAGCCTTTGCTTTTTGCTCAATGTAGATATCAGCATTGATATGAAATCCAGGCTGATAGGAAAATAAAGAAAAATTAGTTCGATCTGATAAAAAAATGATTAGTATCGTTAGTTTTGGGCCGCCTTGCCTAGCTTGGTGGCTTTTTTAAATGAATTGAAGCGAAAAATGAAACTTGAATTGCCTTTTGCCAATTCTTTATTGCGAATACCTAAACCGGTTTGCTTAAATAAAAAATAAAAATGTTTGCTATAAATAAAAAAACAAACAACAAAATAAAGGTTCGCCGAAAAGTTAGATTTGGATTCCTGGTTGGAGGCCTAATGCTGATGGGTATATCGGCAAACGCCCAAAATGACCCTTTTAATATCATTCTGCAACGCATTAATAACGATTTGCAGACTTTTGTTAAAGATAAACCATTGGCCGAAGAGGTGGGCAATCATCTTAAAAATCTAAATACCGATGGCAGCTGGCAGGATGTTAATTATGCCGATGCGCAGTACGATCCCTTAAAAAGGATCAAAGATATGGCGACAGTTTACATCCGCCCGTCGAACAAACTTTATAATAACGCCGAGCTCCATAACGCCATTGTTAAATCTTTACAGAACTGGCTGGATAAAAACCCGAAGAACAAGAATTGGTGGTACAATGATATTTTTTATCCTCAGGCTATTGGGCAAACCTTAATTTTGATGCGCAATGCCAAAACCGGGCTTCCTGCAACGCTGGAAAATGCATTGATCAAAAGGATGATCAGAAAATTAAAGACTGGCGACGGTGCCAACACTTCTGATGAAGCATTACATTATTTATATCGTGCTTGCCTAACACAGAACAAGGCAACCCTCGATTCTGCTGCGAAATACCTGTTCGAACCGATTGCCATAACCGATGGCAAGGAAGGTGTTCAGGTAGATGGTAGTTATTATCAGCATGGAAAACAGCAAGCCATTGCCAGTTATGGAAGGGTTTTTGCCGGAAATTCAGTTAATGCTGCTTTCTATTTAAGAGAAGCCGAATATGCTTTGCCGAAAGATCAACTGGCTATTTTGATCAATTACCTTAAAAATACTTTCTTAAAAACCATAAGAGGATCGTTTTACGATTTTAATGTGCGTGGACGAGGGATTAGCCGTAAAGATTCTTTAAGCAGCGGGATGGGTGGGATAGTGAATAAAATTAAACTTTTCGATCCTGAAAATGCCGCATATTGGGATGCTTCGGTTAAACGGACCTCGGAGGCGGAACCGGCCGGTTATAAAATTATGCCCACCCATAACCAGTTTTGGAAAAGCGGATATACCCTGCACCTTCGTCCCGCTTATACCTTTAGCGTGCAAACGGCATCAACGAGAACTTTACGGACAGAACGCGGTAACAACGAAAACATACTGGGGAAATTTCTCCCCGATGGCGCGACCAATATTCAGCGTAGCGGATCGGAATATGTCAACCTGATGCCTGTTTGGGAATGGGATAAAATCCCTGGAACCACCAGCAGAGATTATCCTGATGATAATGGCGCAACAATATTAAAAGAATGGGGAATTCCGGGTACAACGAAATTTGTTGGGGGCGTTAGCGATGGTATTTATGGCGTTTCATGTTATGATTTAAATTACGACAGCGTTCAAGCCAAAAAAGCATGGTTCTTTTTTGATCGAGAAGTGGTGTGCCTGGGTGCTGGAATTAAGAGCAGTGCAAAAGAAAATATCACCACAACAATCAATCAGGCCTGGTTAAGGGGCGATGTGGCTTCTTCCAATGGAGCACAGGCCAATGCAAAAAGCGAGCGTTGGGCACTTCATGATAGTATTGGGTATATTTTTCCCCAGGGTGGGATTTTAGAAATCAGCAGCAAAGCGCAAACCGGAAACTGGTACCGCATCAATCATTTTCAAGGTAAAACCGAACTCAAACATAATGTATTTAAAATCTGGTTAAATCATGGCAAAAATCCTCAGAACGCCAGCTATCAGTATATTGTTGTGCCAGGAATTGACGCTGCGGGTTTAAAAAAATATAACCGATCTATGATACAGGTATTAAAAAATACCGATGAACTGCAGGCTGTAAAACATACTGGGCTGGATATGTTGCAGGCCGTTTTTTATAAAGCGGGAACACTGGCTGCCAATGGCCTTTCGCTTCAGGTAGACCAGCCGTGTACGGTTTACATTAAAGATTTAAATGGTAAAAACCCTACGTTATATATCGCAGATCCCGCACAGGAAAATGCAACTATAAGCGTGTTGTTAAAGCTGCCAGGATTATCGAAACCGAAAAGTATAGATTGTAATCTGCCAACTGGTGCCTTTGCAGGTGCTACGGCGAGTTTTAAAATTAAAGAATAAAACATATTGTAAACGATGAAAGCATCATATCCCAGGGAAATCGCTTTTAAAACATGTGCAAAAATTAATTAGCCACGGAAACACAGAAATCACGGAGAAGAAGTAAATTTTTCCGTGTTTTCGTGCTTCCGTGGCAAACATAATGCTTAGGTATGCGCAGAAAGAGGAAGAATTATCAGAGAAAAGTTAAAAGCGATTTC
>NZ_JAUG01000149.1 GCF_000708285.2 Pedobacter borealis DSM 19626
CAGGGGAAAGGTGCCGATAGGCGGATAGGGGTTTAAGGCGCTCGCTATAATACGGTCGGCATTCTACTATAACAATAAATCCGTCATTGCGATGAGGCTTTTTCAGCCGAGGAAGCAATCTTACTACTACGGGTTATCTGCGATTAATACGGCAGTCACTCCGTTGTTTGTTTCTAATAATTTTCTGTCATCCTGAGGTACGAAGGATCTTTTACCGAAAGATTCTTCACTGCGTTCAGAATGACAATTGTAGGTTTTTAGCTTTGCTCGGTCTTGCCTCGGCTTACCGCCGCCGAGGGGCTCTTACTTTTGGCTTGATCCAAAAGTAACAAAAGATCAAGGCTTGCACCTTTTCTTGTAAAAACCTACGGAAATCTTTATTGCGGCAGCATCGAGGCTCTTACCCTTGCTTATCCCATCGCACCCGCTTGATCCTGCCTTGGGCTGTGGGGTAATGATGAGGAGTGCACAGATTTCCATGCTTTTTCCGGCGAAAATCTGCTAGGCCGGATAGCAGGGTGCAGATAGCAGGGCGCAGTAATTTGTTTTTAGTCCTTTCCCTTTCAGGGGAAAGGTGCCGATAGGCGGATAGGGGTTTAAGGCGCTCGCTATAATACGGTCGGCATTCTACTATAACAATAAATCCGTCATTGCGATGAGGCTTTTTCAGCCGAGGAAGCAATCTTACTACTACGGGTTATCTGCGATTAATACGGCAGTCACTCCGTTGTTTGCTTCTAATAATTTTCTGTCATCCTGAGGTACGAAGGATCTTTTACCGAAAGATTCTTCACTGCGTTCAGAATGACAATTGTAGGTTTTTAGCTTTGCTCGTTGCCTTGGTTCGCCGTCACCGAAGGCCCTTTCTTTTTGTAGAAATTCAGTCTAAACGTTTCATCAACATCATTAAGAATAAAAGCTAAAAACATTTAAGGCGGGGCAACTCGCCTTTTTTATTTCCATACATTTTCCTCAACTTAGCGGCATTAATAACCCCATGCCGCCAGAGAAAAGAACCCCAACAAACAAGCCCCCTGTTGCCAGAAAACCTGCCATTAGGAAACCTGTAGCGAGAAAACCCACAACAGGCAAAAAAAAGAAAGGTGGTATTTCGGTTCAACTTAAATTGGTTATTGCAGGTTTATTGTTGATTTTACTCTCTCCATTTTATTATGGTTATGTTTTAAGAAGTTTTGTGGCTACCTGGCGCTGGGTTAAAGATTGGGGGCAAGACCCAAATTACAGAACTTACGAAAGTTTTAACATCAAAATCCCCAAAAAATATACTGTTCATGGTATCGACGTTTCATACTATCAGGGCAAAATAAACTGGCAAAAAGTAAAGGAAATGAAAGAGGATGAGGTGAGTATCCGTTTTGCCTTTATCAAAGCCACAGAGGGGTTAATGCTGGTCGATCCTTATTTTCAACGAAATTGGCGTGAAGCCCCAAAAGCAGGAATTATTTGTGGAGCTTATCACTTTTTCAGACCGAAAAAGGATGGTAAAACGCAGGCTAAATTTTTCTTGCAGGTGGTGAATGTAGAGAAAGGTGATTTACCACCTGTTGTTGATATTGAATCGCTGGATGGCGTTTCTCCTTTGAAAATGAGGGCAGAACTCTCCGATTTTCTCAATTATGTAGAAATGAAAACCAAAGTTAGGCCGATTGTTTATACCGGGCTTAAATTTTATGAGGATTATTTAGTCGATCATTTTGATGATTATCCCTTGTGGATTGCCCATTATTATCAACCAAAACTAAGGATGGATAAAAGCCGTTGGAAATTTTGGCAGCACTCTGATAAAGCCAAAATTAACGGCATTGGTCATGTGGTTGATTTCAATGCTTTTAATGGAGATAGTTTAGCGTTAGATAGGTTATTAGTTCATTAGTAGTCATTGGTTCACTTGCCGTGGGTTAACTGGTTAATTGTTTAAATCGGTTAATCGACGCCAAACGCTCAACTCCAAACTCGTTAAACTAAACCGTCCAACTTTCACATTCCGCTAAGAAAAATTCATCAGCTTCAGCACCAATACCAATTTCTTCGGGCACATCAAGGAAATATCCATTATAAGTGAGGCCACCAACCACAGGATCGACCAAATGGCCCAGCAAGGCAGTATCTAAGTCAAAAAACTCCACATTAGGACTGGCCAATGCAAAATGTAAATTGGCGCTTAAAGCAATCCTGGTTTCGAGCATACTCCCAATCATGCATTTTACCCCGCGTTGTAAAGCTTCCTCATGGATTTTTTGCGCTTCTAAAATGCCTCCGGATTTCGAAAATTTAATGTTTAAATAAGTTGTAGACTGGCTATTGATCAGTTTACGTGCATCGTGATGGTTGTAACAGCTTTCATCGGCCATGAGCTTAATCGGAGAATTTACATTTAATTCAGGCAGTTTGTCATCATACCATGTCCGCATCGGTTGTTCGCAAAACTCAATATTGTATTTTTCCAATTCGCCTAAAGCAAATAAAGCATCATCGAAACTCCAGCCCTGATTGGCATCCAGGCGTAAAACCAAATCTTCGCCTACTGCTTCGCGGATATGTTTTACCCTTTCTATATCATCATGCACTTTTTTACCCAGCTTAATTTTTAGGATACGGCAACCCTGCCCTTTATATTTCAATGCTGTTGTAGCCATTCCTTCTGGTGTATCGATACCAATGGTCATATCGGTTTCTATGGTGCGTTTGGTTCCACCAAGAAATTTATACAGTGGTAATTTTGCATTTTTGGCTGCAATATCAAATAATGCCATATCGAAAGCACTTTTAATGGTATTGTTATGATCTGCATAACCTAATAAATCATTCATCCGCTCTGGAATTTCTAAGGGATCTTTCCCTTTTAAAATGGCGGCGAAGTCTTTAGCCATCGCAATGCAGGTTTCCTGCGTTTCACCTACAATCATCGGAAATGCTGAGCACTCTCCAATACCGTGAATGCCCGTATCGGTAAAAATTCTGATTAATACATTCTGGGCAAAATGCATGGTTCCGGTTGCAATAACAAAAGGTTCCATTGGTATGCTAAAGCGGTATATTTCGGTATGGGTAATTTTCATTTTTTTAGGGTTGATGATTAAGGTGTAAGGTTGAAGGTATAGGGTTTGCAAATCTGGATAATAGTCGATAATGAGTCCAACTCAATTCTAGACGTCCTGCGTCAAATTTTAGAATAAATAGCTCGTTTTTGCTCAATTCCATTCCGTTAGGTAGATTTCCAACTAAAGTATAAAAACAAAAACTAAATAGAAACAGGTTTGTAGATTATTAATAGATTTACGCCTCAAATTAAAATTCCTTTTTCCCGCTTACATTTTACATTAACTGCCATGTCTGATACTAATAATTTAATCCACGCCTCATCTCCATATTTGTTGCAGCATGCTCATAATCCCGTTAATTGGTACGAGTGGGGCGCAGAAGCATTGGAAAAGGCAAAAACGGAAAATAAACTCATATTGGTGAGCATTGGCTATTCTGCCTGTCATTGGTGCCATGTAATGGAACGCGAAAGTTTCGAGAATCATGAAGTTGCCGAGGTGATGAACCGTCATTTTATCTGTATTAAGGTAGACCGTGAGGAGCGCCCTGATATTGATCAGATTTATATGTATGCCATCCAACTCATGACAGGAAGCGGAGGCTGGCCTTTAAACTGTATCTGTTTGCCAGATCAGCGTCCAATTTATGGCGGAACCTATTTCAGGAAAAACGATTGGATCAATATTCTGGAAAATGTTGCCGCACTTTGGGCAAATGAACCCGATAAGGCTATCCAATATGCAGAGCGGTTAACCTCGGGCATTAAAGACAGCGAAAAAATAATCCCAGCGCCCGAAAAAGAAGAATATACAAACGAACACCTTACCGAAATCATTGAACCCTGGAAACGCCATTTCGATATCGGTTACGGGGGATATAACCGCGCTCCAAAATTTCCTTTACCCAATAATTGGGTGTTTTTATTGCGTTATGGCTTTTTAAAGGATGATGAATCTGTTTTTACAGCGGTTTGCCATACGCTCGAAGAAATGAGCAGAGGTGGTATTTATGATCAGATTGGCGGAGGTTTCGCCCGTTATTCGGTTGATGATAAATGGCATGTGCCACACTTCGAAAAAATGCTTTACGATAATGCTCAACTCATCAGTTTATACGCAGAGGCTTATCAGTGCACCAAGTTCTATTCGTTTAAACAAACAGTAGTTGAAACCATAAATTGGGTTTTTGAAGAGATGACTTCAGCAGATGGATTGTTTTATTCGGCATTAGATGCAGATAGCGAAGGGGTAGAAGGCAAGTTTTACATCTGGGATAAAGCAGAATTCGATCAGGTTTTGGGAGAAGATGCCAAATTAATCGGCGCTTACTACAACATTACCGAAGAAGGTAACTGGGAAGAAGAGCAAACCAATATTTTGCGCAAAACCATTAGCGATGACGATCTGCTTGCAAAATTTGATATTGATGCAGAACAGCTTTATAACAAAGTAAACTCAGCCAAAACAAAATTAATGGCTGTGCGTAGCAAAAGAATCAGACCAGGCCTGGATGATAAGTGTTTAACCGCCTGGAATGGTATGATGATTAAAGCCCTGGCCGATGCCGCAGAGGTATTAAATCATCAACCATATTACGAAAGCGCATCAGCTGCGGCCAGTTTTATCCTAAGCCACTTAAAATCAGAAAACGGTGGCTTATACCGTAATTATAAAAACGGAAAGGCTTCTATTACGGGCTTCTTAGATGATTATGCCTTTTTTATTGAAGCACTGATTGCCTTATACGAAGCTGATTTTGATGAAAAATGGTTAGAAGAGGCAAAATCATTGACTGATTATGTGATCGCTAATTTTACGGATACAGATTCGCCGATGTTTTTCTATACCTCTGCCGAAAGCGAAGATTTAATTGCCCGTAAACATGAAGTAATGGATAATGTGATTCCGGCTTCAAACTCTACCATGGCGCAGAATTTGCAGCAATTGGGTTTGCTTTTCGATATTGAACGATATACCGAAAAAGCGGCAGAAATGCTTGCTGCGGTTCAGCCGAAAATCAAAAGTTATGGTTCTGCCTACTCAAACTGGGCTATTCAACTGTTAAACGAAATTTACGGTGTAAACGAAATTGCCATTACCGGTTTAGAAACCGATAGTATTAAGTTAGCATTAAGCGGACATTATATTCCGAACAAAATTACATTGGGCGGAACAAAAAGTAACCTGCCGCTGTTAAAAGGTAAGCAAAGCAATGAAACAAAAGTTTATATTTGCCGAAATAAAGTATGCCAGTTGCCGGTTAACACTGTTGAGGACGCATTAGAGTATTTACAATAAAATCTCAATATCTCACAATCGAGCAGTTATTTCTTCATAGGAAACTTTAAAAATTTGCGGTATTAGTGTAGATAACTTCTTCTTAACTTTAAGTTTATACAATCAAGGGTTTTAAAAGTTATACCTATCCTTGTCATAGACTAAATGATAACGTGCAAAGTAAAAACAAACGTAAAAGAATTGACTATTCTGCCAAGGTTGGTGAAGTAGTTGTAGATGTTGAAGCATTTGTAAAAAACAAAAGTTCAGAAAATGCAAAGAAAATTTCAACTACTGCCGAGCACATTGAAATTGATATTTATTTTGATAAACATTATTTTGACAGGCAACAACATGGTGACCAAGAAGGTAGGCGTGATGGAATCGAAAGTGATACTGTAAAATCATTACTTGTTGAAGCAGGAAGACATTTGTTTTATTATTCTATAAAGAACAAAACGTTTTCTTTTGTTAATTTTGAAGTTGTACCAAGACCAGAGAGGATTGTTTTGACCAAAGAAGTTGATGGCGAACTCCCACTGAATGTTGTTGCTGAATACCATTACCTTGGACTAAATAAGTTTGAAGTTACTCTAAAAACTGCGATGAAAATTGGTGGTTTTAAATTGAGTGATGGGCAGTATCAACTAATACTTCATCCCGACGAAACCTCTACATTAATGCGTTTAGAAAAGGCTAAGTTGTTATTAGTCAGTGAGTGTACTCATTAAATTTAGATAAATTGTTATTAACATTTATTATGCTTTAAAAATATTTGCAAAACATTTTGCAAATATTTTTGTAATAATATACGTAAAAATATAAAGTAATATTTATATTTGTATCAGTATTTGAGACAGGATAACAATCTAGACAGCCTTGCAAAGGGCAGGATAAAATTCTGGTCAGTCTCACTAAACCCCCTTAACTGGGGGTTTTCTTTTTTACCACCCTATCCATTTTTTTTCTGTTGTCTAAAACTTTAAGTATTATCAAATCTATCAGATATGTTAATTATCGAAACTCTCTTTAAAACATATGATTTTCAATTTGCTACTGTAATTGGTATAATTTCATTTTTTGCTAATAACCTGAGTTCGATAATTATTTGCTGAAAATTATATCTTATTTACGCCTAATCCCGCTTTATCGTCCTGCTGAATTTATTTCAGCATCTTTTTAGCGTGAAAGACCCTGAAATAAATTCAGGGTGACGACCGTCTTAACAGAAAACTTGATTAAAACGCCACAAA
>NZ_JAUG01000150.1 GCF_000708285.2 Pedobacter borealis DSM 19626
TGAAAATTATATCTTATTTACGCCTAATCCCGCTTTATCGTCCTGCTGAATTTATTTCAGCATCTTTTTAGCGTGAAAGACCCTGAAATAAATTCAGGGTGACGACCGTCTTAACAGAAAACTTGATTAAAACGCCACAAAATGAGATTTAATAATCGAACTCAGGTTAGAACGGAGATACGGTGCTATGGCTTAGTTGGGCCGAAATAAGCAATTACAAAATAATATCAATGATAGGGATTAGTATATTGGTTCACTAGTTCATTGGTCATTTGTTCCAAATAAAATGCTAAACCTTTACTATTTTCCCTTTAACGGTTTTAATCAGGCCTTTTTCGGCTAGTGTTTTAGTGCCACGGATAACTGTTTCTACCCTTAAACCAGTCATATCGGCTAATTCTTGTCGCGTTACCTTTAAATTTTCACCTACAACAATATCATCGAGAAGGTAATTGATAATCGTTAACAATCGATGCTCAGCCTTTTCGCTTGCCAGTTCTTCCAGCATCATCGATTTATAAAAAAGGCGGTTGCTTAGTGTCCGGATCAGGTCCATGCTAAAATCGGGTTCGTTTTTGATCAAACCAAAGAAATCTTCTTTATTTACGGCAATAATCTGCGAATCTTTATTGGTGATGGTAAAAGCTAAATAAGGCCAGTCGATCAATAATGCAGGTTCGCCAAAATACTGCCCCGTTTTAAAAACCCCTTGAATAAATTCCTTTCCTTCATCACTAACGGTAACCATTCTTACCTCGCCTGATTTGATAAAATACACGTAGCGTGGCTGCATACCGGGCTCGTAAACAACCGAATCTTTTGGATAGCTTTTGAGTTTTAAACCTTTATCAATCAGTTTTTGGAAGTTCATCGTCATTTAGGCCAATAAGTACTTAAGAGGTCTATAAAAGATCTTAAAGATTATTTTCGATATAATTATATGTCACTTGTCATTCTGAACGAAGTGAAGAATCCCTAGCCAATGAAACACCTAACCTAAATTACCTCGCTAACAAAGCCAATAGATCATAAAAGCATGCTAATATCTTAAAGATTCTTCATTGCATTCAGAATGACAAAGTTCACGAAGACTACCCTAATGTTTCTTTCATTAAACGGGTGTAAAACTCTTTCAATGTAATACCCATTGCCGCTACCTGTTGTGGGATAAAACTGGTTGCTGTTTGCCCAGGAATGGTATTGATTTCGATAAAATAAAATTTACCGGTTCCTTCTTCCAGGAAATAATCAACACGTACCACTCCCCTGCAATTTAGTTTCTTATATACATCCTTTACCACTTGTTGTACGCGACTCACCTCTTCTTCATTCATTCTGCCTGGTGTAATTTCTTCAGTTGCACCTGGCGTATATTTGGCTTCGAAATCAAAAAACTCATTTGCCGGAATCACTTCTGTGGTTGGCAAAACAATAATTTTTCCTTCAGCGCCAAAAATGCCTATCGAAAACTCTCTACCACTAACAAACTCCTCAATTAAAATCTGATCATCTTCTTTAAAAGCCTTTTCTATAGCACTTTCCAGATCATCAGCATGTTTTACCTTACTCATGCCAATGCTACTGCCCCCACTATTTGGTTTAACAAAATAAGGCAATCTCAGATCTTGCTTAATTTGATTTAAATTATAGTTACCACCTTTAAATATCTGAACAGATTTTGCGGTGTACAGGTTATCAATGCCTTCTACAACCGCTTTGGTATAACCTTTATTCATCGTAATTGACGAAGTTAGTGCATCACAGGCAGTATATGGGATACCTAACATATCAAAATAGCCTTGTAATTTCCCATCCTCGCCAGGCGAACCATGAATAGCAATAAAAACACCGTCGAACTTAATTTTTCTTCCTTCAAGCGTTAAGGAAAAATCATTTTTATCAATTTCAACTTTAACAGAATCAGCAGGCTCATAAAACCAGCCCTTTTCGTTCAGCATAATCTTATACACATCGTATAAATTGGGGTCGATATTTTGAGCAATAGTGGCTGCGCTTTTCACCGAAACAACCCATTCGCCTGTGGTACCGCCTGTTAACAATGCTATCGTTTTCTTCATGTTAAAAATCCTTTTATAAATAGAAATTGAATATAAATATATCCTCAAAAATATAAATATCTTTGTGCTTTAGTAATATTGAAGGAGAGAATTTATTGAATGATTGAATGAGGAAATGGATTCTATAATTCAATCAATCATTAAAATAGTTACATTTGAGCCTGTACGCATAACCCAAATTAAGATTCATGTCTAAATTTATAGATTATTTAAAAACCAAATCGTTTAGAAACAATATTTTAGCTGCAATAGTAACCGTTGTAGTGCTTCTACTGGTCGCTTTTTTTAGTTTAAGATATTATACCAAACACGGACAGGGCTTAAATGTACCTATGGTAAAAGGCTTATCTTTTGAGCAGGCAGTTAAGAAACTCGAAGATGCCGGATTAAAATATGAAGTAGATTCTGTTTTTATTATGGATCAACCTGCAGGAATTGTAATTGATCAGGATCCTGATCCCAATACTTTTGTTAAAGATAACCGTACCATTTACTTAACCATTAACGCAGGTAAAACACCGAATACAAAATTCCCTGATATAGCGTTTAAGACCTTAAGAGAAGCACAGGCTATAATAGAGAGCTCTAGATTAAAACTTGGAGATACGACCTATAAGCCAGATGTAAGCCGTGATGTGGTTTTAGAAGCTTCTTTCGGCGGTCAGCCAATAGCAGTCGGACAGATTGTGCCTGTTGGCTCCAGGATTAACCTGGTATTGGGCGATGGACGTGGAAACGAAGAAGTAGATATTCCACAACTAATGGGATTAACGATGGATGAAGCGAAATTTAGCCTAAGAGGTTCGAACCTGAGTTTAGGCACTATTATTTACGATGGCCCTATTACCGATAGTGCTGCTGCCATTATTATTAAACAAGATCCTATGCTGGTTGATTCGTTAACCAAAGTGGCTATAGGCACAAAGATTAACATTACCCTATCCAACAAACAACAATAAACACGTATCATATTTACAGATGACTGAAGTAGAAAAAAAGAACATGAGTACAGGCAAAAAAGTGGCAATAGTGATTGCACTTGTTGTTATTTTAATTGCTGGTTACTTTGCGTTAAATATTTACAGGCTTTACTTTGCCCCCAACGTTACCGAAAATCAAAAATATCTATATATCAAAACCGGAAGCAGCTACGATGATCTGATCGCAGAAATTAAAAAGAAAGATCTGGTAAAAAGCATCTCTTCTTTTACTGCGGCTGCCGGAAAAATGAATTTAGCTACAAGCGTTAAACCCGGACGTTACCGTTTAACCAAAGGAATGACCAACCGCAGTTTAATTAACTTAATTAAAGCTGGAAATCAAGATCCGGTTAAATTGAAATTCCATAACATCCGCAAGAAAGAAAACTTCGCTGCATATCTGGCCAGCAATCTGGAAGCCGATTCGTTAAGCTTTATCAATGTTTTAGATTCTACGGCGCTGATTAGCAAATATGGTTTTAACCAGGATAATGTGTATGCCATGTTTATTCCGAACACTTACGAAATGTACTGGAATATTTCACCAGTTGATTTCTTTGAGCGCATGCACAAGGAATATGATAAATTCTGGACAGCCGACCGCAAGCAAAAAGCAGCAACTTTAAACCTGACTCCGGCACAGGTATATACACTGGCTTCTATTGTTGATGCAGAAGCGCTTTACGACAAAGAAATGCCCATTATAGCAGGTTTGTATTTAAACCGTTTGAATAAAGGCATATTGCTACAGGCTGATCCAACGGTGATTTTTGCAAACAACGATTTTACGGTAAAAAGGGTAACGGGAAAATTATTACAGGTACAATCGCTTTACAATACTTATAAATATGCTGGTTTGCCTCCAGGCCCCATTATGATGCCAAGTATTAATGCGATTGATGCTGTACTAAACCGCGATAACAACAATTACATTTACATGTGTGCCAAAGAAGATTTTTCCGGCTACCATAACTTTGCTGAAAATAAAGCACAGCACGAAATCAATGCAAAGAAATATCGTGAAGCTTTAAACAAAAGAAACATTTTTAAATAATGTATAGCCACAGTACAAAAATCAGGGTCCGGTATGGCGAAACCGATCAAATGGGTTATATGTATTACGGCAATTATGCACAGTACTACGAAGTAGGCCGGGTAGAAATGTTGCGCAGCTTGGGCATGAGCTATAGCTCGATGGAAGCTGATGGAATTATGATGCCTGTTTTGGAATTAAAATGCAAATATATTAAACCTGCCCTTTACGATCAGGAAATTACAGTAAAAACAATCATCAAAACCTTACCGGGCATCAGGATCTTTTTCGAGTACGAGTTGTATAACGAAAAAGAAGAGCTGATTAACATTGGGGCCACTACACTGGTTTTTGTTGATATGAAGAAAAACAAACCTACAAATCCACCCGAAAATTTTATGCAAAAACTATCGGTGTTTTTTAATTAACAAATACAATGGAATGGTTACATAGGCAATTATTACATCTTAAACTCTATTCTAGATTTATCGAATGGACAAAGGGATGCGTTTTGCCCGGTTTTAGCCCGCTTCCACTGTATACTGTAGCCACGTTTTTCTTTCGTGAAATTGGCAAAGATGCTTTGGTAAACAAGTCATCATCATTAGCTTATAGTTTCATGCTGGCTATTTTCCCTGGCATTATCTTCTTGTTTACGTTAATTCCTTTTATTCCAATTAAGGGCTTCCAGGATCAATTGTTGAACTTAATACAGCTTGTACTCCCACACAATGCTTTTGATGCCTTTGAAACCACATTGAAAGACATTATTAAAAACCAGAACAGGGGTTTACTATCTTTCGGTTTTTTATCGGCCATATTTTTTGCCACCAACGGAGTTAAAAACTTAATGAAGGCTTTTAATAAATCATCATTGATTATCGAAACCAGGGGCTGGTTAAAACAACGCTTAATTGCACTGGTATTAACTACGATTATTTGTTTTTCCATTATCATCTGCATCAGCGCTATGACTCTGGGAGAAGTTTTACTGAATAAGATCACAAACGAACTCCACATTAAGGGTAGTTTCCTTGCCTTTGCCGTAGAGTTTACCCAATGGGCACTACTGGCTATTTTATATTTTTTAACGGTATCTATCTTATATCGATATGGGCCAGCACATTCTAAAAAATGGCGATTCTTTAGTGCAGGTTCCTGGCTGGCTACCATTTTAGCTTTCCTTACTATTTGGGGCTTTTCTTTTTACATTAACCATTTTGCTTCATACAACAAAGTATATGGTTCTATCGGAACATTAATCGTAGTGATGATCTGGCTTTACCTTAATTCTTTGATTTTATTGATCGGTTTTGAACTCAATGCCAGCGTTGATGTGAGCAAAAGAAGTGTGAAGATTATCCGCCCTACCTTTAATTTGTTCAAAAAATCGGAGCCAATTGAAGAAAATATACAGAAGAAATAATTTTTTCTCCCTCTGTGTTAAGTAATTATCAAGTTTATATAAAAAAAAAGCATTCATAGTTTGCAGATTTAACCGGAGTTCGTACTTTTGCCTCCGGAAAGCTGGCAGAGTGGTCGAATGCGGCAGTCTTGAAAACTGTTGACTGTAACAGGTCCGGGGGTTCGAATCCCTCGCTTTCCGCAGAAAAATTAGAGCCTGAAATCATAAGATTTCGGGCTTTTTTCGTTTATCGAAACATCCATCCCATTCTAGCACAGGTCTAATGGATCAAGCAAAAAAGTTGGGGATTAATTCTAGGCATAAATTTTAGCTAATCTGAACAAGAAGAATTTTACATTTCTCACTCCCCTAAACTGTGATCTGAATGCTTTTATTTTAGCGTTGAAAGATTCAGCAGATGCATTGGTGCTTCTATTTGTAAAGTAGTTTAATAT
>NZ_JAUG01000151.1 GCF_000708285.2 Pedobacter borealis DSM 19626
GAAAGATGCTGAAATAAATTCAGCATGACGACCGCCTTATGAATGTGTACTAAAAATAAATATGGAATTAACAAAAGATGTGTCCACACGATAGGTTTTTATCGGGATAAAGTGGAGGGCAGGACTGTACTTGCCTAAATGCTACTGTACCTGATTTCCAAAAGAAATATTGCCATTTATATTTTCATCAGAATTCTAAGCATTAATAATTTGTTGGCATATATGGACTGTTATCCTCTCGAAAACAAATCACGGTTCTTAATAGATATACATTTGGTTTTTTATTATATTGCATATTGGATAACCTGTTATTAATGCGCTCAGTGATAGTTTTATGAAACCAATAGCTTTTGTAGATACTGAAATTAACCCCGAAACATTAAATATCCTAGATATAGGTTGCATAAAGAATGATGGAAGCAGTATTCATTCAAGTTCCCCTGAATCCTTATCTGCATTTTTAGGCACTACAGAATTTATTTGTGGACATAACATTATTTACCATGATTTACCACATCTTAAGAAAGCGATAACCGGATTGATTGATTTACATGTTATTGATACACTGTATTTATCGCCACTACTTTTTCCCAATAAACCATATCATGCTTTATTAAAAGATGATAAACTCCAAACGGAAGAATTAAATAACCCTTTAAATGACGCTATAAAAGCAAGGGATCTTTTTTATGATGAGATTGCATCATTCGATCAACTGGATAATTTACTAAAACAAATATTTTTTGCGTTGTTAAATGATAAAAAAGAGTTTAGTGCCTTTTTTAAATTTAAAAGCTTCCGGGCAGACTTTGTAGAGATTGCCAGAATTATTCGTGCCAAATTCCACCTAAAAATCTGTGGGCAGGCAGATCTAGATAAAATTATACGTCAAAATCCTATTGAATTAGCCTACTGTTTATCCATAATCAATTGCCAAGACAGGTATTCAATTACACCTCCATGGGTATTGAAAGTTTATCCAAAGGTTGAACGTATTATGTCTGAGTTAACAAACAAACCATGTTTAACTGGCTGTGTATATTGTAATACCGCACTTGATATCCATAAAGGCCTAAAGAAATATTTTGGTTTTGATTCATACAGAAGTTATGCTGGCGAGCCGCTACAGGAAAGATCGGTTGAGGCAGCTATTCAAAATAAATCTATTTTAGCTGTATTTCCTACAGGAGGGGGCAAATCCATAACATTTCAGGTGCCAGCTTTAATGGGCGGTGCAAATGCAAAAGGGCTTACCGTTATTATTTCTCCGCTACAGTCTTTAATGAAAGATCAGGTAGATAATCTGGAAAAAATAGGAATAACTGAGGCAGTTACAATAAACGGTCTGCTAGACCCAATAGAGCGAGGAAAGTCTTTTGAACGGGTAGAAGACGGCTCGGCATCAATACTTTATATATCCCCTGAATCTTTACGATCAAAATCAATAGAAAGGCTCCTTTTGGGAAGGAAAATTATCCGTTTCGTAATAGATGAAGCACATTGTTTCTCATCTTGGGGGCAAGATTTTAGGGTTGATTATCTATATATAGGGGATTTTATAAAGCTATTACAGGAAAAGAAGAGTCTTGAAGAACACATTCCAGTTTCATGTTTTACGGCCACGGCCAAACAGAATGTAATTGAGGATATCAGAAACTATTTTAATGTAAAATTATCGCTTGATTTAGAGGTTTTTAGCTCGAAGGCTTCACGAACAAATTTAACGTATAATGTATTTGAAAAAAGTGATGACGAAGAAAAATACAATGCGCTACGCGATTTAATCGAAGAAAAGGACTGTCCAACCATTGTGTATGTTTCAAGAAGAGGTAAAGCTGTTAAACTGGCTACCCGGTTATTAAAAGATGGCTTTTCAGTAAATTACTATCATGGGGGGATGGAACCTAATGAAAAGACGAAAAATCAGAATGAATTTATAGCCGGCCAAACTAATATTATGGTTGCTACTTCTGCATTTGGCATGGGCGTAGATAAGAAGGATGTGGGAATGGTAGTGCACTACGATATTTCAGACTCTTTAGAAAATTATGTTCAGGAAGCGGGCAGGGCAGGCCGTGATGAAAAGCTATCGGCAGTTTGTTATGTATTGTTTAACGAAGAAGATTTAAGCAAACATTTTATTTTGCTCAATCAAACCAAACTAAGCATTAAAGAAATCCAGCAGATTTGGAAAGCGGTAAAAGATATTACACGGTTTCGTTTAAATGTTTCAAATTCTGCATTGGAAATTGCAAGAAAAGCAGGTTGGGATGATAGTGTTAATGAAATAGAAACCAGAGTAACTACTGCTATTGCAGCCTTGGAGGATGCCGGCTACTTAAAGCGCGGGCAAAATATGCCCAGGGTTTTTGCCAACAGCATTTTAGCTAAAACCGCTCAAGAGGCTATCGATAAAATTAACAATTCCTTTAGGTTTGATGAAAAACAGAAAGAAAAGGCAGTTAGGATTATTAAGAGACTTTTTTCGAGCAAAAGTAAGAAACAGTTATCTGATGATGTCGGTGAATCACGCATTGATTATATATCAGACAGTTTGGGTATGGTGAAAGAAGATGTGATCCATATTATAAACTTGCTGCGGGAAGAGAAAATTCTTGCCGATACCAAGGATTTAACTGCATTTGTTAAAAGAAATGAAAGCAGGAACCGCTCATTGACAATTGTTGAGATTTTTAGAAAAATCGAAAACTTTTTGACAGCGGTTTTTAAAGAAGAGGAAATAACAATAAACCTTAAGGAACTAAATGAAGAGGCAGAATCTCAAGGTTATAATGATTTTACCCCAAACAAAATCAAAACCATCATCAATTTTTGGGCGATTAAAAAATGGATAAAGCGAGAAAATAAACCATACTCTAAAAATCACATTTCTCTAATCGCATTACAAGCAATAGCGTTATTAAAAGATAAATTGTATAAAAGGCATGAGTTGGCTAGGTTTATAGTAGAATACTTATACGACAAATCTAATAGTGATAAAGACAATTCCGAAAAGGATGAAGTTTTGGTAGAGTTTTCGGTTCATGAACTAAAAGATACTTTTCTCAATAGGAGTAGTTTATTTCAGCTTTCGGTTACTGTTGAAGATGTAGAAGATACGCTGTTTTATCTTTCTAGAATTGAAGCCATCAAAATTGAAGGCGGTTTTATGGTGATCTATAACCGTTTAACAATAGATAGATTGGAAAATGATAATAAAAGAAGGTATAGGGCCGAAGATTATGAGAAGCTAAATCAATTTTATGACAATAGGGTACAGCAGATTCATATTGTGGGTGAATATGCTAAGAAAATGATCGAGAATTATAAAATTGCTTTAGCATTTGCAGAAGATTATTTTCAGCTTAATTATACTTCCTTTTTAAACAAATATTTTAATGTAACCCGCCAAAATGAAATAAAACGAAATATTACACCAGCCAAATACAAGCAGTTGTTCGGTGATTTATCTGAAAGTCAATCACAGATCATAAATGATAAAGAAAACAGATATATTATTGTAGCTGCTGGTCCGGGAAGCGGAAAAACTAAAGTACTGGTTCATAAACTGGCCTCTCTTTTATTAATGGAAGATATAAAGCATGAACAATTGTTAATGCTTACTTTTTCGAGGGCAGCAGCAACAGAGTTCAAAAAGCGTTTGTTAAAATTAATTGGAAATGCTGCGGGCTTTGTTGAGATTAAAACCTTCCATTCCTTTTGCTTTGATCTGTTGGGTAAGGTGGGAAGTTTAGAAAAAGCAGATGCCATTTTAAAGAATACTGTTGCTAGAATAAAGAACAATGAAGTAGAAATTAGTAAAATCACTAAAGCAGTTTTGGTAATTGATGAAGCACAGGATATGAATGCCGATGAATTTGAACTGATTAATGCTTTAATGGATCAAAATGAAGAGATGCGGGTAATTGCAGTAGGCGATGATGATCAAAATATTTATGAGTTTAGAAACGCCGATTCAAAATATCTGGAAGAATTTCTTAGAAAGAAAGATGCTGTAAAGTATGAATTGGTCGATAATTATCGGAGCAAACGAAATCTGGTTGCTTTTAGTAATCAATTCATCTCCAAAATAAGCCATCGCTTAAAAACAACAGCAATTATTTCCAATAGTAAATATGTCGGCGGTATAAAAATAACCAGTCATAAAAACGGCAATTTGATTACGCCTTTGGTTAATGATATTCTAAAAACCAGATTGATAGGTACTACATGTGTATTGACAAAAACAAACGAAGAAGCAGCGATGGTTGTTGGCAGCTTGTTAAAACATAAAATGCCGGCTCAGTTAATACAGACAAACGATTCTTTTAATCTATACAACCTTGCTGAAATAAGATTTTTCTTAATTAGATTGGGATTAAACGATGAAGTATATACTTATAGTGATGAGGTTTGGACAAATGCATATCGGGAATTTACCCATAAATTTAAAAGGAGTTCCAAATTCGAAATCGTTGATAACCTTATCCATGATTTTGAAACTGTAAATCCGAAAATTAAATACAAGTCGGATTTTGATGTTTTTATCAAAGAATCAAAGATTGAGGATTTTTTTTATGATAATAGTGAAACAATTATGGTTTCCACAATCCATAAATCGAAAGGCAAAGAATACGATAATGTTTTTTTACTGTTAAAAGATTTTGACCTTAGTAAGGATAGTACTAAAAGGCAGTTATATGTAGGTATAACGAGGGCTAAAAATAACTTGTCAGTCCATTTAAATGGTAATTATTTGGACCAGATTGAAGTTGAAAATTTAGAAAGAATTGATGATGCAGATAGGCATCCAGAATTGGAAGAGATTGTTTATAACATGACCTACACTGATATCTGGCTGGATTATTTCGCCAATAAGCAACATTTAATATCACAATTAATAAGCGGTGAGAGATTAATCGTAGTTGGAGATGAGTGTAAGAATTTAAATGGTCAATCTATTCTTAAATTTTCAAGAAAATTTATAGAGGAAATAAATATTCAATTAAAAAAAGGTTTTGTCCTAAAGGCTGCAAAGGTAAATTTTGTTCTTTATTGGCAAAAGGAAGCGGCAAAGGAAGAGATAAAAATAATTTTACCAGAAGTTTTATTTGTAAAGAGGAAAGATTGTTAGTATTGGTTTAAGACAGTTATTTTAAAAGGAATTGATTTTTTGGTTTAATATACCTTGCAAAACTCAAAAATAAAACTTATATTTAATTAAGATAAAGGCAATCCACGCCATTTTAATGTTGTTCCAGAACGAAACCTTATCAAATTCCCCGTGGTATAAGGTTAAGCAAATTTTAAATAGCTTTTTTATAATGTATTGTGCAGCTTAAAAAAGCATTCTGATTAAAATTGTTAACCCTGAAAACTAACCATGTTTTCAACAATCTATATCGTCATGGAAAAGAGCCAAAACAATCAAAATCTAGAGAACGCGAAGCAGGAAGAAAAATTAAATGAAGAAAGGAAACACATTTACAAGTTTATCCTTAATCCATTTTCATTTGAATCTTCAAACCATTTCAACAAAATCCATAAAAGAAGATTTCATTCTTTCGGCTGCATTCACGAATTGGGAAAACTCCCGGGAGCAATGTTTTAAAATCTGCCGTTGAGATGCTGTCATTTCGAGGGGTAATTTATTGTATAAAAGTCAATATGAATAATGCATATCCTTTTTTGCCCAGAGGCTCATCCTTGCCTCGGCTCACCGCCGCCGAAAGGCTCTTTCTTTTTGGCATCAAAAAGACCAGCGTAGCTAGCTTGAATGCCGTTGAAAACATAAAGACCCATGAAAAAACAAAAAATGCCGGCTGAAAATTTTTCTTTCGAAGCTAGTGGGTTGGCTTGATGAGTGCGGCCCGAAAAATTTGTTAGGCCGGGTTTAAGTAGAACGGGGATACCGTGGTGCGGCCTAGCTGGGTGGAAATGTATAGTGTCGCAAATATCTTATTAGTAAGTAATTGCAAAATAACATCAATGGTAGTGGAGTGCAACGCAGTCGAGAAACCTGTCTAGATAGATCTCTCTGTTTCGCTACCGATGAAAATCGGTATAGGTAGCGCTTCATCCGATTACTATGGGATCGAGATGACGACTTCTCTTTATAATTCTGTCATTCTGAATGCAATGAAGAATCTTTTAATTGCTTGGTTGGTAGCTAACCTAGTCTTAGCGTCTCGCTAATGACTTTATTTTGTGCTACTGAAACATAGAACAAAATTAATTGAGAGGTCTTAGCGGGACGCTAAGACTAGAGAATACCTGACCAGGTATATTCTAAAAAATACATAAACCCATTCCCAAAACAACTAAGAAAAACAATCTTATTTTTCACTTGTTTCTATAATACATCAATTTACAATAGTATGGAAACAAATAAGGAAAAAGGTAAAGTTGTTGAGAACGATTTGCTAGATAAAAAAGTAGAAGATGTGAGAGATCATGATTCTTTAGATGAAAATAAATCATCGAAAATAACCACTAATCTTTTTAACAAAGATGATAAACGAAAAAATAATCCACTAGGGCCAGGACACGAACCCGGACCAACACCAGGTTCGGGAATATAATTTATTGGTGTTTTGTAAAAAATAGCTTTATATTAATTATTGTAACACGAATGATACGATAATGAGTTGAAAGACTACTATATTTGTATGTAAAAACAATAATACTCACCTTAAATGGTTTATATTAAATAATTTTATTAAACTAAAGAAAGGTTATCTTATGGATGAAAAAAAAATATGCAGTGATTTTTTATTTTCAAATTCGAGTTTTATAACTGGAGCTGCAACAATATTCAATTTATCAGGTGATTTTTATGATTATAATTCTTCTGCTTCGGATATAGAAGCAGACCAAAAAGCTATTTGTAATGACTTTAAAGTAGTTGGAGAAGACTTAAAGTCCGCAATTGAAGAATTTACTCTATAATCTATAAATATTAATGTCATCTAATAAAAACTCTCAAAACCATCGTGCACAATTAACAAGATTAGAAGACGAGGTTATAAGGACTGAACCCGAACTGTTTACTGGTCTTCCTAAAGATAGAGCACGGAAAATAGTGCAAACTGTGGCTGTTTCAATTAAATCTCATAGTGGACCATTACCTGATCCAGAGACTCTCAATAGATATAATGAAATAATACCAAATGGTGCTGATAGAATTATGATTGGTTTTGAGAAACAATTAGACCATAGAATTGATATTGAAAATCATGCTATTAAAGGTCAAGTTAGACAAAGCGATAGAGGACAATTATTTGCTTTTATTATAGCTATAATAGTCTTATTTGCTTCATTTTGGTTGATTAACCAAGGTCATGACACTGCTGGGACGATACTCGGTTCAGTTGATTTAGTCGCCTTAGTAACCGTTTTTATAACAGGAAAGGCTCGGCAAAAAAAGAATTTACAGGATAAAAAATAGAATAATTATTCATTATTAGATCTAAACCACAGCAGTTGCTGTGGTTTTTTAGCTAAATCCCAAAATGGAAAGAAGAAATTTTATCAAAAACTCGGCATTGGCCATGGCCTTGCTTTCAATTTATAAAACGGATGTTTTTGCGCAGCAAGAGCTAATGCGTGCTTACAACTTTAAACTATTGCGCAATAATGTGGGGATATTTACTGAACAGGGCGGTACAATAGGCTGGTTAAATTCGAGCAATGGTTTTGTAGTGGTAGATGCCCAGTTCCCAACTTCGGCACCTCATGTGATCGAAGAATTAAAAAAACTTGGTGAAAAACCTTTCAAATACCTGATTAATACCCATCATCATGGCGACCATACCGCGGGCAATATTTCCTTTAAAGGATTGGCCGAAAAAGTTGTGGCACATCAAAACTCCTTAGTGAATCAGAAAAGAGCCGCCGAGAAAGCAAATAATTTAGACAAACAGTTGTTGCCTGATACTACTTTTGGAACAAAATGGACTGCAAAAGTAGGGGATGAGAACATAAAAGCTTACTATTATGGCTCCGGTCATACCAATGGTGATGCCGTTTATCATTTTGAGCATGCAAATATTGCGCATGTAGGCGATTTGGTGTTCAATCGTAAGTTTCCTTACATTGATCGGGAAAATGGCGCACACATCGGCAATTGGATCACGGCATTGGATAAAATTTTAGCTCGGTTTGATAACGATACCCTGTTTATCTGGGGACATAGCTTAGAACCTGAAAAAGTAACAGGAAACAAAGCAGATGTTAAAGCTTTTCAAAATTACTTGCAAAACCTTTTAACTTTTGTGAGCGGAGAAATCAAAGCAGGAAAAAGCAAAGAAGACATTCTAAAAGCAAGCTCAATTCCAAATGCAACAGAATGGAAAGGAGATGGCATCCAAAGGAGTTTAACTGCTGCTTATGATGAGCTGAAAGGGGTGTAAATACTTACTGACCTGAGTTCGATAATT
>NZ_JAUG01000152.1 GCF_000708285.2 Pedobacter borealis DSM 19626
ATGGATGTTGTCTTCAACTAGATCTGAAGATGAAATCCATGGAATATCTCCATTCCAAAAATTGGAATTAGATGATGAAGGAGTACCACCTCCAATAAAATCTCCTAAATCGGACAGTATTCTTTGTTCCCATTCTCCCTCAAACCCTGGAAATCTCAAATTTGGAACCTAAAACAAATAACATCCAGACTCCTAAATTTGAATACGTATAAATCCCAAATCTCAGTGATAAATTACATCATTTCATTACCTTTTGGTTTAAAACTTAAAATCAACATTAATGAACGAACAAAAAACATTAGTAGAAGTAGTAGGACTATGGAAAACCGACAAAAAACAGTATGTGAAGAAATCGAGTTTTTCGGCTTATGTACTGCTTATCGAAAACCATTTATTGCCTGTCTTTGGAGAACAAGCCTTAATCGAAGAAGCCCAAGTACAGGCCTTTGTATTGCAAAAATTGGAACAGGGCTTAAGTCAGAAAACCATTAAAGACATTTTAATTGTGTTAAAAATGGTGCTCAAATTTGGCGCTAAACATCAATGGATAACACATCTGCCTTTTGATATTCAGTTTCCTACAGACAGAGAAAAGTATAATTTAGAAGTGCTAAGTAGAGCCAATCAGAAAAAGATGATGCTATATATACAAGAGCACTTTACTTTCAAAAATTTAGGCGTTTATATCTGCTTAAGTTCAGGTATACGTATCGGCGAAGTTTGTGCGCTTACTTGGGAGGATATCGATACCGATAATGGTGTGATCAATGTGAGCAAGACCATTCAGCGTATTTATTTGGTTGAAGATGGTTTGCGTAAAACCGAATTGATACTAGATACTCCAAAAACCAAAAACTCCATTAGGGAAATTCCAATGAGCAGAGATTTGTTGAAAATGCTTAAGCCTTTTAAAAAGATTGTAAACTCATCTTTCTTCGTGCTTACTAACGATTCGAAGCCTACCGAGCCTCGCACCTACAGGGCTTATTATAAGAACTTAATGAAATCGCTAAATATGCCTGAACTAAAGTTCCATGGTTTGCGCCACAGCTTTGCTACAAGGTGTATAGAGAGTAATTGCGATTATAAAACGGTAAGCGTATTGTTGGGCCATTCTAACATTACCACTACTTTAAACTTATATGTACACCCAAATTTAGAGCAAAAAAAGAAGGCAATAGACCAGATGTTTAAGGGACTACGATAAATGTCAAAAGCTTAAAGTCTGAATTAGGACTAAGCAAATTAATGGACTGTAGGGTTTTGTTATCCTACAGTTATTTGCTGAATCGGAATTTTATGGTATCCCGTAATTTTTTATTTGTATAAATACATTATATTCGTTCAATCGAAAAAATGCTCAAATTGCCTAATCAAATATTTTCAGTGAAGATACTGGCTAATCCAAATAAGCCAATATTTACTTTTATAAAAAATATTATAGTATATTTTATTATACCAAAAAAAGATACTAAATTTGCACTAACAGTACTCGCCACGCTACCCATCAGAACAGCGTCCCAGGGCGGGTCTTTTGCTTTTGTAGACTTTTCAATAACTGATAGTAATCCCTCTAATATGTTAATCAAGGCATTTTTAGAGGGTTTTTCCTTTTGTAATATTATCGCCAATGATTTATAACAAAAATGCATTTACTATTGATGAGCATATTGCGCAACTTCAAGAAAGAGGATTGGTTATTGCAGATAAGGTATTGGCAGCACATTATCTTTCACATGTAAGTTATTACCGTTTAGCGGGCTACTGGTGGCCTATGCAAGCGGATAAAGAACAGCATAAATTTAAAGAAAATAGTAAGTTTGAAGATGTAATCCATCTTTATAATTTTGATAGGGAATTACGAATATTAATTTTCGATGCTATCGAAAAAATAGAAATTAGTTTACGAACAAAATTAATTTATCATTTGTCTCATGAGTTTGATCCCTGGTGGTTTCAGAATATAGCTATATTTCAGGATAGCGGTGCGCTTATAGAAACGCTTGCCAATTTGAAAGAGGAGATTGAACGTTCAAAAGATATTTTTATTAAAGAACATAAAAAAAGGTATAAAGAAGATTTAAGGTTTCCGCCAGCTTGGAAATCTTTGGAGATGACAAGTTTTGGTTCACTTTCTAAACTGTATGGCAATCTTAAAAATACCATCAAATCAAAAGATACTATTGCCGAAGAATTGGGAGCCGTAAATCATACCTATTTACCGAGCTGGTTACAGTCTATTGCGCAAATAAGAAATTATTGTGCGCATCATAGCAGGCTATGGAATAAGAATCTTCCGGGAACTCCGAAAATATTGTCTAGACCGCCTCATAGATGGCTGGTTGATGTTCCTACAGATACTCAAAAGCTATATCTTCACTTGTGTATCATTAGATATATGCTTAATATTATAGCGCCAGAGAATTCATTTGCGTTAAAGATGAAAGAATTATTAACTAGATATCCATCCGTAGATCCCAATGCTTTAGGTTTTAAAGTAAACTGGGAAAACGAAGCACTTTGGAATTAAATGGCTAAACAATCCGAACAAATATTAGAAGAGCAGTTAATCGCCAACTTGCAAAAGTTAGGTTACGATTATATCACTATAGTTAACGAACAGGCACTTATTAGCAATTTGAAGCTGCAGTTAGAGAAACACAATAAGGTGAATTTTTCTGAAGCGGAATTTGATAAGGTGCTTAACATTTTGAATAAGGGTACGGTTTTCGAAAAAGGGAAAACCTTACGTCAAAAACAACATATTGTTCGCGATAACGGCGATAATTTATATTTTGAGTTTTTAAACACAGAGCATTGGTGTCAAAATGAGTATCAGGTAACCAACCAGATTACACAAGAAGGTAAGTATGTAAACCGCTATGATATTACTTTGCTGATTAATGGCATGCCATTAGTTCAGATAGAATTAAAGCGCCGTGGTTTGGAAATGAAAGAGGCTTTTAATCAGCTTAATCGCTACCAGAGGCATTCGTTTAATGCCAATTACGCTTTGTATCAATATGTGCAGGTATTCGTAATTAGCAATGGTGTGAATACAAAATATTTCGCCAATAATCGCTACCAAGATTTTAAACAAACTTTCTATTGGACAGATATACAAAATAAACGAGTTACCAATTTGCTGGAAGGTTTTACTGATGCCTTTTTAGAGCCTTGTCATATCAGCAAAATGATATGCAAGTATGTTGTTTTAAATGAAGCCAATAAAATACCCATGATATTGCGCCCTTATCAATATTATGCTGTTGAGGCTTTAATTGAAAGGGTGAAAAATACAGCCAAGAATGGTTACATCTGGCATACCACAGGCTCTGGAAAAACCTTAACCTCCTTTAAGGCCAGTCAGATTTTAATGAAGTTGCCACAAATTCATAAAGTAGTATTTGTGGTAGATCGTAAGGATTTGGATTACCAAACGACTAAGGAGTTCAATAGTTTTCAAGAGGGGAGTATAGATGGAGCAGATAATACCAGTAACCTGGTTAAGCAGTTTACTGACAATTATATTGATAAAAAAGGCGAACATAAAAACTCAAAGTTAATTGTAACCACCATACAAAAACTAAATACTGCTATTAGTAAATTGAAGTATGAAGGCAAAATGGCTGATTTAAAAGATAAACGTATCGTGTTTATTTTTGATGAATGCCACCGTAGCCAATTTGGCGATACCCATCAACGCATTAAATCATTCTTTAACAATAGTCAGCTCTTCGGCTTTACGGGTACACCAATTTTTGCAGATAATGCCAATAAAAATGATTTAGGCAAACGTACCACTAAAGATTTGTTTGAAGATTGCTTGCATAAATATGTCATCACTGATGCCATTCGTGATGAAAATGTATTGAAGTTTTCGGTAGAATATGTAGGTAGATACAAACATAAAGATGGCAGGGAAACGGCTATTGACATTGAAGTGGAAGATATTGATACCACAGAGTTGATGGAAGACCCCAAGCGGCTTATCAAAATAGCTGATTACATTATTGCTCATCACGACCGTAAAACACAAAACAAACGCTTTACCGCTATGTTTTGCGTGGATAGTGTTAAAACCTTGATTAAGTATTACGAAATTTTTAAACGTAGAAAAATAGAGGGTACTCATGATTTAAAAATTGCCACCATTTTTAGTTATGCCAGTAACGAAGATGATGCAGAAGCGAATGGTTTTATACCAGAAGAAGTTTCGGTGGTGGAAGAACCAAGAGCATTATACGGTTTGCAAGTGCATAGCCGAGAAAAGTTAGACGAATTTATTGAAGATTATAACGCCATGTTTGGTAGTGCATACAGCACTAAAGACAGCGAAAGCTTTTATAATTACTACAATGATATTTCTGCAAAGATAAAAGACGGTAAAATTGATGTTTTGCTAGTGGTAAATATGTTTTTAACAGGTTTTGATAGTAAAACCTTAAACACGCTTTATGTAGATAAAAACCTTAAATACCATGGTTTAATACAGGCTTATTCGCGTACCAATAGGATATTGAATGAGCAAAAATCGCAAGGCAATATTGTTGCTTTCCGTAATTTAAAAAACAGAACTGACGAAGCAATAACCCTTTTTAGTAATAAGGATGCAATTGAAGTCATCATTATGCAACCTTATGAAGATTATACCCAAGAGTTTGAAAAAGCTTATGAAAAGCTAATTTCAATTGCAAGGTTTCCGGACGATGTAAGTGAGTTGGTGACAGAAGAAGAAGAACTTGAATTTGTAAGGGCATTTAGGAATGTCATGCGCATCAAAAACATCATGACATCGTTCGCTGATTTTAATTGGGACGACTTACAAATGGGCGAACAGGAGTTTGAAGATTTCAAAAGCAAATATCTTGACTTATACGATAAGGTAAAACAGGAACATGCCAAAGAAAAAGTATCCATTTTAGATGATGTAGATTTTGAACTGGAACTCATCCATCGTGATGAAATTAATGTCACCTACATTATCCAACTGCTGATTAAACTTAAAGCTGCCAATAAAGGTGATGACGAAAAGACCAAACGAGAGATTGCAAATTTGTTATCAACCGAAACTACTTTACGTAGTAAGCGTGAATTGATCGAACGCTTTATTGAAGAAAATCTGCCCTTAATTGAAGATACGGATGAGGTTACAGGAGAGTTTGATAAATTCTGGGACAAAGAACAAAAGCAGGCCTTTGAGAAATTAATTGATGAGGAAAAGCTATCTAAAGAAAAAACAGAGAGGCTAATAGAAGATTATCTGTTTGCCGAGAGAGAACCATTGACGGATGATTTGTTAGACTTGATTGAAGGGGAGAAACCGAGTATTCTTCAACGTAAGAAACGAAGGGATGGAATTTTGTTGCGCATCAAGGATTTTGTAGAAACATTTATTAATGGAATGGTAGGGTAATAGCTGATTTAATCTAACAAAACTCAAAGTATATCATAAAAAGATAGCTTTTCGAAAGAAAAAACAACGATATGAATAAAATCTTGTAGCTATCCATTAACATCAACTCTTCACTCCCTTCAGAAACACAAAACCCACCACACCCGATAGGATCGAAGCCGTTAGAATCGCAAAATCGCTTCCGAAACATGCAACACCTCACTAAAAGAAAACAGGGCGATAAAGATCGACAAGTTAAAACCGATTTATCTGTTAGCATTAGACAATAAGTGCAAAAGAACAAGAACGTAATCATCTTTTACCAACCCTTTATTTTTATATTTAAAAAGTCTTATCTGTTCACATCATCCATGAAGGATTAAGCTAAAGATTAATTCATATTTTAACTGTACTCATCAATGAAGAAAAAATTAATTGCTATCGTATTTTCTCCTGTCTTCCGCTGTTTTTTAAACCCTGAATAAACGGT
>NZ_JAUG01000154.1 GCF_000708285.2 Pedobacter borealis DSM 19626
AGTCAAGAGATTTGAAAAGATATGTATGGGTACTGGCAAGATTGGGAGGTTGGAAAGGTTATGAAAGCAAGCGGACACCAGGAATAACAACCCTATGGATCGGACTAAGGTATTTTAGAGCAGCAAAAGAAGGATGGGACACATATAAAGATGTGTCCACACGATAGGATGAATCGGGATCGAAATGACGATACTTCTAATTGACTCACCTCTTTAAATTCTCCTGTAATTTATATTAATTTTTATGAAATAAATATCCTTCAGGGTGACATTAATTTAATTTCTCTGCCAGCAATTTCATTTCGATATGCGGTGAACGGTTTTCATAAATAATACTGTGCACCGCCTTGCAAATTGGCATATCTACATTGTACGCCTGATTTTTAATATGCATACATTTAACTGCATAATAACCTTCTGCAACCATATTCATCTCCAATTGGGCAGATTTTACGGTGTAACCTTTGCCTACCATGTTACCAAACGTACGGTTGCGGCTGAACTGCGAATAGGCCGTAACCAACAAATCGCCAAGATATGCCGACTCCATAATATCCCTATTGATGGGGTGAACGGCATCAACAAAACGTTTAATCTCACGGATGGCATTGCTGATCAACACGGCCTGAAAGTTATCGCCATAACCTATGCCATGACAAATACCGCTGGCTACGGCATAAATATTTTTTAAAACCGCAGCATATTCCGTCCCGAAAATATCGTCTGATACGTTTGTTTTAATGTAACGGGTATTTAAAAATGAAGCGAATGTTGATGCCTTTTCTACATCGGTACAGGCTATGGTTAGGTATGATAATTTTTCTAAAGCTACTTCTTCGGCATGGCATGGTCCGCTAACCACTAAAATATCATCGTATGGGATATTATAATTTTCGTGCAAAAATTCGCCGATAATCAGATTATCTTCGGGTACTATGCCTTTTATGGCTGAAATGATTTTTTTGCCCTTTAAATCTTCAGCGGTGATGGAAGTTAAAGTGTCTTTTAAAAATGCTGCCGGAACGTTTAGAATTACAAATTCGGCAGATTTTATGATGGAGTTGATATCTGAAGAGATATGGTCTTCCTGAGTAAGTTTAATCTCAACAGAACTAATATAATTAGGGTTATGTTTAAATTTTTTAATGTGCGCTATGGCTGCCTCGTTGCGCATCCACCAAAAAATTTCCTTTTCAGATAAATTATCTGCAAGCATTTTAACAATGGCAGTAGCCCAGCTCCCGCCCCCAATCATTGCTATTTTAGGTACCATGTTTTAAAGAGGTATAAGGCTTAAGGTAAAAGGCATAAGGTTATTATGTTCCTATGTACTAAAGCTCAAGGTAAAAGATGTAAAGTTTAGGCAGAAGAACCATATCCCACATCCAAAACCTTACGTCTCAAGCTCGCAAGTTACTATTTCTTGTAGATATTTACGATAAAAAGTGTGAGGTGAATAGGCAAGCCCCTACACCTCACACCTTTAACCTTACGCCTAAAAAGGCTACTTCTTAGCGTCTTTGCTAAACAATTGGTCTTTAGATGTTTTTTCTACAATCATTCCGTCTTTTAATTTGTTTTGGATGGCAGAATAAGGACCGGTAACAATTTCCTGGCCAGTTTTAACACCAGATTTCACGATAATAAACTGGTCATTTTGGATCCCTGTGGTTACCTCTGTCTTTTTAACCTTTTTAGTTTTAGCATCGTAAGCATAAATATATTGCTTCACTTTTTTATCGGTTAATTTAGATTTCTGCTTATCGGTGTTTTCCTGGTTACCCTGCTTTTGACCAGCATCGCCAGATTTACCGTTATCAGTAAATACCGCCTGGATTGGAATAGCCAAACCAGTTAACGATTCGCTTTCGATATCAACCGTGGCCGACATGCCCGGGCGGAATATAGATTGTTGTTTACCCGCCAATTCTTCTGTAATTCTAATTTTTACCGAGAAGTTAGTTACCTGATCTACTGAAGTAGCTACTGCAGTACCCACTGCTGTTGATGAACTTGCAATTTCGGTTACCTCGCCTCTAAATTTTTTATCAGAAAAAGCATCAACCTCAATCGAAGCTTTATCACCAACTTTAACACGGGTAATATCGTTTTCGTTAACATCAACATTAACTTCCATTGATGATAGGTTAGAGATACGCATAATTTCTGTACCTGCCATTTGCGAAGTTCCTAAAATACGATCTCCCAATTCGATTGACAATTTTGAAACCACCCCATCAACCGGCGCATAAATTGTGGTTTTAGCTAAGTTTGCACCTGCTTCTTTAACATTTGCCCCTGTTTGCTGTAAAGTAAATCTAGCACCGGTTACATTTTCTTTTGCACTGGCCAAATTGGCTTTTGCTGTTAAAAAAGCAGCCTTTGCTGCATCGAACTCTGAAGCTGAGATTACTTTTTTATTAAAAAGCTCAACATTACGTTTGTAGGTTGCGTCTGCGTTTACGAAATTGGCCTGGTTTTGAGCCAATTGTTGTTGCGCAGCTGCAACACTTGACTTTTGGGCATTAAAACTAGCTACGGTTCTTTCATAGCCCGATTGCAAAACATCCGGACGTACTTTACAAAGCAATTGGCCTGCTTTAACAATATCACCTTCTTTTACCTTTAATTCTACCACCTCTCCCGATACTTCAGAACTTAATTTAACCTCAGTTTCTGGTTGAATTTTACCACTTGCAGTAACTGTTTCAACAACAGTTTTATCTGATGCTTTTTCTGTAGTTACTTTTTCGGTTTTGTTCCCGCCTATAACTCCAGTCAGCTTTAGTATAACTAGGAGAGCTATGATAGCAACTACGGTAATAATAATGTGCTTCAGTTTCATAATTTATTGATTGTATTTCGTTTGTTGTATTATGTTGTAATGTTTTAAAGTTAAAACGTTGTTATGGTATAAAACCAAAGCTTCTTTTTTATTTTTTCAGCTTTTAATCTTAAAATGTGATCTGTTTACCCAAATAATAATCAATTACTTTAGCCCTGAACAGTAAATCGTATTTTGCTAAGATAAAATCTATTTCGGCTTTGTTTCTATTGGTTTGAGCAGTACTGTAATCCAGTGAGTTTACCAAACCTACATTGTAACGTTGATCGATTACATAAAAAGCATCTTTCTGCGCCTGAAAAGCATTTTGGGTAGAAGAGTATCTACTTTGTGCGGCACTAAGATCGGCAACTGCCTGATTGATTACTTTGATCAAATTGTTTTTTGATAGCTGCTCATCAGTTTTGCGCTGCATCCAGTTAATTTTCGCTTTCCTTACCGATGATCTTGTTGTAAAACCATTAAAAATCGGAACGGAAATTCCCATACTCACATACTGACCAAAGTTATCAGATAATTGATCGGTAAATTTCGATATCGGAAAACTCGAATTAAACCGATAGTAATAAGCCGATCCTAAACCAGCTCCTAAACTAATCTGAGGAAAGAATCCCCCCTTAGCTACAGCAATACCTTTTTCGGCTGCTTTACTGTTTAATTCCGCTAATTTAATATCAGGGAATGTGGCTAAAGCCTGGTTATAGATATCAGTAGGTACATAAGTGGTTTGAATATTCCCCATCTCATTAACCAAAGGAGGCTGAACCTTAAAAGTCATTGGAGGTTGAATCTCCATCAATTGGCCTAAAGTTAAATAAGATATGGTTAGCTGGTTTTGAGCATTTGTTAAATTAAGCTCTGCTGTGGCTGCCTGCGATTTTGCCTGAGATATATCGGCCAGGGTTTTATTTCCAACATCTAAAAGTGCTTGCTCCCTTTTTAAAGTAGAATTGGCTACATCCAATTGTTGCTTTGTAGCCTTTACCTGATCTTCATTATTTAACACCTGAAGATAAGCCGTAACCACCTGAAGAATCAGATCGTTCTTTACCTTTTCTACATTGGTTTCGTTAGCGGCCAGTAAAATTTTGTTTTGTCTGATCTGGTTGAGTTTAGTACCACCTCCAAAAAGCGAAACATTCGTACTTACGTTTGGAGTTAAATTATAATTTTGAGTGTTTTCGAATAAACCTGAAACCTGTTGACTTCTACCCCATTGCATCGACTGGTTAATGGTACCATTTAAAGTAGGTAAGAGTGCATTTTTAGATTGACGAACAGTTTCTTCACTTAAAGAAGCACTAAAAGCGGCTTGTTTAATATTTAAATTGTTTTTTAATGTGTTTTCAACTGCCTGTTGAATGCTGATAACTTCTTGAGCCTTAATTTTCTGACTAAAACTTAATGCTACTAATAACGCAGATCCGGTAATTAACTTATTCTTGGTAAACATCTTCATAATTTGTTTCAAATCTATATAAACAACTTTAATAATTTCAATCTGTACAGGCATTTAGTAACTTTGTAGCTAAAATGTACCTGATCAAATCACCGCTTCTGCTAAAATGGTATTATCCATCACTATTATGGAATAAATCCCGCACCGAAAAAGTTATTTATTTGACCTTTGACGATGGACCCATACCCAATGTTACAGATTTTGTATTAAAAACTTTAAAAGTCTTTAATGCTAAAGCTACATTTTTTTGCATTGGCGATAATATTGTAAAACACCCCGAAGTTTTTGAACGTGTAAAAAACGACGGACATGCCATTGGCAACCATACTTTCAATCATTTAAAAGGCTGGAAAACCGATAATGAAACCTACCTTCAAAATACACTAAAATGCCAGGAACTTACACAAACCGATCTTTTCCGCCCACCTTACGGAAGGATTAGGAAGAGCCAGATTAAAAGTCTGAAGTCCGTAGTCCGAAGTCCGAAGTCCATATTCCAAAATCAACAATCTGAATTAGGACTAAAGACTATCGACTCAGGGCTGAACATCATAATGTGGGATGTACTCAGCGGCGATTTCGACATTAAGCTTTCGCCCGAAAAATGTTATCGAAATGTGATTAAACATACCGGAAATGGCTCTATAATTGTATTTCATGACAGTTTAAAAGCATTCGACCGTTTATCTTACGCACTTCCCAAAGTATTGGCTTATTTTAGTGAAAAAGGTTTTACATTTTCAACGCTTTAGCCTTAAGCTAATCTTATGCCAAGGCGTTAAACAAACACCAACCAACTGAATATCAATAAATTAATATATTAAAAAACAAATAACTGTTCAAAATCGCACAAATCTGTCCGATAACGAACGGTTAACTCAGGTATTAAGATGCTATCGTTTAACTACTTTTCATCTTGCCAACAGTAGCCCCGATTAACATTATGTAGTGACCAGTTTTTGGCTTCTTTTCTTAATGCGATCGTCATTAGGCTGTATCATATTTGTAATTCCATTCGAATTTGTCATGTTGTCCAAAGGACTCCTACGGAGAGCTTGTCGAAACGCCCTTCGATATATTTAAACAGGTCCTTCGACAGGCTACCATTGACAGACCTCCATAGAAAGGTCGTCATTGCGAGGCACGAAGCAATCTTAATGCGC
>NZ_JAUG01000155.1 GCF_000708285.2 Pedobacter borealis DSM 19626
CGGATCGCCATCGGCATCGGTAGCAGTTATGGTTCCGTTAACCGGGGTATCTTCAGGAGTGGTAACCGCTGGCGAAGTCGCAACAGGGGCACGGTTATCTCTAATGTTCACCGTTGCCGGGGTTGTACTTGCCGTAATGGACGGATTGTTCGTTGTAGCGATCATCGTCAGTACCACCGTTTCGTTGCCCTCCGCAATGTTATCATCCAGAACCGGTACGCTTACCGTTGCACTGGGCTGCCCCGCGCGGATGGTCACCGTGGTGCCTATCGAAGTATAATCTGTTCCGCTGGTTGCCGTCCCCCCAACACTAAAGGTAACCTGGGTATCGGTCGTAGATACCTTACTCAACCTGAAGGTAAACTGACCCGGTGTGCCAGGCTCTGCCCCGTCCGCCGTTGCGGCAACTGTAATGGTAGAAACATCATCATCAGCAATGTTGACCGTGGCCGTTAAGTCAGAAGGAGTCGAAGATGCTGTAGTTGTCGGCGTTGTACCGTTACTAACAGATGTTATGTTTAGTACAACAGTTTCTGTAGGCTCAACTATGAGATCATTTACAACAGTGACCGGAATATTAACGGATGTAATTCCAGCAGGAATTGTAACTGAGCCAGTTAATGGTGTGCCAGCATTATAATCTGTGCCATTGGTAGCGGTACCTCCAATGGAATAATTTACCACCGTGTTACCAGCCACTGCACTCGTTAGTTTAACTGTAAAAAGTCCGTTGGTACCCGCTTCTGATGCGTTAGGTGTTGTTGCCACGATACTTACAGATGCCGGAACGGTTACCACATCTGCCGGTAAGATATTATTACAACCCTCCCCACTAGGCGCCCCATTACATTCTATATCAGCGTTGCCAGAAAAAGTTAAATCATTTTTATTTGGATCTTCATACGTTGCATCAGGATCGGAAACATCAGGCGGCCTAAGTATAGTCGCTCTGGCTGCAATTGTAGTGTTACTCAAAGATGCGCCCACCGTACCTGTAATGGTATAAGTTACCTGCGATCCGCTGGTCATATCTAACGTAGCCGCATATTTTGTACTGGTAGTACTCGAAGCAGTTTGTGAAACCGTGCCAATACCACTATTTACTACAGAAGTTGCGGATGTAACCACAAATCCATCAGGGTATTCAAGGTTAAAAACAGCTCCGGTTACATCACTCACACTTTCTGAATTTGCCTTATTCTGTAATACCACAGTATAAGTTAGTGTAGTTCCAATTTTTGCAGTCGTAACAGAAGGTGTAATGCTCTGTACGGCTAAATCTGCTTGCGAAATTGTAACCGATACTGATTCCACTTTTTCTACATTCGGAATAAAAGTATAGGTATCTAAACTCCGTTCATTACCAAAATCAAGGGTACCTTGACCACCATTAGAGTTATATTTCCCCCATATATGACCATTAACACTACTTTTTAAGCCCGCTCCCGATAGGGGATTTACTTTTGGGTTTGAAGGTGTTGCATTAACACTATTCTGGCTACTAACCGGTGAAGTATTCCCTGCAATGGTTACCTGAGAATCATCCCAATAAACGATATCTTTTGATCGAATTGGATTATAACTACCATCGGTTTGGCTAATAATAATACCGTTTGGATTAATTTCTACGTCTATAAGTGGAAAGTGGACCTCAGATACAAATGCCTGAGCTTTTATTGTGCCTATAGCTGTCCCAGGAGGAACTTTTACACCAGGAGCCGTTGGATCTGCGGCAGTACCTGCCCGCGCATCCCAATAGACTTGTTGGGCACCAGCATTATTCATATTTCCTATTAGCACACGGTCTATAAAGTTTCCGCCACCTGAGATTGTAATTTTATAAGTTCCAGCTATATTCGAAGTAAAACTCACATAAGCTCCTTTGCTACTTATTTTACCATTGGATCCCTCTACCCCCTTAATACTTATATTAGTTAATGTGGGTGTTACTGGGCTTGCTATCCTTAACCATGTAGTGGCATTATTTAACGTAGCTGTAGCGGGAAGATCTGTACTTGGCTTAGTGTAGAAAATTTTATGGGTAACATTTAAAGCATCATCAGTTGAATTAGGATCCTTAACTGATGGACTGGTCGAATAATTTAAACTTTTATAGGTCGGGTTACCCGCACCCGCAGCTGCTGTTGTAAAGCCCCTGTTGTTGGCAAAAAATGTAAAACCTATTCCATTTTGACCATTGGCATCAACATTATAAGCATATCCGTCTTTGGTTAAAACATTTACAACACCATGAAAACCTCTATTATTTTCAAATATAGGAGCAATATCAAGGTTAAGTACATTTGTAAATACCCTACCCGGGATAAATGCAGTATTCGTCGTATTGATCACTGAAACATCCCAAGCTGCAATTGATGCTAAGGGACTGGGAGTTCCTCCAAGAAAATCACTTGTTCCGTAAGTATGTTGAGTCCAATTGTCGTCATAGCTAATATTTTCCCGATCTGATCCATCCCCATTAATACCACCTGGGGCAACAAACTCAACCTTATAAATACCTGTTACTGTTACCGAATAATAATTTGGCGTATACTGATTACCTCCTAATGCTACTCCAAACAAAGCTGGTCCCGCAATTTCGGCATTCCTATTGGGAATTAAGCCTGGTTTTGGGATTGTTCCTGATGGATTATTTGTTTGAACCACACTACCATTAGGAGCAGTAAGTCGAATAAAACTATTTGTACCGGCTATCATAGCACTACTCGCCATTGTAATTTTTTCACCAACGGCAGCATAAACATAATGCACCCCTAAATTCGGAAAAGGAAATGCAACAGTTGTCACATTGGACGCCATCAATTTAGCCCTGCCTCCTATCCCATTTCCGTTTGCGGGATACAAATTGATACTTCCATCTGCAAAAGCTGAATTTACAGCTGTAAAAAGAAGTACCGCTACTAAAAATAGTAGATGCATTAAATATTTAACAAAACTTTTCGTTGGATAATGGTTAGTCCTTTGAAAAAATCGCATAAGGATACACGAAGAGCGCAAAATTTTATTCATATAGGTGACGATATAACTGATGTATTGCTATGTATCTTATCGTGGGGTTCCATATTATCTATTTGCGTTTTTTGAATTACATATGCAATCCTAAAACATTAAAAATAATTTGAATTACCGTATGCGTTATAATACAAAAAACAATATTTAAGCGTATTTTTTTTAAGCACGCAAAAAAAGCAATAACTAATTTGATTTGCCGAATAAATATCTACACACATCTACTCACCCTACATAAACATCTCATAAACAGCTATTAACCAAACAAAAACTCACTTTCAGCAAACTAAACATCAGGCAATTATGGCCATCAAAGAAACATTCGTACGCTCAGATCGGAATAAAATTGGTAATGATTTCCCCGGATCCCTTAAAAGCTCGTGAGCTATGGTTAATTCAGTCAGCTAAAGCATCAAATCGGTAGCTTACCATCGACACAAAAAGTACCCAGTTAAAATCGGGAGCGCATGGAAAAAGTCTTTTAAAAAAGGGAATAAGGAATCAAATATTGGTCATCCAAATATTAATATCCTGATCAGAAGGGATGGTTAACTTTTTCCTGATCCTGTATTTTTTTGCTTCCACCGCCCGCACGGAGGTTTTCGTATAACGGGCTATTTCTTTGGTCTGGAAATTTAACCGGAGCAATACACAAAATTCAATTTCAGAAACAACAATATTAGGTATGAGCGCTAAGAGTCTGTTATAAAACTCAGGATCGTACGCTTTGAATTTGACTAAGAATGCAGGGTTGTTGCTGATAGCCAGTTGCACAATCTCTTTTAACTCCTCCATTCTTGAAGTAGAGCGGTTATCCTTGCTGAGCTGTATCTTTTTTATCAATTCAACTATTTTTTGCTGAGCAGTGGTAACCATTAGACTATTTTTCTTTCTTAACAAGCGCTCGGCTTCATTCAGCCGGACAATAAATATGATCAGCAAAATCGCAAATAGCAAAACAAGGAATAAAGCGGCCAGGTAAAATTCATTCAGTAGCGCTGTCGCTTCCTGATAATTTTTGAAGGCCATTCTCTTAAATTCATCTACAATACTGTAGTTAATCTCCTTCAGTTCATCGATAATATGCTTCAATTCATTATTAATACTGGTGTTCAGCGCAATCAGGTTTCGCTGCATACTAAAGACCCTAACATTCTCCTGCTGCAATTGATGTAGCTTCGTTACATAAGCGTTTTTATCTTGTACCAGAATCTTGTGTGCAGTAGAATCGATCCTATTCCTATATTTTACCTGATTGATCTCAATGATCGAATTTCCTTTTTTATTGGTGATCGCATCCTTTATCCTTCCGAACAGTCCTTTCTTCTGTTCACCACCTATCTTCTTAACCGTACTGGTGTTGTCGTCAACATCTCCATGACTGTTGTGTGCGATATCAAATTTGTTAATATTTTCGTTTAATGCGCCACTGAAACCTGAATACAATGTGAGGAGTGAATCAAAATTATGCTTTAAGACCAATAGCTCATTCGATAGCTTTACTTTTTTCAGATACCAACCCCTTACCTTATTCCTTTGACCAACAGTTAAGCGTGCAGTATCAATATTTTCTTTCAATAAAGTATCGATCTGGTTAAAGGCCATCACTAGCTTTGTTCTATAATCGACTTTTTTTTTGCTTTTAATATTTAATAAAGATTCCTGAAAATCATTTTCGGCATGCTGAAGCAAGAGTAAGACCTGTTCTGGTTTAGATTGATTCAAGTCAGCATGGTTTGTTAATTTAGTCAGCTCCTCTAATTTTTGAGTAATACGGTTACGTACGACAAATGCTACTATAGCAGATACTATAGTTATCATTAGGAATACAACCAAGATTTTTCTGGCAAGGCCCCAGGTATAGGATATATTCATGAGAATTATAGGGTGAATTCAGTAATTTACTAAAGTCGATAGATAGAGACGTTTAATGTATCTTTAATACATTTGCGCACAAATAGACAACTTTACATGGAGTTTATTCTTATAAATATCTACTCACATTTACTCAAACAGGAATAATTTATTTAAAATAAAGCCTTTTTGAACACGATCTGGAAAATATGAAGTCAGTCAGAGATAAGTTTCCAGAAATCGGTGCCCTTACCAGAAAATAGGTGCTAATTTTTACGTGCACGATATTTCTTTCAAACTGCACCAAGATTTGGACTTG
The DNA here is from genome assembly GCF_000708285.2 of Pedobacter borealis DSM 19626. Classification (GTDB taxonomy): domain Bacteria; phylum Bacteroidota; class Bacteroidia; order Sphingobacteriales; family Sphingobacteriaceae; genus Pedobacter; species Pedobacter borealis. The sequence goes on from NZ_JAUG01000155.1 coordinate 5,204, forward strand.
TAACTAATAACCTGAGTTCGATTATTAAATTGTAAAAATAACTATCAGACAAGGTTTATTCCTAACCCCATCGTCATGCTGAACTTGTTTCAGCATCTTTTTTGGCAGGAAAGACC
>NZ_JAUG01000156.1 GCF_000708285.2 Pedobacter borealis DSM 19626
TGCTCTTCGGTTAAACCTGTGTTTTATTAGAGTTGGTTAGCAAAACGAATAAAACCCAAACCAAAAGATGTGTCCACACGGTAGGAAAGGTCGGGACAGGCTGTCGGCTGAAAAAGCCTTCTTGCAATGAAGGCTGGTTAGATCTTGAAACAAGTTAAGGATGATGGCCGGTTTATGGAATGTGTCATTCTGAATGCAATGAAGAATCTTTATTAAACAAGTTTTTAAGGTCTGTTTTCATAGGCTAACGATTCTTCGCTGTGCTCAGAATGACAGCAGAAAATGCTGTTTAGACCCTTCGACTCCGCTACCATTGACAGACCTCCATAGAAAGATCGTCATTGCTTCGTCGGCTGAAAAAGCCTTCTCGCAATGACGATTCCTCGCAGCTTACAATACGCTAAAAATCCTTCTGTCATTTATATTGATTTTTATATAATAAATTATCCCTCAGTGTGACAAAAACGTTAGATAAGTTAAATAATTGTATCAAATTTAAACAGGCTCTTAATTTACCCGTTTATCTTTTTATTAAGATAAACTCGGTTCTCCTGTCGTGCTGATACTGATCTTCGGTACAAGAAACACCATCCTTACAAGCACTAAGTAGTTTACTTTCACCGTAGCCTGTAGCGGTGAACCTACTGCTCTCAATACCCTGACTGCGTAGAAAATCAACAACCGTTTCTGCACGACGCTGCGACAGTTCTTGGTTATACTTCGAATTTCCCCTTGAATCCGTATGTGAGCTGATCTCAATCCTCATCACTACATTATCTTTTAACAGCCTAACCAAGTTGCTTATCTCTCTTTTTGCATCCAGGCTTAAATCCCACTTATTAAAATCGTAATAGATTTTCAATGTTAGCGGCACATCTAACTTTACTGGGCTTAGGCCTATGCCATCTTTTATTTCCTTCAATGAGTTCGAATCAGCAGATAGCACCTCTATCCCACTTCTACCCATGTAGTTTTCTTTTGCCAATGAAATATCATAAGCAGAAACACCATCCAGCCTTAGTTGATAGTGCCCACTCTGATCGGTCAGCAGGTTCATTGAACTAGCAGTCTTTTTATTGGTTACCGTAACAGCCACATCTTGTAGCGGCTTCCCTGTCTTTTTATCGATAACAAGACCAGCAATAATAATAGGTTGTACCTCATTTTTCAACTCAAAAGAGAAGATATCATCACTACCTTTCCCCCCTGCTCGGTTAGAGGAGAAATAACCTTTTGATGGCGAATAGAACGTAAGCGCAAAGTCATCCTGTGGTGAGTTAACTGGATAGGCCATGTTAACAACCCTGTACTTGCCGGAAGACTCCTTTTCTGCCTTAAAAAGGTCGAGGCCGCCCATACCCGGTAAACCATCAGAAGAGAAATACAAGGTATTTTCGCCAACGGCAAAGGGTGAACGTTCATTGCCCGTTGTATTGATCTCATCACCAAGATTGATAGCCTCACCCCAACTGCCATCGCCCTGCTTAGTGGATACGTAAATATCAGTACCCCCATGGCCACCCGGCTTATTCGAAATAAAATACAACTGTTTACCATCAGGTGTTATAAAGGGATCTCCTACCGACCATTCTGCGATATTATTATATCGAAAGGGAACGGGAATTGACCATTTTCCATTTTGCAGCTCACTGCTGTATATCTCAACCCCAAGGGTAATTAGTTTACTGTTCCTGCTTTTCTTACGCTCTTCCTTGTTCAGGATCCTGGTCATGGTAAAGTACATTGTTGTACCAGCACCATTAAAGCTAGCCGCACCAGTGTGGTACCCGCCCGAATCATGAAGCGGAAACAACTTGATCTCATTTCCCTGTTGCTCATATAGCTTTAGGTATGGTTTCCCCGTCCATCCATAAATATTAGGATCTACAGCAGTTCTTTTATCCAATGAAAAGGAAGCTTTATCACTTGCTTTCTCCCATAGGGTATCTGAACTAAATACAACATTCCCCTTGTACATGACCGCCCCCCAATCTGAATTAGCTGAGTTAAGCTCTATGCGGTTTGCAAGCTGTACATTTGTTGGCTTGTTTATCCACTTTAGGGCAGAGTCGCAAGATGATTGCCATAAGGCTTGCTGCGCTGCCGTAATATTTTCTCCAAGCTTTGCATACCTTTCAAATTGAACCTTCGCCTCATTGTATTTCGAATTGTTCATTAAGGCTTCGGCGTAATAAAGGATATTCTTCGGTTCTGTTTGTTCCATACTGGTAAGCTTTCCATACCAGTTTTCAGCCTGCTGGTAATTCTGGGTCAGCCTATAACTATCTGCCAACCCTTGAGCGGCCCGTTTAGTCATTTTCTGCTCGTATGCCCTGTTATATAAATCAATTGCCCGTTTGTAATTAAAAACAGTAAACTCTCTATCAGCCTCTTTCAGGGCATACTGACCAAATGAGCTTTGAACGATTAGTAGCAGAATTGTTACTGGAAGTATAAATGAAATTCGTCTTCTCATGGTGTTAGATTAAAAATACCTAGGGGTTAACATTCTTACATTTTTTCGTTTAAAATAGAACCCTATCGAAAGCTCATGAGAGGAACCACTAATCGACTGAAGCTTTGCAAGTGAAAAGTCAAAGGCATAACCAATACGAAACTGGTTACCAGCGAAGAGCTCTATCATGCCAACCATGGAATTACTCTTATATAGGTCCGACTGAAGATAACTCTTATCATATAAGCGTACCGCAGTTCGGTAAGAAGCTCCTAACCATATACGGTCATGTAATAACACCAAGGTGTTTATATCCAAGCTCGTTGGCCCGCCCATGTCATCCTTCAATAGAAAAGATGGCTTTAGCTGCATCCCTTCTGACAGTGGCAAAAGCATGCCCGCGGTTAAGAAAAGATGTGGTTTAGGAATAGGAACCAGCATGTTACGCCCCTTGTTTGGGTCAAGTAACCTAGCGATCAGGTTATCTACCGAAAAGCCAGCATAAAAGCGGTTATTTGAATAATATACCCCTGCCCTGGCATCTGGAAGAATAACACTCTGCATATTTGTCGGAATGTATTCATCCCCTTGGTCCTCTGGATTCAGCTTGCTTCCGTCAATTCCTAACTGTGCTACCCCAATTCCCAATCCAAACGCAAGCCTTGAATTCTCTGAGCTTCCCACTCGAAGCCGATAAGCATAATTGCCATAGGCAGCCAAGCTGCTTTGAGCTCCAACACGATCGTTCGATACCTGAAAGGCCAGGCCCACATTCTTATTATTAGCACTGGCATCTACGGCCAATGACATGCTCTCAGGAGCTCCAGTTATCTGCGACCATTGTGTGCGGTAAAAGCTATGGATATTGAACTCTTCTTTATAACCAGCATAGGCAGGATTTATATAAATTCCGTTAAACATATACTGACTATACTGAGCATCATTCTGTGCCCTGGCAAACAGTACCATCACTAATAGCATCAATGTTAAAAAAATACGCTTCATCTCCTTTTTCTTATTAGTTGAACACATTTATTACTTGTTCCTCAATAAGGTAACATAACCTTTATACACTTCCCATACACCTGCTGGCGTTTTAACCCGTAGCACATAGAAGTACGTTCCCTCATTCAAACCTTCACCCGTCCAATCGTTCTTATAATCTTTCTTCTCGTACACACTATTTCCCCAACGATTAACAATGGTCAACTCGTTTTCGGTATATAGATCTAGGTTGCCGATAACGAAAGTTTCGTTCTTATTATCTCCATTAGGCGTAAACACATTACTGATCCTAAGTGGAATTGAACTAATAACAACCGGGGTTGGCGTTGGCGAATCAGGCAATCCATCCCCATTCATATCCGGATTGATGCCATTAACAGACTCGGTGGTAATCGGAACGCCATTGGCCAAAGCAGTAGCCTTAACCTGGTTCAGGAATGTGCCGAAGGTACCATTTGGTCTAACTTTAACACTGAACACAATGGTTGCCACTTCACCTATCTCGAGCCTAGATCCAGCCGACAATAGGTTAATGTCTATATCTCCATTATAAGTGTTACTTGCCACAAGATTACCCGTGGTAGCTACCTGTCCATCTATGTTAAACTGTACCGGCAACTTGAAGGCGGTTTTAAGGTCGTCTGGAACCTGCACATCGGTTAACGTTACGTCTCCCATATTCTTCAGCCTTAATGTATAGGTCACTCGGTAAGTACTATCTTTCATATGCACGGGCTTACCTGCCTCCTTCGCTATTCCCAAGACTGCACTGTTGACTACATCGATACTGGTTCCCACCTGACCATTGCATGTGGCATCAGCCGGATCACAGCCTATGGTTTCTTGAACAACTTTTCCATCGGTAACTTTAGCAATATTGGTTATCGAGCTTACTCCAGTAAGATTATTATCTACCTTAACCCTGAAGCTTACCGTTGCTATCGATCCAGGTGCAAGATTCGACATCGAAATGGTTACTGTATTTCCATTTAGTGTACCTCCGCTCACATACGTGGTATGTGCTGGTATAGGATCGGTGATGTTCAAACTTGTTAATGGTACATTTCCGGTGTTTTTTACCTTAATCGTATAAATCAGTTCCTCCCCACTTGCAGCTTTTGGCTTACCACTTGCAGAAACAACAGTTTTCCATGTTACAAAATTTTGGATATCATTATCCATTATATTCATAGTTACGCTACCTGTACTGAAATTGTAGTTGGTACCTGATGCAGTTGAGCCTTTGGTAAAGGTCAACACTATTGTCTCTGTACCTTCTGCCAACTGATCATCTATCACCGTAAGCGGTAAGGTTACACCATTCTGACCTACAGGAATAACGATAGTCCCCATTAGGTTGCTGTAATCGGTTCCGTTTCCTGCTGTACCTCCAATTGTATAGGTTACCGTAATATCTTCTGATGCTGTAATTCCCGTTGGAAGACTGAAGGTAAAGTTTGCTCCAGTTCCAGGTTCAGCAGCATCGCCTGATTTTGCGACTTGTATAGTCAAGTTGGCTGGCGTGTTATCCTTATCGGTAATCGTAACCGTAGCGTTGCTATTTGCGGTGTAGACAAAGTTGGCGGAACTACCTCCAGTAAGTCTGATGTTCACTGTTTCAACAGACTCTATGGTATTGTCATCGATTACAGTAATTGGTACCAACACCTCATTTGCCCCGGCAACAATGGTTGCGGTTCCGCTAAGTGTTGCATAATCCGTTCCGTTCAGAGCCGAACCAGTAATGGCATAGGTCACAACAATGTTTTCAGCTGCAGTAATGCCTGAAGGCAAGCTGATCTTAATCTGTCCATTAGTGCTTGGCTCCTTCGCGTCTAGTACTTTTACCACCGTTAACACCTCGTTGATTGGGGTATTGTCATTATCACTAATCGCTACGGTCGCGGTTGCAGCAGTAGGACTAGCGGTATAAGTCGTACCCGAAGATGTACCTCCTGTAAGTGTCATGACCACGGTTTCTTGTGGTTCTATCGTTTGGTCGTCCTGTACATTCACTGGAATAATCACCTCGT
>NZ_JAUG01000157.1 GCF_000708285.2 Pedobacter borealis DSM 19626
GAGATTTAATAATCGAACTCAGGTTAATATTAAAAAGTTGCGGTCGTAACAAGGTCAAGGAAAACTTCCTGAAGGAGGTTTTTTTCGGTATCGAGATATTAAAAATCAAATAATATTTCTTGATCTTTTTGAGAAAAATGACTTTAAATATTACTATCGAAATACATAATTAACCACAAAGATTCTTTGGTCTATATGATGGATAGTGATGAAAAAAGAATGGGAAATGGGGCCACAAACTATCCTGTTTTGTGAAAAAGATTTTTAATGTGCTTTAGGGGATATAATGATCAGCATTTCATTATTGGCCGCTTCTTTCTTTAGTTGTTCTGATCTTTAGATTTGCTACTGAATCATAACAGCTTATGTTATTCCAGCCCAGCGCTAAAGTCTATTCCGAAATCAAAATCAAGAAGTTCTGTCGGATGGATTTTTAAACCTATTGCCAATCTCATTATTGTAATAAAACTAGGGCTGGTTTCTCCATTTTCATATTTAATAATATCTCCGGTATTAACTCCGCTTCTCTTGTAAAATTCACGATAAGAAAGTTTCTGTTTCTCCTTTAACGATTTTAAATGCTGACCGAATCTTTGCAGAATTATTTTTTCTTTCTCACTAATCATTTCATTGCTTATTAAAATATTAATGGCAATGTCTTTTATATTTAATTTAAAATCGTCATGCAATTACTTGACATTTAGCTTTTTTTTATTTACATTTACGTAATAAAAAATAAAACCAGTAAAGGTAAAATTAAGAGTCTTGCAACCTCAAATCTCACGCCGTTGGAGCAGGACAGCAGATTTTATCCCATTTCTTATAGCGGAATTGCTATCTTTAGCTTTCCAAAATAAGAGTGGGCTTCTGCTGTAATTCCATTTCAACGTAAGGCGTGAGAAACATTATGAGGTTATGGTTTGGGAAGCCCACTTTTTCCTCTCTCCGCCAAGACTCATAACATACGATTATGAGCAAACAAAAAATAAGTTGGATTAACTGGTTGGTACTACCTGAGGTGGGTATGTTTCAATATGTTATTTTAATGGTTTGCCATTTTCAAATATTTCTATATCAGTCTCTGTTAAGTTGCCCGTTTGATCGGCTTTATGCCTTGAAACCGAAGAACCCTGAGTAGTTTTTGGGATGTGGCAGGTTGGCCTTTATGGTCGAAAATAAAATAGGTTCTTAATGATGATGGCCTGCCTCATTTTTTGTTTGTTTTAGGACTTGTCGACTGGTTTCATGGGTTTTTTTGCCCTTCTTTCGTCTATTTTTTTGCGTTTGAAAAAATAATCGGTTTGGCCGTGATGGAATTGGTATGTCCGAATTTTTGTGTCTGGGTAGGGCTTTTTCCACTGTTATTGCCTTTTCCGCAAAATGGGTACAGTGGGTTTAGTTAGAGCTGGCTGTTCCCAGGTACTATTTCCGGGCGGTCTTTGCCTTGATCGATTTTTATTTAAAATTTTTAATCCTGTCATATGAAGACCAATAGTAGTTATTTGCCGCTTTTTTTTCTCTGTTGGGCTTTTCTTTATACGCCATTGGCTTTACTGCGTGGTTTCTCTTCGGAAGTTGAAGAGCGCGATACTCCTGATGCACGTGATCTGCCTAAACCGTGGATATGCGGGCAGGTGGATTTAGTGGGGGTTAATGGTTGTGGGGTAAGGCCTTTTTCCTGTTTTGATGCTGCTTCTTTCGTAGCTGAACAGGAGCAGTTCGGGGATGGTGCTATTGGTTATATGGATAAACGGTTCTTTGCTTATGGGCTTAAGTAGCTTTTACCTTTTCGATTGGCTTTATGCCTTAAAGCCCAAAAACCCGGTGTAGGGTGCTTTAGCCCTGCTTTTCTGGTTTTAACGGAAATAGGTTCTTTAAGAATGCACCAGGCGGCAGGGTTTTCTCTATTTATATCAACTAACTAACAACCATCAGCATATTTTTTTGGTGTGGCCTGTCTATGCCAAAATTTTAAACGGTTTAAGGTAACCAATGCCGGTTCCGCCTGGTCCGCAAAGCAGGTACGGCAGGCTTTAGTTCGGTTTTGATGCCGGCTAAAGCTTTTAAGGTTCCAATTTCTGCTGATTAAACCAAACCATATGAAACGAATTATTTTAACGGGCTTTATGCTCATTTTTTACCTGTCTATATATGCCGCTGGCCCTATTGGGGTTTTGAAAGTGGGCGATCGCGTTCCTGATGCTTTCTGGTCTGTTTCCTATAAATATTTTAAGGGGGGCAAAGTATTTACCCAAAACCTTTCGGGCTATAGGGGCAAACTTTTAGTTATCGATTTCTGGGCTACCTCGTGTGTGCCCTGCCTCAGGGATATGCCGGGGCAGTTGGAGGTAATAAAAAGAACAGGCCAAAATGTTGGGCTTGTGCGGGCAACCTACGTAAAGGAAGAGCATATCCGCAAATTCTATGCTTCGCCGAGCAACCTGATCGGCACGGGGTTCGAATCTATCATTTCAGATACCGTGCTGCTAAAAATATTTCCCCACAGTTTAATACCCCACCTGGTATGGATCGGTGCCGATGGCTTTGTTAAGGCCTTTACCGATGGCGAGGCTTTTAACCAGGAGAAAATCGGCCTCGCATTAAAGCACAGCTTCATAGAAACCCAAAAACAAGACCTGACGGTAAATGTACCCCTATACATGGAGAAAATCCCCGCTAATATGGTATCGATCAATATGTTGTTTAAAGGGCATGTAAATGGGCTTGGCTCTGGTAACGAGTATAGAACGCTTGGTGATAAAACCGGTTACCTGGTTAAAAACCTTCCGCTTAGGTGGCTGTACACTTCGGTGGCGATGAAAAAATTTACCTGGTTCGGCAACCATAGGATGGTGACCAATTTCGGTGATGATGAAACATTTAACAGTTACCAGTTAAAAAAGGAAAACCAATGGACGATAGATTTTTGGCTGCCCACCAGAGATTCGCTCCATCTTTTCTCCAGGATGTTCGATTACCTGAACGCAAATTCGGGTTACAGGGCCGAAGCAAAAAAGTTGAATACCAAATGCCTGGTGTTAAGTTATTCGCCCAAGGCTAATGGCATTGAGCTGTTGAGCCATGGCGGGAGCATGATAAACAGGCTGTTTAGGGCCGATGGAAAGCTGGTAAATGCACCTGTTAAATACCTGTTGAACAGAATTCTCGATCAGAAATTTATTTCCTTACCAGTGGTCGATGAAACGGGGATTACGGCCAATATCGACCTGGTGATCCCTAAATGTGAAAACCTGGAGGCGCTCAATGCCGCACTTGCAGTGTATGGGCTGGTTTTAACCCCATCAGTAAGGGAACTGGATATGCTGGTAATCAGCAGGAATTAATTATCAATAACCGATCACATTATGAAATATATATTATCATACTGCTTTTTACTGCTTGTTTTTACTTCATCTGCCCAGCAGAAATTTATCCTGCTTGTGGTAGACAGCGAAACCAATAAACCCATACCTTCCGTAAAGATCTATTTTAACGGACCAGCGAAGGATTTTGTGACCATGGAAGATGGAACTTCTACTTTTGTGATGGATAAGGGCCTGTATAATGTTACGCTGAGCCATATAGGTTACGAAACCCTGGCCGTTTCGCTCAGCGTACTGCCGGGCGAAAAAACTGTGCTGAAAATGCGGCCCAGGTTAAATACCTTGCAGGAAGTTAATGTGAGCACAGGCTACCAGACCTTGCCCAAAGAAAGGGCAACGGGCTCTTTTACCACGTTGAACAATAACCTGCTTTCGCAACAGGTAGGCGCCAATATTATTGCAAGGCTGGAGGCGGTTTCTTCAGGGCTGATTGTCGATCGGTCTACGCCTTCTTCGGGCAGGCTGATGGTGCGGGGTCTTAGTACTATCCGTGGGCCGAAATCGCCTTTGGTTGTTCTTGATAACTTTCCCTACGAGGGCGATATCGATAACATTAATCCCAACGATATAGAATCGGTTACCATTTTAAAAGATGCTGCTGCAGCCAGTATTTGGGGCGCAAGGGCAGGCAATGGCGTTATTGTTATTACGTCTAAAAATGCACGGTTTAATTCGCCCACCAAGGTAAGGGTAAATTTAAACAGCACTTATGCTGCAAAGCCCGATCTGTATCGGTCGCCACAGATGAATACCTCCGAGTATATAGATACCGAAATGTTCCTTTACGAAAAAGGCTTTTATACCAGCTCGGTAAACAGCAACCTTGGGCCTGTGCTTTCGCCGGTCATCGAAATTTTAGTGGCGAGGGATAAGGGCAGCATATCGGGCGAAGGTGCAACAGCATCAATAAACAAGTTAAGGGCGCTTGATGTACGCGATGAGTACCTGCAATATTTTTACCGCCCTTTATCCAATAACCAGTTTGCGGCTGATATATCAGGCGGAGGGGAATCTTTTAACTGGATTTCTTCAGTTTCCTATGATAACAATGTATCCAATCTGGGCGCAATTTTCAGCAAACTCAACGCAAGGATACAGCTGAACCAAAAGATAGGGAAAAACCTGCAGTTAAATTTTGGAGTATATTATACCAATAGCCGCTCCAAAACGGGAAGGCCTGCCTATGGTACCGTTTTTTATTCGGGCAACCATTTATACCCCTATGCATCGTTTGCAGATGCTGATGGTAACCCTGTAATACTGCCCAAAGATAGGAGGAACGCTTACTTGGCTGGCCTTGCTGGCGGGAAATTGGGCGACTGGGCTTATTATCCTTTGGTTGATGATGAAAATATTGACAATTCAAATAAGCTGGCTGATCTATTGCTCAGCGCTGGCATTCGGTATAGGCTTCCCCTAAACTTTTCGGTAGAGCTAAAATACCAGTTCGAAAACCAGGATGGCAAAAACAGGGTTTTGTATAATGAGCAGAGTTATTTTGCCCGGAATCTGGTGAATGATTATGCCCAGTATACCGCGGGGCAACTGGCCTATAAAATACCGAAAGGCGGGGTGCTTGATAATAACAACAGTGTATTACAGGTGCACAACTTAAGGGGGCAGTTAAATTATAACCTTAATGCAAACCTGCACGAGCTAAACGGCTTTATCGGTGCAGAAACACGCGATGCCTCAACTGATGGGATCAGCGCACGCCTGTACGGTTTCAGGAACGATATCCTTACCGCCGGAACGGTAGATTATACGGCCCTTTACCCGCTGCTGAGCACAGGATCTTCGGCCTACATCCCCGATAGGAATGGCATCAGTTCGGTAACCACAAGGTTTGTTTCCCTCTTTGCCAATTTTGCTTATAC
>NZ_JAUG01000158.1 GCF_000708285.2 Pedobacter borealis DSM 19626
CGAACTCATATTGATAAATAACTTATATTTAGATGGTTACAGAACAACGTCGATGGTAGCCTGTCGAAGGACAAATGTTTTTTCGTTTTCGACTATAGAAAGGTCTTCGACAAGCTCAGACTGACAACGGCATAGTACTTAACTTAATGGAATTGCAGACTATTGCAATTCCAATGTATCATAAATAGATTTGTCATCCTGAGCTTGTCGAAGGACCTGTTAAATACGCTTTAAGGTGTTTCGACAAGCTCTCCTTAGGAGTCCTTTGGACAACATGACAGCACCTGAGTGAAATCACCTTTATGATACAGCCTACAGTAAAGTTGTACAAGAGACCTTGATTAATTAACCTTTTTCGCCACAATTAATTGTGCGCTATGTGGTAGCAAATCATTAATCACATATTCTTTTTCGAAAACGCCGATTTCCTTACCGGTCCATTTATTGCTTAAAGTATATTTTCCGGCAGGTAATTTTATTTTACGGCTAACCGGAGCATCACTTGCGTTAAACACGGTGTATTCAATGTGATCTTTAAAATTAATAATACCTACTTCAAATTTTTCGTTTTCGAACCTTGCCGACTTTCCTGTTGGGGGAATCATTTTTTTAAGAATTGCCAGTCTTTCTGGCTTAATTGTAGTCAGGTCATCACCACTTAATAACATGCCACCCGAGGCATACACTGTTGTAGCATGGTATAAAAATTCATTTTCTGGCATTACCACTTTCTTTGTTGCAGCTGCATTACCTCCCTGATCCATTACATCTTCGGCACCATTATCAGTTAAGAGAATACAATCCGGATCGTTCCACCATAACCGTCCATTCTGCCAACCCCTGAGTAGGTTTTCTCTTCCTATATTCCGGAACGACTTCCAATCACGCCAGGTATCCATAGAACTTCTCGAACCATGAATTAAACCCAGGGAGCCCCATATTGGATGGTTACAACCTAGTATAAAGGCATCTCCAGAACCTTTAAGTATGGCTTCCATACCCCGGCGATAAGCTTCGATTCTGGTTGCCTTTTTATCGTAATGTACACCACCATACATAGCGCCCCAATAATTGGCATCGAGCTTAAAATAAGTAACGCCCCATTTTTGACGCATGGTTTTAAAAAGTTCGGTATAATATTGCTGAACTGCCGGGTGTGTACCATCTAATACATACCATGGTCCTAAGCGCCAACCTCCAAAACCAATTTTATCAGAACGTAAGGGTTTGCCAGCTTCGTCCTTAACAAACCAATCGGGATGGTTCTTGAATAATTCGGATTGTGGACTGGCCACAAATGGCGCTACCCAAATGGCAGGTTCTAAACCTTTATTTTTAATATCGTGCAGTACCTGCGCAACATCGCCTCCAAAAGCTTTTCCTTTTTCGAGCCAATCGCCCATCCAGGGTTGGTAACCATCATCAATTTGTATGTATTTTAGCTGTGGCAGGTTTTTTGCAATCCAATTGGTATTATCTGATACATTTTTGGCTGTAACCGCTGGACCAAAGCAATACCATGAACACCAGCCCATTGGCACAGGATCGTGCTTTAACCGTGGATGATGTTTAGAAATAGCTTCGGTTAAACGATCGTAGTTTTTTTCCCTGTCGTTACTTGTTGTTACCAAAAACTCTTCCAGGCTCCAGGTTTCGCCAGGCTGCAGCACCAGGTTTTCGCAATCGAGCGAAATACGGAGGCGTTTGGCATCAAAAGAAAATCTGGATATAAATCTTTTACAAGATGTTGTAGCCAATAACACCCTGCTATTTTCGGGGAGTTGCAAGGTTAACATGCCATATGCTGTCCGCAAATTTTCAGGTTCGGGTATTTTATAATGACTTCTGTCGGGGTATGTACCCCAATCTTCGGGTTTGCCCAACGTGCCGCCTATCTGTCCCAGTTTTTGAAAAGCTTCTCCATAAATTTTGGTGGTATCGGCCAATTGATGTTGTAGATCGAATACCACTACTTCTTTTACCTGTACGGCTTTAGCTGAAGTATTTTTAACTGAAAGTGCACATAAATCGCTACTCCATTTCCTGCCTACTATGAGTGCGTCTGCCGCAGCGCCATCGGTTAGGATAACTTTGGCTGGTGCATCTTTTAAACGCTGTACAAATCCGTCTGCCGATCCGCTGTTATCAACACTGCATGACAGACTAATTACCCCTAAAGCAGTGAAAAGCATGAGGCTTACCAGGTATTTTTTCATCAGAGTATAATTTGTTTTTTAATTGTTATGAAGCTATCATGAGTTTTATTTTTCACTCGGCCCTGTTTGATTTTTGTGTTCAAGAGCTCGCAGGCTTGGTTCATTGCATTTTGAGAGTGTAAACTCATGATGGTTTCATTCGGTAATAATTTAATTTTTTATTGTAAAATACGATTTAATCCAAATATTTTATTCAACCAGCATCCATGTATTGCTATTTGCAGGTATTGTAAATCAATTAATGCAAGTGGCCGTCCAATTTGTGTGATAATAGATCACGCAACAACACTTAAAACCCTCTAGGTATACATATTTCGATAAATTTGTCCAAAGAAGGGTACTTCAAAATCTGCAAGTGGTCGTTAATATCCTCCTGCAATATCTCTGTTTAAGCTAATAGCCATTTTTCTTTCTCCCTTTACGATTGGATAAAGTCTCCATTTATTATTATCAACCTGCTCCAGTTGCCAGCTATTTGCAGGGTCTGCCAGCTGCATTTTTACACTTCTGGGAAAGGCATTGGCAGCTCTTGCATTTTCCCAGGTTCTTATTACTTTGAAAATGGCATCTTTCTGCGGACAGCTTTCAACATCCTTTTGATTGATCTTTAAACTATATGTGGTACCGACACCTACAGAAATAGCCTGTATATGTTCATATTCTTCAACCTTTGATTTGGCATTGATCGGGAAATTCCCGCCCATACCCACCGGAAAATAATTGGCGTAACATACGTCGCGAAGGTCTTTTCCCTGACTGGTCGTGCTACCCCATTCGCGGGTTTCAGCATCGTACAGATTTTTTCCACCACCGACGTTCCAGATGCTTTGATAATGCCATGACCCTTCGGATAAGGTAGCACCCGTGAAACGGATATAAGGAACACCCAACTGCGCAGCTTTTTCGAACATTTTACCAAAAAAACGTTTAGCCGAATAATAACCGTGGCCATTATTGAACAAAAACTCCTGTCCATCAAAGTCATAATAAGCAAGGCCGTTAATTTTACAGATTTCAGCAAAGTGTTCGGCTATTTTGTCCTGAAGTTGCATATTCGGAATGAGCCCGTCATAACCATAATTAACCGTTACCTGAAGTTTATAAATAGCATCTCCGTCCGAATGGTTTGACGCTGTGGTTTTCCAGTATCCGCGCTTCACATTCAAAAGCCTATAGGGTTTTTCTTTGGAAACGCCCATGTAATGGATAAGTTCTTTACCGATTTTGACCATATTTAAGTTGGCGCAATGACCTTCCCAGCTGGCAATCTCGTCAAGATAAATCGGGTTGTCAACAAGAATAACGGTGTCGGTTGCGCTGATGTTTTTTACCAGCAGGCGTTTTTGCTGATAACACAGGCTATCGCTCGGTATCGGGCTCGCATCCATAGTTCCCGGGGCCAAAGCAGTGGTAATAGGTGTTCTGCCGATGCTAATACCCTGTTTAGCAGCCATATCAGAAAACTCCTTATGCGAAACACTTCGACCAGTTAATTTTATCGGCTTTTTCTCAAAATTTCTTCCGTCGATATAACCTTGGTTACCACGGTCAGCCCTTAAAAAACCCTGATCATATAAACTTATGGTTTTAAAACCCAATCTTGATGCATAAGAGATGGTGCTGTCATTTAAATTACCACTGGTAAGAAGATCAGGAACAAAAGCAGCCGGGTCTTTTATCCATTTTCCGTTAATGGTTGGGTGCGGAAGTTTTTCCGTTAAAACAATTTTCTGGATTACATCCAACAAAGCCGTACTATCCGGGCTTCCCCATAAGGCTACGGATGATCCGATATAATCTACCCCTGGTAAGGCCTGCACCTGCAAATGGTTTGGAGTGTTGGCCGCCATATTGGGAATGAGCGAAAAGTAAACCTCTCTTTCAAAACCACGGTCTCTTGATTGATAAGAGAGCGATATTCTTCCATTTTTATCCACATTAGCTGCATTGCCATACATGATCCGGTACCAGGGTTCTTTGTGTGCATAAAAAGCAACATCGCTGATACCATTCCCTCCAAGCGTAAATACCTGACCTTCATGAAGGTTGGCAGGCAAGGGAAACCGTTTAGCATCGGGACTGTGAACAACATATTGAAACGGGGCTGCATCTCCAATTGTTTCCGCTTTTCCGCCCAGGGTATTATCGTTTAAAGCCATCATACCGATGGAGTAGTTTACCGCAGCACTTGTATCTCTTGCCACGCCGATGATTTCCCCAAATAGATTATTGATTCTGGTATGTACCGGTCCCCATTCAATTACATCAATACCTTTCCGGTTGGTAAGCGATAAAAGGGTTAATTTGAAATATTTCGCCTTAGGTTCCAATTTAACGCTCGCCACTGAACCATTGGCATAATACAGCGAGAATGTTTTTTTATCTTTTATATAAACCGCTTTTGTGGGTTCAAAGTATTTTTTTTTAGTATCACTATATAAACTCAGTAAGGGTGAGGGCTTTTCTGCTAGACTAAATTCCTTGTATGGTGCCTTAGTTTTGTTTTTCATACTGGTGACGAAACCTTTGTTATCGACCCTGATCTTAAAATAATCGGTAGAGAACTCGGTCTGCGCATAACTTTTCACTGAAAACCAACAGGTTATCGCCATTAGCAAGACAATTGCTTTTAGGGTGGTATAAAAAAAACTATTTTGCATTTCAGGTATTTATTTGTGTGTGGTTTGTGTGTTGTAAATTATTAAAGTTACTTAAAACCTGAGTTCGATAATTATTTGCTGAAAATTATATCTTATTTACGCCTAATCCCGCTTTATCGTCCTGCTGAATTTATTTCAGCATCTTTTTAGCGTGAAAGACCCTGAAATAAATTCAGGGTGACGACCGTCTTAACAGAAAACTTGATTAAAACGCCACAAAATGA
>NZ_JAUG01000159.1 GCF_000708285.2 Pedobacter borealis DSM 19626
CCCTGGAGATAACAGGCTTTTGAACGTGAGAGATCGTCATCCGATAGCAATCGGATGACGACTCTTTTATTGAAATTAGAAAGATCCTTCACTGCGTTCAGGATGACAGCGTAAAATAAATGGCCCTGCTACCCAATTTCCAAAACGATTACCTGATCGGGCTCTGCACTATTTAAAGTTGTAGTAATACTTAATGTTGATTTTTTAAAGGTATAATTTACCGGACTTTTATCTTTTAGTAAATATGCCTTTTTGATTTTCTTTACCGGAACATTTTCTAAGTTAAGCGTTGCCGTTTTTCCGTCAACAAGGTGGATATAAACTTTGTTGTCGCTTTGCGTAATGCTTCCCCAGGCCTGCGGTTTTATAAATCCTGCTTGAGTACCGTAAATACTTTCACCGTAAATTTTAAACCAATCGCCCAAACCGGCTAACCGGTCTTGAAACTCTGGTTGAATTTTACCACTCGGCATTGGCCCGATGTTCAGTAAAAGATTAGACCCTAAACTTGCTGCTTTAACCAACATATGCACCAGTTCTTTATTCGATTTATAATAGGTATCGCTCAAATTATATCCCCACGAATTTGAAATGGTTTCGCAGGTTTCGAGTGGTAGTTTATCTGATGCCTTTTGAAAACTTAAGCCTGATTTATTTTCACCAGGAAGATCGCGTTCGAACATTTGAAAATCTTCTCCGGCAAAGGGTGTAAGGTGGTGATTGTTACCAATCATGCACTGTGGCTGAAGTTTGTGGATTAAACCATAAATTTCATTGTATTTCCAATCAATCCGTGATGTCCTGTCTTTCGATCCTTCTGGTTCAGTCTGATCCCAATGCCCGTCGAACCAGATTCCGCCTATTTCACCATAATTGGTCAACAACTCTGTTAATTGGTTTTTCATGAACTGCAAATAGCTTGCATAATTACCTTTGCCCGTTCTACCTGAGTTCTGTCCGGTACGGCCAGTTTCGTGCGGATAATCTTCTCTTCGCCAATCTAACAACGAATAATACAGGTATAGTTTTATGCCTTGCTTATGGCACTCATCGGCCATCATTTTTACGATATCTTTTTTGTAGGGCGTATTCATGATATTGAAATCAGAATATTTGGTATCCCACATGCTAAAACCATCATGGTGCCTGGTAATCAGCGTAATGTATTTCATTCCCGCATTCTTCGCCATGCTCACCCATTGTTCGGCATTAAACTCAACAGGGTTAAAAAAATCTTTAAGGTTGGTATAATTATGAACATTCAACTTTCGTTCGTTCATTACCCATTCGCCGCTCCCTGGTACACTAAAAGGTCCCCAGTGGATAAATAAGCCAAAACGGGCATCGTTAAACCATGCTCTTTGTTTTAAATTAGAGGCTGCAGGGGTATAATCCTGGGCTTTTAATTGAAGGGCGATTAATAGCACAAAGCATATTAGGGCTAATTTCTTCATAGGGATAGCGGTATAGTTTGTTTAGTCTATTGATGCGGTGGCTTTGGTCGGTTTTCCAATCACCTTATAATTTCCATCGCCTTTTAAAATGGCCAGAATCTGCGATTGGTTGGTAAAAAGATTTTTTGCTGCAGCCAATTCTTTATCGTACTGGAAGCTCTGCTCAATTCTTCCCTTTTCGTAAAAATATCGGCTTACGATCTGTGTTTCTAAAACTCTTTTTATCTCTGCTTTATGGCTAAGCAGATCAGTTTTTTTAGAAGAGGTAAGTTTATATTTAAGATTCTCCAGATCGGTTTTAACCTCAGTAGATTTATTTTCCTTTTCGGCTTCTAAACGTAAATCGGAAAGCAACCTTTCGGTACGGCTTAGGTAGGTTAAATCTTTATCGGCCAAACTGCCAGAAAATGCAGCATAGTCCGCATCAGATAACTGGAAAGTTTTGGCTGAGGCCAAACTTGGTTTTTCTTTCCTGTATTGATTTGCGTAGTTAAAGAAAAGATTTTTGTTAAGCATTGAAATGGTAATCGGGCTGAGCTTTATGGCATCTACCACGATATCGGGATAAACTCCATTACCACTGTACACGTTTCTTCCTGCTTTGGTTTGGTACATTGCCATGGTCGAATCGGCAAAACGTTCGGCAACACCATCTGCATTTTTATGTGCATAATCTAATTTTTGGATGCACCTGCCTGATGGTGTATAATATTTTGCCACAGTTACTTTAACCAAGCTGTTATAGGGCAGGTTAAAGGTTTGCTGAACCAAGCCTTTGCCGTAACTACGTTGGCCAATTACAATGGCACGATCTAAATCCTGTAAAGAACCCGCAACAATCTCTGAAGCTGAGGCAGAATTTCCATTTACAAGCACGACTAACGGAACCGAGGTAGAAACCGGGGTTAAAAGTGTTTTATAGGCAATGGTTTTCTCTACATTTTTGCCTTTTTGAGTAACAATAAGCTGATCTTTATTCACAAAGAGGTTCACAATTTTAACCGCTTCCTGCAAAATACCCCCGCCATTGTTTCTCAAATCTAAAACCACACCTTTTGGATTTTCTTTTTGAATAGCCAACAGCGCATCCTTAACTTCCTGCCCAGAATTTTCAAGAAATTTATCGAGTTTGATGTAACCGATACCATCACCAACCATTCCTGAGTAAGAAACGTTAGGCTGTTTTATTTCATCACGGACAAGTTTTTTAGTGATTTCTTTTCCATCTCTGATCACTAACAAATCAACGGCTGTACCTTTAGGGCCGCGCAATAATTGGCTAACTTCTGAGCGGTCTTTTCCTTTTATAGCAGTCCCATTGATGCTCAGCACCTGATCGCCGGCTTTAATATCACTTTTATTTGCAGGATAACCTTCGCTTACTTCATTGATAAACAGTTTTCCATCGATAAAAACAGTGCTGGCACCAATACCTCCGTACTGTGTGCTCACATACTTCAGTTTGTAATCTTCAATCTCCGATTCTGGAACATATTCGGTATAGGGATCTAAACTATCCAGCATGGCATCAATCCCCGTTTTCATCAATTGGGGGGCATTGGTGTCATCAACATAATTGATATTGATTTCTTTATAGAGCGAAGCAAAAATATCCAGATTTTTAGATACCAGGAATAAATCTTCTTTAAATGAAAAAGACAAAACAGCCACGCCTAAGCCAGCTGCTAAAAGACCATATTTTAGTTTCTTCATTCCCTTATATATTTTAATTCCGAAGGGCAAGTTAAATGAAATACCGCTCTTTTTGGAAGGTTATTATTGATTAAGTACAAACGTAAATGTACAAAAACCGATAAATATTAAAAACAGCTTATTTGGGCTAAGCGTAAATTAAGCGTTACGCTAAAAAGAAGAGTATGCAAACAAAGATTTACTAAAGTCTGTTACCCTTGGTATCGGCAAGTGCTTTTTGAATGGTAAATTCGATGTAGGTGCGGTCGCGTTTTACCAAACGCATTAAATCTTCAATCAGTTGATCTTCTTTGCCTGGCGTAAAATCTAAAGGCTCGTTCGCCAGATCGCGATATTTCCTTAAGAACTTGGTTTTTACTTTAAATGCAGTTTCTGAAGTAAGTTGAAAATTAGCCATGGCATATTTTATTTGATGCAAAAGTAAAAAATATTTGCTCAGGTTAATACCTTTTTATGTGATGTGACAAAAAAAGTGGAGATTAGCGGATTCTTTTTGCACGATAATTGTGTTAAAAGCACGTTATAAAACCTAATCGGTATAAAAACCGCTTAATACAAATTTTTAAAAATGAAATCATAGCAGGTATCATTGACCGTTTATGGTTTTATAACCTTTAAAAAACAAATTAAACAACATGAAAAAAATCATCTTCTCTATTGTTTTCCTAACCTTGGGTTGGGCAACATCAAAGGCACAAACGTTTAACCTCGGGGTTAAAGCAGGCGTAAACTTAGCAAAGTTAAATGCAGATTTTGCAAGTGAAGAAAACCGTTTAGGTTATCAGATCGGTGCCTGGGCACGGATTGGTGGCGCTAGTTTTTATGTGCAACCAGAGGCTTACATTGGCAGCAAAGGCAATAAATTTATCAGCATTACGCAAGATAATGGGAATGAAGTTGCAGCTGAAGGGAAAGTAAAATTTACCACTTTAGATGTTCCTGTTTTATTGGGAACAAAATTTGGTGCTAAAAATTTAAACTTCCGCTTAATGGCTGGTCCGGTTATTTCATTTATCCTGGATGAAAATTCGTCGTTTAGTTCTGCTTATCAACAAGCAACCGATTTCGACAACTACAAAAACCAGGCACTAGGCCTACAGGCTGGTGCTGGTGTAGATGTGGGTAACATTTCGGTTGATTTACGCTACGAAGCCGGTTTATCCAACATCAGTAAAAGTGAAAAATACAGCCAAAAACCGAACTTGTTTCAATTGAGTTTAGGATTTAAAATTTTGTAAGGATTAATAAGCGCCAGATTACATTTCTCTGGCGCTCCTTTTAAATTCAGGTCTTTTAATCTATTCTGATCCCTTTCATAAAGACTTACCTTTGTCTGTTTTCTCTGTAAGTAAGATAGTGCGGATCGCTCTCCTTCCATAAATTTGTTCCAATAAACTGCTTATACTCGTAATGCCCGATAACATACTCAATAGGGTATTTGGTTTTCAGGCACCTAACCAGATTTTAGTTGGCCTGTAGCTGTTTAAACATAAGCACAAAACAAGCTCATTTTAAAACACTTAACATTGCAGCACTAAGCAATAAAGGGGCGATATTAAAATTAATACCGCCCCTTTATCTAAAAATCAAAAATACACTTAACGAATCAGATCAAAATCAAACCATCGTATTTTCGACACCTATAAAACACTATCCCATTTAATAAAAAGTGGTATAAAATGTTGTTGAAAAAGGATAGGTAGCATTACCTATTATCCCCCTTACGTATACTGTATACGCCCTACCTTTTGTTAAGGC
>NZ_JAUG01000160.1 GCF_000708285.2 Pedobacter borealis DSM 19626
CATTCGGCGGCCATTAATGCCGCATCGATGGCCTACTTGCCCCAAGGGTCAACGGGAATAGGTTTAACCTATACCCCGTGGATGAGGAACCTGGTGCCGGACATGAACCTTGCCTACCTGAGCGGCTACCGTAAGCTGGACGAACGCAATACCATAGGGGCTTCTTTGAGGTATTTTTCTATGGGTGCAGTTAGCCTTACCGACGATAACGCACAGGGATTGGGAACAGCCCGCCCGACAGAGTTTGCGGCCGATATCAGCTATGCCAGGAGTTTCGGAAAAGAATTCGCACTGGGTGGCAGTATCCGTTTCATCAATAGCAGTCTTTATACTGGGATGACAAGTTCAGGGGTGCAGGCACAACCTGGAAGAGCCTTGGCAGCCGATATATCCGGAATCTACCGTACAAAAAAGGGGTGATGTTGTTCGGAGGGCCTGCAGATTGGTCGATGGGGGTAAATATATCCAACATCGGGACAAAAATGAGCTATAGCGATACCGGAACACCATATTTTCTGCCTACTGAGCTGAAACTGGGCTCTGCAGTCACTTTTATCGGAAATGAAAGCAAACTGACCCTGGCCTTGGATCTGAATAAATTGCTTATACCTACCCAGCCCATTTATTCGCCTGATGGAAAGATTATCAGTGGAAAGAACCCGGATCGGTCTGTTCCTGCAGGCATTTTCGGGTCATTTAATGATGCACCTGGAGGCTTTAGTGAAGAGGCAAGGGAAATAGGTCTGTCAACCGGGCTCGAACTGTTATTTAAAGATAGGTTGGTATTCCGTGCAGGCTATAACTACCAGGATGCACAGAAAGGTGATGGCAGTTATTTTACCCTGGGTGCAGGCTTTAGGTACCAGATCTACAGCATTGATCTGTCTTATCTCGCCACGGCAGAAAGAAGCAATCCGCTCGCCAACACGCTGCGGTTTGGCCTTGCCGTAAATTTTCTCCCGCGGAAGGGAAAATAACAGCAATAACAAGCAGATCGTAGCCAGACATTACTGGTGAAAATATAGGGCAGAAAAGGAGGAGATGGCTTAAACATACTAAAACCAATATTATTTAATTAAACCCCAAACTAAATGAAAAAACAATTACTCTCTTTTCTGGCCATGTTATTGCTCTGTGCAATTGCAAATGCCCAAAACCCTGTTACCATTGCCACGGCTGCATCGAAAAGGCCGTCCCAAAGTGGCAGTGAAATTACGAAAGCCTTCGACGGTAATTTAACAACCATGTACCACTCTAGCTGGTCTTTAAACGCCATGCCGGATACAGTCGATTTTTATTTTGTTGGTGTAAAAAGCATTAATAAAGTTGATTATACACCAAGGCAGTCGAGTACAAATGGCATCTGGACCACTGTAGATGTTTATTATGCTTCTGCCGATGCACCTTCGGTTTTTGTAAGCAAGCTGAGCAATATCAACTGGGCCCAGACCAGTGCCGTAAAAACGATCGATATGACGGCCAGCCCGATTGTAAAACCCTACATTGTTCGCTTTGTAATCAGGGCAGCAGGGGGTAATTTCTCAAGTTGTGCCGAAATCAATTTTAGCTCTGCAGAAACCGGAACGCTGGTTTCTACAGACTGTGAGCACCCAACTGCAGACCTGGATTTATTTGCAGACGCAAAGATACAGCCGACTGCTGTAAACGGGACAGTTGCGAATGAACAGCAGCGCCTTATCGGCTATTCTATAGATGGCAGTTTAAGTTCGTTTTATTTTTCTGCTTATACCGAAGGCGTCAGCCAGGTCAAACCTGTATTGATGAATTTTGACTTTGCGGGAAATAACAGCATGGATTACATAAAATATTTTCCCAGAACAGATGGCGGAGTAAACGGTAATATCGGAAAAGGGGAGATCTGGTACACCAGTGCAACGCAGGCTACTTTGACCAAGCTGATGGATTTTGATGCCGGCCTTGTTAATACCCCTTCTACATTTACATTTCCGGCCAACCTGCAAAACGTCACGAAAATTGTATTTAAAATATTTTCTGGTGTAAACAATGTAGTTAACTGCGCTGAAATGGAGTTTCACCGCGCTGCCAGACCGGTGTCCAGTAATGTTTTTGCGGATGATCTGTATACTACGTTAAAACCCGAAATCACACAGACCGATATCGATGCCATTACTTCTCCGTTTTTTAAATCCATGGCACAGTGTATTTTCAACAATACCTACAACAGGAAATACCGCGTACAGACCTATGATTTTTACCCAAATACCGGTACAGTTGAGGGCATATTAAAGACAAGCGGTTTGAACAAGGTTGAAAACCCGACAGGGATTGCCTTTAAGGCCAATACCAAAGCGGTTGTTTTTGTTGGCGATACCTATGGTGTAAACCCAAAATTGCTCATTAAGGACTTTGCGCTTAATAACAGTGCCACTACCGATAGTTATCCTTTGCAGAAGGGGATAAACATTATCAATGTGGCACATAATGGCTTGGCCTACATCAGCTATTTTAGCGATAATGCCAATCTGCAGCCTGTACGGGTTAACATAGCCACTGGCCAGGTTAACGGATACTTCAATCCTTTAACAGACACCAATGATGAATGGACAAAAATGTTGCTAAACGGTGTTTATCCAACTTTGGATATCAAAGGAACCTATACAAATTTAAACTTACACAAATATATACTGCTAAGCGGTTCACCGAACGGCGGAAAAGAGCTGGTTGCTGCCTACGACACTATTGTGCATAAAGAATATATTTTAAATGGCCTGACCAAATATAACAGGGTACCTAAAAACCACATGTTCCTGAGGTCTGTATCTGAGGATGGAAATCCCAATGCAAGCAGTGATGGTGTAAACTATCTTATAGGCGCGGGAGGTAGTGGATCCAATCTGTACAGTGCTGCAGGTGTTCTGTACGATCCATGGGGAGTTGCCCATGAATATGGACACAATAACCAGGTGAGGCCCGGAGCCAAATGGATCGGCATGACGGAGGTAACCAATAACATCAATTCGGCCTGGATCATGTATATCCATGGCAGCAGGTATCCGAATTCTTCAAAGATGGAAAAACAGGCCGAGAAAACTAAGGTAGGAGGCCCAAGTGTAATTGGTGGTAGATACAGTCTGTTATTAGATTATAGTTTAATACAGAAAAAACACATCCAGACACCCGGGAATGCGATAGATGCCTATATTCCGCTAGTACCCTTCTGGCAATTGGAACTGTATTATCAGGCTGCCGGGGCATGTAAAGACCTGCCTACCATGCAGCAGCGATTATCTGGTACAGCAGCTCCGGCTGGGCAACCAGATGTGGCTTTCTGGTATGGCGACGTGCTGGAGAAAATGCGTACAACCAGTCAGGTTGGTGTAAATGACGGACAATTGATCATTAATTTTGTAACCGCTGCCAGCGATGCCGTTCATGAAGACCTGACTGATTTTTTCATAAAAGGAGGCTATCTGTTGCCAATTGATGCGGATATTAGCGATTATGGCACAATACACCGTTTAACCATTACCCAGGCACAGATAGATGCTTTAAGTACTGCAATGAAAGCCAAATATCCAAAACCGGTATCTCCGGTATTGAATTACATTTCGGCAAATACTGTAGATACCTATAAAAACCGTATCCCATTGGCTGCAACCGCAGTTGCAACGGTTGGTGTAACCGTTAATGCAGGTACGTTAACGATCGACAATACGAAATGGACTGGGGCAGTAGCTTTTGAGACCTATAACCAAAAGGCACTTACCGATGTGGCTATTTATGCCGCAGGCGATGGCACAACTGCAAACGCAAACACAACGGTTCAATATGCTGCCGGTTCTACAAGTGTTTATGCTATCGGATATGATGGTTCAAGAAAACTGGTTTATCCGGCTGTAGATGTGGCCAACTCGTTGCCAACGGTATCGATTACTTCGCCTGTTAGCAATGCAGTAGTTACAGTTGGTAGCGATGTTACTATTAATGCCAATGCTGCCGATACCGATGGAACAATCAGCAAAGTAGAATTCTATCAAGGCAGCACACTTTTAGGTCAGTCAACTAATGCACCTTATAGCTTCACCTGGACTAATCCAGCAGTGGGGAATTACAACCTTACGGCTAAAGCAACCGATAATAACGGAGGAGTAAAGGTATCAGACACGGTGAAGGTAATTATCAATACCTTGCCAACGGTAGCCATTAGTTCGCCAGCAAACCATGCAGTGTTTACAGCAGGTACAAACGTTGTTATCGATGCCAATGCCGCTGATACCGATGGAACAATCACCAAAGTGAAGTTCTATCAGGGTTCAACGCTGTTAGGTGAATCTACAGCTGCGCCTTATAGCTTCAGCTGGACTAATCCAGCTGTAGGAAATTACAACCTTACCGCTAAAGCAACCGATAATAACGGAGGAACAAAGGTATCAGACACGGTGAAGGTAATTATCAATACCTTGCCTACGGTGGCCATCAGTTCGCCAGCAAACAATACTGTATTTACAGCTGGTACTAATGTTGTTATCGATGCCAATGCCACTGATACCGACGGAACGGTTGCTAAGGTAGAATTTTATCAGGGTAACACTTTATTGGGCCAGTCTACAACTGCACCTTATGGCTTTACCTGGACAAGTCCTGCCGCGGGAAGCTATGCGCTTACTGCAAAGGCAACCGATAATAATGGGGGAACAACGATTTCGGATGTAGTCAATATTACGGTAAATACCTTGCCAACAGTCGCCATCAGTTCACCGGCAAACAATGCTGTATACACAGCAGGTACGAATGTTACTATTAATGCCAGCGCTACGGATGCGGATGGTACGGTTGCTAAAGTAGCGTTTTATCAGGGCAGCACTTTATTAGGCCAGTCAACCACTGCACCTTATAGCTTCACCTGGAATAATCCTGCTGTAGGAACTTACGTCCTTACCGCAAAAGCCACTGACAACAACGGAGGAACAACAGTTTCAGAAGCGGTTAACATTGCAGTTAATACTTTGCCAACGGTGGCCATCAGTTCACCGGCAAACAATGCTGTATATATGGTGGGCGCAAATGTAGTCATTAACGCTAATGCTGCCGATGCCGATGGGACAATTGCGAAAGTAGAGTTCTATCAGGGCAGTACACTTTTAGGCCAGTCAACCACTGCACCTTATAGCTTCACCTGGGCCAGCCCTGCTGCAGGAACTTATGCGCTTACCGCAAAAGCCACCGACAACAGTGGAGGGATAACTGTATCGGGTGCGGTTAATATTACCATAAATACTCCACAAGCTTTAGCTGTTAATCCTATAGCGGACGCATTTGTACGAGATGGTTCATTGGCAGATACAAAATATGGGGCGGCAACAACTTTGGAAGTGAAAAAAGATGGATCATCATTTTTTAGGCAGTCGTATTTGCGATTTGATTATTCTTCGTTTAC
>NZ_JAUG01000161.1 GCF_000708285.2 Pedobacter borealis DSM 19626
TGACGGTATAATTCCCTATCAATGTGCCGGTCTCAGCTGGTTGGTTATTCCAAGTAATTGTACTTTCAGCCCAGGTTGTATTGGAAAGTCCATATACAGATACTACCCTGGTTGGATCTGCACCAACACTGGAAACATAAACCCGCAATTTCGCACTTTCAACGCTGGATTGTGTAAACGAAGAATAATCAAATCGCAAATACGACTGCCTAAAAAATGATGATCCATCTTTTTTCACTTCCAAAGTTGTTGCTGCCCCATATTTTGTGTTTGCCAGGGTACCGTCTCGTACAAATGCATCCGCTATAGGATTAACAGCTAAAGCTTGTGGAGTATTTATGGTAATATTAACCGCACCCGATACGGTTATCCCTCCACTGTTGTCGGTGGCTTTTGCGGTAAGCGCATAAGTTCCTGCAGCAGGGTTATTCCAGGTGAAGCTATAAGGTGCAGTAGTAGATTGACCTAACAAGGTGCTGCCCTGATAAAACTCTACTTTGCTGATTGTTCCGTCGGTATCACCAGCATTGGCATTTAGGCCAACATTAGCACCCGCTATATATACAGCATTGTTTGCCGGTGAACTGATGGCCACCGTTGGTAAGGTATTAATGGTAACCTTAACCGTGTCTGATATTGTTGTCCCTCCGTTATTATCGGTTGCTTTAGCGGTAAGACTGTAATTTCCTGCTGTAGGATTATTCCAGCTAAAGCTGTAAGGCGCAGTTGTAGATTCACCTAAAAGTGTGCTGCCCTGATAAAACGCTACTTTAGCAACCGTACCATCCGCATCCGTAGCGCTGGCATTAATAGTAACATTCGTACCTGCTGTGTATACAGCATTGTTTGCCGGTGAACTGATGGCCACCGTTGGTAAGGTATTGATGATTACTTTAACCGTATCTGATACCTTTGTTCCTCCGTTATTATCGGTTGCTTTAGCGGTAAGACTGTAATTTCCTACAGCTGGATTAGTCCAGGTAAAACTATAAGGTGCAGCTGTAGATTCACCCAATAAAGTCGATCCCTGATAGAATTCGACTTTGGTGATTGTTCCATCGGTATCAGCAGCATTGGCATCAATAACAACATTTGTACCTACTGTAAACACCGCATGGTTTGCTGGCGAACTGATGGCCACCGTAGGCAAGGTATTGATAATTACCTTCACCGTGTCTGATACCTTTATTCCTCCGTTATTATCGGTTGCCTTAGCGGTAAGGTTGTAATTTCCTACAGTTGGATTAGTCCAGGTAAAATTATAAGGTGCAGTGGTTGACTGACCTAAAAGGGTGCTGCCTTGATAAAATTCTACCTTAGCAACCGTTCCATCGGTATCGGCAGCATTGGCATTAATAGCAACATCGCTACCAACTGTAACTACTGCATTGCTAACTGGTGAAGTAATCGATACGGTTGGCAACGAGTTGGCAACATCTACAGCTGGATAAACCAGTTTTCTTGCACCATCATACCCAACAGCATAAACACTTGTAGAACCTGCCCCATATTGAACTGTTGTGGTTGCGTTTGCAGCCGTAGCGTCGCCTATACCATAAATGGCTACATCGGTGAGCGCTTTTTGGTTATAGGTCTCAAAAGCTACAGCATTGGCCCATTTCGAATTATCTATTGTTAAGGTTCCCGCATTAGCCGTTACACCAACTGTTGCAGTTGAAATTGTTGCCAATGGGATACGGTTTTTATACGCATTTAAACTATTCAACGATATATAATTTAATACCGGAGATACCGGTTTTGGATATCCTTTAGCCTGTATAGTAACAATTAACGCATCTATCTGTGCCTGTGTAATGGTTAACCGCTTTATACCATAATCGTCTATATCCATGTCAATTGGCAATAGATAACCGCTTTTCACAAAGAAATCGGTCAAATCTTCGTGAACGGCATCGCAGGTTGCACTTACAAAATTCAGTAATAACTGACCTTCACTTAGTCCTGTTTGGCTGGTTGTACGCATTTTCTCCAGCACATCGCCATACCAGAAAGCCACATCTGGTTGCCCGACCGGAGCTGCTGTACCAGATAAGCGTTGTTGCATGGTAGGTAAATCTTTAGATGCGCCGGCACTTTGATAATAAACTTCCAACTGCCAGAACGGGATCAGCTTCATGAACGGATCGCCTTGTTGTTCTATGTGTTTCTTTTGTACCAGGCTATAATCGAATACTGCGCTGTAGGATCCACCACGTATTTCAGGGACTCCGGCTTTAGGAATAGCAGTTTCCTTTTCAAGTCTTGAGGCTCCGGCGTAAACACTCCCAAGTGTATGCTGTATCCATGCAGAATAAATATTATTGGTTACTTCGGTCATACCTATCCATTTAGCGCCCGGTCTAACCTGGTTATTATGGCCAAACTCATGAGCAACGCCCCAGGCATCACGCAATATACCTGTTGGACTTGCCAGATTGGCCCCAGTTCCCGACCCAATAGGATAATTTACACCTTCGCCACCCGCATTGGGATTTCCACCTCCAGATAGTGACCTCAGAAACATATGGTTTTTAGGCACTCTGTTATATTTGGTTAAACCGCTTAAAATATACTCTTTGTGCACAATGGTGTCGTAAGCCGTGATCACACCTTTTCCACTAGCTGCCGAATTACTGATCAGTATACTTTTGTTGAGATTTACATTAACATAAGTTCCTTTCAAATCTAACTTCGGATACACACCGTTAAGCAACATTTTCGTCCATTCCTCATCGGTATCGGTTAAAGGATTATAATATCCGTTAAGCTGCCCTGTGGCAATGTTAATCTGGATTGGCTGTAAACCTGTGTTATCGCTAAAATAGCCGATATAAGCCAGTCCATCATGCAACACGTTAATCACATTCATGCCTTTTTTCAAAAGGTAACTATCTGAGGTAGCGCTATTATCAAGTGCAAAATCTTTAACAAGTAATTTCGGATCTACCCCATAGGTATCACCAACAAAAACAATTGCTTTGGTATTTGCCTTTAAAACTACTCCCGTTGGATTCTCATACCGGTTCAAACCGTTTGTTTTTAATATGCCCTCTGTTGTGCCTGGATTTGGATAAAAATCATAGTTCTGCACGCGATATTTCCTGTTATAGGTATTGTTGAAAATACACTGCGCCAAAGATTTAAAAAATGGAGAAGCAATGGCATCAATATCCGTCTGCGTTATTCCAGGTTTTAACGCGTTATGCAGATCGTCAGCAAAAATGTTCATGTATAAATTGCCGGCGCTGTTTTTCTGATAGAACTGCATTTCAGCACAACTGGCATAGTTATTTTTACCCGTAAGCACTTTAACTACAATCTGGGTAACGTTGGTTAAAGCTGCTGGAAAACTGATTTTATAGGCAGATGAACTAAAGGCCGCATCAAAATTCATTAATTTGGTTAAAGTAGTCTGTGTCGTCGTTTTATACCAGATTTCGCCTGTACCAAAAAGGCCATTATTGCCACCATCCTGCCTGGGTAGGTAATTGATATAATCAATGGTTGGACTGGCGGTAAAATTATAGGTTAAACTGATCGGGAATCCTCCACCGCTATAGCTAGAATGATATAAGGTAGCCGTGTTGTTATCGTAGGTACGTGAGATGTCCTCACTGCTACTATTTGCCGCAGGACTAACGCTTGCACTGGAAATGGCCAGTTTAACATCAGAATAGGCCGTAAAATCTTCTGCTATTGGATTATCGCAATCTATAGGCTGAACGAATGGCCCTGTTTCTGCAGAGCTAAAATTGATTTCTGCACAGCTCGAAAAATTACCCCCTGCTGCCCTGATGACAAAGCGAACAATGTAGGGTTTTACAATCGGGCTGGCCGTCATATCGATCGTTTTTACGGTATTCGTTTGCGCCCAGCTGATATTACTCAACTTGCTTACAAAAACCGAAGGTGCATCGGCAGAAGCATAATAAACATCTACAGTGGTCCAGACACCGTTTAGCTGCGTCTGCCTTGGTGTGTAATCGATTTTATTGATGCTTTTTACACCAACAAAATAAAAATCAACCGTATCCGGCATGGCATTTAGAGTCCAATTAGAGTGATACATGGTCGTCAGATTACCATCGAAGGCTTTGGTAATTTCATTACCACCTTGAGATGGCCGCTTTGAAGCGGCTGCGGTGATGGTGACCGGGTTTTGGGCATTCGCAATTGCACAGAGCAATAACATGGCGAGAAAAGAGAGTAATCGTTTTTTCATTTGGTCAGGGTTTAAATTAAATAATATTGGTTTTAGTTTTGTTTAAGCCATCTCCTCCTATTCTGTCCTATATTTTCACCAGTAATGTCTGGCTACGATCTGCTTGTTATTGCTGTTATTTTCCCTTCCTCGGGAGAAAATTTACCGCGAGGCCAAACCGCAGCGTGTTGGCGAGCGGATTGCTTCTTTCTGCCGTGGCGAGATAAGACAGATCAATGCTGTAGATCTGGTACCTAAAGCCTGCACCCAGGGTAAAATAACTGCCATCACCTTTCTGTGCATCCTGGTAGTTATAGCCTGCACGGAATACCAACCTATCTTTAAATAACAGTTCGAGCCCGGTTGACAGACCTATTTCCCTTGC
>NZ_JAUG01000162.1 GCF_000708285.2 Pedobacter borealis DSM 19626
CTGAAAATTATATCTTATTTACGCCTAATCCCGCTTTATCGTCCTGCTGAATTTATTTCAGCATCTTTTTAGCGTGAAAGACCCTGAAATAAATTCAGGGTGACGACCGTCTTAACAGAAAACTTGATTAAAACGCCACAAAATGAGATTTAATAATCGAACTCAGGTTTATAATACAATTCGCCAAATTGCCCTTGTTATTTTAATTTTGTTACTATCTTTACCGCACAATTACAAAGCATAAATCTTTAAATCAAAAATATTCGATATGTCAGCTCACGATTCACACGCACCGGTTCAGCAAACAAAAGGCATTTGGGCTTTGCCATTAACGGCATGGATTCTGGTTTTATTATTGGTTGTTTATTTCACCAGACCAATCTTTAACCATGAAGAAGCACCTGCTCATCATGAAAAAACTGAAGCAGCGCACGAAAAACCAGAAGCACACCACTAGGATTTTCCAGTTATAAAAGCATAAAAAAAAGCGTTCGGATTTAAAATCTGAACGCTTTTTTTTGTACCCTTATTTCTTGCTATTTGAGCTGGCCCATAATGTTTGGAAAATCGGTAATGATGCCGTCTACCCCGAGGCTCATAAAATAATTCACTTCCTTTACCGTATTAACCGTCCAAGGGATAATTTTAATACCCATTTCGTGGCAACGATCTACCAAACCCTTACCAACCAAAACCGAGTAAGGGCTATAAATAGTCGGTTTAAAACCTAATTTCTCAATATAATCTTCAAAAGGTTCCTTTTCATCAATCAATAATGAGGTTTGTATTTTTGGATATTTCTCGTGCAGATATTGCAGCGTACGCATATCAAATGATTCGATAATGACTCTTTTGGCGAGTTTTTTCGAATTAATTACATCCATAATCAGCTCTACAAATTCTGCAGGTTCCGGATGAAATTCGTTATCGCCCTTTTTAATCGTTTTCGTTTCGATGCTATATACAGGTTTGGCGAGCTTGTGTGCTTTAACATAAGCCTCAACCGCATCTATTGTTTCAGAAAGCAGCGGTTTGTAAGCTTTAAACTTCATCTGCCCCGGAAAGCGGTTATGGACTTTGCTGCCTACATCAAACTTTTTAATTTCCTCATAATCCATCTTGTAGATGTTATAATTCTTTTGATCTTTTAATGTAATCGGCTTGCCGTTGGGCTGCAAAGAAATCTCGTTATTGAAATAGGGTTCTTGCGAAAGCACCACTTGTTTATCTTTCGAAATCACGGCATCCATTTCTAAAGTGGTAACGCCTAAATCGATCGCTTTTAACATTCCTTCAATGGTATTTTCGGGCATGATACCGCGTGCACCTGCTTTACCCTGCACATCGAATTTCTTTTTTTGGGCAGAAACATTTAAGAAAAGTAAAATGAGCGTGGAGAGTAAAAGTAATTTTTTATGCATGAATTTTAAACGTAAAATGGGTAGTTTTATTTGTGCGTTGACAACTTTAATAACCAACTTGAAAAGGAAAGTTGTCAACTCTGTATAATAGTATAAAGCATTGAGCCAACCTATCTGCAGTTAAAGGCAAAATTTCGAAATAAAAAAAGGGCTTCTTTTTATGGATAGCCCTCTTTAATTCACATTTGTTATTTATCTTTCTGCTGGTACAAAGGCCTGTACAATTAAGTTCCAGCTTGCGTCAGCACCCTTTTCATAAACGAAAACATAATTAAAGCTTTCGCGTAAATCGGCCTTGTAATCAATAGTAGCCACACCATAGGTATAAGCCAAATCGCTGCCGATTGCTTTATCTACGCCTGTTGTTTTCAAGTTAATTTTACTGATCATTCCAT
This sequence comes from Pedobacter borealis DSM 19626, assembly GCF_000708285.2. Classification (GTDB taxonomy): domain Bacteria; phylum Bacteroidota; class Bacteroidia; order Sphingobacteriales; family Sphingobacteriaceae; genus Pedobacter; species Pedobacter borealis. The sequence continues at coordinate 1,817 of NZ_JAUG01000162.1, forward strand.
TGTAGAATGCAATAATTTTTCCTTTTCCATCAATAGCTTCGTTACCTGGGAAAAGCAAACGTGCATCGTTGGTTAAAAAACCTCCAAATGCCGCAATTCCATGCGTTTTTAACAAAGTATTTAAAGTTTTCTCGGTGGTTAAGATAATTTCTTTCCCAGCCTTAATTTCTTTTTCATTTAAGAACTTTGGCGCAACATGATCTTTAGGTTCAATAAACTGTTGTGTAACTTTAGCCAAAGGTTTATTGCTTTCCGTTCCTAAATCAATAGCCAATTTCCATCTGCCATTTTCTGGTTTCCAGATCGATAAGTATTGACCGTATTTTTTCTCTGAAGTACCAACTTCATATGGCCCTGTAGTAAAACCTAAATCGCCGCTGCGCGATACTTTCGCCAGGTTTGGGGTCCAGGTCACATCGTTTTCAGCATTTGCTTTACCCGCATAAAAAGTTTTGGCATTAACCGGATTTGGTCTGAACACTAAAGTGCTCGTTGATGAATAGTCTATAAAAGCTTCTTTATCTCCATTTTTGGCAATTGACTTAGCAAAATCCTTCTCAGCATTTACTAAAGATTTGGTTGTTCCGTCGCTTTTTTGGGCAAAAGCACCTAGGGCTAAAAGCGAAGCTATTGCAGTTGAAAATAATTGTTTCATTATTAATTAAGATAATATGGTTTGGCGAATATAAAATTTTCTTTAATGTATGGCCTTAAAAGTAATTAACAATTACACATTAAGGCTACTTATTTTTCTCTATAAATGGTTTCTAAAACAGTTTGACCGGTGGCCTTCAACGTATTTTTATCAATATTGGCCAAGTTATCCAATTGCGTGTGCCAATTGATATAAAAACCACTGTTATCATTGTAATGGATAATATCGATAGAAGGAATGCCTGCTTTGTTCATCCAAAAATGATCATCAACCAATTTTCCGCTCGGAATTTTCGTAAAGTAAGAAGCATAACCAATTTCATTGCCAATTTCCCAAACCTTGTTTACTACGTTTGGAGCAGCCTGACGGGAGATTTCATCCTGTGTAAACTGTGCGCTACCGCCACCAACCATATCGAGGTTAATGCCGTACAAAGCTTTATATCCTGTTGCCAATGCTTTTTTAGCCCAGTACTGAGAGCCTAAGCACCATGTAGTTTCATCTGGTGTTTCATCATTGGCCTTGCCATAATCTTCTAAATCCCACAACACAAAATCAACCCCAACATCTGGCCTTTTCAACTGGATCTGACGTGCCATTTCCAAAATCACCGCCACCCCACTCGCGCCATCATTTGCCGCATCGAAAGGTTTGGTATGATTTGCCGGGTCGGTATCCTGATCAGAAAACGGTCGGGCATCCCAGTGTGCTGTGATTAAGACCCTCTTTTTTTGATCTGGATTAAACACGGCAACAATATTTTTCAGCTGAAAGTTTTTCCCGTCATAAGTTTGTGTTTTCTCCCCCTGAACAGTTACATCGGCGCCGAACGATTTGAGTTTAGCCACTAAATAATCAGCACATTTTTGGTGCGCTGCTGTTCCAGGAATCCGTGGCCCAAAATCTACCTGGGCCTTGGTATAGGCATAAGCACTATCGGCATTAAAATCTGGGGAAACTAAGGGCAGTGCCTTTTCTCCATTTTCATCAGCATTTTGGTTTGTTTTATTCTGGCATGCCTGAAATGCGATTAATGCGAATAAAGGCAGTATTAAAAGTTTTTTATTCATTGTTTAATGTAACGGAAAATTGTTTAAAGTAGTGTAATTATCTCTCATCCCCCTTGCCCCCTTCAAAGGGGGCAGGGGGATGACCCTGCGAAAAATCTTTCCTTTCAGCGGATCCAGGTATGATCTTTCTCCCATTCTGTTATGAAATGCTGAATTATCCTATCTACATTCTCGATATCGTTCATTACCTCATCATCGCTAAACCTCAGAACATGAAAACCCAATGCTTTTAAAACATGTTCGCGTGCTTTGTCTTTTTCAAATTGCCCCTCCCGTTCATGACTAAGGCCATCAACCTCGATAACCAACTTTAAATCCTTTGAGAAAAAATCCGCAATATAATTCGCAATCGGTCGCTGTCTTAAGAAAGAATATCCCAGCATTTTTTTATTCCTCAACAATTCACACCACATCCTTATCTCTGCTTTGGTACTGTCATTTCGATGTCCTCTCGCAAAAGTTTTTAACTTAGAATTATAGTGATTGTTATCCATGATATCTTAAACCTTTTCTTAGCAGTAAAAAGTCGAAAAATGAATATAGCAAACAATTTGCTGTTTTATTCATCTTTAAAATTAAATGTGATCTTCTTCATCCCCCTGCCCCCTTCAAAGGCTATCGTGTGGACACATCTTTTGTTAATTCTATATTTGTTTTTAGTGCACATTCATTAAGGCGGTCATCATGCTGTCCCGAATGTTCGGGATCAGCATCTTTCTAGCTACTAAAGGCATTTATTTGGAAAAAAACATTAATTACCCAAACATTGTCTTTTCTGCTCTTTGCCGCGGGGACATGGTAGTTTTTCGCAGATCATGTTATTTTTATTTGTGCTCAAGAATGCTGGCGCATTTTGGAGCGCCAATTACCCAAAGCGCTTTGTCAATCCAGCAATG
>NZ_JAUG01000163.1 GCF_000708285.2 Pedobacter borealis DSM 19626
TAGTACTAATGACACTTTTGGCGATTATTGTTGCTACTGTTATATTTCTGATGTCGAAAAACCCACATAAATTTCCACTTTCTTTTATGTCAATTTTTATGGTTTTAGCACTTTTTGGCAAAAGAAGTGCTGAAATCAAATTGAAAGAAAAAATTGAAGCGAAATCTACTTTAATACACGAATGGCGGATAGACTAGAACTAGTTATTTCCAAAACACTGTAAAAAGCAAAAGGCCTGAAAATTCAGGCCTTTTTGCTTATCATATATTTGGTTAGTTGATTCTTATTTTTTCTTTCAACAATTCGCCTTCTCTCTTATTTCGAAACAAATGCAAACCCCGAACGATTATGTGTTTTGAAGCTTTATTGCAGTATTTTTGTTTTGTGGTTATAAAGATAAGGGAAATTTTAAATTTGTCAAGCTTTTTTTAACTTTTTTTTTATTTCTTTTGCTGCCACTTGCCCAGAGATGATTGCAGGTGGTACACCAGGCCCCGGAACGGTTAATTGTCCGGTGTATAAAAAATTTGTTACCTTACTTTTCATCTTAGGTTTTAAAAAAGCCGTCTGTTTCAATGTGTTTGCTAATCCATACGCATTTCCTTTAAAGGCATGGTAATCTTCCACAAAATCGTTCATGGCATAACTGCGCTTAAACAAAATGTTACCGCCAATATCGTTACCGGTTAAATCTTTAAAGCGTTCGATCAATAAATTAAAGTATTCTTCCCTTTTACTTTCGCTATCTGCTAAATCAGGTGCTACCGGAATTAAAAAGAAAAGGTTCTCACAGCCCTCCGGTGCAACACTTTTATCGGTTACGGAAGGACAACATGCATAAAATAGGGGTTTTGATGGCCATTGCGGTTTGGTATAGATTTCTTCGGCATGTTGATCGAAATCCTCATCAAAGAATAAGTTGTGGTGTAATATATTGTCTAGTTTTTTATTTAAGCCGATATAAAACAAAAGGCAGGAGGGGGCCATTGTTCTTTCATTCCAATATTTTTCGCTGTAATTACGGTAAGGTTTATCAAAAAGATGTTGATCAATATGGTGATAATCGGCATTGCCCACCACAAAATCACTTTTAAAGTTGCCCTTGTTGGTAATTACATACTCTGCCAGGTTGTTTTTCACTTCAATTTTGGTTACCTCGGTATCGAAAATAAATTTTACACCCTCACTTTCGGCTATTTGTTGCATAGCAGCCACAATTTTGTGCATGCCGCCCATGGGGTACCAGGTGCCTAAAACGAGATCGGCATAGTTCATCAAGCTATATAAAGCAGGTGTGTTTTGTGGTGTGGCTCCTAAAAATAAAACCGGGAATTCTAAAAGTTTCCTCAAACGCTCATTCTTGAATAACCGGTAAACATGTTTACGCATATTGCCCAAAAGCTGCAATTTGATTCCACTAACAGCCAATCTGGGATCAAAATATTCCATTACGCTGTGCGAAGGCTTAAAAACATACTCATTCATGCCTACATCATACTTGTACTTCGCCTGATCGAGAAAATGTTTTAAGTTTTTGCTGCTTCCTGGCTCTAGCTTTTCAAATAAAGCATATAAATCAGCTAATGTTTCCGGAACATCAATAGTATCCTGTTTGCCAAAATAAATACGGTAAGAAGGGTTTAATCTTTTTAGCGCATAAAAATCTGCGGCAGTTTTGCCGAATAGGTTATAGTAGTTTTCGAAAACATCTGGCATCCAGTACCAGCTGGGGCCCATATCGAAAAGAAATCCGTCTTTTTGCCAGGTTCTGGCCCTGCCACCGGCCATTTCGTTTTTTTCGATCACCGTAACATCACAACCATCTTTAGCCAATAAAGCTGCAGCAGCCAAACCTGCAAAGCCAGCACCGATAATGGTAACCCTGGGTTTTTTCTCCATGGTGTAAATAAAGGAATTTTATTGCGTTTTGTTTTTGTTTTTTGTCATTGTATGTGGTTGTCATTCTGAACGCAGTGAAGAATCTTTCTTTTATTGGAAGTAATCTTTATGGGGGCTTGATTCGATCAGTAGTTTGGGTACTGTATTTCATCGGTTAGAGATCCTTCGCTATGCTCAGGATGACAGTAAAGGGAGGTTTGTCATTCTGAACGCAGTGAAGAATCTTTCTTTTATTGGAAGTAATCTTTATGGGGGCTTGATTCGATCGATAGTTTGGGTTTTGTATTTCATAGGTTGGGGATTCTTCGCTGCGCTCAGAATGACAGTAAAGGGAGGTTTGTCATTCTCTGAACACAGTGAAGAATCTTTCTTTTATTGGAAGTAATCTTTATGGGAACTCGGTTGGATCGATAGTCGGGGTTCTGTGTTTCATCGGTTGGAGATCCTTCGCTATGCTCAGGATGACAGTAAAGGGAGGTTTGTCATTCTGAACGCAGTGAAGAATCTTTCTTTTATTGGAAGTAATCTTTATGGGAGTTTAATTTAATCCATAGTTTGGGTACTGTGTTTCATCGGTTGGAGATCCTTCGCTATGCTCAGGATGACACTATGGCGCCAAGATCAACAAATGATTTATTCTTCAACAATCATATCATTAAGAAAATCCCAATTTTTGTTTTTACGTCCAATTAACGCATTCTTTTTTGCTCTTGTCCAGCCTTTTATTTCTTTTTCTCGTTCAATAGCATATTCAATGTGTTCAAACCGCTCAAAATAAACCATATAGTGGCAATTATATTTATAAGTAAAAGCGAACTTATTTTCTTTGTTCTCTATATGCTGTCTAAGTCTTGCTTCTAGATCGTTTGTTACTCCGGTATAAACCACGGTTTTGTTTTTATTGGTTAAAATGTAAACGAAATAATTATGATCCATTATTAAAAATAAATATTTTTTATGATTTTAACTAAAGTGCTTTGTCATTCTGAACGCAGTGAAGAATCTTTCTTTTATTGGAACTCGGTTGGATCGATAGTCTAGGTTCTGTGTTTCATCGGATTGAGATCCTTTGCTGCACTCAGGATGACAGCGGAAGCAAAAGCGCTTAGCTTTTCTTACCTTTGCCCAAACTCATGATTAAACTACGCATTATATTTTTTCTGCTGTTTGCAGCAAGCCATATTACTTACGCCCAGTTATCTACCCAGGAAATTGCGATATTAAAAACGAATATGGTTAAAGCGGTAGAAAATTCGAAGCTAACCGACTCGTTATTTGTTAAGCTGAACAAACTGCCCAATAAAACCGCTTTAATTACGGGTTACACCGGAACTTTGGAGGCCCTTAAAGCCAAACACTCCTGGAACCCATATAATAAGATCAAATATGTGAGCCGATCGCTCAAAACCATGCAAAAAGCAATTGATATGGATAAGGAAAATATGGAAATTCGCTTTATGCGGTTTTCTATTGAGTTTTACACACCTTCTTTTCTCGGCTTTAGTAAAGATTTAGCTCAGGATAAAAAAGAGATCCTTAAACATTATCAAAATGAAAATTTTGGTCTTGCCGATCGAGAATTGGTTAAAAACGTAGCTAAATTTATGATCGACAGTAAAAAATGTACGCCAGCTGAAGTTAAAATTTTGACAAAACACCTTTAGAATGAATTATACCTATCTACTTATCAATCTTGCTGTAATTTTCTTTCCCCTGGTTTTATCATTCGATAAAAAGGTTCATTTTTTTAGCAAATGGAAGTTTGTATTCCCATCAATATTGATTACGGGCTTGGTGTTTTTAATTTGGGATATACTGTTTACCAAGCTCAATGTGTGGTCTTTTAATCCCGATTACCTTATTGGGGTAAATCTTTTGGGACTACCTTTAGAAGAGATTCTATTCTTTTTAACCGTTCCTTATGCCTGCGTGTTTATTTACGAATGTTTGAATGCCTATTTTCCAAAAAACGACTTGCAAAAGTATAGCCTCGCAGTAAGTAATTTGTTCCTCGGGCTTTGTGTGGCCATTTTGTTTTTTGGTTACAACAGGTGGTACACGCTGATCAATTTTGGCTTTTTATTTATGGTGCTGGCCTATGTAGAATATGTAAATGTCGATTTTAGGTTTATGTACAAGTTCTACAGGGCCTACTTAATTTCGCTTATTCCTTTCTATATTGTAAATGGGTTTTTAACTTCTATACCTGTGGTGATGTATAACGATAAGCAAAACCTTGGTTTTAGAGTGGGTACTATCCCTTTCGAAGATCATTTTTATTTAATGGTGCTGTTGTTGATGAATATCTACCTGTACGAAGTTTTTAAAAGTAGTACCACGAAGAAAGACGAGTTAAGATTGGAAAATTAAAAGAACTTATTTTATAATATGTCATCCTGAGCGTAATCGAAGGATGGTCTTTTTATTAGAAAATGAGCGTACAGCCGTTTTTGGCGGTTTGCAGTCCCGCCATTCGCTGTAGCTCCGATAGAAGAATCGGAGGCTGCCGCTATTGTCGGGTTTAAGAACAGGGGTTTATGCACCCTGCAACCTCAAAAATGAAATGCTGTCGTGGCCACCTAGCCCCGGTTGAAGCGTTACCCTGCAGCAACGAGGTACGAGGCAGCGAAGCGTAAAAGCGGAAAACGGGAGGAAATTTGGTGCTTTGTACAAGCCTTGCGCTTCAAATGAGAATAATAAATTGAAATCCCCAGCATATAGTCTTCGACTCCGCTCGGACTGACAATGGCTACTTTTAACCATATAAGACATATAAGCTTATATGGTTCTTACATTTCTTATATGTTTAAATACCTTTTGTTTATCTTCAACCCGAAATTAATTAAATGGATTTACCCAGCTATACCAAACAGCAACTCGCTTTACGCAACGGACAGGACAAACCTCAAATATGGGTGGCTTATAAAGGTTTGATCTACGATATGACCGATAGCAGGCTGTGGCGGAACGGTAAACATTATGAGCACTGGGCCGGACAAGATTTAACAGACGAACTGCCCGATGCACCCCACACTGAAGCTGTTTTTGAGAAATTTATACCGATTGCCATATTGACTACACCAAATTGATTTTTGTTAGGGTAGATTTAAACGGTACAATTAAAATTAAGATATGTCATGTTGAGCCTGTCGAAACAACTCTAGTGTTAAGTTCTTCGACAGGCTCAGGATGACAATTAATTTATATTAAACTTCAATTGTAAAAGCACTTAAGCTTACAAATTCCTGAATTCTTGCTGCAACCTCTTCATCGGTTAAATTTAATAACCTTTCCGTTCCAAATTTCTCTACGCAGAAAGAAGCCAAAGCAGAGCCATAAATGATCGCATTTTTCATGTTGTTGAAGTTAATTGTACCCACTTTAGCCAAATAGCCGATAAAGCCTCCTGCGAAAGTATCGCCGGCACCTGTTGGGTCAAATACTTCTGCCAAAGGCAAAGCCGGAGCTGAGAAAATCTGATCTTCGTGGAATAACAATGCACCATGTTCACCTTTTTTAATGATCAAATATTTTGGTCCCATGGCAAGAATTTTTTTAGCAGCTTTAACCAATGAGTATTCACCCGATAACTGACGCGCTTCGGCATCATTAATGGTTAATACATCTACCATTTTAATGGTTTCCAATAAATCATCCATCATAATATCCATCCAGAAGTTCATGGTGTCCATTACGATTAATTTCGGGCGGTTTTTAAGTCGTTTGATTACCGTTTGCTGTACCTGTGGGGTTAGGTTGCCTAACATCAGGTATTCGCAGTCTTGATAGCTCTCTGGGATAATCGGATCGAAATTTTCCAGTACATTCAATTCCGTAATTAAAGTATCACGGCTATTCATGTCGTTATGGTATTTTCCTGACCAAAAAAATGATTTTTCACCTGCTTTAATCTGTAGTCCTTCGGTATCAATACCGTGTGTGGTGAAGGTATCAATATCTGATTGATGAAAATCATCACCTACTACTGCTACAATTTTTGCTTTATTATAAAAGTAAGAAGCCGCTAAACTTGCGTAAGTTGCTGCTCCACCTACAATTTTATCTGTTTTTCCGAAAGGAGTTTCAATAGCATCAAAAGCTACAGTACCTATGATTATCAGGCTCATATCTATGTGTTAATTTTTTTTTAAAATTTTTCACTGCAAATATTGCATAAATAATTTAAAAGCCCTAATATTGCATTCCCAAAACGAACAAGGGTATGTGTGCTATAAAGTGCAAAGAACCTCGTTTTAGGAAACGACCAGTACTCCTTCTTAGCTCAACTGGTTAGAGTCCCGATGCATCGGGATTAATCAGAGGGCAAGAAAAGATCAGAGGATTTTGATCGGTATTAATGAAACACAACCAGAATAAATAAATATTCCTTCTTAGCTCAGCTGGTTAGAGCATCTGACTGTTAATCAGAGGGTCGCTGGTTCGAGCCCAGCAGAGGGAGCAATTTCAAAGAATAAGCCTTACCACGTCTGGTAGGGCTTTCTTGTTTTTAATATTTTTATGTTTTACTTATATATTTTATATTCCAGTTCTTCTGTTTCAAAGAATAAGCCTTACCACGTCTGGTAGGGCTTTCTTGTTTTTAATATTTTTATGTTTTACTTATATATTTTATATTCCAGTTCTTCTGATAAGTACTATGTTGGCTATACAGAAGATGCCGAAAAACGACTATATGAGCATAACAATAGCGAAAGAACGACCTATACCTCAAAACACCGCCCATGGATTTTGAAGAAATCTATTGCTTTAGGCGAGAATCGTGGTTTCGCTATGAGGATTGAGAAAACGGTTAAAAAGGTGTGGACACATTTCTGAATAATTTGTTTCTTTGTTGGATGCAAACACGAGGTTTTACGAGTTTATCCGATTCAAGGTTAATTAGCAGGGGTAATAAGAATCTGGATATACTTTTCAGGAACAGTGTCCAGAGTATACGCCAGTTAAGCAAAGATGAGGCT
>NZ_JAUG01000164.1 GCF_000708285.2 Pedobacter borealis DSM 19626
AAACACAAAATTGGTTAAAATATTGATTATTAGTATTTTGTAGAATAACGTCAATGGTAGCGGAGTGCAACGCAATCGAGAACCACGATTGCTCAGCGAAGCTAAATCTAACTCGACAGATCTCTCCATTTCGCTACGCTTCAGGAGATGACAACCGTTTTATATAAAGTTGTCGTTAATATTTATTTCAGCATCTTTCTTGCTATTAAGACCCTGACCAGGAAGTAGCTATTAGACCTTTAAAAACAATAAAGGTGACTAATAAAATGAATTCAGGGGGACGTACCCTATAAGATTAGTCGCCTTCTGTATCCAATATTATTTTATCAATAATTTCCGAAATTTCATCAGCATTTTGATAAACCATAAAGTGCGTTCCATTTTCAATCACAAAATCGGGTTGTGCGGTTTTTGAGTACAAAATTTTATCGTTGGTGCCGTGGATATGGTAGGTGTTTTTAGGTTTGATTTTATTTTCCCAGCTTAAAATACTCCCGATTGCCCATTTCAAAAAATAAGGATCTGTATCGTTTATAATTTTGCTCAACAAAGTTTTCTCACTATTGGAACGCGTACCGAAATAATAATTTTGAGTGAGCTTGTTCGAAGATTTTAAAAACCTAGCTGGGATAAATTTCAGTAGACCTAGCCTGCCTGCGAAACGATATAATGCTGGCAGATGAGTACTTAACATGGTGCTCGAAATGATAATTGCTGCTGCAGGTTTTAATAATTTGGCCATTTCTACTGCAATCATCCCTCCAAAAGAAACGCCAACCAAAACAAATGGTTGGCTTAAGTCAATCACCTTACTTAATCGTTCGGCATAAGAAGCCAGTGATTCATTTTTATTCGGACTAATCCAATTGATATGAATCATCTTGATATTTTCATTAAGCTTCAGCTTGGAAAAAATCCTTTTATCGGCACCTAAACCGCTAATAAAGTAAGTATTCATTAGGCTGGTAAGTTCCAGTCGATAGGGCTTAAGTTGTTCTGTACTAAAAGCTGATTCGCTTTAGAGAAATGTTTCGATCCAAAAAAGCCATTGTAGGCCGAAAATGGTGATGGATGGGCAGCTGTAAGTACATAATGCTTTTTCTGATCGATTAAAGCCGCTTTTTGTTGCGCATATTTACCCCACAAAAGAAATATGATATGTTCGCGTTTTTGAGATAAAGCTTTAATAATTTCATCAGTGAAAATTTCCCACCCACGGTTTTGATGCGAGCCTGCTTCCGAAGCACGAACAGTTAAAGTTGCATTTAACAATAATACACCTTGTTCTGCCCAATGTGTTAAGTACCCATGATTTGGCGCTTTAAAACCTTCAATATCAGTTTCCAGCTCTTTGTAAATGTTTTTTAACGATGGCGGAACGGCTACACCGCGTTGTACGGAAAAGGACAGGCCATGCGCCTGGCCAGCACCATGATAGGGATCTTGACCTAAAATCACAACCTTTACCTGGTCAAATGGTGTGGTGTTTAATGCGTTGAAAATATCAGTACCTTTTGGATAAACCGTGGCTCCTTTGTTTTTCTCCTCCTGTAAAAAAGATTTAAGGCTTTTCATGTAGTCTTTTTCAAATTCTTCCTCTAAAACGGCTAACCAACCTGGTTCTAATGCTGCAGACATGTTTTTTATGTAAGATGTGTATGTAATATGGTTGATGGTTTGATAGTTTATGGTCAATGGTTTGGGTGTTCAGTTTAGACCATGGACCATTATCTATAAATTATTAAACTATGAGTTCGTAAGTATTAAGCTATTAGGTTCTGAACTCCTTGGCCATCAACCATGGACCATTAAACCATGAACCAAAATCTTCTCAAAAAGTTTAAGATTTCTTCTTATATATCGCCAGTAAATCACCCTCGAGTGTTGTTTTTGGTCCCTCTATAATCCGTCCCAGTTCTTTTCTTTTTTTATCAAGAACAATAAAAGTTGGTACCCTTACAATATCCAGGCCATCTAGGATGCCGTTTTCAGCCTTTTTATTTCCATCTACTGCAATAATTTCTACGTTTTTCCCTTTAAAGTGCAATGCATCTAAAATTTTAAAGAAGTTTGGTACGTTTGCTTTGCTGTCGCCGCACCAGGTGCCCAAAACAATTTTTATTTTTTCGTTTTTAACCAGGTTTTTCAGTTCGATCATGGTTGCTGCATCCGGTACATATGCCTCATAAAGTGGATCGTACATTTCTTTAAACTCAGGAAAAGCGGTAATTCCTTCACGCGTACAGGCGTTAATCAGAATATCTTTATGGTGGACTTGATCGTGGATTTTTTTATTAACTTCCTGTGCAGAAACATTCATTGCAAGTACGATTAGGGTGATGGATAATAGGATTTTCATATTTAAGAGACGGTTTTTGTGAGCTTTTAAATTTTTAATGAAATTATTGTTTTAAAATCTAATTTCTGCCATTTAAACACGATATTTGCAAAAAAAATAATTAGAATAAAATTTATGCCAAATATTATCAGATTAATTGCGGGGTTTGCTTTACTGGGTGGCGCAGTAGCTTTATTTATTTTCGGCTTTTGGCCATGGGGTATTGTTGCCATTTTATTGGGGATAATTGTGCTTGTAACTTATTTCTTTAACGAGAATATGCTTTTAGCACAATGGTTTCTTAGAAAAGATAACATGCCTAAAGCAAAAATGTTTTTAGATCGGATTACCAATTACGAAACGCAGTTGATCAAAGTTCAACATGGTTATTATAATTTATTGATCGGATTAATTGAAAGCAGAACAGCACCGATGCAAAGTGAGAAGTATTTCAAAAAATCGCTTGCATTGGGTATGCAAATGGATCATAACATTGCTTTAGCAAAATTAAGTTTAGCAGGTATTGCAATGGCTAAGCGTAACAAACGCGAAGCGACCATGTATCTTGCCGAAGCTAAAAAAGCAGATAAAAATAAATTACTGGCCGATCAGATTAAACAGATGAAAGATCAGATGGGCATGATGGATAAGCAACAGCAAGTTCGTTATAGATAGTATTGAGCACATCATATATAGAGCCATTTCAAAATTGAGATGGCTTTTTTGCGGAATCAGATTCTGTGTACGCATTTTTTGTTGTTGGAAATGAATGGGCAGCATTTTTTCGGAGCTGTAGTCTCGCCTCTGTTATAAGCACCGCTGAAAAAGCGGAGGCTTTCACTATAATCGGGTTTATAATGAAGGGGCTTACCTGAAATACAAGATGTTAATTTCGTTTTGGTGTCATCCTGAGCTCGTTGAAGGACCTTTTGCGGCAACTAAGGTTTATCTCTTCCAATAAATCTTTCCTCACCCAAAAGAAACTGAATAGCCTTTTTTACATTGCGGTTTACCGATTCTTCCGTTTTGAGGTTGGCAATATAACGTATAATTTCCTTCTGTAAATGGGGGGCAAGGCCGTCAAATACATCCTTAGCTTTTTTATTTTCTACTAAAGTCTGCTCCAATTTAGGATTTATCTTTATTGTTCGTTCTTCAGTATCAAATTCAAGTTCGAAGTTTGCGGTATCTCCAACATCTTTGCCTGCCGCTTTTCGCATCGGCGTATTCAGGTACAAACGCCAATCGCCTGCATATTTTACCAAAGTTTGTTTAAACTCATGTCCATCAATTTTCATTGTAACTGGAAACTGACCTTTGTTTTTTCCTGCTTGGTGGAAAGCATAGTTTAACGCTTCTTCCGGTACAAATACAAAAGGATTGATGCCAATAATCTTGATTTCAGCAGTAAAGGGTTTCGGTTTTTTGATATCCATTAATTAAAGATATTGCCTTTGATTAAAACTCCATAATTTTTGGTCAATAAATCATACGCTATGCGCGCTACTTAACGCCATTCGCCAACCACTCTTCGTAAAAAAAATTAAAACCAAACGCTATTTTTCATTGTAGTTTATATAAAATCTAATACTATGGCAACATCACAAGAAGGGAGTACTAACAATACTCAGGAAGAAAATAACATTAAAGATTTGGGCGGCAAAGAAGCTATAGAAAAACTTAGGAGTTTAGCCGAAAAGGCCGAAAGCTGTTTTTTCTGCACTAATAACCTGAGTTCGATTATTAAATCTCACTTTGTGACGTTTTAATCAAGTTTTCAGTTAAGGCGGTCGTCACCCTGAATTTATTTCAGGGTCTTTCACGCTAAAAAGATGCTGAAATAAATTCAGCAGGACGATAAAGCTGGATTAGGCGTGTATAAGATATGATT
>NZ_JAUG01000165.1 GCF_000708285.2 Pedobacter borealis DSM 19626
CCGTGCAGTATTGGGCTTCTGTTTGTTTGGCAACATCACCCAGACTAGATCCGCCTCGTATACAGTTTCTATTCGTAAGCCCCCATATTTGCCCCGGACTTCCTTCAGATTCGCAGTCACCCACGACACACTTGTCTCTGGCTAACACTTCCTACTGCAAAGCGTGTTCGGGACTTGAACCCTATAGTCGATTGCCATGCCCGGCGCACCAAAAAAAAGAAGTCGGGTTTTTCAATCCTCCCTTCAAATGCACTTTCGGGGACTACTGTTGAACAAATAATCCCATTGTTTACGCTGTTTAACAACATGAAATCAAGTTCAAAATAGCGGTTTTTAGCAGAGCTAATGTACTTTTCTTGAATTCAACAATTTTTAACTTATTTTATAAACTGAGCGTTTTTCGAAAAATATTTTGGTGTTTGAAGTTAGGCTGAAAAGTCTAATAAATCTTTGAATAAAAAGTTAAAGGAAGTTTAGTTGAACTATTATTAAACTGTTATTTTCCTTCTTTGCAAGGGTTATTTCTCCACTTAAAATCAAGCCACTTACTAATAACCTGAGTTCGATAATTATTAGCTGAAAATCATATCTTATACACGCCTAATCCAGCTTTATCGTCCTGCTGAATTTATTTTACAAGTAGAAATAGTATTTTCAATTGTCTTGTAGCTACTACGTGGTCAGCATCTTTTTAGCGTGAAAGACCTTGAAATAAATTCAGGGTGACGACCGCCTTAACTGAAAACTTGATTAAAACGTCACAAAGTGAGATTTAATAATCGAACTCAGGTTTCCAATAATTTATTCAATAAAATTTGGACAACTAATAAATTAGTTTTACCTTTAGTTAAGGCAAAGCAATTTGCTATCATCCTTATTATTATTAACTATTATGGAAATTAAAGATTTAACCAAAGCCGAAGAACAGATTATGCAGGTTTTATGGCAATTGGAAAAAGCATTCGTCAAAGAAGTTATTGATGAACTCCCCCTCCCTAAACCTGCGTACAATACCGTATCAACCATTATTAGAATTTTAGAAACCAAAGGTTTTATTGGTCACGAAGCTTTCGGTAAGGCCCATCAATATCATCCTTTAATCAGTAGAGAAGAATATAAACGCCACGCAACAGAAAAGTTGTTGGGCAATTACTTCGAAAATTCGGTAGAGAGTATGTTCTCTTTCTTCGTTAAAGAAGAAAAACTGGATTTAAGCGATGTTGATGAAATTTTAAAAATGATTAACAAAATTAAACATAAGCCAAAATGAGTTTTGCCCACTACCTATTACAGGTGAACTTATACTTAATTGTTTTTTTCGGTTTTTACAAATTACTGTTAGATAAGGAAACCTACTTCACTTTAAACCGCATTTATTTAGTAGCTGCGGGCGTTTTGTCAATATCTATACCATTTATCCGTTTAGAATGGCTAACGGAGCAGAAAGCGGCGCAACAGGTTTACACTTCAGTTAATTGGGAAGCCGTATTAGCACAAGCAACGATTGTAACGGAGCGCAATACCGGTTTTAACTGGGGGAACGCATTCGTTTACATCTATTGCGCAGGTATTTTGTTTTTCTTAGGTAGATTGGTGTTTAACCTATTAGCGGTTAAAAAACTCATTTCAATAAGCAGGGCTGGCTCGGCTTTCTCTTTTTTTGGCAAAAAAGTAATTGATCGGGAATTGCCACAAATGGATGTGATTGATATTCATGAAGAAGCACATATCAAACAATGGCATACCGTAGATATTTTGTTTTTCGAAATTATAGGGATTATTACCTGGCTAAACCCGGTGATTTATCTTTATAAAAAAGCAATTAAAAATATCCACGAGTTTTTAGCCGACGAACTTGCTGCCGAATTTCAGGGTGATAAAGCTGAATATGCCATGTTATTGCTAAGTAAGTCGTTTGGCATTTCGCCAAATACCTTAACAAATGGCTTTTTAGAAAAATCGTTGATTAAAAAAAGAATTTTCATGCTTCATAAAGAGCGGTCTAAAAAGATCGCCATTATGAAGTATGGAATTTTTATTCCACTTTTTGCGGTTCTAATTGTGTTTTCATCTGCAACCGTTCGTAAAAACGAAAAATTAATGTCCATTTCTGACCAGATCCCTTTGGATAAACCGATCGAAATGGTGCAGGCAATTGTCACAGAAGAGCCTACTGAAGCTATTCCGGCGCCTAAACTATCGGTTGATGGTAAAACAGATGTAAACTGGAAAGGATTTTATCAGTTTTTATTAAGAAATATTAAATACCCAAGCACAGCCAGCAGCGATGAGGTACAAGGTAATGCCCAGATAAAATTTAATCTAAAAGGCGGCAGGGTTACCAATATTACATCGAATGTAGAACTGGGAGCAGGTTGCGATGAAGAAGTGATGAAAGCAATTTTATCTTATAAAGGATTTAAAACTGTAGCAGATGGCAAATATGCTTTAACGGTAAGTTTTAAAATTCCAGAATCTTCAGAAGAGTTTAAGAATAAATTATTACCTAAATCGGATGGATATGTAAATCTGAACAAGATTAATATCATATCTTATCTCCCTAAAACTGCCGAAGCAGAAACCAGTGTCACTAAATCTGAAAATACGGACAAAGTATATGATTTTGTTTCGATCGAGAAACAACCGGAGTTTCCAGGCGGTATAGCTAGTTTTTATAAATATCTGAGTCGCAACATCAGGTATCCAAAAATGGCACAGGAGTATAATGTGCAAGGTAAAGTTTTTCTCAGTTTTGTTGTTGAAAAAGATGGCTCATTATCAGATGTCCAAATTACAAGAGGTTTAGGAAGTGGTACAGATGAAGAAGCGATGAGGGTAATAAAAGAATCGCCAAAATGGAACCCAGGCATCCAGAATGGCTTAGCCGTGAGGGTAAAATACAACATCAACGTTAATTTCACACTCAATGACCCCACAAAAGAAACTAAAACAAGCAGTATACCAGCAAACCGGATCACCTTAAAAGATGGCATTAATCAAGAAGCATTAATCATTTTAGATGGTGTGAGGTTGCCAAACAATAGTCAACTAAACACTATAAATCCAAATAATATAGAATCGATTTCCGTTTTAAAAGATCAGGCAGCTGTTAGTCTTTATGGGCCAAAAGCCAAAGCTGGTGTAATTCTAATTACAAGTAAAGGATCTAAAAACAATGCTTTCAGACCATTGGATGCAAAGGAACTTACTATCGACAAAACTTCTAATTTTTTCGAACTTAAAAGAAAATTCTAACCAAAATGAAAAATATAGTCGCCTTTACCATAATAATGGGTTTCAGTCTAGTTGGTTTTGCACAAAAAGCCGACAGTACTAAAGCAACCAAAATAACGCTGAGAGACCTACATGCTACTGATGCGCTAGAGCCATTGATTGTTATAGACGGGAATAAGCAATATACCAGGGGAAGCTCTGCCCTGAATGAGGTAAATCCTGATAATATTGAATCTATTAGCATTTATAAAGATAATGTAGCACTAAGCAAATATGGTACTGATGGTTTGGCAGGGGTGATAGAAATTAAAACCAAAAGTAATGCAGTAGGCAGTTATGGGCTTAAAAACAAAGCAATAAAACCTATAGATCTTACTTTGAATGGAAAAGTATCAGGCTTTAGTATTCGTCCATTACCTGATTGCGAAATGCCTGTTAGGAAGCGATACCTACTAAACCGAGATTTTGACCCCAGGGCAAAACCACTTTATGTTGTGGATGGGAAAGAAGTTTCAGAAATAAAAAACCTGGATCAGCAATCTATTGAATCAATAGAAGTGCTTAAAGATTCGTCTGCTATAACTTTACATGGCGATAAGGGTAAAAATGGAGTGGTGATTATTACCACTAAAAAATCAAAAGTAACTCCCAAGAAAAACTAAATAATCAACATTTAATAAAAAAACAATGAGAAAGCTAATCTTTTTAGCCCTAACGGGCATTGCTATGTGCTATAATTCCATTAAAGCGCAAAATAACCCTGATAAAGTTTACGACTTTGTATCCGTTGAAAAACAACCTGGGTTTCCAGGAGGCATTTCAAATTTCTATAGATACTTAAGCCACGAAATTAAATACCCTGAAGCAGCGCAGCGGAACAATACAAAAGGTAAGGTTTTCGCCACTTTTATAATTGAAAAAAATGGCACTTTAAATGACTTTCAAATAATTAAAAGCCTATCACCAGAAACGGATAAAGAAGCACTTAGGGTATTGAACAAGTCGCCAAGATGGACCCCTGGCCTTATTAAGGGAAGGCCTGTGCGGGTAAAATACAACATCAATGTTAATTTCGCGCTGAACTAAAAACCGATTCTATTAATTCTCTCCAAGCACAAAACCCCAGCAAAATTGCCGGGGTTTTATGCTTTCTCTCCTGTCTCGGAAGACTAAATTTAGAAAAATTTTAATGTATATGCAAATATTACAGAATAAAATTTCTAAATATGCAAAATTTTAATATGCAAACATAAGATTATTGCGACTTTCGCAAACTTTTATTTCGAGACCGCTTTGTTGTGCAAGGTTTCGGTTTTAAATTATAAAGTTTCATATGTTTTCATAACAACGGGCAAATGTTAAATGTGTATCAGTTTTAGTCGTTAGCATGCTAACAAATCATTAAAATTTAATTCATTATTTATTCTTAGGCTATTAACCAGTATTAAACTAAGAATGTGCCTTCAACACATATTTTATTTATTTTAGGTTTAGCTTCTAACCTGAGTTCGAATTATTAAATCTCACGTTGTGACGTTTTAATTAAGTTTTCAGTTAAGGCGGTCGTCACCCTGAATTTATTTCAGGGTCTTTCACGCTAAAAAGATGCTGAAATAAATTCAGCAGGACGATAAAGCTGGATTAGGCGTATGTAAGAAATGATTTTCAGCTAATAATTATCGAACTCAGGTT
>NZ_JAUG01000166.1 GCF_000708285.2 Pedobacter borealis DSM 19626
TTAGGCGTAAATAGTAGCACAAAAAATGATATGAACCTTTGCGAAGCGACACGCGGGAACCAACTTGATTACCTGCACAGGCATTGCGCTCCGAAAAGAAAATTAGTCGATATAATTTTTTCATTGATTGGAAATGAGAGGGTGGTTTTTCATCGGAGATTGCAGTCCTGCTGTTCGCTGTAGCCCTCATGCTTCGGGGCTGCCGCTGCCATCAGGTTTACGAACAGCGTAGGTGCAAAAGCAGCCTCAAAAATGAAATATGGTTTTGACCATTTAGAAAAAGTTGAAGCAGTACCCCAATGTGATTAAGTTAAGGGATAAATCGCAAAATGATGTCACCCTGAGGCATAATTTATTGTATAAAAATCAATATTAATGCAGAGAATTTTTTTGTGCAGTAATAAGCTGCGAGGCATCGTCATTGCGAGAAGGCTTTTTCAGCCGACGAAGCAATCTTTATGGCAAGGATCACTAGCGTGAAAGATTGCTTCGTCGTTCCTCCTCGCAATGACGACCCTTATACTGGCAATACAGGATAGATTCTGGCCACGAAGTAGCTATTAGACCTAAAATTAATAAGAACAGCTAATAAAACAAGGTCAGAATGACGAACGGTAAAATAGGCTGTGGGTTTTAAACCTTTAATAGTAGCACAAACCCAATTTACATAAACCTTGGCGAAGCGGATACCGGCCTTGTGGGCAATGCCTGCAGGCGTATGAGCAAAGCAAAGGGCTACAGAACCCAATGAAATACAGGTTTAGCTTTTCTAAAAAACCAAAGAAACAGATCTACCATAGCCATATTAGCCCTATAAAAACAAGGTCCACTTTACCATATAAGATAGATAAGGCCATATAAGCCAATATAAGGATAGATTCTGACCTCGAAGTGGCTATTAGACCTAAAATTAATAAGAACAGCTAATAAAACAAGTTCAGAATGACGAACGATAAAATAGGCTGTGGGTTTTAAACCTTTAATAGTAGCACAAACCCAATTTACATAAACCTTGGCGAAGCGGATACCGGCCTGTGAGAAATGCCTGCAGGCGTATGAGCAAAGCAAAGGACTACAGAACCCAATGAAATACAGGTTTGGCTTTTCTAAAAAACCAAAGAAACAGATCTACCATAGCCATATTAGCCCTATAAAAACAAGGTCCACTTTACCATATAAGATAGATAAGAACATATAAGCCAATATAAGGATAGATTCTGACCACGAAGTAGCTATTAGACCTAAAATTAATAAGAACAGCTAATAAAACAAGTTCAGAATGACGAACGGTTGGGGCGACCGATTAGGTTTTAAACTAATTACTAACAACTTTGGCAAAAAGCGATAGGAATTGTTATTTTTGAACCTCAAAAAAACAGGAGCCGATTTGGATTATTTAGCAGGATTAAACCCACAACAAAGAGCAGCAGTAGAGAACACAAAAGGACCAGTAATGATTGTTGCAGGTGCAGGTTCGGGCAAAACCAGGGTAATTACATTTCGTGTAGCCCACCTTATTCAAACCGGTACCGATCCTTTTAACATTCTGGTTTTAACCTTTACCAACAAGGCGAGTAAGGATATGCGCGAGCGTATTAGTAAAGTGGTTGGTGCAGAGGCAAAGAACATTTGGATGGGTACTTTTCACTCTGTTTTTGCCAAGATTTTACGGGTAGAGGCCGAGAAAATCGGTTATCCAAGCAATTTCACCATTTACGATACCGATGATAGTAAAAGTGTAATCCGGGCCATTTTGAAAGAAATGCAGCTGGATGATAAATTATATGCAGCAAATTTTGTTTTTAATAGAATTTCATCAGCCAAAAATAATTTAATTTCCTGGGGCGAATATCAAGCTAACGACCAGATACAGGCCGAAGATATCCAGAATAAACGCCCATTAATCGGCCAGATTTACGAAACCTATGCCAAGCGCTGTTTTAGAGCTGGGGCAATGGATTTCGACGATTTGTTGTTCAAAACCAATATTTTATTGAAAGAACATCCGGATGTTTTAAATAAATATCAGCAGAAATTTAGATACCTGATGGTGGATGAGTATCAGGATACCAACTTTTCGCAATATACCATTGTGAAAAAACTGGCAGCGGCTTATCAGAACATTTGTGTAGTAGGTGATGATGCACAGAGTATCTATGCCTTCCGTGGCGCAAACATCCAGAATATTTTAAATTTCGAACGTGATTATCCTGATTTAAAGGTTTATAAATTAGAACAGAATTACCGTTCTACTCAAAATATTGTTGATGCTGCGAGCAGTATCATTGCAAACAACAAAAACCAGCTCGAAAAAAACGTTTTCTCAGAAAATGCAGAAGGGGAAAGAATTAAAGTTTCGCGGGCTTTTACCGATAACGAAGAGGGTAAACTGGTTGCCGAAGCCATTATTCAGGAACGCAGTACAAAAGGCTACCAACACAACGATTTTGCCATTTTGTATCGTACCAACGCACAAAGCAGGGCTATGGAGGAGGGCTTACGCAAATTAAATATTCCTTACCGGATATATGGCGGTCAATCTTTTTACCAACGCAAAGAGATTAAAGATTTAATTGCGTATTTCCGTTTAACTTTTAATCCGAAGGATGAAGAAGCTATAAAACGCGTAATCAATTACCCTAAACGTGGTATTGGCGATACTTCGATCGATAAAATTATTGTTGCGGCAGATCAGCATGGAAAAACCATGTGGGATGTAATTTCGAATGCACACGAATATGTAGATGGGCGTTTAGCTAATCAATTGAACGATTTTGCTATGATGATGCAAAGTTTTCAGGCAGAGGCAAAAAAGCTCGATGCTTATGATACGGCTTTGTTTATTGCCCAACATGCAGGTATTTTAAAAGAATTATATACTGATGATAGCGTTGAAGGGCGTGCACGGTATGAAAATATCCAGGAGTTATTAAATGGTATTAAGGAATTTGCAGAACGCGAGGATATTGAAGAAAAAGGTCTCGATATCTTTATGCAGGATGTTGCCCTTTTAACCAATGATGATAAAGATGGAGATAAAAATAAGGATACGGTTTCTTTAATGACGATCCACTCGGCCAAAGGTCTGGAGTTTAAAAACGTGTTTATTGTTGGATTGGAAGAAAATCTGTTTCCATCACAAATGTCGTTAACCAACCGCACTGATTTAGAGGAAGAGCGCCGTTTGTTTTATGTGGCCATTACCCGTGCCGAAGTAAAACTGACACTTACTTATGCCACTTCCCGCTACCGCTGGGGAACGTTAACCAACTGCGAACCAAGCCGTTTCATTAACGAAATTAGTCCGAAATTTTTAGAATTGGATGTAAAACCGGCCAAGTCGAGCAGTTTTGAAGGTAATTTTGACGATGACCGCAAAACATGGACCTCGCAGCCACGTGATTTCTTTAGCAAACCGAAACCAGCGGCCGGCGCAACGACTTCTGCCCCACCTGTCCGCCCGAAAACAACATCGCTATTGGCAAAAGCACACGTACCAACACCTGGCTTTACCCCATCTCAACCACATGAATTTCAAGGCGGTATGGAAGTTGAGCACGAAAAATTCGGTTTTGGAAAAATTATCAGCTTGGAGGGAACCCTGCCTGATGTTAAGGCTACTGTATTTTTCCAGGGCTTGGGCAATAAACAGTTACTGCTTAAGTTTGCAAAATTGATGATTGTGAAATAAGTGCAGATTTCAATTTAGCCACGGAAATAACGGAAATTCGTCATCCTGTCCCGATTTTACATCCTATCGTGTGGACACATCTTTTGTTAATTCTATATTTGTTTTTAGTGCACATTCATTAAGGCGGTCGTCATGCTGTCCCGAATGTTCGGGATCAGCATCTTTCTAGCTACTAAAGGCATTTATTTGGAAAAAAACATTAATTACCCAAACATTGTCTTTTCCGCTCTTTGCCGCGGGGGCATGGTAGTTTTTCGCAGATCATGTTATTTTTATTTGTGCTCAAGAATGCTGGCGCATTTTGGAGCGCCAATTACCCAAAGC
>NZ_JAUG01000167.1 GCF_000708285.2 Pedobacter borealis DSM 19626
CGGCACTTCGTTTAATCAGTTTTTGTTTGTGTTTTCTTTGGGCTGATTGAGCCCTCCGAGGTTTGTGTTCAATTTTCGTAACATTTTGAAGCAGCGTTTATGAACACAAAACCACTGCGTTTAAGGTTTGGTAGTGCTATTTTTTCTTTTGTGCAACTGGTTTTTTGATTTCTCCGCCACTTGGGATTGACGACGTTCTTCGGTAAAACCTATGGTTTATTAACGTAAGCTAGCAAAGCGCCTAACCCAGGTTCGATAAAACAGGAACGGGCACGATTCCCGAAATTGTTCAGGATGAGTAAAGCAGATGGCAGGGCTTCGTAACCGATTGATCCAGAGCCCTGATTTTCTAAATGTTTTAGAAGTGAACATAGTGGTTGATAAATTTTTCATCATGTGTTTATGAATGCTGCGCAGATTTATCTAAGTTTGTTTCCAATGTCATTGCCACTAACAAACCATACTTTAGAGAAATTAGAAACCCTGCTTTTTGCTATGGGCTATAAGGTTCGTTATGAGAAAGGGAACTTTAAAACGGGTTCTTGCCTGCTCGAGCACAATAAGGTTGTTGTGGTAAACAAATTTTCAAATCTGGAAGGAAAAATTGCGGCATTGGTTGCTTTGGTTAAGCAAACCAATACAGACGAAAACCTGCTAGAAGAAAAACAGCGCCAATTCTACCTATCCTTACAGCAAACCGAATTATTTTAATGAAGATACAACTCCAGCATTACAATTATAGAAAGGAAAGTTTAAGGAGATGAAGGTTACTTTTTTAGGTACTGGTACATCACAAGGCGTTCCTGTAATTGCTTGTAATTGTGAAGTTTGTTTATCTGCTGATAAAAGAGATAACCGCTTACGGACTTCGATATTAATTGAAACAGCTGATAAAACCATCGTGGTAGATAGTGGGCCTGATTTCCGTTACCAGCTTTTACGCGAAAAAGTAAAAGATCTGGATGCGGTGTTGTTTACACACGAACACAAAGACCACATTGCTGGTTTAGATGATATTAGGCCATTTAATTACCTGCTGCATAAGGTAATTGATGTTTATGCGACAGATAGGGTTCAAGCGGCTTTAAAAAGAGAGTTCTATTACATTTTTGCTGAAACTAAATACCATGGTTTGCCACAGATTAATTTACATACGGTAACCAATGGCGAAGATTTTAAAATTGGCGAAAGTACAATTATTCCTTTTGAAGTGATGCACCACTTGTTGCCCATTACAGGGTACAGAATTGGCGATTTTACGTACATCACGGATGCTAAAACCATATCGGAACCAAGTTTTGAGAAAATAAAAGGCACTAAAGTGTTGGTGCTTAATGCTTTGCAAAAAGAACCGCATATTTCTCATTTTACTTTAAGCGAGGCCATTGCCTTTGCGGAAAGGGTAGGTGCTGAAACCACTTACCTAACACACATCAGTCATAATTTGGGTAAACATGCTGATGTGGAAAAAGACTTGCCAGCGCATATTCGATTGGCTTACGATGGTTTAAAAATTGAATTGTAAATCATTGTTTCTGAAATCCAAAATTAAATTATATTTGCAGCACAAACCCAGGTGGCGAAATTGGTAGACGCACCAGCTTGAGGGGCTGGCGCCTGTATGGGTGTGGGAGTTCGAATCTCCTCTTGGGTACTTTTAAACAAAAAAACGCTTTGAAAACAGATGTTTTCAAAGCGTTTTTTTGTTTTGGTATACATTTGAATATACAAAATAAAAGCTACATTCAAATATGACTGGCACCTGCAGTGGGTTGGGGCGGTTGGGAGTTATGAACTATATGTTAGTAAATTCGTAACGATATACACGTATCATTATCAATTTTTTTAAATTGGGGAGCGAGACCCAATACGAAAAATGTAAAAATCACAAACGTAACTAATTTGTTACAATTATGCTTAATACTAAATATTTTAGCGAAAAAATGTCTTTAAATCAAAATTTACAGCTTTCCGTAAAATGAATATTATTTATACTGTTAGTGAATGAATAAAAGCAGCAATAGCAGTAGCGGTAGCTATTGCACAAGAAAAACCAAACCCATACATTAGACGTTAATTAAGCGAAGGCGCAAGAAAGGGAATATGTTCTAAAGACATGTTTTTTGTACAACAAGGTTTTGTTCAGAAAAAAATCCTACTTTTGCACCCCGGTTTATTAAAGATAAAGTGTTCCTCAAAAAAATTGCTCTCATTAAGTCATGACATCGTTTTCTATCGATAATCAAGAACATGAATTGAACAAAGTCATTGGTGACTTTGATGCTTCAATAAAAAAAACAAAGCTTTACTTTGGTCTTGTTGGATATAAAATTGCTATGCCATTTATTTTAGGCAAATTCTCTATTCGCTTAAGGTTTCAAAGAGCTGATTTAAATAGGACTGTAAAATCTTTATTAGTTGATCTTGAAAAATTTGAAGAAAGAGATAAGATGGAGCTAGAATTAGATTTTCTACACATGTATGAAGATTATTCGGATACTGTCCTTCCATTGGCAAAAAGTCTTCAAAAAAAATCGAACAAATCTTTTTTCTTGAATTTGGTAATTAACCAAATTGAAAAGCTGCATGCCGAATTAAAATAT
Organism: Pedobacter borealis DSM 19626; assembly: GCF_000708285.2. Classification (GTDB taxonomy): domain Bacteria; phylum Bacteroidota; class Bacteroidia; order Sphingobacteriales; family Sphingobacteriaceae; genus Pedobacter; species Pedobacter borealis. The sequence goes on from NZ_JAUG01000167.1 coordinate 2,604, forward strand.
TCATCTGAAAAAATCACCTCTCTCGTATATCCTAACACTATAGATCCAGCAACTAACACAGAATTGTTCAAAGAATTAATTGACTGTTATAAGAGTGTCGATCTATCAGACTGGAAACAGGAAGATAGAGTTAAGAATAACTCTAAAGTAGCAGTTAAGCATGGCGGTCTATAAACGAGGAGATGTAGTCAAAGTTTATTATCCCTACGAAGAAGATCCAATGCGAACCAGCGTTAGATCGGCAGTTGTTGTTGAGGATGAAGTTGACAACGAATGTATCGTTATAAAGTGTACAGGAACTGAAAGATCTCATGAAAAAGAAATATGCATTAAGCCTGGCAGTAAAGCTTTTAAAATGATGAGGCTGACAAAAGAAACCTACTTAAGAGTTGAATACGAGATACCACTACATAAAAAATTTATTATCAGACTTGAGGGCAAATGTCCATCAGAAACAATGGATGAAATAGATGCAATAAGAAATGATATCGATATAATTTAAGCCACCCACCAAGTGGCTTTTAATTTTTATAACTTTTGCTATATTGCATTATGGGAAATCAACTACCAATATCCGAAGGCCTGGAGACTTATCACAGGGTCAAAAGATTGCGGAGCCCGATACGGAACTCCGTTGTGATTTCTGCAAGGAAGTCGGCTTAGATACCCATGACGAAGATCATTGTGGTAATGAAGTATTATAAAATACCTGTTGACCATAGAACAGTTACCCATGATATTATTGTTGACGAAAAAGAATTTGAAGCTTTGTAAAAAACATATAAAGTCAGTAGTTTACTGTTTTATTGGTGTTTACTAAAAAGAGCAAGTCTACCGAAGCACACATGCGCGAATTAAAGATTATCGATAAGGAAACTAATAAAGCCTTTCAGATATTTAATTTTGAACATATCGAAACGCCCACAGGCAATGTCATGACCATCATTTACGATAATATTACGATAGGTAAAGGCAATGATTTTCTGATCTCCAATCAGATCGGCAGGGTTGTCGGATACCTTAACGTGAATTTTAATATAAAGAACAAACAGTTTGTTCTAAATCCGGAACCGGTTGCAGAAGGGTTGTAAAGCAATAAAAAACGATTCAAATGTCAAAATATCCCTGCTGATCGGTACAACCGCACTTTGAACATTTTAAAGTGCGGTTTTTTTATGGTGCGCCGGGCATGGCAATCGACTATAGGGTTAGAGTCCCGAACACGCTTTGCAGTAGGAAGTGCTAGCTAGAGACAAGGGTGTCGTGGGCGACTGCGAATCTGAAGGAAGTCCGAGGCAAATATGGGGGCTTACGAACAGAAACTGTATACGAGGCGGATTTAGTCC
>NZ_JAUG01000168.1 GCF_000708285.2 Pedobacter borealis DSM 19626
CCGACATTATTTTTCTTCCGTTTTCATCTCTAACCTTGCCAAAAGATATTTTAGGGCAGCTGTCCTGATAAGCAAAATTGCGGGCATGTGATAAGGATGTAAAATATATAAGAGCCTGTTTAAATTTGATACAATTATTTTACTTATCTAACATTTTTGTCATACTGAGGGGTAATTTATTTTGTAAAAATCAATATAAATGACGTTTAAATTTTAGGCGGTATATAATTCCCCTCTTTTAGAGGGGTGTCCGCAGGACGGGGTGTTTTATTTGTCCTAGCCGGACAGGCTTCTTTCTTTTTGACATCAAAAAGACCAGCACAGCTAGCTTGAATGCCGTTGAAAACATAAAGACTCCTGGCAGCAGTACCGCTGGCCTTAAACCTTTTTTATTTTTCACAGCCTTTATTACATTTATACTATTTATAGCTGGTTTCCTTCCACAATACCGCTCAAATCACTAAACATTTAACAGAAAAAGTTGTTAGTTAAGCTAACGAAAGAGAAGAAGAAGAACTTACCGAAATGAGAGAATCTTTATTTAGTTTTATGGCGCAATAAATGCCAATTTATCAATACAACATATCCCAAAATTCTATTTAAAGCAAAAGCATGAATGTAGAAGAAGTTTTTAAGAACAACGAAAAATGGATCGCCGAAAAACTGGCCATCAACCCTGATTATTTTACTGAATTATCGAAAGGCCAAAACCCTGAGTTTTTGTACATCGGCTGTTCAGATAGTCGCGTTACGGCAGAAGATTTAATGGGTATACAACCAGGGCAGGCTTTTGTTCACCGGAATGTAGCCAACCTGGTAAACAACGTGGATCTGAGTGTGATGACGGTTTTAAATTACGCCGTGCGCCATTTAAAAGTTAACCATATTGTGGTTTGCGGCCATTATAATTGTGGAGGCGTTAAAGCAGCCATGCAGCCTGCAGATTTGGGCATATTAAACCCCTGGTTAAGAAACATCCGCGATGTATACCGCATCCATAAAGACGAACTGAATGCCATTGAAGATGAAAGTCTTCGTTATAACAGATTGGTAGAGCTTAATGTTCAGGAGCAATGTGTAAACCTGTTAAAAACAGCAGCAGTTCAGGAAGCTATTTCTAATCGCGGATTAACCGTTCACGGTTGGGTATTTGATATCCACACCGGTCGCTTAATTGACCTGAAGATCGATTTCGAAAAGATTTTGAAAGATATTAAGGAGATATACAACTTGTATTAAGTCCACAGTCTTTAGCCCTGGGCGTATAAAAACCTCGCAGGTTTTAAAAAGTTTGGCGTTAAGCGTTTGGAGTCCAAGGTGCGTAAATAAATCTCGCAGGTTTTAAAAACCTGCGAGGTTTATTCCCCTTGAATCATCGACTAAGGACTAAAGACTCCAGACTAAGGACTAAGGACTAAGGACTAACCTATCGTCCCATCCAACCGCCATCAACAGTCAAAATTGTTCCATGAACATAATCGCTGGCAGGTGATGCCAAAAATAATGTAGGTCCTTTAAAATCTTCTGGTGTTCCCCATCTTCCGGCAGGGATACGCGATAAAATAGAAGTGCTTCTATCCTGATCTTCGCGCAAAGCTGAAGTATTATCGGTTGCAATATAACCAGGTGCAATTGCATTTACATTTACGCCTTTTGATGCCCACTCGTTTGCAAAAGCTTTGGTTAAAGACGCAATTGCACCTTTACTTGCTGCATAACCGGGAACAGTAATTCCACCCTGGAACGACAGTAAGGATGCCGTGAAAATTACTTTTCCACTTCCCCTTGCAATCATTTCCCTTCCGATTTCTCGGGTTAAAATAAATGGTGCAGTTTGGTTTACCGCAATTACCTCATCCCAATACTCATCCGAATGCTCAGCAATCGGCTGACGTAAAATCGTTCCGGCATTATTGACCAAAATGTCGATAACGGGATGATCTGCTTTTACCTGAGCTGCAAAAGCCAGGGTATTTTCGCGTTTACCAAAATCGCACTGGTAAGCATAAAACTTTCTACCCAGTGCTAAAACTTCTTTTTCTATAGTGCTACCTTGTAATTCAAGACTTGCAGAAACACCGATAATATCGGCACCTGCTTCGGCCAAAGCTAAAGCCATTGCTTTTCCTATTCCTCTTTTACAACCGGTAACTAATGCAGTTTTACCTGCTAAATTAAATATGTTAGACATGTTCTTTATTCTATGATGCATTTAAGACCGCTCCATTCCGCTACCGATGAAAAATCGGTAATGTAGTTGCGATGACGATGTAATTTATTTCAATTCGGTGATGGCACAGTGATCCATATCACCATAATCTAAATTCTCGCCAGCCATACCCCAAATAAAAGTATAGTTGCTTGTACCTGCGCCTGAGTGGATAGACCAGTTTGGCGAAATAACCGCCTGATCACTTTGCATCCAGATGTGTCGGGTTTCTTGTGGCTGGCCCATAAAATGGCAAACACTCTGCCCTTTTGGAACTTCGAAATAGAAATAAGCTTCCATCCTCCTATCATGTGTATGTGCCGGCATGGTATTCCAAACACTACCCGACTTTAACTCGGTCATACCCATTTGTAATTGGCAGGTTGGCAAAACACTGTTCACCAATAACTTATTTATTATTCTATGGTTTGCGGTTTCAGGCGTTCCCAATTCTACAATCTCTGCTTCAGCTTTGCTTACTTTTTTGTTAGGATAAGTGTGGTGGGCAGGGGCAGAATTGATGTATAATTTAGCCGCCTCACCTGGTGTGGCAGATTCAAAAAATACTTCTTTTGTACCTTTACCAATGTATAAAGCCTCTTTATAATCCAATTCGTATTTTTCGCCATCAGCAGTAATTATTGCTTTTCCACCAACATTGATAATACCCAGTTCCCTACGCTCTAAAAAGTAGGTCGCTTTTAAATCATCAGGGTTTGGAAGTGCTATTTTCTGATCAACAGGCATTGCACCCCCAACTATATATCTGTCAAAATGAGATAAGGTTAGATTTACCTGGTTGGCCTCAAATACGTTTTCGATCAGGAAATTATCCCGCAAAGCTGCGGTATCCATTTGTTTAACTTCTTTAGGGCTTTGCGCGTAACGGCTTTCGAATTTGTTCATTGGTTAAAAATTGAGTTTTGCAATAAGACCTGAACCGATATCAGATCCTACCCGCAAATATATTTATACCTTACTTATTATTTGTATTAATACTCAACTTTATAATCCTTTTTTATCGTTTCCCCACTCCAGGCCTTTAAACTGGTCCATGGTGCGGGTGCATCTGTCCAAAATTTATTATCGGCAGGTAAACCCAGGGTTAAAAAGCCCAGCGTGGCCATGTATAAACTTCCGGTAGAAGTATAGAGATCAGCCACTTCTGGTTGATGACCGTTAAAGCCAATCATGTTCCAATCGCTTGTTCGATAGCATGCGATAGAAGGCAGCTTTTAAGGAATGGGTTGGAGCTAACCGATTGATGACTGCTGTTCCCGAAGATAATAAATCTGACAAACAATTTTCTAATCTAACTGCAATACGATTATCTGATAAAAAAACCTTTATAAACACCTGAATAACAATGATCTAACATCATTAAAGATACGAAAAAAATCGTAAATAGTTGATAATCATATCATTATAATGTATTTTTTCATAAATAAATGTGTGTAAAGATTAGCCTCTGGAGGGGTGTCCGCAGGACGGGGTGTTCTATTTGTCCTAGCCGGACAGGCTTCTTTCTTTTTGGTGTCAAAAAGACCAGCGTAGCTAGCTTGAATGCCGTTGAAAATATAAAAGCCCATGAAAAAACAAAAAACACCGGCTGAAAATTTTTCTTTCGAAGCTAGTGGGTTGGCTTGA
>NZ_JAUG01000169.1 GCF_000708285.2 Pedobacter borealis DSM 19626
AGGAAGGACCAAATGTTGAAATGGCAAAGGAAACAGGAAGTTTATGGTAGAGCGTTTACAGCAGAACCACGTTAGAGAACTACTTATATGAGGGTAGGACGGAATACCGAAGTGGAGGCCTATTTTGCCGCTCATCCAGGTGAAAGATCTGGTGAACATACTTTAATCATCAGCCCTGACAATAAAATAGATAATCCTTATGTGGGTTATGGTAGAAACTGTTTTTGGCCAGACAAAGGTGAAGAAGCTAGTAGTATTAGTGGGTTAGGCGGATTAACGCATGAGTTAGGCCACTGTTTAAATTTGCCCCATAACAGGCAGCGGGAGTCAAGAATAAATGATCCGAGCTACGGAACTTCGTTAATGGGAAGCGGCAATGGTACATACGGAAAATCACCTACTTTCCTTACTGAAGTAGATTGCGCGATTTTAAATACCAATCAGGTTTTTCAAACGAATCCCACAATCACTTACTATGGAGTGGTAACTGCCAGTATCAAAAAAATGTATTATCGCCGTTAAAACATTTAGGTATTTTAAAATCATTGTTAAATCTAATTACGATACGGGCAGAGCCTGATAAATCATGTATTGCCGAAATGAGCATTTATAAAAACTAACCAGAAGCGCAAGCTCAGCTGGTAAGTAATGGACTTATTACAATAAAATTTGCGAAAATCTTAAAGTTTAAGGTTTTCGCACTATTCATTTAAGATTTTCCCTATAGAATCACTGGCCAAATAAACAATTTTACCCTTTAATATACCTGCATATCGCGAGAATTTTTACTACACATTAAACTATATCCCAATAAACAATAAATGATCAAAATTTATTAAGCAGATCATTAAAATCAATCATTAAATGCAAAAACAAATAATTCTATTCCTCTTGGTTCTTTTCTCTTTCCAAAAGGTAAACGCGCAAAAAAAACAGCTATTGACAAGTGAAATCATCAGTCAGATGAAAAAAGTTGCTGACTGGCAATGGACAAACTTAGAAACGGCAGGATGGAAAAATCCGAAAAAAGACTGGACCAACGGCGCAATGTATGCAGGAATGATGGCTTGGGGCCGCCTGGCAGATACTGATACTTATTATAAAAAGCTGATTCAGGTTGGTGACGATAACAAATGGAACACTGGTAGATATCGTTTAATGGCGGATGACTATTGCGTTGGTCAACTTTATTCGCAGCTATACACCATTTATAAAAGACCCGAATATATTCAGCAGTTTAAAGCCCTGGCCGATACCATTGTTTCTTTACCACACGTAGAAAGCCTGGAATGGAAAAATGGTATTTATACCCGCGAATGGGCCTGGTGCGATGCCTTGTTTATGGGGCCGCCAGCTTTGGGTTATTTAACCCAGGCAACTGGTGATGCAAAATATCTGGATAAATCAATTGCATTATGGTGGAAATCTACCGCCTATTTATACGATAAAGAGGAGCATCTTTTTTATCGCGACAGCCGTTATTTTAACAAAAAAGAAAAAAATGGAACCAAGGTATTCTGGAGCAGAGGTAATGGATGGGTAATGGGTGGTTTAGTACGGCTGTTATCGGTGACACCTCAAAATCACCCTGAACGTAAAAAATTGGTAAAACTGTTTGTCAGCATGTCTGAGAAGCTGGCCTCGCTGCAACAGGCAGATGGAAGCTGGCACGCGAGTTTGCTCGATCCCGAAAGTTATCCTTCAAAAGAGACCAGCGGTACCGGATTTATCTGTTATGCAATGGCCTGGGGGGTAAACAACGGACTTATTCCCTACAAAAAATACGAAAGCGTAATTTCTAAAGCATGGGATGCACTTAGTTCTTCTGTTCATCCTGATGGGAAATTGGGTTTTGTACAGGCTCAAGGAGCTGCGCCCGATAAAGTTGGTTATGAGGATACTGATGTTTATGGTGTTGGCGCTTTTTTATTGGCAGGCAGCGAAATGTTCCGTTTAAACCTGGCGCATAACGATAAAAGTATTGTTGCCGAAGCATACAACGGATCGTCAGACAGTAATAGTCAGACCATAAAGGTTGCATGGCCTCAGGTTGTAAAAAAGGTTAAAGTAAAAGATCCCAAACAATTAATAGCCAGAGATGCTGCCAGTGGTCAAATTGTGCCTTTAAATGTGAGTTATAAAGATGAAAAAATAACAGGGGTTTATATCACCACGGACCTTAACGCTGGAGCCAGCAAATTTTTCGAAATCAGCACAAAATAATCATTTAGCCATGAACAATCTTAGATATGCCTTTTTGTTATGCATAATACTTTTAACAACAAGTACCGTTGCCGACGCACAAAAACCAAAGAAAACGAAAATAGCTCCGGTAGCAAGCGGCGCACAAGACAGAGCCTTTTGGGTTAAAACCCTGTATAAAATTGCCTATCCCGTTATCCATAACCTGGCCAATAATACATTGAAAAAAAATATGGCTACCGAGGTAGCACCACACTATTATAACAATGTAAGGGAGGTAGGCTATACAGAAGCATTAGGACGTACTTTTGCGGGGATTGCCCCTTGGTTAAGCCTGCCAGACGATGATACGGAAGAGGGGAAGCTAAGGGCAAAGTTTAAGGCTGAGACCATTCAGGCCTTAAGCAATGCGGTTGATCCATCAAGTGCTGATTACATCAATTTCAGAACAGATGCACAGCCGATTGTTGATGCTGCCTATGTAGTGCAGGGGTTTCTGCGTGCGCCTAACATTTGGAAAGCACTAAACGAAACCACGCAAAAAAGATATATAGCCGAGATTAAATCGTTAAGAAATAGAACCGGTGCATATAACAACTGGCTTTTGTTCCAGGCCATAGAAGAGGCCTGGCTGTTAAGCGTAGGAGAGGAGTACGAACCATACCGCACCATGACAGCCATTAACAAGCTGAATGAATGGTACGTTGGAGATGGCTGGTATTCTGATGGATCGAGCTTCAGTACCGATTATTACAATTCTTATGTTATCCATCCGATGATGATCGACATTTTGAAAGTAATGGTAGCCAAGAAAAAGATGGCCGAAGCACAGTTAACCAAAGCCACCAGCCGTGCCGTACGTTTTGCTCAGGTTACCGAAAGAATGATTTCTTCAACAGGTGAATACCCCCCGATAGGAAGAAGTGTAACTTATCGTACGGCAGCTTTTCAAGCCTTGGGCCAAATTGCGCTAGATCAAAAACTGCCTAAAGAATTAAGTCCGGCGCAAGTGCGCTGTGCACTGACCAAAGTGTTCGAAAATATGTATGCTGGCGATCAAAATTTTGATGCGCAGGGATGGTTGGTTTTAGGATTTAATGGCCACCAGCCAGAAATTGCCGATCCATATACCTGTACCGGTAGCCTTTATATGGCAACATTGGGTTTTTTACCCTTGGGCCTTCCAGCCGATAATGCATTTTGGACAGAAGCAGCCGCACCCTGGACCGCTCAAAAAGCCTGGGCGGGTAGCTCTTTTCTTAAAGACCATTCATCAGGGAAATGATTAGATGAAAATCAATTGATTTTATAGTTGTCATCCTAAGGGGTAATTTATTTCATAAAGATCAATATAAATAACGTTGAAATCTCAGCTGGTATATAATTCCCCTCTTTTAGAGGGGTGTCCGCAGGACGGGGTGTTTTTTTAGTCCTTGCCGGACAGGCTTCTTTCTTTTTGGCATCAAAAAGACCAGCGTAGCTAGCTTGAATACCGTTGAAAAAATAAAAGCCCATGAAAAAACAAAAAACACCGGCTGAAAATTTATTCATTTGTATTATAGTTTTCAGCTGTATTCATGAGGGCTTCGCCGTTTTCTTTCGAAGTTAGTAGGTTGG
>NZ_JAUG01000170.1 GCF_000708285.2 Pedobacter borealis DSM 19626
TGAGATTTAATAATCGAACTCAGGTTAGTAATAAACCAATTGCCATTTAGCAAAACCAGATGGCATCATCCGCCATTGGCACCCTGTTTTAACCAGATAATGGATAGCATTCCAAATAAACCGTAAACTATGTTTTCGCTTTCGTCATCTAATTGTAAGTTTTTTTTTATAAATTACCATTGGTTATCGCTTAAATCTGTCGGATAAGTTTTCATTTGCCCGATAAGCGATGACCATTTTATCAACTTTTCAACAAATAACTTTTATTCATCCATTTTTAAACAGGCTTCTTATAATGCTGAATATTCGCATCGACAATTGGCTTACCGAATTTAAAAAGCGCTTGGTCACTTATCACGACGGATTTTTCGACCTTCCTTATCTTTCCAATACGCCTGCTGTGATAATTGAGGAATTTAAGCATATTCCGTTTACAAAATATCTTGAAAAAGAAAATGAAATCCATATCGATAATATTTTTGCCGACGGGCTTATGTGCTATCGTGAGCTTGAAGAAGGCCTATGGGTAATTATTACCGAGATGGAGTTTAAAAAAAATTTATCTACAAGCGCGTTGTATGATAATGAACCATGCGACTATTACTTTCTTTCTCACTTTATTTATAGCAAACGCGGTAATGTAAACGACGCGACCGCTCATATGCTTGGTTGGCGTTTATACAAACCTGGAGTTGAAATTAAAACCTGTTTTAACAAAGGCGATAAGGGTGTTTTTGCAACCTTCGCATTTAATAAATCATGGCTTGAGCATAATATTTTGACCACTGATTTTGCTGAGAATCAGAATTTTTTAATTTTTTTTGAAACGGAGTCGGCGTACATGACCTGGGGAAATGTATTGCCTGGATCCGAATTATTGATCAGAGAGATAATCGATCTTATAAAACATGAAAAGCGAGCTCAGCATGGAATTTTACCAGTGAAAATACTTTGTTTACAGACTGTTTTAGATTTTTTTACAGCAACTACTACGGATCATCCAATTAAAGAACAAATAAAATTGCGCGATTCTGATAGGTGTATGGTTGCGAAAGCCGAAAAAATATTAACAGATAACCTTACTATCGCATTTCCCGGTATTAATGCCATCGCGCAAGCGTTGAATACCTCCCCCACAAAATTACGGACTATTTTTAGGAAAGTTCACCAGACTTCCATTTTTCAATACTACCAAAAAAAACAAATGTCGCTCGCTTTACAAATGTTAAAAGCCAACCATACCAGTGTTAAAGAGGTTGCTTTAACTTTTAAATACCGTAACTCCAGCAAGTTTTCGGCGGCTTTTAAAAAGCACCATAATATTCTTCCTTCAGAAGTGTAATATTTACATTTATTTTAATAATGATTATTGGCGTTATTGGGCTTGTTATTGGCGTTATTGGGCTTTTTTAGCCCAATAAAAATATTCTACCTTTATAACTTTACGCTAATTCAAATTAAGATGAAGTGCAATTGCCTTGTTAAGCGTAGTTTTTACAGAGATGGTAAAATATTGAATATATCTATCTGATGATAATATGTTCGCAGGCAAATTGATTGATACATCATAACAAAATGATATGATCCAAACCTTTACCCACCTTATTAGCAAAAAACTGTCTTTAATTTGCTTGGCAACCTTGTTGTTTGTTGCTTGTACTTTTGTACAGGCAGGTGGCAGTACCTTAACTTTTAACAGCAAAAAACACAGTGTTAGCACTGTCACGTCACCCGGAAATATTGGTACAGGTGACGTGACGACTGAAGTACTTGTAAAAACAGCAATCAGGCCTGCTTTGGGCAATATTGTCGCATTGGGGCCGGTTCCCGGCATTAGTTTCTTTAGTCCGGTAGCGAGCTTTGTTGGTGTATCGACACTTATAAAAGATGCTAAATCAAAAGACTATACAGTTTTTACCACGGGTGGGCAATCAACTATAGTGAAACCCAATATTGGCAAAATAGTAACTGCCAAGGCTGGCCGTATTAGGCAAGTTTCATTAGGTAATTTTATTACAACCGCCGGGGTACAACCGCCATCATCCACATTAAGCAATTTGGTATTAAGTAGCGGTGCGCTAAGCCCGGTGTTTGCAGCAGGTACGCCAAGCTACACAGCAGTTGTTGCCAATGCTACAGCATCCCTTACGATAACTCCAACCCTTACCGACCCTGCAGCTACCATAAAAGTTAACGGTGTAGCAGTAGCAAGTGGCTCGGCCTCTGGCAGCATATCGTTAAATGTAGGTACAAATACCATTACCACGATGGTAACCGCTCAAGACGGCAGCAATATCCATATCTATAAGGTATATGTAATGAGACAGGCGCCCAATCAAACCCTTACAAGTGGCTCGACTACAACTGCCGTCACCCTTGCTGCTCCCGGTGTGGTTTACAATTGGACCAACGACAAACCAAGCATCAGTCTTGCTGCCAGTGGTACGGGCAATATCGCATCGTTCACCGCCACAAATAATACCACCAGCCCGGTAACGGCCACTATTACCGCCACTCCCGTATCTTTTCTTTATATCCCAAATTCCGGTGACGGCACAGTCTCGGTGGTCAATACCGCTACAAACTTGGTGACGGCCACCATCGGGGTAGGTGGTTCTCCTAAGGGGGTATCGGTTAGTCCTGACGGTAGCACAGTATATGTGACCAATTCCGACGATGGTACAGTCTCGGTGATTAATTCTGCTACCAATACCGTGACAGCTACGATCAACGTAGGCATGTCCCCTAATGGGGTAGCGGTAAGCCCAGACGGTAGCAAGGTATATGTGACGAATTATAACGGTGGCACAATCTCGGTGATTAATGCTGCTACCAATACCGTGACAGCTACGATCAACGTAGGGGATGGTCCCATTGTCATATCGGTCAACCCGAACGGTAACAACATATATGTGACGAATTTTTTTAGTAACACAGTCTCAGTGATCAATACGGTGAGCAATACAGTGGTAACTACCATTAATGTAGGCAATCTTCCCGTCGGCGTGGCGATTAGTCCGGATGGCAGTAAGGTGTATGTGACGAATTATAACGATGACACAGTCTCGGTGATCAATACAGCTACCAATACCGTGACAGCTACCATTCCGTCAAGCAATGCTAGCCCCGGCGGTATATCGGTTAGCATTGACGGTAGCACATTATATGTGACAGGCAGTGATGGTGTTTCGGTAATCAGTACGGCTACTAATACAGTAACAGCCACCATCGGGGTAGGTTCTGGGCCTACCTGGGTATCGGTAAGCCCGGACGGTAGCAAGGTGTATGTGACGAATTATAGCGATGGCACAGTCTCGGTGATCAATACGGCCGACAACTCGGTAACAACGCCTATCACGGTAGGCGGTGCCCCTTATTCAATTGGTAATTTTATTACAGGCACAGGCTTGCAGCCGCTTAGTTTTACCGTTACGGTAAATCCTAACCCCGAAATAATAACGTTTGGCGCACTCCCAACCAAAACCTATGGTGATGCCGACTTTTCACCCGGTGCCACCAGTAACAACGGCCCCCCACCTGCTATAAATTACGCCAGCGACAATACGGCAGTAGCAACCATCGTAAACGGAAATATTCATATAGTAGGCGCTGGCACGGCCAATATTACCGCCTCACAGGCAGCCGACAACATTCATGCCGCTGCAGCGAATGTAAGTCAACTGTTGACGGTCACCAAGGCAGCATTAACCATCGCGGGCAATAACCAAAGCAAGGTTTATGGTACAGCTAACCCAACATTAACGGTCACTTATACGGGCTTTGTGAACGGTGA
>NZ_JAUG01000171.1 GCF_000708285.2 Pedobacter borealis DSM 19626
GGGGAAGGTGCCGATAGGCGGATAGGGCTTTAAGGCGCTCGCTATAATACGGTCGTCATTCCCGCGCAGGCGGGGATCTTAAAGCGCTCGCCATCTGCTATGCCGGATAATAGGGTGCAGAGAATCATTCGCGTTATTTAATCTCGATGAATTCGTCATTGCGAGGCTGGGACTGAGCGAGCCGAAGCAATCTCATTAGTAGTGTTTCTATCATTAAGTCATTCTACCTCGATAAATTCGTCTCGATCGTAGTGTTCCGAAGGAACTCCTTTGGAGGAGAGATCTTTGTACTTTCTAATACAGTCGTCATTCCCGCGCAGGCGGGAACCTTAAAGCATAAGCGGTTAATACATCCGGGCGTTTTGTATTTTGCCTTGCCCACCATTTTCCATACCCCATTGCCGACACAGCTGTGGTCCAAAATAACCCTAAGCTATGTTTCTCTTCGCCTTTTATTTAGCTATCGTTAACCTGTCAACCTAAAGCAATGCAAATCTTTGACATCGCTGATCTTCAACGTGGCGCTGTTTCAACCAAAGCAAATCCGAAGCAGTAGGCAAGTAGGTGTACAGCAAGGCATAGGCAAGCCTGGCCGGAAGGTGGCCTAAACGTGGGGTAAATGTGGCGTAAAGGTGGGCTTTGGAATATTTTTTTTGGATTTTTAATCAGAGATTAATTAAATTGGGTGATCATCCCTTTTGTTTAACCTAATATACTAAAATTATGGCTATCCAGAATGGAATTATCAAAATTAACGGACAACTCGGCGATCTTGTTTTTTACAAACGCGGAAGTAAGGATGTTGTCAGACAAAAAGCTGCCCACAAACAGCAAACCGAAGCAAGCAAAAAAAGCAGTCGCGATTTTGGCACGGCTAGCAGAAATGCAGCTTATATCCGTAAAGCATTTGCCCCGCTGGTCAAGCTTTACGCTTATGGCGATCTCCTCAATCGCCTGAACAAACGTTTTATCGAAATCTTTAAAACCATCCCCTCCGAACATGCAGGTCATAAAAGCTTGATTGATGGTGATATCACTTTGCTTAAGGGCTTCGAATTTAACAGCAGCAAACCCCTGGGACAGTTATGGCTTAGCGAAACCGATTTGCGCATAGATTCCGATGGATTAGTAAAACTTATTCTGCCTAAGTGCGAACTTAAATCTCTCCTGAAACCGCATCCTAAGGCTACCGAAGCACGATTGCAGGTCATGGGCTTCCATTTCGAACTGGATGATCAGGGCGGCTACGAAATTATTGAAGTGAATGACCTGATTGTTCCTTTAAATAATATGCATTTTCCGAAAACAACCTTAGCCCTACACCTAAATCACCAGGGCGATAAAGCCTTGATTTTCGCCTTGGGCATTTCATTTTTCATCGGTGCTGCCCGCTCTGCCGACCGGCGTTATTATGCGGGTAAAATTATTCACGCCCTGCATTTAAAGGATGGTATAATCGTCAATTTTGTGGGGCAACCTAAAGTGGAAAAGGAGGTAATGGCGCAGGGAAATAAGTTAAGCTGGGTGGTAGAGGAAGGTTGAGTTGGAGGTCTAAATCATATTTAAGCTGTTCTTTTTATGCTTACGGTTAACCGTATAAAATTGTGTATCGTATTAAATAGGTTTGGTTCAGTTAAATTAAAACCAAATCTTATGGCAATTAAAATCACATGCATTAACAAAGACAACGGGAATCATGAAAACCCAAATTTGGCTATTACCCATCTAGGATGGATAAATGAGGCCGATAACTCAAAGGGAAAAAATACAAGACTGGAAATTTACAATTGGATAAAGAATGATGGCGGTTATTGCTATGTAGAGAAAAATGGCAACAAAGTAAAAGTAATTACTGCTGAAACGGCTTCAGGAGCAAAGTATTTGAAAACTGAAGCTGACAGCACTACAGTTAATAATTTGCTTTCTCTGCCCGAGTGCTAATATTAATGATTTTTCGGGCGGGATGTCTGGAAAATCATTATTATAAATCTCAAATTCATTACATTGAGGAATAAAAACTTTTGATAGTTTTACACCCCACTAACTCTCATACCAATAACCATGTCAGAAGATCAGAAAAAGCAACTAGAACAACAACTTTGGAATATTGCCAACACCTTGCGTGGCAAAATGAATGCGGATGAGTTTCGAGATTATATTTTGGGATTTATTTTCTATAAGTATCTGAGCGAGAAAATGGAGATGTTTGCTAATGATATTTTAGCACAAGATAAAATTACGTTTAGTAGCATAAAGAGTGGTAAGGCTAAGAATGACGAAATTCTTGAAGCCGTAAGAGAAGCCTCACTTGAAAAATTAGGGTACTTTTTAAAGCCAGAAGAATTATTTTCGGCAGTAGCAGTAAGAGGTAATAGTAGCGATGATAAAGCAACTAGCGATCAAACGGGCATCAATTTTATTCTTGGTGATTTACAAAAAATCCTGACCAATATCCAGTTAAGTACCATGGGCACCGAAAGTGAAGAAGATTTTGATAATCTTTTTGAGGATATGGACTTGAACAGTACCAAGCTAGGCAAAACGCCGGAGGCGAGAAACGATATTATTGCCAAAGTTTTAGCGCATTTAGATAAGATAGATTTTAAACTCAAAAATACCGAATTAGATGTTTTAGGTGATGCATACGAATATTTAATTGGCCAATTTGCGAGTGGCGCAGGTAAAAAGGCGGGTGAATTCTATACACCCCAAGAAGTTTCCAAGATCTTAGCAAAACTGGTTACCACTGGTAAGCATAAATTAAGATCTGTATATGATCCAACTTGTGGATCGGGATCTTTATTGCTACGCGTAGCTCGTGAAGTAAAAGATGTAGGTGATTTTTACGGACAAGAGATGAACCGCACCACCTATAACCTGGCTCGTATGAATATGATTTTGCATGGTATTCATTACCGCAAATTTGATATTAAACAAGAAGATACTTTAGAGCGCCCTCAACACATGGGGCAGACTTTCGAAGCCATTGTAGCTAATCCGCCATTTTCTGCCCAATGGAGCGCCAATCCTTTGCATTTAAGCGACGACCGCTTTAGCCAATATGGGAAATTGGCGCCAGGTAGTAAAGCTGATTTTGCTTTTGTACAGCACATGATTTATCATTTGGCAGAAAATGGTATTATGGCTATCGTGTTGCCTCACGGGGTTTTGTTTAGAGGAGGAGCAGAACTACATATTCGTAAATATTTAATTGAACAAAAAAACTATTTAGATGCCGTAATTGGTTTGCCAGCAAATATTTTTTATGGTACCAGCATACCTACCTGTATTTTGGTGTTTAAAAAGTGTAAGGAAAACCCGGAAGATGTTTTATTTATTGACGCCAGTAAAGGTTTTGATAAAGTAAAAACGCAAAATATTTTACGAGATGAGCATATAGACCAGATTGTAGAAACCTACCGCAATAGAACGGTAACCGAAAAATACAGTTACCGGGCACCGTTACAAGAAATTGCCGAAAATGATTATAACCTGAACATTCCCCGTTATGTAGACACTTTTGAAGAAGAAGAGGAAATAGATATTCAAGCCGTAATGCAGGAGATTAAAGAACTGGAGGCCAAAAGAGCTGAACTTGATAAGGAGATCGAAGTTTATTTTAAAGAACTAGGTCTAGTTTTTTAATTTTTTAAATCCTTAATGTTAGCAATAGTTACAATTAAATAATTGAGAAAATGGCTAAAAAAGAAGAAATGGGCAAGGTTCCAAATAAAGTATTGGTGCCAAAACTTAGGTTTCCAGAGTTAGAAGAAGAGTGGAAGGTGACGACACTCGGTGAATGTTGTACATCCTTAGAGTATGGAATGAATTCTGCCTCAATTAAATTCGATGGAAAGAATAAATATATTCGTATAACAGATATTGATGAA
>NZ_JAUG01000172.1 GCF_000708285.2 Pedobacter borealis DSM 19626
TTTGTGGCGTTTTAATCAAGTTTTCTGTTAAGACGGTCGTCACCCTGAATTTATTTCAGGGTCTTTCACGCTAAAAAGATGCTGAAATAAATTCAGCAGGACGATAAAGCGGGATTAGGCGTAAATAAGATATAATTTTCAGCAAATAATTATCGAACTCAGGTTAATTAGTATTTTAAACACCTGGGCATTAAGCCTGGGTGTTACTCATTTATTCAACATTTCTAGCTTTAAAATTGTGAATCCGTTTTTTGTGCGCATTACCGGGGAGTAAATCCCACATGCTTTATAATCTAGAATATATTTTTATCTCTTAACAGGTACCTAAATGACCGGTAGAAAAAAAATAAATATATAATGACCGGTTTACAATCAGGTCCCTTGTTTGTTGAAGATAATCTCTTTGTGAATACTAGGCTACCAGTAGCCTGCATTCATAAGCATTTTCAATATTTTTTGGACAAAGGGTACAAAAGAATTGAAAGATCAGTTTAAAATCGGAATAAACCCATTATTATAAAACATTCGTTAAAGAAAATTTATGACTACAAAAAAGATGACTACTGCAACTACCTATATAGAAAAACAGGTGGCGCATTTTCGTAATTATATGCAATCTGCGGAATTGGTGCATGAGAATGCCATGGGCAAGCTGGTTATTAAATGCGCTGTTGCTGCCCTGCTCTTAACAGCGGCTTTACCTGCATTTTCTCAAAACTATAACAAAACCGTTTCACCCATAGCACTTCCACCACCGG
This sequence comes from Pedobacter borealis DSM 19626, assembly GCF_000708285.2. Lineage (GTDB taxonomy): Bacteria > Bacteroidota > Bacteroidia > Sphingobacteriales > Sphingobacteriaceae > Pedobacter > Pedobacter borealis. The sequence continues at coordinate 759 of NZ_JAUG01000172.1, forward strand.
TATCGAATTTGCTGCCCGGAAACAAAGCGCCGGTAGTAACCGATATCTGGGTAGTATTTAAAACACATTGCGATCTGGGTTATACCATGCCTGCAAGTGCCGTGTTTAAAAAATACCGTGAAAACATGATGGACAATGCCATCCGCTTAATAGAAGCCGATAAGAAAAAACCGGTTAATGAACGTTTTAAATGGACGATTGCCGGCTGGCCCATGAAGGGTGCCATATTAGGGCCATTGCAAACACCTGAGCGACGAAAAAAGGTAGAAGAGGCACTCCGGGAGGGTACGATAAGCGTACATGCCCTGCCTGCTACTATAGAATCGGATGTAATGGACCAGGAAGACTATGTAAGAAGCCTGATCTTCTCTTCTCAGATTGCCCGTGGCTACGGACATAAGTTGCCTATTGCTGCAAAGATGACCGATGTGCCAGCCCACAGCTGGTTGCTTCCGACCTTGTTGCATCATGCAGGTATCAAATTCCTGCAGATTGGATGTAATTACACAGTGCAGCCGGTACGCCTGCCGCAACTTTTTTGGTGGGTAGGTCCCGATGGATCGAAAGTACTTTGCAATTACACCCCACACTATGGCTCGGGCGTAACACCCCCGGAGAACTGGCCCTCAAAAAACTACCTGGCCGTAATTATGACGCATGATAATACCGGTCCGCCTTCGCCCAAAGAAATTGAAGAAGTAAAAAAACAGGTAGCCGGAATGAAAGACGTCCGCTTGCATTTTACCGACCTGGATGAATATGCAAAAGTTTTATTGGCCGAAAATCCACAAGTGCCTACCATTCGCGGTGATATGGTTGATCCATGGATCCATGGGGTAATGGCTATGCCTCAGGAATCAAAAACAGCGAGGAATATCCGTCCGCTTGAACCGGCATTGGATATCTTGAATACACAATTGAAAGGATGGGGAATTTCAACCACATCCCTTGCCAGCTCACTGGCAAAGGCTTATGAAAACAGCATGCTTTTTGGCGAACATACATTTGGAGCATCTTCACCAGGCTACGGTGCGTTTTCAAAAGATGGAAAAACACAACTATCAGAAGCAGAACGTTATAAATACAATGATGACTTCATTAAGGCAAGGAAAGAAGGCTTTTATGAAAAATTCGAATCTACCTTTAGAGATAAAGCACAGTACATTAATACCACCGATAGCATTATTGTAACCAATTTTACCTCACGCATGGACCTGTTGGCCAACAATGTGAAAGCAAACATTGGGGACATCGTGGTGTACAATCCATTGCCCTGGATGCGGGGCGGAGTGGTTGATTTTAAGGGAAAGAAAATAGCAGTAGGGAATATACCCGCAAATGGCTATAAGGTCATCAAGAACACCTCATCAGCTTATACGATATCCGGTGCAGGAAGCTCTACGCTTGATACAAAGTTTTATAGGGTAAAGTTTGACATGAAAAAAGGCGGAATTGCCTCATTGATTGAAAAGGCAACTGGCAAGGAACTGGTTGATCAACATTCCGCTTATGCACTGGGGCAGTTCCTGCACGAACGTTTCAGTTTTGCACAAACCAAAGATTATCACGACAGAAATTACGTAAGGAACAATTTTGCTGCGGGTCTGAAACCAAATTTGCCTACAGACATCCCTTACCTGGCCACCACACCTATTGATTGGAAAATGAGATTAGAGCAGTCACCGTTTGCCGATAAAGTTACATTGGTTGCAGCTAATGCCAATCCTGTTGCCGAATCGGTTTCTATTAGTTTCACATTTCCTAAAGCATTTGAGTATGTGGATGTGGAATGGAATATCAATAATAAAATCGCCAATACTGTTCCTGATGGAGGATGGCTTTGCTTTCCATTCAACGTGAATAAGCCAAAGTATATCCTGGGCCGCTTGGGCGGTGCTATGGATTTAGCAAAAGATCAGATTGTAGGCGGTAACCGCTATATATACGGCGTGCAAACAGGCGCCTCACTGGTTGCTCCTGATCAATCGGGTGCTGGGATTTGTGCTATCGATGCACCATTGCTTAGTTTTGGCGAACCGGGCCTGTGGAAATATGATTATGATTATTTTCCCAAACAACCTGCTGTATTTGTGAATCTGTACAACAATATGTGGAATACCAACTTTCCCTACTGGACCGAAGGTTCATGGAGCGAAAGGGTACGTATCTGGGGCATCAAACAAGGAGAAAAAACAGCAGAGAATCTCGCTGTACGATCATGGGAAGCAAGAATCCCGTTGATAGCTGTTACTGCAAGTGGGCAAGGCAAAAGGCTGCCTGCGCAGCAAACAGGCATTGCTGTTTCACGTAAAGGTATACTTGTGAGCGCTTTTGGTGAAGATCCTGATGGAAATAAGGGCACGCTGCTGCGTTTGTGGGAACAGGCAGGAAATTCCGGTGCTGTTACCGTTACATTGCCCAAAGGCTCAAATTACACCAAAGCAAGCCCTGTAAATCTGCGTGGTGAAATAATTGGTAAGCAGCTACCGGTTGTCAAAGGGACACTGAAGTTTTTCCTGAATCAATATGCACCGGCAAGTTTTGTGTTAGAATAAATAAACCAGATGATTGTTAACTAAAAAGTAACACAAATGAGAAAACTTCAGTCAGCCAGGCAACTGGAATACCGGTCGTGTAATTGTTTATTCCAACAACCATGTGGAGCATTACCTCAATGTCATTAAGTTAGGGCATTCGGCACAAGCAAAAATAATTTAACCACAGATAGAAAGGATGCACACAGATATGAAATCCGTGTTTATCTGTGGTTAAAAACTCTTAACTTAATGACATACAAAGTCTCAATCCTGGATAGGGAAGGATGTCTATTTATTATTGATTTTTTATCAATTTTTCGGAAGTCCAGTCTTCTTTTCCTTCTTTTAGGGTATAAAGTGTCCATGTTTGTGCTTTTAAAACTTTCCTTCTGCTTATTA
>NZ_JAUG01000173.1 GCF_000708285.2 Pedobacter borealis DSM 19626
CGAGACCGCGGTTTTTTACTAATAAGGAATAAGCTTAGGCTTGGGCAGAGGACAATGAAACCCTCCACCCTTATACCCTAAACCTTACACCTTAATAAAGTTCTTTGACATATTGGAAGAAGTTAAAAAAGAAGAGCAAACAACAATAGGCGACTGTTGTGTTTGTGCTCGCTTAAAGGGATCGCAAGAGACCGATAAGCATGAGACATCATAACAAGAGCAAAAAAAGCATACCATATGGCGCAAAAGGCATATGAGTAGAAGAAAGTAATAAAGAGTACACGGGGGATGCCTTGGCTCTCAGAGGCGATGAAGGACGTGATAAGCTGCGATAAGCTTCGGGTATTTGCAAATAGGAATTGATCCGAAGATTTCCGAATGGGGCAACCCGGCATGTTGAAGACATGTCACATATAATGAGCAAACCTGCCGAACTGAAACATCTAAGTAAGCAGAGGAAGAGAAAATAACAATGATTTCCTAAGTAGTGGCGAGCGAAAGGGAAAGAGCCCAAACCTACCTTGTTACGGCAAAGTGGGGGTTGTAGGACTGCAACATGGCATCAGCAAACAGAAGTGGAATGGGATGGGAAGCCCAGCGGTACACGGTGATAGCCCGGTACACGTATAGAATGCTGGCCTAGCAGTATCCTGAGTACCGCGAGGTCGGAGACGCCTTGTGGGAATCTGCCGGCACCATCCGGTAAGGCTAAATACTCCTGAGAGACCGATAGTGAACCAGTACCGTGAGGGAAAGGTGAAAAGAACCCCGAACAGGGGAGTGAAATAGAACCTGAAACCGTGTACTTACAAGCGGTCGGAGCGTACAAGTTGCGTGACGGCGTGCCTTTTGCATAATGAGCCTACGAGTTACTCCTCTCTGGCAAGGTTAAGTGTCTAAGGCACGGATCCGAAGCGAAAGCGAGTCTGAACAGGGCGTATAGTCAGAGGGGGTAGACGCGAAACCTTGTGATCTACCCATGGACAGGTTGAAGGTGCGGTAACACGTACTGGAGGACCGAACCGATAAACGTTGAAAAGTTTCCGGATGATCTGTGGGTAGGGGTGAAAGGCTAATCAAACTGGGAAATAGCTCGTACTCCCCGAAATGTTTTTAGGAACAGCGTGGATATTAAGTTTCATAGAGGTAGAGCTACTGATTGGGTGCGGGGGAGTCAAATCCTACCAAATCCAGACAAACTCCGAATGCTATGAAATATGGTCTGCAGTGAGGCGCGGGGTGCTAAGGTCACGCGCCGAGAGGGAAAGAACCCAGACCATCAGCTAAGGTCCCCAAGTGACAGTTAAGTTGAACTAACGAGGTCCGATTGCACAGACAGCTAGGATGTTGGCTTGGAAGCAGCCATTCATTTAAAGAGTGCGTAACAGCTCACTAGTCGAGCGATCGGGCATGGATAATAAACGGGCATTAAACTGTTCACCGAAGCTATGGGATTGAAATATATCGGTAGGGGAGCATTCTATATGCAGCGAAGGTATCTGGTAATGGGTGCTGGAGCGTATAGAAAAGCAAATGTAGGCATAAGTAACGATAAGGCGGGAGAGAAACCCGCCCACCGAAAGGATAAGGTTTCCTGATCAACGCTAATCGGATCAGGGTCAGTCGGGACCTAAGGAGAACCCGAAGGGGAAATTCGATGGACAACTGGTTAATATTCCAGTACTTTTTATAACTGCGATGTGGGGACGGAGTAGTGACACTGCCGCGATCTGACGGAATAGATCGTTAAAGGCCGTAGGTATATCGATGGTAGGCAAATCCGCCAACGATGCTGAAAGCTGATAGTACAATAAACCTTCGGGTGAGTTGATAGCGCAGGTAATCAGACTTCCAAGAAAAACCGCTAAGCTTCAGGTTATAAAAACCCGTACCGCAAACCGACACAGGTATCCGGGAAGAGGATTCTAAGGTGCTCGAGTGAATCATGGCTAAGGAACTCGGCAAAATGGCCCTGTAACTTCGGGAGAAGGGGCGCTTGCAGCAATGTAAGCCGCAGTGAAAAGGCCCAGGCGACTGTTTAACAAAAACACATGGCTTTGCAAAATCGAAAGATGAGGTATAAGGCCTGACACCTGCCCGGTGCTGGAAGGTTAAGAGGGGATGTCATCCGCAAGGAGAAGCATTGAATCGAAGCCCCAGTAAACGGCGGCCGTAACTATAACGGTCCTAAGGTAGCGAAATTCCTTGTCGGGTAAGTTCCGACCTGCACGAATGGTGTAACGATCTGGGCGCTGTCTCAGCCATGAGCTCGGTGAAATTGTGGTCCCGGTGAAGACGCCGGGTACCCGCAACGGGACGGAAAGACCCCATGCACCTTCACTACAATTTAACATTGACATTGGATACAGGATGTGTAGGATAGGTGGGAGGCTTTGAAGCGGCGTCGCTAGGCGTCGTGGAGCCAACGTTGAAATACCACCCTTTCTGTATTCGGTGTCTAATCCCGCCTAGCGGGAGACATTGTTTGATGGGTAGTTTGACTGGGGTGGTCGCCTCCAAAAAGGTAACGGAGGCTTTCAAAGGTAAGCTCAGTACGCTTGGTAACCGTACGCGGAGTGCAATAGCATAAGCTTGCTTGACTGTGAGACAGACAAGTCGATCAGGGTCGAAAGACGGATATAGTGATCCGGTGGTTCTGCATGGAAGGGCCATCGCTCAAAGGATAAAAGGTACGCTGGGGATAACAGGCTGATCTCCCCCAAGAGCTCATATCGACGGGGAGGTTTGGCACCTCGATGTCGGCTCGTCACATCCTGGGGCTGGAGAAGGTCCCAAGGGTTCGGCTGTTCGCCGATTAAAGTGGCACGCGAGCTGGGTTCAGAACGTCGCGAGACAGTTCGGTCCCTATCTGTTGTGGGCGTAGGAATTTTGAGTGGGGCTGACCTTAGTACGAGAGGACCGGGTTGGACCAGCCTCTAGTGAATCTGTTGTTCCGCCAGGGGCATTGCAGAGTAGCTACGCTGGGAATAGATAAGCGCTGAAAGCATCTAAGTGCGAAACTAGCCACGAGATGAGAATTCCATATAGGACCGTAGCAGACTACTACGTTGATAGGCTACAGATGTAAAGGTGGTGACACCACAGTCGAGTAGTACTAATCATCCGAAGCTTTCAAAGCTGGACAGACTGTTGTTTGTTCTTCATAATAACTTCTTTCAATACTGTTTAAGGTTTAAGGCGAAAGGCTTAAGGCGGAAGGTTTACCCTCCACCTTTATACCCTCGACCTTCTACCTCAATAAAATATTCAGGTGCCTATATCGGTGGTGTCCACCTCTTCCCATTCCGAACAGAGAAGTTAAGCCCACCAGAGCCGATGGTACTGCGGTAACACGTGGGAGAGTAGGTCGGTGCCAGATCTTAAAAGAAACCCCTTGACGATGAGTCGAGGGGTTTTCTTGGTTTAAAAACATTCTGTACCTATTGTTAATTTTTTTGCACCATTAAGAAGTGGAGAAAAGTTAAGGGGCCTGATGCCGGATTTTAACAGCAATGTTGAAGGGTTTTCTTCGTTTAAAGCATCCTGTACCTATTGTTAATTTTTTTCACCATTAAGAAGTGGAGAAAAGTTAAGGGGCCTGATGCCGGATATTCCTTAATGCCCTT
>NZ_JAUG01000174.1 GCF_000708285.2 Pedobacter borealis DSM 19626
CTAATATATCCTTTAATAAGAGGGATTGTTAAATAAAGTGTTTTTTTATTTGTTAAAGTGAAAGATTAACACTTATTTGGTGTTAAAATTTAATTAAAATATGCGCTCTCTATTATTTAGCTCCTTAGCCTGTTTATTGTGCCTTGGTTCTGCTTTTGCCCAGGAAAAGCTCGGGGAAAACATGCATTTCAAAAAACTTGATAACGGTTTAGAAGTGCTGGTTGTTGTAGACCGGACTGTGCCACTGGTTACCATCGAAATGGCCTGCAGAAATGGTTCTTTTACCGAAACCGACGAATTTAACGGCTTAAGTCATCTTTACGAACATTTATTCTTTAAGGCTAACAAAGATTATCCCGATTTCGAACGTTTAAATTCGAGAATGAACGATCTGGATATCAATTCGAATGCCACTACGCGGGAAGAAGTGGTTAATTATTTTTTTACCCTTCCTGCTGCTAATTTAAAACCCGGATTAAGTCTAATGAATTCCTCAATCCGTTATCCAAAATTCATAAAAGAAGATATGGCTTTGGAAAATGAAGTGGTAAATGCCGAATTTACAAGACACGAATCGAGTCCGGTATTTGCTTTGATAGAGGCCAATTCGCGACATATGTGGGGTGCAAATTATTCCCGTAAAAATGTAATCGGTAGTCACGAGGTAATTTTATCGGCTACTCCATCAAAAATGGATTCCATTAAAAATAAATACTACTGGCCAAATAATTCAGTTCTGGTAATTGCTGGTGATGTTAAAGTTGATGAAGCTTTTAGTTATGTAAATTCTGTTTTTGGAAGCTGGAAACGATCGCCGGTTGATCCTTTTGTGAAATGGCCAATCCCTGAGTTTAAACCGCTTCAAAAAAACGATTATTATTTTGTAGAATCGAATAAAAGCCCCGTGCCGTTTATGCTGTTTAGCTGGCATGGTCCAGATACCAGAAACGATATTCCGGCCACTTATGCTGCTGATGTTTTTTCTTTTATTGTGAATCAAAACGGTTCTAAAATGAAACAGGCGCTTATTAATTCAGGATTAGCCCAACAGGCTGATGTGAATTATTATACGCAAAAATATACAGGTCCAATTAGTTTAATGGTGAGTCCTAATCCGGCAAAAATAAAGGAATGTTACCAGGAGGTGCTGAAGCAAATTTCGCTTTGGGCCAATGAAGATTATTTATCTGATCTGCAGATTGAAAGAGCCAAAAGACTATTATCTATAGAACAGGTAGAAAGGAGAGAGGTTACTTCTGATTATGCACATTTACTTTCCTTCTGGTGGGCTTCAGCATCGATTGATTATTATACCCATTATGAAGAAAATGTAAATAAAGTAACAAGAAAGGATTTACTCGATTATGTACGCAAGTATATTAAAGATAAACCTTATTGCGCTGGCCTGATGATGGATAAAGCAGGTATGAATGAAGTGAAGCCAGAAACATTTTTTAAATCACCCAAATAACCTAACGCTCGATGAAAAGATTCATATTTTTTATAAATTTTATCTTAGTTTTTCATATTGCTAATGCACAAACCAAAGCCATTTCATTTGATGTAAACGGTTTAAAGGTGATTTTAAAACCTACCCAGAAGGAAACAGTTAGTATGAGCATGTTTTTTAAAGGTGGCGTAATGAATTATAATGCGGAAAGGGCAGGAATTGAAAATCTGGCTTTGGCATCTGCGGCTACCTGTGGTACTAAAAATTATAGCGTTGTCGATTATCAGGAGTTGGCTGATGAATATGGTATTGATATTTCTGGTTCATCTACAACTGATTATGGTATCATTAGTATGGATTGCATTTCTAAGTATCTTGACCAAGGCTGGAAGCTTTTTTCGGATGCGGTAATTAATCCGGCTTTTGATAAAACAGAGTTTCAAACCACTAAAGAACGGATGATTACAGGTATTTATCATAGTCAATCTGATCCTGAAACAAGGATTGAGCAATTGAGCATGGAAAGTATGTTTAAAGATTCGCCTTATAGCACTAATCCTTTGGGCACAAGCAAAACTGTTGGTGGTTTTACTGCCGAAGTGGTTAGTAATTATTACCATAACGAATTGTTGAATAAGAATAAAATGTTTTTGGTCGTAGCCGGGAACATCACAAAAGAAGAACTTGAAAAGAAAATTCAAGCTTCTTTCAGCGCGCTTAAAGGAAAAGCTTACATGCCACCAGTTTACGATCGTAAAACTTTAACAGGGGAGCATCTGGTAATCGAACAAAGAGATATTGCCACGAATTACATGAGTTGTATTATGAATGCCCCAACCATGACGAATGCCGATTATTATGCTTTTGTACTAACCATTAACGCATTAAGTGGTACTATGAATTATGAACTGAGAACTAAACTTGGTTTATCATATGCACCAGGAGCAACCGTTAAGATGCAACAGATTCCATATACCTCTATGTTTGTAAGTACCACTCAACCTAAAAAAGCTTTTAAAGCGATGATTACGGTATACAACAATATTAAAGAAGGGAAGTATGGTGAACGTTATCTTGAGGCATTAAAAAAAGAACATCGGGATAGATACTACAGGCACCAGGAAAGCGCAAGTTCGATTGTGAAAGATTTGGGTGAAGCTGAAGTGCTTGGTGATTATAGTATTACCGAGAATATGGTAGCCAATTTTAACAAGGTAAACCTGCAGGACATGAAAGATTCTTTCGGGAAATATTTAAAAGGTGCCATTTGGATATACCTAGGCGATGAACAGGTAGGTAGGGCAGCATTTCAGTAACGCTTAAAGGTCGTCATTTCGAGGGGTAATTTATTTTATAAAAATCAATATGAGTGACGTTTAATTGATTTCTTTTGCCCTAAGGAGCTGTCTTGCCTCGGCTCGCCGCCGCCAAAGGGCTCTTTCTTTTTGGCATCAAAAAGACCAGCGTAGCTAGCTTGAATGCCGTTGAAAACATAAAGACCCATGAAAAAACAAAAAATGCCGGCTGAAAATTTTTCTTTCGAAGCTAGTGGGTTGGCTTGATGAGTGCGGCCCGAAAAATTTGTTAGGCCGGGTTTAAGTAGAACGGGGATACCGTGGTGCGGCCTAGTTGGGCGGAAACACAAAATCTGTTAAAATGTTGATTATTAGCAACCTGAGTTCGATAATTATTAGCTGAAAATCATATCTTATACACGCCTAATCCAGCTTTATCGTCCTGCTGAATTTATTTCAGCATCTTTTTAGCGTGAAAGACCCTGAAATAAATTCAGGGTGACGACCGCCTTAACTGAAAACTTGATTAAAACGTCACAAAGTGA
>NZ_JAUG01000175.1 GCF_000708285.2 Pedobacter borealis DSM 19626
CGATTTCCCTGTGCATCCTTTTCATCTGTGGTAAAAAACGACATTGAATCCGTATCTTTGCGCAAAAAAGATTTGTGAGTACCGAAAATTCAAAATTTAAAGACTTCAATTTTGCTGAAGGCGAATTGCTCTTAATTAACAAACCATACAAATGGACTTCGTTTGATGTGGTGGGCAAAATCCGTAATTCTTTAAAACCGCTAAAACTAAAGGTTGGTCATGCCGGCACTTTAGATCCCCTTGCTACAGGCTTGCTAATCATCTGTACAGGCAAATTAACTAAGCAAATAGACACTTTCCAGGCAGAAGAGAAAGAATATACTGGCACCATGATTTTGGGTGCTACTACCCCATCATTTGATATGGAGACTGAGGTAGATCAAACTTTCGACATCAGTAACATCACCAAAGAAGATATATACGCTGCCTGTACACCATTTATTGGCGATATAGAACAATATCCACCAGCACATTCTGCTGTTAAGGTAAATGGAGAGCGTTTATACGTAAAAGCAAGGTTAGGTGAAGAGGTTGAGCTACGTAAACGTTTTGTAAGTGTTCCAGCGTTTGAAATTACACGGATCGAACTACCAGAGATCGATTTTAGAATTGTATGTAGTAAAGGCACTTACATCCGTTCATTAATATCCGATTTTGGTAAAACTTTAAATAGCGGAGCTTATCTTTCCAAACTTACCCGTACCCGTAGCGGAAACTTTTTGCTAAAAGATGCGTTTGAGGTATTAGAACTTGTTAATTATATTCGTAGCAAGAAAGAAGAAGCTAAAACTGAAGCAGAGGCATGAACCGCATCAAAAACAGGAACATCAGGTTTATAAAAGAAATTCTTTTAATTATTGCAGGTGTAACTTCGGCATGTTTTGGCTTAAAAAGCTTTTTAATGCCCAGTCATTTTATTGATGGGGGTGTTACGGGTATTTCTCTTTTGCTAAGCACCTTAACAGGCTGGAATTTATCGTACCTCATTGTAATTATCAACATTCCCTTTGTAATTTTAGGTTATAGACAGATTGGTAAAGGCTTTGCCCTTAAAACCGCTATTGCCATTGCTGCGCTTTCATTGGCCTTAATTTTTCTTCCCTTTCAGCCCATTACCCACGATAAATTGCTCATCGCATTTTTCGGCGGGTTATTTTTAGGCGGTGGGATTGGACTGGCCATGCGCGGTGGCTGTGTAATCGACGGAACAGAGGTTTTAGCACTTTACATCAGTAAAAACAGCATTTTAACCGTTGGAAATATCATCCTGATTTTAAATATCATTATTTTCGCCTTCGCAGCTTATTTCTTAAATATAGAAACTGCGCTATATGCCATTCTAACGTATTTATCGGCATCAAGCACTATCGATTTCATTGTAAACGGCATAGAACAGTACACCGGTGTTACCATTATTTCAGAGCACCAGGAGGACATAAAGGAATTCATCATTAACGAAATGAGACGCGGGGTGACCATTTATAAAGGCGAAGGTGGTTATGGGGAAAAGAAAGATATCGATATTATTTTTACCGTCGTTACCAAACTAGAAATGAGCAAATTACAAACCGCTATTCGCCAGATCGATCCGGATGCATTTGTGATACAGCAACAGATTGCCGATTTAAAAGGCGGGGTAGTAAAACGCCATGCTTTACATTAATAAATAATAGAAATTGGGCATGCCCCTAAGCTGTGCAAAGGGTCGGGCTGTACGCTAAATCCCCGATGAAACCTGTAAAACAAGCAAGCATGCCACAAAATAATAAACAACAATGCCTAAATCGGGGGATACCGCTTCCATCCCTCATGCAAAACCCACACCGATAAAATAAATTTACCATTGAAAATATATCATAACCTTTCGGATTTTAAAAAATTAGATAATGCCATTGTAACCATTGGCACTTTTGATGGCGTGCATTTCGGACACCAAAAAATCATTAAACAACTGGTAGAAAAGGCAAAATCCGACAACGGAGAAAGTGTAATATTAACTTTTTTCCCGCACCCGAGAATGATTATCGATCCTGAAAACCAGGAGCTAAAAATGATTAATACCATTAATGAAAAAGCCGAAATTTTAAAAAGTTTAGGGGTAGATCATTTAATCATCACACCATTTACCAGAGATTTCTCCAATCAGCTGCCTGAAGATTATATAAAAAACACGCTGGTGAATAATATTGGTACCAAACATATTATTATTGGTTACGACCACCGTTTTGGCAAAGACCGTTCTGGAAATTTAAGCGATTTAAAGGCTGCAGGTTTACATTATGGTTTTAGTGTGGAGGAAATTATGGAGCAGGATATTCATGATGTTGCAGTAAGCTCTACCAAAATCCGTCAGGCACTCTTAGCGGGCGATGTAAGCTTGGCCAACGATTATCTGGGTTATCCTTTTTCTATTTTTGGAAGGGTAATTAAAGGCGATAAAATCGGAAGAACAATTGGTTTCCCTACAGCCAATATCTTTGTCGAAGAAACTTATAAACTGATTCCGGGCGATGGCATTTATGCGGTTACCGTAGAGATGGAGTCCGAAGTCCGATGTCCAGAGTCCGAAGTCCTAAACCCTACCCCCTCAACCTTAAACTCTCAACCATACAAAGGAATGGCCTACATCGGGCAACGCCCAACCATTAACGGAATGACCAGAAACATTGAGGTTAATATTTTTGATTTTAACCAGGAAATTTATGGGCAGGATATTAAGATGAACTTTTTGAAATTCCTTCGTCATGATGTAAAATTTACTGGATTAGAAGCTTTAACTGTTCAGTTACAAAAAGACAAGGAGGCTACTTTAGCTTATTTTAATGGGTAATTACTGCTCTGGATACAAAGTTAAATCACTAATAAATCTAAAATCTTTTAGGTTATAAGTAAACAGTTTTAGCTTGGTTTCTATCGCTGTTGCGGCAATTACCGAATCAGGTATTGCAAGTCCATGGCTTAATTTAAAACTCTGCATTAAATTAATCGCAGTTAAGTTTATTCTTTCGTTAATTAATATAATAACCTGAGTTCGATT
>NZ_JAUG01000176.1 GCF_000708285.2 Pedobacter borealis DSM 19626
AACCTGAGTTCGATTATTAAATTGTAAAAATAACTATCAGACAAGGTTTATTCCTAACCTCATCGTCATGCTGAACTTGTTTCAGCATCTTTTTTGGCAGGAAAGACCCTGAAATAAATTCAGGGTGACGACCGACTTAATCCAAAACTGAGTTTAGATAATCAAATCAGTATTTAATTATCGAACTCAGGTTAAAAATAACAAGAGGGCTGTACCATAAAAATGAATATTAGTGACAGCGGATTTTTAGTGCTATGTGGCGACGAGGAACCGTCATTGCGAGGAGGCCTTTTCAGCCGACAAAGCAATCTTACAACTATCGCTAGTAGCGAGCGCTTTAAGATCGCTTCGTACCTCGCAATGACGATTTTTCTATTGGGAGCTGTCAATGGGTTTGTTTAAATATCTCTCAAGACATTTCGACTGTTTGTCCCGATTCTTTGTATCGTGTGGACACAATTCCATTCATCATGCGTCATTCCAGTGAAAACGGGAACCACTAAGTGCTCAGCAAAGCTAATCTTAAAGCTTCATATATTGCTCATTAACCTTTCTTGTTGCATTAAGATTGCCAGTCAAGCTGACAATGACGGTCAATGCTAAGGATATAGCAAAAGATGTGTCCACACGGTAGGATTCTTCAGGAAGTTCGACTTAACAAGTTCGGATGGAATTTCAAATATGATACAGCCTGTTTATAATAAGGTGTTTATGATTGCTCTGTATAACTTTTAAAATTATCCAGGATAGCCTGCCAGCCACCGCGTTGCATTTCGATCGGATTGGTAGATTCAGCATCGAAAGTTTCGGTTACCCTGGTTTGTTCGCTCAGTGCATCAAAAACAATGCTTACCGTTCTGCCATCTTCCATTGTATATTCGATTTTTTTATGCTGGTCAACTGTGGTATATGTTCCACCGAAATCAAAACTCATGCTGCCATCTTTTGCCGCCATGGTGCTTTTAAATTTGCCACCAACTTTTAAATCGTTTTCTGAATAAGGGGTATGCCAATCTGGTGAGGCAAAGGCCCACTTAGTAATGTGATCCGGGTTATTCCAAAATTCCCAAACTTTTTCTACGGGTGCATTTACTGTCGTTTCTACGGTGATTGATGTTTTATTTTCCATGTTTTTTGTTGTTAAATTTTTTTAATAAAGTTATAGGAACTTTAACAACTCAGAAAGTGTAAATGCGACAAAATGAGGTGCTGAATCGGCATTATTATGAAATACAAATTTATTAGCCACAGCATGGATTTATAATCGTCTGTAAATAACTCTGTTCATCAGTCATCGTTAGAAACAATGACGCGATGTATCAGACAAATTAAGCGGTCTAATTCTAATTTACCAAAAAGTAAGCAATACGACAAGCATAACCTGTTGATTTTGAGTTGTGGTAATCGCTGATCCGTACGCTTAATTTATGCGTTCCGTTAGTGAGTTGATCGCCGAGTAGCAGGTACCATGGCAAATGCAAGCTCGAACTCCATTGAGTATACATATCGATCATTTTTTCCTCTCCATCATCTATCCGGTAATGGAGTGCACCCGCATCCGGGCCTGATAAAATAGCAATCCCTACAGCGTTGCCTTTAAAAATCAGATCGAAAGTACTGTTCCTGGTATTGCTTTCGAGCACTGGAATATTAACAAAACCTGGTCTTCCTTCCAGCCCGTCAGTTGGCTTCCAGTTTTTATTGATGCTAAAGGTATTTAAGTTTTCAGCAGCATTAATGCTAACATACTGTCCTTTGGTATAAGCAAATTTATCAATGATTTTAGGAAGACCTGCCGAAGCTTTCTTATTGGTATTTTTCTGGTTTTCTTCCAGATAAGTTTTAATGGTATTGAAATAGAGTTGTTGACCAAATGGTGATGGATGCAGGTTTTTAAAATCAGCTGTCCAGGTAAATTCGCCATTGGCAATACGTTTGTCGACTTCTAAAGCAAGATTAATAAATGACAAGTGATAATATTCAGCTAAATCGCTGTGTACTTTTACTTCAGTTGGGATTTTGCCCTTATTAAAATCATCATTTTTATCTTCATCGGCAAAAGCCATCATTACGATGTCCGTTTTAGGGTTTTTGCTTAAGGTGTGTCTGATAATACCTTCTAAAGCACGGCGCTGTGTTTGTTCAGCGGTTTTGTTGGCGTGGTCGTTAACGGCCGATTCTAGAAACAGCAGGTCAATTTCTCCACTGTCGAGTACATCGCGCTGAAGGCGGAACGCGTGTGGTAAACTGCCCAATGATGGAATACCTGCGTTAATGAACCTGAATTTTGTTTGCGGATAAGTTTTGGCTAAATAATTACTTACCAATCCACGCCAGCCTTCCATATTGGTAATCGACCCACCTAAAAAGGCAACGGTTACCGGTTCGCTTTTCCCGAATTTTTCTGCTACAGTATGGCTGTAACCGTTAAAAGTGATAAACGATGATGATTGTAACTTGTTTTGCGCAAAGCTTTTGGAAAATAGTGCCGTAAACAGTAGTGTCAGGCAAAGAAAAGAGGTTAGTTTCATGTTGATTAGCGTAAACCAAAAGTAATAAAATTTACAATTGTTGTGCATTTCTGGCAATATTTTACTTCAGTGATAGGTAACCAATTGATTGTTACCCTGAGGGGTAATTTATGGTATGAAAATCAATATAAATGACGTTTAAATTTCAGCGGTATATAATTCCCCTCTTTTAGAGGGGTGTCCGCAGGACGGGGTGTTTTATTTGTCCTAGCCGGACAGGCTTCTTTCTTTTTGGTGTCAAAAAGACCAGCACAGCTAGCTTGAATGCCGTTGAAAACATAAAGGCCCATGAAAAAACAAAAAACACCGGCTGAAAATT
>NZ_JAUG01000177.1 GCF_000708285.2 Pedobacter borealis DSM 19626
TATTAAACTACTTTACAAATAGAAGCACCAATGCATCTGCTGAATCTTTCAACGCTAAAATAAAAGCATTCAGATCACAGTTTAGGGGAGTGAGAAATGTAAAATTCTTCTTGTTCAGATTAGCTAAAATTTATGCCTAGAATTAATCCCCAACTTTTTTGCTTGATCCGTGATCAATAAGTTCTAATAATAATTTTTGAACCTTTTTATAAGCACTTTGGTCTGTTTTCTTTAGCCACTTAAGATCCTCTATTGCCTGTGAAGTGAACGCTAGGCTATACATTATAAATCTTTAAGAAATTCTACTAAGGCATCTTTTCCTGTAACTTTAGTAAGTTCGCCATTTTTTGCCTGCAAAAGTGATTTTTCAATTTTTTCGACCATCTCTTTTGAAAAATAGATATCATCATTAGTGATTGGTGTTATTGAATATGCTTTATTTTTGCCCCTTTGAACAATAATCTGTTCTCCACTATCAGCCATATCCATATATTCGGCCTGTTTCTCTCTAAATTCCCTACTGCTTACCACTAACATAATCCTATTTTAAATGTACCATATTGGTACAAATATAGATATTTATTTTCGATAATACATCATATTGATAAGTGTCATATATACCTAAATCAATAGCTAAACCCCGGAAATTCGATATTTACAATTTTCCAGCCACCGTTATGCAATGCGAAATACAGTTTAAAAGGTCCGCTTACTATTTTTGATTGTTTTTGAACAACATCTCTATAACCTGCAACCCCTTCAACAAAGCCCATCCCCTTACCCTCGTTCATTAATTCAAAATTAACATCGATAATATCGTATCTGCCACCAACATATTCATCAGACCGGCCGAAAATACCTTTTAGCCGACCAATAATAACATCTTTGCCCATAATTTTATTACCCGGAAGAATAAAAAAATCATTCAATTCGTCGGTAATGGCCTTCGATTGCTTAAACCATGCGTTTATAAATCTAATGGCACTATTTACGATATCAGCCTGATGGTTAAATGTGGGGTTGTTCTGCATTGTATCTTACATTAAATGAGGTGTGTCATAAATAAATCTAATCTGTCACATTGAGCCTGTCGAAATGATTAATTATGTCCTTCGACAGGCTCAGGATGACAATCCCATATTAATGATACCACTTCAAAAACTTGGCGAAGTTAACTATTCTTTAGCCTTTCTCTAATTTCAACAAGAGAATAATCGATCAATAACTTTCCGTCGCGAAAAATTTCTTTCAATTCGCCCTGTGCTTCTTCTTCCCAGCTGCATTGATCTTTCAGTTCGTATTCGCCTTCTGCATTTTTAAAAATCTTCAGTAAACCTTTTGCTGATTTCTTGGTGCCATCGTCGGTAATCGGATCTTTAAATATTTCGCGACCGATGCCATCTACTTCTCCATAAGTGGCTTTCATCGCAAAACCAAAAGTATCGCGTGTATTATATTGATAGGTGAATGAACCGATGCCAAAAACAACATTGGTAGAAGCAAAGCCTTTAGCTTTTAGCCGCTCGCAGATCTGTGTAGCTCTTTCGGTAGTAATGCTATCTCCATAAATAGCACCAATCTGCGGTACCAGTTCTTTAAATCCTTTGTCGTTGGTTTTTCCACCGAAAACATCCCATAGCAACTCGATTACACCCTTTTTCTCATTTTCGTTTTTGCCATTTGGATTTCCACAGATAATATCAACCGGATCTCCCGAATCTGGCCTGATTACTACTTTACCTGGACGGGCGATAATATCATCTTTTAAAACAGGTAGATACTCTGTCAACACTTTCCATAAATCCCAGGTATCAGAAACGATAGATACAATTCCTTTTGGGTAAACTTCTAAAATCAAACGTTTAAAGGTTTCGAGTTCTCCGGTATTGGTTCCCATACACATTACAGAGTGTTCTGTAGCAGCTACTGAGCCGCCGATTAACTCTTTATCTGAATCTGCATTGTAATACTCTTCTAAAAAATCGATGGCTGGAATGGTATCTGTTCCTGTAAAACTCAATAAATGCCCGGCTGCAGAAGTTACTGCAGCTTCTATTCCACCCATGCCCCGCATAGAGAAATCGTGCCCCTGCCAATCTACAAATTCTGGAACTGAAGAGGTTTCTGCGGCATACTGATCCAAAATGGCGCGGTATTGTTTAGCTATTGTAGCAGAATTACATGGCAGCCACACCACCGCTGACAATAAGGTTTCGAAATAATTGGTCAGCCAGAAAAATTCAGACTTGGTATTGTACATGGTAAACATGGGTACACGCAAAGGCACTTCAGCACCTTCTGGTAATGATTTAAAAACCATTGGAATATAACCCAGATCGTGTAAATCAGCTATATGCTGTATGCCTACCAAATTTTCTCCCAGGTAATTATTGATCCTGCGCGCATATTTCTTTAAAATTTCCTCTTTTGGCTGTTTAAAGAAATTCTGGTTAAAATCTTCAATGATGTATTTTTTAATAAAATACTGCAAACCAAAAAGCACTACACGATTTACGTTTTCTAGCCTGCTTTTTCTTGGCGTCCAGTTAGAGTAAACCAATGTGGTATTTTCAGGGTATTGCCTGCGGTGATCTACTTTGTATCCGTCGGTTAATAGTAATGGATTCATCATTTTTATATTTATAACCTGAGTTCGATAATTATTAGCTGAAAATCATATCTTATACACGCCTAATCCAGCTTTATCGTCCTGCTGAATTTATTTCAGCATCTTTTTAGCGTGAAAGACCCTGAAATAAATTCAGGGTGACGACCGCCTTAACTGAAAACTTGATTAAAACGTCACAAA
>NZ_JAUG01000178.1 GCF_000708285.2 Pedobacter borealis DSM 19626
TTGTTCTTTCCTGCAACTATTTTTTTTGATTTCTCCGGCCCTTGGGATTGACGGTGCTCTTCGGTTAAACCTGTGTTTTATTAGAGTTGGTTAGCAAAACGAATAAAACCCAAACCAAAAGATGTGTCCACACGATAGGTGAAAAACGGGAAAGGGGCGGGCTTTTCAGGGCTTCGCTCCGGTACCGATGAAAAATCGGTACTAAACCCTTACAATCCCTAACGCTAAGGTATTGCGTGACTAGACCTCGCAGGTTTTTAAACGGCTTAGCGCTCAATGAGGCCATTAATATGGTTCGTGTTGTCACGGACCGAAACATAGTAAAGTAGAAATACTTTTTGTATCAGGTTATACCGGATTAGTATCTAATTAAATATAAATTGTATTTAATTAAATGCGTTTTTATATTAGAGAAACCAAAACCTGCAAGTTCTAATGTATATAAATAGTAATAACAAAAATAAATGATAACATGAATAAGAAATCTAACCAATCCTTTAACCGCTTTAAAATCCTTACTTTAATATGCACTGTGCTATTTTTTGGGAATGTTTTCGGGAACGTTCCCGAAAAGAGTTTGAAGTCGCCGGATGGCAATTTAGTAGCCAGTTTTGCTTTGGCCGAAGGGGGAGTGCCAACCTATAGCCTAAAATATAAGGGTAAGGATGTAATTAAGACCAGTAAATTGGGATTGGAACTTAAAGACGGTAAATCTTTAATGAACGGTTTTGCCATAACCGATACTAAAACCAGTACTTTTAACGAAACTTGGAAACCAGTTTGGGGCGAAGTAAAAGAAATTGTAAATCATTACAACGAACTGGCAGTAACTTTAACGCAAAAGGAAACTAACCGCTATATCATTGTGCGGTTACGTTTGTTTAACGATGGCTTGGGTTTTAGATATGAATTTCCTGAACAAAAAAACTTAGATTATTTCGTAATTAAAGAAGAGAAAACCCAGTTTGCCTTAGCTGGCGATCATAAAGCTTTTTGGCTTCCGGGGGATTATGATACACAGGAATACAGTACGGTAACCTCAAACTTATCAGAAGTACGGAGTAAAATGAAAGCTGCGGTTACACCAAATGCGTCGCAAACTACTTTCTCACCAACAGGTTTACAAACGCCTTTAATGATGAAGAGTAAAGATGGTTTGTACATCAATATCCATGAAGCGGCATTGATCAACTATTCGCTAATGTCGTTAAATCTCGACGATAAAAATATGGTTTTAGAATCGTGGCTAACGCCAGATGCAGTTGGCGATAAAGGTTATTTGCAGGCACCCTGTTTATCGCCCTGGAGAACCATTATTGTGAGTGATAAAGCAGGTGACATTTTAACCTCAAAGCTAACCTATAATTTAAACGAGCCAACAAAATTTAAAGATGTATCGTGGATAAAGCCAACCAAGTATGTAGGTGTTTGGTGGGAAATGATTACAGGTAAAAGTACCTGGGCCTATAATGATTTAACCAGTGTGCAATTGGGCGTAACCGATTATGCCAAAACAAAACCCAACGGGAAACATGCTGCAAATACCGCACATGTAAAAGAATACATCGATTTTGCTGCTAAAAACGGATTAGATGCTGTTTTAGTTGAAGGCTGGAACGAGGGCTGGGAGGATTGGTTTGGTAAAACAAAAGATTATGTATTTGATTTTGTAACGCCCTATCCCGATTTCGATGTAAAAGAACTGCACCGTTACGCTGCAAGCAAAGGCATTAAAATGATTATGCACCATGAAACTTCTTCGTCGGTACGTAATTATGAGCGCCATTTAGATAGCGCTTATAAATTTATGAAAGCCAATGGTTACGATGCCGTTAAAAGCGGTTATGTAGGCAACATAATCCCACGGGGAGAGCATCATTATGGCCAATGGTTAAACAATCATTACCTGTATGCCATCCAAAAAGCTGCGGAATATAAAATAATGGTGAATGCACATGAGGCTGTTCGCCCAACAGGCCTGGCGCGTACTTATCCGAACTTAATCGGAAACGAATCGGCAAGGGGGACAGAATATGAAGCTTTTGGAGGCAATAATGCTGATCACACTACCATTTTACCCTTTACACGTTTAATAGGTGGGCCAATGGATTATACCCCAGGTATTTTTGAGACTAAAGTAAGTGCTTATAACCCTGAAAACACCTCTTTTGTGCATAGTACATTGGCCCGCCAGCTGGCACTTTATGTTACCATGTATAGTCCGCTGCAAATGGCTGCCGATTTGCCTGAAACTTATAACAAGTACATGGATGCTTTTCAGTTTATTAAAGATGTGGCGGTAGATTGGGACGATACCAAAGTTTTAGAAGCAGAGCCTGGCGATTATATCACTTTCGCACGTAAGGCTAAAGGTAAAAATAACTGGTTTGTTGGCCGCACCAATGATGAAGTGGCCCGAACATCTAAAATTGATTTTAGCTTTTTGGATCCTGGTAAAAAATATACTGCAACCATTTATGCCGATGCAAAAGATGCCCATTACGAAACCAACCCTAAAGCCTATACCATTCGCAAAATGGAGGTAACCAACAAAACTAAATTAGCTCAATATTGTGCACCAGGAGGAGGATACGCGATTAGCATTATGGCGAAATAATTTGATTAGGTGGTGTCAGTTGTTGCCAACTGACACTTTTTCGGCTAGTCGCAGCCTCTCGCTACGACTTTTTT
>NZ_JAUG01000179.1 GCF_000708285.2 Pedobacter borealis DSM 19626
TCTTAGTCCAGAGAAAGCGATTGAAATTGCAAAAACTATTTATTCATTGAAGGTTCTTAATCCATTAAATAATGAAGTGGTCGAGCAAACTTTAATCTTGAATGAAGAGCAGAAATACTTAAGCCAATTATTCAACTTTTGAAACTGGGTGTCCCAGTGCGGAAGACAGGATTAATTCATATTTTAACTGTACTCATCAATGAAGAAAAAATTAATTGCTATCGTATTTTTTGTAGTAGCATTTTTTATTGGCAAGAAACTTTTTAGGGGGCCAGAAAATACAACCATTGCAAAGGTAAATGAGTTTTACTATGCAGGTGAATATGAAAAAGCAAAAGGTGCATTGAAGCGTTATTTGAAGGATCATCCCGATTCTCCTAAATGTTGGTCTTATTTAGGATTGGTCAACGTTGAACTCAATGATACCCTGGGTGCCGAACAGGCTTATAAAAAAGCACTTGTGTTGGATGATCAAAACGAACGTACCATTGTAGGTTTAGGTGTTGTTGAAAGAATGAAAGGAAATTATGCAAAGGCCAGAACATATTATGAAAGGGCCCTGCAGCTAAATCCAGATGACCCAAGTGTATATACCAGCCTATCCGTTGTAGAAATTAAAAACCGAAATTTTGCTAGGGCTATTGAATTGGGAGAGATCGCAAAAGAAAAGGATGATGTAGGTAAAAATCCCGTAATTCTGTCAAATTTAGTTATTGCCTACCATTTGAATCATCAAAAAAAGGAGCGTGATCAAACATTGGCGGCACTTGAAAAAACCAGTTATCAAAATATGGAAGAGGTGAAGATGCTGATTAGTGGAAAAATTAACGATGAGGATGTATTAAACTCTCTATAATCTAGTGAGTTATCAAATTATCTTAATTTAACCACAGGATTTATACGCTCCTTGTTAGCTAATTCGCAACTTACTCTCTCTTTTCTTTTATACTCTTTGTGTCTTTTGAGGTTAACCCTTAATTTTTAACCGATTTCAAAAATACAAAACGCACTACACCCAATAAATCGAAGTGGTTAATAAGCAAACCTCATTACATGGTAATCAATATATCTTACCATTACAACGAATCTAAAAAATCTAAATACAATGGAATGCTTTCTTCTACCCATTTTTTAGACGTGTTATGCTCCATTCCGTAGTAAGCAAACGGGGGTTGGTAATCGGCTTTTACATATTCAAATGAAAGTTCGAACGGACGGGTTAATTCTGCTAATGTATATTTATACTTTTCTGATGGACGTAGTTCGTGTTCTTCAACGCCCAATGAAATGGCCAGGGCAATTTTTTTGTCAGCCAATTTGAAACCGCTTTTGCTGCCATAGGCCCATCCATGAGTGAGTACTTCATCCATCCATTTTTTTAACAGTGAGGGACAATTGAACCAATAATAGGGAAATTGGAATACGATTTTGTCATGTCGTTCAACCAGCTTTTGTTCTGCCAATACGTCAATTTTTTCATCTGGATATGCCTCATACAGTTGATGGACTAGATATTTATCAGGGTATTTGTTTAATTCTTCAATCCACCGTTTGTTGATTACGGAGCTTTTAATATCGGGATGGGTTGCAACGATCAATGTTTTCATTTTTACAAATTATGATGATTATAAAGCTCAAAAATAAATGCATAACCGCTTATTTTGTAAATTAGCAACCAATTGTAAGGTACTATAAAAAATGTAAGCATGTCTAAAATCAAGGAAACCTCAACCAACTATGCTAATAAACAAGCTTTAGCTGATGAGTGTTTAGAAGTTTATGCGGCCAACATTATTGGTGGGCAATGGGCTTTGGTGATCTGTTCGTGGTTAATGAACGGTAAACTCCGATTTGGTGAGTTAAAAAAACATTTGCCAAATATTACCGAGCGAATGTTAACCTTACAGCTACGCAAATTAGAAGAAGATAAAATTGTGAAGCGAACCATCTACGCCGAAGTTCCGCTACGGGTGGAATATGAACTAACCGCAATTGGCCTCGAATTGAGGCCGATTATCAATGCACTCGAAAGTTGGGGCGTAAAACATAAAAGTCTGTTAGGCGAGTTTTGATCTGCTTATTTAAGCTCAGCATCCAAAACTCAATGTTTATCTCTTTTATTCGAAGAGAATACCCCGAGGGGTAAGCGGAAGGTTTGAAAATGATAGGCAGATAGGGGGGTAAGGCGCTCGCTATAACACGGTCGTCATAAGATAGCTATCGGATCCTGCGCAGACGGAACCACGAAGTGCTCAGCGAAGCTAATCTTAAAGCGTTCATAATGCATTGTCTTGGCAGGTTTTGCCCTTTGCGCAGTCTTGCCTCGGCTCGCCGCCGCCGAAGGGGCTCTTTCTTTATCCTTGATGATAAAGAAACAAACAATCAAGGCTCGCATCTTTTCTTGTAAAAATCTACGGAAATCTTAATCGCGGCAGTATCGAGGCTCTTACCCTGGCTTATCCGAGCGCACCCGCTTGATCCTGCCTTGGGCTGTGGGGTAATGAGGGGAACTGCACAGATTTCCGTGCTTTTTCCTGCGAAAATCTGCTAGGCCGGATAGCATGATGCAGATCGCATGGTGCACACTGCAGGGTGCGGTAATTTGTTTTTTAGTCCTTTCCCTTTCAGGGGAAAGGTGCCGATAGGCGGATAGGGGTTTAAGGCGCTCGCTATAATA
>NZ_JAUG01000180.1 GCF_000708285.2 Pedobacter borealis DSM 19626
GTGTAGTCCCGTCCAGATTTGAACTGGAGACCCCTACATTATCAGTGTAGTGCTCTAACCAGGCTGAGCTACGGGACTGTTGATTTTAAGGTCGGCGTCCGTATGCAGTATATAGTATCTTACCGCTACTGCTTTCCTTTGGCTTTCCCCATCTTCCGTTCCGTTATGCTTATACCTTTATAGGCCGCACTCCGTTGTCTTCTGGGTGTTTCTTTTTTCTCTTTTTAGTATAAAGTAATCAGTATCAAGTATCAGGACCTTAAGCCTTATTACCCTCTACCTTATACCTTAATTAGAAATATCATGTTGCGTGGCGAGTAGGCGGTGCTACTCCAGAAAGGAGGTATTCCAGCCGCACCTTCCGGTACGGCTACCTTGTTACGACTTAGCCCCAGTTATCGGTTTTACCCTAGGACGCTCCTTGCGGTTACATACTTTAGGTACCCCCAACTTCCATGGCTTGACGGGCGGTGTGTACAAGGCCCGGGAACGTATTCACCGCGTCATTGCTGATACGCGATTACTAGCGAATCCAACTTCATGGGGTCGAGTTGCAGACCCCAATCCGAACTGTGAATGGCTTTGTGAGATTCGCATCATATTGCTATGTAGCTGCCCTCTGTACCATCCATTGTAGCACGTGTGTAGCCCCGGACGTAAGGGCCATGATGACTTGACGTCGTCCCCTCCTTCCTCTCTGTTTGCACAGGCAGTCTGTTTAGAGTCCCCACCATAACGTGCTGGCAACTAAACATAGGGGTTGCGCTCGTTGCGGGACTTAACCCAACACCTCACGGCACGAGCTGACGACAGCCATGCAGCACCTAGTTTCGTGTGATTGCTCACTCATTTATCTCTAAATGATCCACTAACTTTCAAGCCCGGGTAAGGTTCCTCGCGTATCATCGAATTAAACCACATGCTCCTCCGCTTGTGCGGGCCCCCGTCAATTCCTTTGAGTTTCACTCTTGCGAGCGTACTCCCCAGGTGGAACACTTAACGCTTTCGCTTAGCCGCTGACTGTGTATCGCCAACAGCGAGTGTTCATCGTTTAGGGCGTGGACTACCAGGGTATCTAATCCTGTTTGATCCCCACGCTTTCGTGCCTCAGCGTCAATAAGACCATAGTAAGCTGCCTTCGCAATCGGTGTTCTGAGACATATCTATGCATTTCACCGCTACTTGTCTCATTCCGCCTACCTCTAGTCCATTCAAGCCCATCAGTATCAAGGGCACTGCGATAGTTGAGCTACCGTCTTTCACCCCTGACTTAACAGGCCGCCTACGCACCCTTTAAACCCAATAAATCCGGATAACGCTTGGATCCTCCGTATTACCGCGGCTGCTGGCACGGAGTTAGCCGATCCTTATTCTTCCGGTACATTCAGCTATCTACACGTAGATAGGTTTATTCCCGGATAAAAGCAGTTTACAACCCATAGGGCAGTCTTCCTGCACGCGGCATGGCTGGTTCAGAGTTGCCTCCATTGACCAATATTCCTTACTGCTGCCTCCCGTAGGAGTCTGGTCCGTGTCTCAGTACCAGTGTGGGGGGCCATCCTCTCAGATCCCCTAGTCATCGTCGCCTTGGTGGGCCGTTACCCCGCCAACCAGCTAATGACACGCATGCCCATCTCAATCCCATAAATGTTTGATCATTGGATTATGCAATCCTGTGATTTTATGCGGTATTAATCCGGATTTCTCCGGGCTATCCCCCTGATTAAGGTAGGTTGCATACGCGTTACGCACCCGTGCGCCACTTTCTTAAGGAGCAAGCCCCTTAATATCGTTCGACTTGCATGTATTAGGCCTGCCGCTAGCGTTCATCCTGAGCCAGGATCAAACTCTCCATTGTAAAATGTGTTGTAAGATGCTGACCAGTTTTAACTATTGTTAAAAATAGTCTTCTTTTTTTATGTTGTCTGTTAGACACCACCTTTAAAATAAAGCTACGTAATCATGTACTTTGATCGGTACTCCATTACCTCGCTACGCTACATTGACATCTCTTTTAAGAACTTATTGACCAGGTAGCCTCACGGCCGGTCGTTTTATATATCTTCAAACTTCAGTTCGTTCAAGTCTTGTTCGTCTTAAACATGTTTCCGTCTGTTTCAATCTTGTTTTGTTGTTTGTGCAACATCCGCTGCTCCAACTTTTTCGCCCTTCCTTATCGTTGGGAGTGCAAAGGTAAGGATCTTTTCCGAAGTTCCAAATAAAATAAATTTTATTTGTTTCATCCCTCTTTTCCAATCCCCTTATTTCAATATGCCGGTGTTGTTCAGCTTTCCGTTCTTCCGATCCGGGCTGCAAAGGTAGCAATCTTTTCCGCTTTAGCAATATTTATTTTAAAATAAATCCTGCTCTACTCATCTCCTGCGCCATCCTTTCATTCAAAACCCTTCCTCCGAAGCGGGATGCAAAAGTAGAAAAAATTAACACTAACGCAAATATTTTTTACGGATTAAGACAAGGATTCTGTTAACCCAATGGTTTTCAGACAGAAAAAATGTTAGCCCGGACAAAACTTTCTGGAACAAATAATGTTTATGCACTCCCCTATCCTTAGACTTCCGAAGTTTTCCCTGAGCTTTGGCCCTCCGAAACTTCGGAAG
>NZ_JAUG01000181.1 GCF_000708285.2 Pedobacter borealis DSM 19626
ATTATATCTTATTTACGCCTAATCCCGCTTTATCGTCCTGCTGAATTTATTTCAGCATCTTTTTAGCGTGAAAGACCCTGAAATAAATTCAGGGTGACGACCGTCTTAACAGAAAACTTGATTAAAACGCCACAAAATGAGATTTAATAATCGAACTCAGGTTAATAGATATTTCAACAAAAAGGATGAATTGAGGCATTCACTTTTTCAGAATCTAAAGGTGGAATCAATGAATAATTTTATTGAATGTTATACAGCTTCCGGATTATGCTGGATACAGCTTCCATATTTTGATATTCTTTCTCACAAAATTACAGGTAAAGAAGTGGATGAATATGTTATACCAACTCATAATAAGTTTACTGCTTCGTACTATAAATTATTCATCATTTTAGATAGTAAGGAGATGCTAGAGTTTACGGAAATCTACAGTTCAATTTCTGAAGTTAACCGACTTTTAGGTATATTAATGTTTGATTACGATGAAAAAAAAATTAGTAGTTAAAACCAATCGATACCACGATGTTATTACAAACGCACAGAAAGAAAATAGAATAAGGCTGGAAAGGATTGGTGAGAAATTCAAATTGAAATACGGTTAGTTAATCTACCTTCTTTCCAATAGGGGGAAAAGGTACTACTTTCAGTACTATACTAAAATTGATATTCTTTTCTGAACAATCAGTGCATCTTTTTTGTTAGGTAAATAATTAACTTATCTTTGCCCAGCAATATTTAAAAGGCCATAATCAGCTCAATAAATATTTGCCGAAATAATTATGCCAGTTGCCGGTTAAAACTGTTGAGGACGCATTAGAGTATTTACAATAAATTAATTTAAATGAATATTTCACCAAACTCTGTAGTAGCGTTAACTTACGAATTGCATACTACTAACGAAGAAGGACAACAAGTTTTTGTAGAAAAAGCTGACGAACAAAATCCTTTAGTATTTTTATATGGCGTTGGCATGATGTTGCCTAAATTTGAAGAACATTTAACTGGTTTAAAAACTGGTGATGAATATGGCTTCGAGCTATCTGCAGCAGATGGTTACGGTGATATCGATCCAGGTGCTTTTGCCGATCTTCCAAAAACTATGTTTACTGAAGCTGGTGGCGAATTACCAAATGTAGGCGATGTGATTCCTTTACAAGATAACAATGGTAATCAGTTTAGAGCAGGTGTTACCGCTGTTCACGACGAAACCATTTCAGTAGATTTAAACCACCCAATGGCTGGTAAAAACTTAGTGTTTAACGGTGTGATTTTAAATGTACGTGAAGCTACTCAAGACGAATTGGCTCATGGTCATGCTCACGGAGCTGATGGTCATTCAGGTCACTAATTATAGATAAGCGATTTCGAAGAAGTCAAGTTTTAAATGGCAAAGTTGCTATAAAACTTGACTTCTTTCGTTAATATCCGTGTTTTAATCTTGAAAAACCTCCTCTAAAATGAGTTTAAAGCCAGGTAAAATTGTTGAGGTTACCTCTTCACCTTCAGTGAGCAGTTTTGTTGGTTGAAACTTGCTCTTATCATCAAGGATATATCTGAAAAATGTTTTTTCCGAAGGACTTACAATCCAGTATTCTTTAACACCGGCTTCTTCATAAACCTCGTATTTATTGATCAATTCTTTTTTATTGTTGCCAGGCGATAAAATCTCGACAACGATATCCGGTGCACCAATGCATCCACGTTTATCCAGTTTGGATGGATCGCAAACTACCACAATATCGGGTTGCACTACGGTAAAAACTTCTTTGTCATCTTGAGTTTTCTTAGCTAAACGGACATCAAAAGGGGCGCAGTAGACATGACACGGTTTCCCCTTGAGTATATTGTATATAGGGACAAAAATGTTGGCTGAAATTCCTTGGTGAATTCGAGAAGGAGCAGGACTCATTTTAAATAAGTGTCCTTTAATAATTTCTAAGCGTTCCTCAAATTCGAAGCGCATATAATCTGCGTAACTGTATAAAGTAGAAAAATCGACCTCGTTAAGGGTTTTAATTGGAGGTTGCTCCTCTTCAGTAGGATATGGTTTAATGCTTTTCATGATTTTTTATATTAATCTTCAAAAACCTCATCTAAAATGAGTTTAAAGCCTGGCATAATCATCGTAGTTACCTCTTCGCCCTCAGTGAGCAGTTTCGTTGGTTGAAACTTGCCATTATCATCAAGGATATACCTGAAAAATGTTTTTTCCGAAGGACTTACAATCCAGTATTCTTTAACACCGGCTTCTTCATAAACCTCGTATTTATTGATCAATTCTTTTTTATTGTTGCCAGG
>NZ_JAUG01000182.1 GCF_000708285.2 Pedobacter borealis DSM 19626
TCTTTTTGATGCCAAAAAGAAAGAGCCTTTCGGCGGCGGTGAGCCGAGGCAAGGATGAGCCGCTGGGCAAAAAAGGATATGCGTCATTCATATTGATTTTTATACAATAAATTATCCCTCAGGGTGACAAAGCGAGTAAAGTTAACTGATTGGAGATCTATCCAGTGTTAATCTGTGTTTCCGTGGCTAGAAACAAGTTTCGTCACCTCGACCGTAGTGTTCTTAAGGAACTCCTTCAGAGGAGAGATCTGAGCAGATTTCTCCATTCCGTTTTACTCCAGTCGAAATGACGATTTATGTAGTGTTGATTTTATTACTATTCTGCTTCGTCGTCTGTAATCAATCTGATCGAATCGTCAGAAAGTACGATTAAACGCTCCTTATATAGTGAACCAATGGTTTTTTTGAAGGCGCTTTTACTGATCTGGAAACGGTGATAAATATCTTCAGGAGAACTTTTATCGCCCAGTTCAATTACACCACCACTCTTTTTTAGCTCTTTTAGCATCATCTCTTTCGAATCGAGAATATGCCCATAACCACTTGGCTGCAGGGTTAAATCGATCTTACCCTCCACTCGGATTTTCTTGATCCAGCCTTTGCGCATTTCGCCTGGTTGGATATTATCAAAAACCTCGTTATTGTAAAGCAAACCAATATAAGTATTGTTGATAATGGCGTTAAAGCCAAGATCAGTTTCTTCGGTAATCAATAAGCTTACTTCGTCGCCCTCTTCAAAATCGAAGCCATCTTCTTCAACAAAATCATACAGTTTAGAAGAAGCCAACAAGCGATCGTTACTTTCGTCTAAATACAGGTAAACCACATATTTATAGCCTTTTTGCATTGGCCTTTTTTGTTCGCGATCCGGCACATAAACATCTTTATCAATACCAAGATCCATAAAAACGCCATCATCACTATCAGAAACCACTTTCAAAAAAGCAAAATCGCCCACTTCGGCATATGCTTTCTGGGTAGTTCCGGTTAAGCGGCCATCTTTTTGTACAAAAACAAAAACGGTAATGTTGTCGCCAATTTCTACGCCATTCGGAACGTATTGGTAAGGCAGGATGACCAGTTTATCGCCATCGGTTAAGTTTAATCCAGCTTCTGTTTTGCTTAAAATCCTTAACTCGTTGTATTTTCCTATTTCAATCATGTGCTTTGGGTTTAACCATTTTCTTCAATGGCTTTTGCTGCAAAGGTAGCAATGTTTAGTTGCAAATTGGTTTTAAATCTGTTGGAGTAATCTTAACCACAGCTAAAAAGGATGCACATAGATCTTAATATCTGTGCATCTGTGGTGAAAAAGACTAGCCTAATATTTGTCCTTCGCCACGTTACCATCGATAGATTCCAAAAGAAAGGTCGTCATTGCGAGGAGGCACGACGAAGCAATCTTTCATGTTAGTGATCCTCGCCATAGAGATTGCTTCGTCTGCTGAAAAAGCCTCCTCGCAATGACGATCTCTCACCGCTACTTGAACCTGCAATGAAAAAAAATATATATTTTAGCAACTTATCTAATATTAAAACTACAATATGAACAAGCAGATTCCTCCATTTTTTTAAGCGACGAGTATTTTATTGATGAGAAAGTAAACTTTTTAAAGTTTGCGAACGAGTACAAAGTGTACAACGATCAGGGTGCTCAGATCGGGATTATTAAACAGCGTATTTCTGGCTGGCAAAAGGCTTTAACCTTATTGGTTGATAAGCGAATGATGCCTTTTAAATTAGAAATTACCGATATTAACGACCAGTTGCAGGCTACCATTACAAGAGGCTGGACCTTCTGGATGTCGAAAATTATTGTGACCGATCCGCTTGGTGTTGAAGTTGGAATTATTAAACAAAAATTTAAATTTTTCAAGCCTACTTTTACCATTTCGAGTCCAACATCTGGAGAGGAGATCGCAAAAATATCTGGCGATTGGAAAGCCTGGAACTTTAGCATCACCAATAATGCAAGTGCTGAAATGGGCAAAATAAACAAAAAGTGGGCTGGTGCTTTGAAAGAAGTTTTCACCACAGCCGATAAATACAATGTGTCTATCGATCCCAGTTATGCAGAAAGCAATCAGAAAGTTGCAATTGTGGCCACTGCCATTACCATCGATATGGTTTTGAAAGAGAGTAAATAGGCGGTTAATTAACATAAACGGTTAAATATTAAATAGGAGTCTGTATCATAAAAGCAATTTCTCCTTAGGTTATGTCATGTTGAGCTTGTCGAAACACCTTAAGAGGTATTTAATAACCTGAGTTCGAT
>NZ_JAUG01000183.1 GCF_000708285.2 Pedobacter borealis DSM 19626
AGGTTTATAGGTGAAAGAAAGAAATTAATCGGGCGTTTTGCATTTTCTTGCAGTACCAATTAATTTCTATCATCACCATTGACAGATTCTAAAAATCGGCGTCATCTCGACCGAAGCAACGTGGAGTGTTCCAAAGGAACTCCTTCGGAGAAGAGATCTTTGAAGCAAATTATAGAAATGAAATTTAAAAGATTTTGTTTCGCAGCGCCCTCGGGTTCTCCTCCGAAAAAGTTCTTTTGGAACACTATCGTTTATAATAAAGCAATAAACCAGCCCTACGTTTTAGCCTTTACCAAGCTGATCAATTTTTTTTACCACATCGATCAAACGGCTGCTGTAACCAAATTCGTTATCATACCAGCCCACCACTTTAACCAGATCGCCAACGATAGAGGTTAATAACGAATCGAAAATACAGGAATGTGGGTTGTCGATAATATCGACTGATACAATTGGATCTTCCGTATACTCAATAAGACCTTTCAATTCATTTTGCGCAGCGTGTTTAAAAGCTGCATTAATTTCTTCTATGCTTGTCTTCTTCTTTAGCAGGCAGGTAAAATCGGTTAACGATCCGTTTAAAACCGGAACCCTGATTCCTGCCCCACCTAAACGGCCATCCAGTTCCGGAAAAATATGGGTAATGGCTTTTGCTGCCCCTGTTGTAGTTGGAATAATGGAGGATGAAGCTGCCCTTGCACGGCGCAGGTCCTTATGATTCGCATCATGCAGATTCTGATCCCCTGTCATCGAGTGGATGGTTGTAATATAACCCTCTTCAACACCCCATTTATCGTTCAAAATCTTAATCATCGGGGCAATATTATTCGTGGTACAACTGGCATTTGATAATACTGGGCTCTTCAGATCGATCTGATGGTCGTTTACACCCAATACGATCATCGGAATATCGTCAGCAGCTGGGGCAGAGATCAGCACCTGTTTTGCGCCTGATGTAATGTGTTTTTCTGCCAATGACTTGGTTAAATTTTTACCTGTACAATCGATAACCAGATCCACTCTAAGTGCCGACCAAGGCAATTCATCGGCATCCTTGATAGCAAAAACCGGAATAGAAAGCTGATTGATGACCAGTGCATCAGGTTTTGCAGAAACACCACCTGCAAAAACACCATGAACAGTATCGTACTTAAATAGGTGAGCCATCGTTTTGGCATCTGCCAGGTCGTTAATGGCCACTACTTCAAATCCCTCAGCCAATGCTAAGCGTAAAAATGTTCTTCCTATTCTACCAAAACCATTTATTGCCAGCCTCATTATTATAAAAATTAGAGCGCAAAATTAGTATTTATTTATCAAAGCAAAGACCTCATTATATAAGATGGAAGAGGGATGATGAAACCTTATTGTAGCGGCTATCCTTTTTGTTGCAGCAACCAACAACATTCTGCTAACCACCACAAAAAGATAGGAGCGGAAAGAAGGACTACCCAAACCGATACGCACTACACCTGCTTTACCAAAAAAAGTAAAATTTATTTTAAGAGTGCAAAGTCACCTGCTTTTTTTAAAACAATAAGGTTCTTTTTTAGGAGCGCAAAGCCTGTACAGCTATTAATGTTTCTTCCCGTTCTTCGCTATATCCCTGCGCTGCACTCCGGGGATGCCGCTGCGACCGGGGCTAGGTACTTCTAATCTGCAGGGAAACCGATACAAAGCTGCCCATGGTTTTGTGCTACAGGCCCTAGTGAAATAAACCTTATTGTAGCGGCTATCCTTTTTGTTGCAGCAACCAACAACATTCTGCTAACCACCACAAAAAGATAGGAGCGGAAAGAAGGACTACCCAAACCGATACGCACTACACCTGCTTTACTAAAAAAGTAAAATTTATTTTAAGAGCGCAAAGTCAGGTGCTTTTTTAAAATGATAAGGTTCTTTTTTAGGAGCGCAAAGCCTGTACAGCTATTAACCTGAGTTCGATAATTATTTGCTGAAAATTATATCTTATTTACGCCTAATCCCGCTTTATCGTCCTGCTGAATTTATTTCAGCATCTTTTTAGCGTGAAAGACCCTGAAATAAATTCAGGGTGACGACCGTCTTAACAGAAAACTTGATTAAAACGCCACAAAATGAGATTTAATAATCGAACTCAGGTTAATAGGTATTCTTATCAAGATCCAAACCAAGGTCTGCTTGTTTTAAGGCTAAATTCTTGCTGTTTACTAAAAGCGCAGCTGTACCGGGAACTTGTTTGGCATTTTTAGGTACCGCAATACGCACAATGCCATTTACGGGTTGGTTAAAAACAGTTAAATACGTTAAAAAAACAAATGGCCATTATGCTTCTACAACGGCTAAAAGTCCGTTAGAGTCCAAATCGGTAGTTCAAAATCTTTAGTCAATATCCCTTGATCTGTCACCCAGAGCGTAGTCAAAGGGCCTTTCTGTTGAGCCACGGACACACGAAAACACAGAATATCCCTGCGACTCATCCCCACGATGCGTCACCCAGAGCGGAGTCGAAGGGCCTATGGTGTATAGTGAAAATGTTCAAGATTTTGGCGGCAAATTACCTAACGCAGGTGGTTCGTGAGGACACGAACCACGGAATCAGCATTCAATCTATTCCCCTCTGTGTGTCACCTGAGCGGAGTCGAAGGGCCTATGGTGTATAGTGAAAA
>NZ_JAUG01000184.1 GCF_000708285.2 Pedobacter borealis DSM 19626
AAAATAGATACGATGAATTACCTTAAAATTTCTCCAAACTTTTCTTACAATACCAATAGCGGCAATAATACGGGTAGCTCGCTTATTACCCAGGATACCTTGTTTACGGGAAGAGAAAGCAATAATTTCAGTAATTCGAATAACCTGAATGCCCGTACCAACATATTTTACAACCATAAATTTTCGAAGAAA
This sequence comes from Pedobacter borealis DSM 19626, assembly GCF_000708285.2. Classification (GTDB taxonomy): domain Bacteria; phylum Bacteroidota; class Bacteroidia; order Sphingobacteriales; family Sphingobacteriaceae; genus Pedobacter; species Pedobacter borealis. Next base: position 193 of record NZ_JAUG01000184.1, read on the forward strand.
GGCCGGAACCTGACTTCCTGGGGTAACATCAATTACACCAATGGCGAAAATTTTGGAAATGTGTACAACAAATACATCAACATTCATGCTAACGTAGCCGATTCGGTACTACAAAACCAGCTGAACAACCAGAATAACCAAAATTTAGGACTTAATGTTGGGACATCATATATGGAGCCACTTTGGAACAAAACCTTTTTAGAAGTGAATTATAGCTGGAACCGATCATCAACAAATAATTCGAGAGATGCTTATGATGTTGCTAATGGTAATCAGGTATTTAATCCAAACCTTAGCAATATTTATGATTATCAGTTCATCACCAATAAAGTGGGACTAAATTATCGGTATATAGGGGAAAAACTGAACTATACAGTGGGCCTTAATGCACAGCCAGCCTTACTTCAGGGACAGAATCTAAGTAATAGTATTGAAACCGTTAACCGTACTTTTAACCTCATCCCCTCTGGTCGGTTCTCGTATAAATTTTCTAACCAGCAATCGCTGGATGTAAATTATTGGGGCAGAAATAACCAACCTGGATTCTTACAATTACAACCAATATCCGACAATTCTAACTTACAGAACGTGGTTACGGGTAACCCTAATCTAAAGCCCGAGTTTATCCACAGTATGAATGCCCATTACAAACAAGCCGATTGGAGCGCCGGAAAAGTGATCATGGCCAATTTTAAGTACGAACGCACCAACGATAGGATTGTAACCACTAAAGAGCGTGTACCAGGCACTGTTAATCAGCTTACCAGCTACATTAACACAGATGAATATTACACCCTACAGGGGCGATTACGACATCAGTAAACCGCTCTCGCCAGAGCGAAAGTTTACCATTGGTTATTCTGGTTCGGGACAACTGAACAACAACATTACTTTTACCGATAACAGCAGAATAGAAGCTCGCAATATGGCCTGGCGCCAGGAACTCGAATTTAGGGTAGACCTGAAAGATATTGTTAATTTTGAGGTAGAAACCTCCTATTCGCAAAACCTGACCAAGTATTCGAATGATACGTTTACCGACCGCCAGTCTAACCGTTTTGAGTGTGGCATAGAGGGCCGGAATTATTTCTTTAAAGACCTTACCCTGGGCTACGATTTCACCAAACAGATTAACTCTGGTTTTGATAACGGTGCGGTGCGTAATCCAACATTGCTTCGTTTATCAATGGAATATAAATTTATGAAAAACAATATGGCTGCTATACGTGTAGAAGGATTCGATCTTTTTGATCAGAACTCAGGGATATCAAGAGATGTGTTTGATAACGTCATTGTAGATAAGCAAGTTAACCGATTGGGAAGGTATTTCATGTTATCATTGATTTATAGGGTGCGTAAATTTGGAAGTTAAAACCGGGTTATAATTTTTACTATAAAGAGAGATTAAATATTATCTGTGTTTATCTTCTTAAATCTGTGGGAAACCTATGCACCAACTGCCTCCCGCAAATTACGCCGATTACCGAAGAACTGACCATTTATAGAATGCGTAAATTTGGAGGTTAAGATTAGCTTACATTTTTTCGCGACGAAGAGAGATTAAATATCATCTGCGCTTATCTTCTTAAAT
>NZ_JAUG01000185.1 GCF_000708285.2 Pedobacter borealis DSM 19626
AGCAAATAATTATCGAACTCAGGTTAAAAGATTATTTCTGCTCGATCTACCCTGCCACGAAACGACGAATGTAGTATGAACTAATGAACAACTGAACTAATAAACCCATCTAAGGAACAGGATCGTGACCATGTTTGCCCCATGGATGACAACGGCCAATGCGTTTCAGTGCTAGCCAACCACCTTTAAATGGTCCGTACTTTTTAATGGCTTCTATCCCATACTGCGAGCAAGTTGGCGTAAACCTGCAATTTGCGCCCAGCATTGGCGAAATGGCATATTGATACACCTTGATTAAACCTAAAAAAAACCATCCGAAAATTTTATTGATGAATTTCATTTGGCTGGATTAAATTTTGAAAGCGTTTAAAAGTAGCAATCAGTTTTTTCTCGATAAAGGCAAAATCATATTTTTCTTTACCTACGAACTGAATAGAAATCAAAAGCAATCCCCTATTGGTAGGTAAAGGCAAATATAATTTATCTTGTTTATTTAAGCGATAAGCTTCGCGTATACGGCGCTTGAGCAGATTGCGATCTACTGCCCGTTTATATCTTTTTTTAGGAACGTTGATTACCACTTGTGCTTGCACATCAGCTGGTTGATCGACAAAAAGATAGGAAATCCGAAAGGGGTATAATAAAAAAGAAGAACCGTTTTTAAACAACAGGTCTAAATGTTTCCTGCTGCATAACCGTTCTTCTTTCCTGAATGTGTACATATATTTTTGATTGATAACTGCAGATTTTGATCTGCCGATCCCGAATTAACGGAAAAGCAATCAAAAATTATGCTTTATGCTTGCGTTCGTCAGAAACCGTTAATCTTTTTCTTCCTTTAGCACGACGTGATGCTAATACTCGTCTGCCGTTAGCTGTTGCCATTCTTTCGCGGAAGCCGTGTTTGTTTCTTCTCTTTCTTTGCGAAGGTTGGTATGTTCTTTTCATGACTGTATATTATCTATTGTAAAATTAAGAGGTGCAAATATAAAGCGATTTCTCTACAAATGCAAGAGTGATTAATTATTATTTTTTCTATTTAAGTGCAAATGTAATAATTCTTTTGAAAAAGATGCCAAGTGGGTATTTAAAATATGTGCTTGTATGTTTTATTGTTTTACTAAACGTTGCTACCAATGATCCGTCCTGATGAGCAATGTCATTAAGTAAGCATAGGCGTTGTCAGTCTGAGCCTGTCGAAGACCTTTACTAGTTGAAAACAAAAAAACATTTGTCCTTCGACAGGCTCAGGATGACAATACTTTTTTGTTTTCGCCTTAACTTAACGATATTGACCGCTGGGACAAGATCATTATATCCTTGTTTAAGGCGTTAGAAAGGCGCAAACCACTAAATAGCAGCAGCGACAACCGTAAACAAACATGATTGAAGTGGAAATCCTTTTTGTCACCCTGAAGGTCAATTGATTGTTTAAAATCAATATGAATGACAAAGGATTTTAACGAATTGATAGGCCGCGAAGAATCGTCCTTTAGATTTGTTTTGATATTTTATTTAAGGATCACAAGTATTTACTTTGCTTAAATTATAAATCAGATTACCTAAAGCGGTAGCGGCACATTAAAAGTTCGTCAAGGTTTTTATGCCTATGAGATGATGCAATCCGCTACCGTTTTTTCCCTTAGTGACCAGA
>NZ_JAUG01000186.1 GCF_000708285.2 Pedobacter borealis DSM 19626
GGGCTCTTACTTTTGGCTTGATCCAAAAGTAACAAAAGATCAAGGCTTGCATCCTTTCTTGTAAAAACCTACGGAAATCTTTATTGCGGCAGTATCGAGGCTCTTACCCTTGCTTATCCCATCGCACCCGCTTGATCCTGCCTTGGGTTGTGGGGTTATGAGGGGGACTGCAAAGATTTCCGTGCTTTTTCCGGCGAAAATCTGCTAGGCCGGATAGCAGGGAGCATATTACAGGGTGCGGTAATTTGTCTTTTAGCCCTTTCCCTTTCAGGGGAAAGGTGCCGATAGGCGGATAGGGGTTTAAGGCGTTCGCTATAATACGGTCGTCATTCTCGCGCAGGCGGGAATCTTAAAGCCCCGTATAGCAGGGGAGCAGATAGCATGGGGCATATTACAGGGTGCGGTAATTTGTCTTTTAGCTCTTTCCCTTTCAGGGGAAAGGTGCCCATAGGCGGATAGGGGCTCTGTGCCCTCTGTGTTTTACTTTGTGTCCTCTGTGGTTAAATTGCCTTCTGTGGGTAGCCCCTGGGCTTTAACCGATTTCAAAAATGCAAAACCCACCACGCCCGATAGGATCGAAGCGGTTAAAATGGCAAACTTCGCTTCTGAGACATGCAGCACCTCGCTAAAAGAGAGTAGCGCAATAAAGATCGACATGGTAAAACCGATTCCGGCGAGCATGCCCAAACCTAAAATGTGTTTCCAGCCTGCTCCGGTGGGTAAATCGGCCCATTTCAGTTTCACGGCTAGCCAGCTGAAAAAGGTTACACCAATGGTTTTACCCACGAATAAACCTACGATAATGCCGAGGCCGAGAGGGGAAACCAGTCCGGCAAGCATTTCTTTTTGGAAAGTGATGTTGGTATTGGCCAGCGCGAAAATGGGCATAATGATGTAGTTTACCGGAGTGGTTAAAAAATGCTCCAGTTTTTCCAATGGCGATTTTTCATCCGTTTCGTTGGTAGGGATGGTGAAAGCCAGTAATACCCCTGCAATGGTGGCATGGATACCCGAGTGGTGGATGAAATACCAAAGGAATATGCCTGGGATGAGGTAAAACACGAGTTTCTTTACGCCGAAATAATTCATCAGTCCTAAAAGAATAAGGATGCCCCCAGCCATGGCCAGGTATTCGAAATGAATCTGGTGGGTATAAAAGATCGCGATCACGAGAATGGCGCCGAGATCATCTACAATGGCTAAAGCGGCCAGGAATATTTTTAAACTGGTGGGTACGCTTTTACCAAGCATGGCGATAATGGCGAGGGCAAAGGCAATGTCGGTTGCCATGGGGATACCCCAGCCGCCGGCAGTTTCTGTGCCTTTATTAAACAGGCTATAAATTAAAGCGGGTACGAGCATGCCACCTAAGGCAGCGATTACAGGTAAGGCTGCACTTTTAAGCGAGGAGAGTTCTCCTTCTACGAGTTCGCGTTTGATTTCGAGTCCTACGAGCAGGAAAAATATGGCCATTAAAGCATCGTTTATCCAGGCTAAGATGCTGTAGTTCACTTCACCAAAGCCTAATTTGATTGCTAAAAAAGCTTCGAAACTTTCTTTTGAAGCGGTATTGGCGATGAGTAAGGAAATTGCCACGCAGATCAACAATAAAAAACCGCCTACTTGTCCGGAGCGGAAGAAACGCTGAAATACTTCTAGATTGATGAGTTTAGCCATAGGGGTAAAAATAGTGAAATAAGGGGGAAAGGGGGATATTTTTTGTGAGGAATCTAAATAGATGATTTTTAAAACTATGGGTGGGAGCTCCCCTCCTTATTTTCAAGGAGGGGCTGGGGGTGGTTAT
>NZ_JAUG01000187.1 GCF_000708285.2 Pedobacter borealis DSM 19626
TTTTGTGGCGTTTTAATCAAGTTTTCTGTTAAGACGGTCGTCACCCTGAATTTATTTCAGGGTCTTTCACGCTAAAAAGATGCTGAAATAAATTCAGCAGGACGATAAAGCGGGATTAGGCGTAAATAAGATATAATTTTCAGCAAATAATTATCGAACTCAGGTTATTTGTCTTTTCTTTTTGGGTGATAGATTTTCAATTTGACCTTCAAAACGACTTTGTTTTTAGTAGATTATTCACATTTGAGTAAATGTGAGTAGATATTTATTAAACTCAATTCCGTGTAAAGTTGTCTATTTGCGAATAGATGTAAAAATGAAAGGACGGTTGTAAATGTATATAGGAAGGACTGAGGCTGTGGACGCAGCTTTATAACTTAGATTATTTAGGGGCAATATTGGATATATTAAGGTACTGACTGTGCTTTAAGGGATGGCAAGTATCTCGGGATGGATGCTGCTTTCCCGCACGGTTATTGGTCATGCTTTTTTCCGAGGGTGAATAGAACAGGGAACTCATATTCCCCTCTTGCATGGCCATATTTGAATATTACCCATACTAAAATATTGAATATGTTAAGATAATGACCGTGCTTTAACGGAGGATAAGTATCTGGGGGATGGATACTGCTTTCCCGCACAGTTATTGGCCATGCTTTTTCTGAGGGTGAACAGAACGGAGATATGTTCCCCTCTTGCATGGCCATATTTGAATATTACCATACGATGCATTTTGAGGAGCAAAAGTGCTCAAAAGAGATGGCTAAATAGTGGCACAGATTGAAACCCCTCTTCAAATATAAATACAGTCTTTGGTATAATGAAATGCATAATTCTGAAAGAGATCAATGTGTTTTATCACACTCCTGATAGGTTAATTCTAATTTAGGAAGAAAAAGTGCCTCAAACTACATGAGCAATGTAAACTGTTGCAAAAAGCCTTAGAGCCTGTTTAAATTTGATACAATTATTTACTTATCTAACATTTTTGTCGCACTGTCCAAAGGACTCCTGTGGAGAGTGGAGTCAATTGCTTTTAATATATCGAAAAACGGGTCTTCGACTACGCTCTCCACAGGAGTCCTTTGGACAGACTGACATACTAATAATTTATAATAAAATTTAAACAGGCTCTTATTTAATTGAGATTTATGCAGTCGATTTCAATGGGGAATCATTACCTGTAACTTATGGGGCGAGAAAAGGGGAGAAATTAAAGTAGGGCATTTAGTAGATAAAAGGTAAAGAAAAGGTGGAATAGCAATGCCTTATTCTGAATGCTTTCCCATTCAGAATGACTTTGTTAATGAAATTTATTGATTTTGATATTGGGGTGCCAAAAAACTATTAACCTGAGTTCGATAATTAAATACTGATTTGATTATCTAAACTCAGTGTTGGGTTAAGTCGGTCGTCACCCTGAATTTATTTCAGGGTCTTTCCTGCCAAAAAAGATGCTGAAACAAGTTCAGCATGACGATGGGGTTAGGAATAAACCTTGTCTGATAGTTAT
>NZ_JAUG01000188.1 GCF_000708285.2 Pedobacter borealis DSM 19626
CTCACGGCCGGTCGTTTTATATATCTTCAAACTTCAGTTCGTTCAAGTCTTGTTCGTCTTAAACATGTTTCCGTCTGTTTCAATCTTGTTTTGTTGTTTGTGCAACATCCGCTGCTCCAACTTTTTCGCCCTTCCTTATCGTTGGGAGTGCAAAGGTAAGGATCTTTTCCAAACTTCCAAATAAAATAAATTTTATTTTTTCGGCCTCTTTTTTCCTCTTCTCTTATTTCAATATGCTAATTTGATTTAGCTTTCCTTCTTTCCGAACCGGGCTGCAAAGGTAGCAATCTTTTCCCCATCTGCAACATTTATTTTAAAATAAATCCCGCTCTTTCCATCTCCTGCGCCATCCTTTCATTCAAAACCCTTCCTCCGAAGCGGGATGCAAAAGTAGAAAAAATTAACACTAACGCAAAGCTTTTTTACGGATTAAGACAGGGATTCTGTTAACCCAATGGTTTTCAGACAGAAAAAATGTTAGCCCGGACAAAACTTTCTGGAACAAATAATGTTTATGCACTCCCCTATCCTTAGACTTCCGAAGTTTTCCCTGAGCTTTGGCCCTCCGAAACTTCGGAAGACCCTGCAGAATAAACCCGATTGCAATGGAAAGCCCGCAGCGCAGCGAGGACTTGCAATGAAAAGCGGGAACAAACCTTCATAGTAGCACCAAAAATGCTTTGCTAAAAAAACAAAAGCACTCTTATATATAGTGCAGCAATAACTTGTGTGACTGAATAGACTTCCGAAGTTTTCTCCCGCGCCCAGCCGTTTCAAACTTCGGAAGACCCTGCAGAATAAACCCCCTGCAGAATAAACCCGATTGCAATGGAAAGCCCGCAGCGCAGCGAGGACTTGCAATGAAAAGCGGGAACAAACCTTCATAGTAGCACCAAAACTGCTTTGCTAAAAAACAAAAGCACTCTTAATATAATATACTGGCAATACTTTATTTTCTGACAATGGCTAGAAGCTTTCTACCCGTAGTCACAACGAATACTGAGGCTAGTCCAGCGGCTAATCCAAAAGCAAATTCTCTAAGAATTGAAGGTAAAGTATGAAGAACATGATGTAGAAAGCCAACATTATGTGCAAAAATCCCACCTGAAACCAAGATCAATGCTACCGTTCCTACAACACTTAATATTTTTATTATAACTGGTAAAGAACGGACCAGTAGGTTTCCGATGGATGAAAGGATACCTTTTTCGCCAGAGGCCTTCATTAAGCGATATCCAGCATCATCCATTCTAACAATAATAGCTACGATTCCATAAACACCAACGGTAGCCAACAAAGCTACAGCTGACACCGTCATAATTTGTATAAGCAGCTTTTCTTCGAGCACGCTTCCCAAAGCAATAATTACGATTTCTATTGATAAAATAAAATCGGTAATAATAGCTGATTTGATCTTCGCTTTTTCTGCCAAATCACCCTCTTGGATGACCTCTTTTGCTTCGATATGTGTGGGCTTTGATCGATGAATAAAATATTCAACAATTTTCTCCACCCCTTCATACGCCAGGTACAACCCGCCTAGTACCAAGATCACTTTAATCGCTACCGGAAAAAAGAAATTGAGTAATAGCGCAATTGGAACAATAATAAGCTTATTCACAAATGATCCCTTAGTGATTGTCCATAGTACCGGCAATTCTCTTGAAGAAAGAAAACCAGTTGATTTTTCTGCATTTACGGCTAAATCATCTCCCAAAATCCCCGCAGTCTTTTTGGCCGCTACCTTAGCTGTTACCGCTACATCGTCCATTAAAGCACCAATATCATCCAAAATTGCAAAAAAACCTGAAGCCATATCTAAAATCAATTATGCCGCAAAATATCAAATCCTTTCCAGATTCGAACAATCATATTTAAATCTTTAAGCTCTATGAACCAAACAGTATTCTATAGACAGGGCTGGTTAAATCTATTAATGTGCCCGGTCATCGGAAATATAATCGTAAAAAACATCCTCTTAAATAATTAAATGTAGCGTTTAACTTATTTGTTAAGCATATCTAGATGACTAATATTTTGATACTTTGGATCGCAGTAGCAGTAAAACGTAGGTTGGGTTCCGTCCTGCTGTACGCTGCAATCCTTTTTGGAAAACCTTGGGATAAACAACCTACCTATGCCCAAAAGGGATTTCCGCTGCCATCAGGGCTATCTAACCTGGGATGGAAGGTGTAAAACTCAGCGGAGATCAGCGTAATCTGCGGGAACAGGCCATTAACCCATCTTAACTCTTTAATGGCAGAAATAACCGCTGTT
>NZ_JAUG01000189.1 GCF_000708285.2 Pedobacter borealis DSM 19626
AAAGAAAAATTTTCAGCCGGCATTTTTTGTTTCTTTTTGATGCCAAAAAGAAAGAGCCTTTCGGCGGCGGTGAGCCGAGGCAAGAATGAGCCTATGGGCGAAAAAAGATATGCGTCATTCATATTGATTTTTATACAATAAATTATCCCTCAGGATGACATTTCTTTCATTTAAACACTCAAAATTTCTATATCTTAGGCTCTTACTAACTTATACTTGATCCAAAAATCAGAAGATTTGGCTGCAGATTCTCCGCCTTCTGGTGGTCGTTGACCTCCTCCGCCCATTCTTCCACCACCCATACCGCCACGGCCACCACCGCCCATACCCCCTCCTCCCATTCCACCTCTACCACCCGATCTGCCCTTACCACCGCTTGCACCTTCAGGCCTAGCTTCTCTTTTGAAACCAGATTTATTTGGCTCATTAATTTTAATATTGTACACCAATGGCTTTTTAAGGTCTAATCCTACCTGTAACTGCGTTAATGGAATGCTTAATTCGTAAATAAGATCTCTGTTAGGATGAATACTCATTCCAGTTTCTATGCCGTCCTGGTTCATCGCTGACAACTCACCATCAGCAATATTTTTAAAGCCAGAAACTCGAATGCTTTTATTCATCGCAGCTGGATCATGCAGATCGTTATCTTTATCAGGCGATAAAGGAGCATGTTCACGGTGTCCATCTCCTTCTTTAGGCATGGGAGGCCTTTCCATTAAAGGAAAGGTTAACTTAATACCGTCTTTCTTTTTACCCTCAGTGTTGATATTTAAGGTAATGCCACCTCTTAGCACACTAAAAGTGGTTTGCGGATCTAACGATTCGATAATGATGTAAAGGTTTTTGTCATCGTTGGCCAGCGCAAAGGCCAGTTTGGTGGCATCGTTGTATTCGTTAAGCGGCTCGTTCCACTCGTTCGATATGCCATCGGCCTTAAATGGTTTCACCATACGGATATTCTCTTCTACATCTTGTGCTTTAACCGAAAAGCCGACTAACATAATAGAAAAAACTGATAAGCTGAGTATTTTAAAATTCATCGCAAATAATTAAATAATGATATACGAATGTATCGCGATGAATTGTTAAATTTTGTTATTTAACAGGCTTTAACAATTAAGTCGGAGGGCCGAACTCAATCAATCAGCTTCTCATACTGACAAAACAATATAAAGACATAAAGATTTTAGTGAATTGTAGGTTGCGAGAAATCGTCATTGCGAGAAGGCTTTTTCAGCCGACGAAGCAATCTTACAACGATCGCTACTAGCGTGCGCATTAAGATTGCTTCGTTCCTCGCAATGACGATTTTTCTTTGTAGATATGTCAATCGTAGCTGAGTTGAAGAGTTAACCTGAGTTTGAAATCAATTAACCAA
>NZ_JAUG01000190.1 GCF_000708285.2 Pedobacter borealis DSM 19626
TAGAGATGAAAAATTCTGCTTCTAGTATGCAAGGCACATCTATTAAGGGAATATCATCCTCAGAAATAAAATCAAAAAAACTATTCATTCCTAAAGATGAAGAACAACAAAAAATAGTTTCTTTTCTATCATTACTAGATGATAGAATCCAAACCCAAAGCAAAATAATTGATAAGCTAAAAACCTTAATTCAAATCCTTAGAAAAAAGTTGCTTAGTCAAGATTTATGTTTTAAAGACAATAATGGCAACAGTTATCCAAACTGGGAAACTAAAAAGCTAAGACAACTTGGAGCTTTTTTTTCTGGAGGAACACCTTTGACAACTAAAAGACACTATTTTGACGGAAATATCCCTTTTATTAGATCAGGAGAAATAAATGCATCTTCCACAGAACAATATATTTCAGAAGAAGGTCTAAAAAATTCATCTGCTAAAATAGTAGAAATTGGAGATTTAATTTATGCATTATATGGAACAACTAGTGGTGAAGTTGGCATTTCAAAAATTAAAGGAGCGATAAATCAAGCTATTTTATGCTTAAGAACTGATTTAAATATTGTTTACCTATTAAATTACTTAAAATTTCAAAAAGAAAATATCTTAAGTACGTTCTTACAGGGTGGACAAGGTAATCTTTCCGCAGAAATCATAAAATCATTAAAAATCCCCGTTCCAGTAATTAAAGAACAAGCTCATATTGCAAGTATTCTTTTGAATATGGACAGTAAAATTGAATTAGAAATTAATATATTGAAGGCGTATAAGAATCAGAAGCAATATTTACTATCAAACCTTTTTATATGAACAGATTTTGCAAAAGGTACTTTTTTTGATTTTCATATTTAAGAAGTAATTGTTTTTCAATATCAATTTTTTTCTCAAAGACTGAAAACATATCTGAGATTTTATTTTGCTCCTCTAATGAGGGGTATGGTAAACTTATATCAGAAAAATATTTATAACTTATCATTTTGCCATCCCTTATGCCCTCTAATTTCTCATTTAATGATTTAATGTAATTTTCAGTTTTTAAATAATACTTATAAAAAAGATTATTAATATCAATTTTTGCTCTTAAAATAATATATGCTGGGCTACAGATTCCCTTGTAATTTGAATATTCGATTCCACCTTGAAAACTTCTAAGACTAATAATGAAATCTCCAACTTCAACGACTTTATAACTTTTAATGCTTTTATCTGTTACTGAAATTTGATATTCTATCAAATTCCTTGGAATTGCACCATGTTCTTGAGTAATGGCCAAAATTGGCAGGTCGGAGTTATGATTTTTGTTAGATATATTGTTAAATATTTCATTTCCAAACCTAATTTCCCATTCAGGAAAATTAATCCCATTATCATCTTTTAGGCTCATTTGTTGTAAAAATATCTTTTTGGACAACTCTTTGATTTGGGATTGAAGATTGTTAATTATTTTGCTTTGGGTTTGGATTCTATCATCTAGTAATGATAGAAAAGAAACTATTTTTTGTTGTTCTTCATCTTTAGGAATGAATAGTTTTTTTGATTTTATTTCTGAGGATGATATTCCCTTAATAGATGTGCCTTGCATACTAGAAGCAGAATTTTTCATCTCTA
>NZ_JAUG01000191.1 GCF_000708285.2 Pedobacter borealis DSM 19626
GATGCAAGCCTTGATTTTTGGTTACCTTTTTATCAAGAAAAAGGTAGGAGCCCCGTCGGCGGCGGTGAGCCGAGGCAAGCCTGAGCCAGCGGCAAAGAATAGCAACCGCATTAAGGTTCCCGCCTGCGCGGGAATGACGATCGTATTATAGCGAGCGCCTTAAACCCCTATCCACCTATCGGCACCTTTCCCCTGGAAGGGAAAGGGCTAAAAAACAAATTATCGCACCCTGCAATACGCCCCATGCTATCTGCTCCCTGCTATCCGGCCTAGCAGATTTTCGCAGGAAAAAGCACGGAAATCTGTGCACTCCCCCTCATTAACCCACAACCCAAGGCAGGATCAAGCGGGAGCGCTGGGGCAAGTAAGGGTAAGAGCCTCGATGCTGCTGCAATTAAGATTTTCGTAGGTTTTTACAAGAAAGGATGTGAGCCTTGATTTTTGGTTACCTTTTTATCAAGAAAAAGGTAAGAGCCCCTCGGCGGCGGTGAGCCGAGGCAAGACTGCGCGAAGGGCAAGAATAGGGTTTTTGTTACTTTTGGGCCAAGCCAAAAGTAAAAGCTCTTCGGTGGCTAACCGAGGCAAGACCGAGTAAGGGCAAGAATAATATTATTTCATAACCACCCCCAGCCCCTCATAGTTTCAGAGGAATAAACCTACGGATGCCTGTCTCTGCTTCATGCTATCCGGCCTAGCAGATTTTCGCAGGAAAAAGCACGGAAATCTGTGCACTTCCTATCATTAACCTACTGTCCAAGGCAGGATCAAGCGGGAGCGGCGGAACAAGTAGGGATGAGAGCCTAGATACTGCCGCAATTAAGATTTCCGTAGGTTTTTACAAGAATTGCGCTGCAATCTTTTATACCTATAAAAAACTATACAATCACATAAAAAACGGTGCAAGCCTTTCAGTTATGCCTTTGCGTTTGTTGTTTTCAATGGTAGGCATGCTTTCGCTGCGCTCAGGTTTGTTTCTTTTCTATCAAGAGAAAAGAAAGAGCCCCATCGGCGGCGGTGAGCCGAGGCAAGACCGAGCCTGAGGTAAAGAATAGCGACCGCTTTAAGGTTCCCGCCTGCGCGGGAATGACGATCGTATTATAGCGAGCGCCTTAAACCCCTATCCGCCTATCGGCACCTTTCCCCTGAAAGGGAAAGGACTAAAAACAAATTACCGCACCCTGCAATACGCTCCTTGCAATCTGCACCTCGCTATCCGGCCTAGGAAATGATGGAAGGAGAAAACGTTAAAGCTTTAGCACTTCCTTTCAACCTACCACTACCCCGAGGCAGCACGCCCTCCCCGATCCTTCATCGGGGAGGGCGTGCTGACGACTAAAAAAGCTTTAAAGAATTTATCCGACATCAGATCCAAGCCTTGATTTTTGGTTACCTTTTTATCAAGAAAAAGGTAAGAGCCCCATCGGCGGCGGTGAGCCGAGGCAAGCCCGAGCAAGGGGCAAGAAAAAAATAGCGAGCTCATTAAGATTGCTTCGTGCCTCGCAATGACGACAGTATTATAGCGAGCGCCTTACCCCTATCCGCCTATCGGCACCTTTCCCCTGAAAGGGAAAGGACTAAAAACAAATTACTGCGCCCTGCTATCTGCACCCTGCTATACGGCCTGGCAGATTTTCGCCGGAAAAAGCACGGAAATCTGTGCACTTCCTATCATTAACCTACTGTCCAAGGCAGGATCAAGCGGGAGCGGCGGAACAAGTAGGGATGAGAGCCTAGATACTGCCGCAATTAAGATTTCCGTAGGTTTTTACAAGAAAGGATGCAAGCCTTGGGTTTTTGTTACTTTTGG
>NZ_JAUG01000192.1 GCF_000708285.2 Pedobacter borealis DSM 19626
GATTTAATAATCGAACTCAGGTTATAAGGCTATAGCGAAAACGTGTAAATGATTAAGGCCACATTCACATACAGCCTTAATCATTTGCCAAAACAATAATTCTTTATTTTGCGTTTTTCTTTTTCGTTACTTCTTTGCGGATATCTCCTGTTAGCACCTTTAAGTCCTGCATAGCTTTCCTTATACGCGTTCAGCCAGCTGTCTTGCCTCCGTTATAAAATTTCTCTACGTCAGCCTCAACCGAAGCTACAAGATCCTTCACTTTCTGAAACGTAATTAAAACCTACCTTTTCAATCTTTTTGTATCGACGGAACACAGTTAAGTATCGGAAAGGCGGAACAAAGAACGCACGGCTATTCAAACTGGTGTTTTTATTGATGAAGCCAAAAAGCAGATAGTATACCTCATCAAAAATATGATTGAAGCCACGATTCTTATAAGGCAAAAACGAATAATGTGATTTAATCGCTTTAATCCGTTCACCTTTCAGTTCTATTAAAGCTAGATGATGCTATCATTTTCATCATTAATTAACCTTACTTCACTAGGCAACCTCACAGCAAATCCTGTCCCATTCAAAATAATAATCATCAATTTATATTGAGTTATTTCGCTGTTTTTGGTAATCAAATTTAAACAAAAAGTTCAAAAATGATGGACATAAAGATCTAATCTCTTCTTTATTCTTGCATTGAGGAAAAAGTTTTCCATTTGGTAAGTGCGGTTCAGCAACCAAATTTTTGTATTCCATTTTCGGCACATTGAAAGATTTTATCCGTAAAAATTTTAATTTCCGAACCGCATCGGTGTCCCCTGTTTTATCGGCCCGTTGTTTTCCATCATTTGTTTCATCAACTTTTCCATCTCTTTCTTCATCTCGTCTGCGGTAACTTTTTTTCCTTTTGCTGGCGCTTTAATTGCCGCTAAGTTTAATTTATCAGACACTTCGGTTGCCGTATACGTTGAGATTGCATATGGGCTGTTCTTCTCCAATTGAAGTACCAAACCAGGCAATTGCCCATATACTTCCGGCGCTGCCTGAACGGGAATATCAGTGGCATACCAGGCAGTAATCGTTGTCGTATCTGCTACTTCTGATTTCACCATATTGCCGTCTTTCATCGTTGTCTGCGTCCGCATATTTATAGCTTTTGTAGTAGCTTTTTGACAAACATGGTTCAGGATTGT
>NZ_JAUG01000193.1 GCF_000708285.2 Pedobacter borealis DSM 19626
ATCGAACTCAGGTTATTAAATAAACTATATTTCCATGGCTAAGCATAATTGAGATAAAAATAAATCATTTTTGGAGCGCAGGGTTTGAAGGAACAATTAAAGTCTGTTCCCGTTCTTCGCTGTATCTTTTCGCTGCGCTTCAGGGATGCCGCTCAATGTCATTAAGTTAAGCCATTCGGCACTAGTGAAAATAATTTAACCACAGATAGAAAGGATGCACACAGATATAAAAATCCGTGTTTATCTGTGTGCATCTGTGGTTAAAAACTCTTAACCGCTTCGCCCGGGGCTAAACAATTGGTGGTGCAAGAAAACACAGAACGCCTACCTACTTCTTTCGTAAGCATTCATTTTTTATTTCTTGCAAAGCCCCTCGTTCAATAAACCTTATTGAAGCGGTTATCCTTTTTGTTGCACCGCTAAAAACATCCCCACTAACCATCGCAAAAAGATAATAGCGAAAAGAAGGACTACCCGAACCGAAAAGCATAAAACCTGCTTTACAGAAGATTTAAATTGTTTTTTTGAAGCGCAAGGGCAGTAGCAACTATTAAGATTTGCTCCCGTTCTCCGCTATATCCTTACGCTGCGCTTCAGGGATGCCGCTTCGCCCGGGGCTAAACAATTGGTGCTGCAAGAAAACACAGAACGCCTACCTACTTCTTTCGTAAGCATTCATTTTTTATTTCTTGCAAAGCCCCTCGTTCAATAAACCTTATTGAAGCGGTTATCCTTTTTGTTGCACCACCAAAAATATACCGACTAACGATCACAAAAAGATAATAGCGAAAAGAAGGACTGCCGATCAGAAAAGCTCAGAACCTTGCTTTACATCAAAATTAATTCTTTTTTGAAGCGCAAGGGCAGTAGCAACTATTAAGATTTGTTCCTGTTCTCCGCTGTATCCTTTCGCTGTGCTTCAGGGATGCCGCTTCGCCCGGGGCTAAACAGCAACCGGCTGCAAGGAAACATGAAGCTCGCGACAAAGTTAAGTAGAGCGGTTGCCAGTCTGAGAAGAATAAATTAAAATAGATCCTTAGACTATATTGGCATTAATAGATTTCGATAGAAAAATCGTCATCTCGACCGAAGCACCGCGGAGTGTTCCAAAGGAACTCCTTCGGAGGAGAGATCTTTAAACTATATTGTTGAAATCGAATTTAAAGATTTCTTCCCGAATCTTCCTATCGTGTGGACACATTTCTGAATAATTTGTTTCTTTGTTGGATGCAAACACGAGGTTTTACGAGTTTATCCGATTCAAGGTTAATTAGCAGGGGTAATAAGAATCTGGATATACTTTTCAGGAACAGTGTCCAGAGTATACGCCAGTTAAGCAAAGATGAGGCT
>NZ_JAUG01000194.1 GCF_000708285.2 Pedobacter borealis DSM 19626
TGGCGTTTTAATCAAGTTTTCTGTTAAGACGGTCGTCACCCTGAATTTATTTCAGGGTCTTTCACGCTAAAAAGATGCTGAAATAAATTCAGCAGGACGATAAAGCGGGATTAGGCGTAAATAAGATATAATTTTCAGCAAATAATTATCGAACTCAGGTTATTAGTAAAAATATTAGCCTCCCAGGCAGTTTCCCAAGCTTTTAAAGCTTTGAATATTTTATACTTTTTAGGATTTTTTTCTACGGTCTCCTAACTCATTGCTAACATATATTGAGCACCCCAACCAATCGACTTGCATTGGAGGTTATGGGCTACTTCTTCATTTTTTTGGAAAACCTTGAATCCCAAAAGCACCTGGCATATAACTGCTTTCAAAAACATAACGCATGTCTTTACCCTCAATCCCCCATTCTCCTTTTCAGCATTAAACATGTGATTTCCTCCACCAAGATTAATTGTATTCATATACAGCCAATTTCCTTCAGAAGGACCGGCTCCCATCACCCGGATATACATATTGCCATGTTTTGCAGCCTAGTTAAACAGGTTTCTAAAAAAACGTTTGTACGAATAAGGCTGGTCAATTATGCAAAAAGACATTTGGATGATCAGGTTACTATTGATTACTTTGCCGTATCGTTACCAGATTTAACCATTTGGGAAGATGACCTTAACAAACGCAATAAAACCCATTGCGTATATATGCAGGGCCTAGGACATTTAGGCTTAAAACAGATAGATAATGCTGGCAAAGCCTTTGCAGAAGTGCTGATTATTGAAAAAAGCCACCTTGGGGTTGTCATTCATCAGAAACTTCTCGAAGAACTGAAGGAAAATCAATATCGCAATTGAGATGATAAAAAATGATAGCGTTTTCTGCTATTAGAATTCGAAAAACAAAAAACCTACGATCAATTGTAGGTTTTTTGTTTTGAAGTAGAATTCATAACAACATTATCGGTTATTGCCATTTAAGCAGAATTTCTTAAAGCCTGATATGAAGGTAGTTGAATATACGTAGTGACCATAAATGCCTGTAAAAGGTACTTCAGATATATTAATTTAGATAAACAGGCAAAATTATTAACCTGAG
>NZ_JAUG01000195.1 GCF_000708285.2 Pedobacter borealis DSM 19626
CCTTTCCCTTTCAGGGGAAAGGTGCCGATAGGCGGATAGGGGTTTAGGGCGCTCGCTATAATACGGTCGTCATTCTACTACAACAATAAATCCGTCATTTCGATGAGGCTTTTTCAGCCGAGGAAGCAATCTTACTACTCTGGGTTATCTGTGATTGATGCGGCGGTCACTCCATCGTTTTTGCTTCTAATAATTTTCTTTCATCCTGAGGCACGAAGGATCTTTTGCCGAAAGATTCTTCACTGCGTTCAGAATGATAATTGCAGGTTTTGCCCCAGGCTCGGGCTTGCCTCGGCTCGCCGCCGCCGAGGGGCTCTTTCTTTTCTCTTGATAGAAAAGAAACAAAAGATCAAGGCTTGGAACTGATGTCGGATAAGCTAGTCGAAACTTTATTTGCAACAGCGGCTAGGAACGAAGAAAAATCGTTCTTGCCTCTGTTTTGGTTCGTTGGGTTAGGGGAAGATTATGCACAAGTTTCAACTGCTTCTCCTTCCATCATTTCCTAGGCCGATAGCAGAGTGCAGATCGCATGGGGCATATTTTAGGGGCAGAGACAGGCATCCGTAGATTGATTACGCTGAAACTATGAGGGGCATGTCGGGTCGTCATCTCGACCGCAGTGTTCCAAAGGAACTCCTTTGGAGGAGAGATCTTTGGACCTGATTCTTACTACGAAAATCTGCTAGGGTGCAGATCGCATGAAGCACATTGCAGGGTGCGGTAATTTGTTCTTTAGTCCTTTCCCTTTCAGGGGAAAGGTGCCGATAGGCGGATAGGGGTTTAAGGCGCTCGCTATAATACGGTCGTCATTCTACTACAACAATAAATCCGTCATTGCGATGAGGCTTTTTCAGCCGAGGAAGCAATCTTACTACTATGGGTTATCTGCGATTGATACGGCAATCACTCCGTCGTTTTTGTTTCTAACAATTTTATGTCATCCTGAGGCACGAAGGATCTTTTACTGAGATTCTTCACTGCGTTCAGAATGACAATTGCAGGTTTTGCCTCGGGCTCGGGCTTGCCTCGGCTCGCCGCCGCCGAAGGGGCTCTTTCTTTTGGCTTGGCCCAAAAGAAACAAAAACCCAAGGCTTGCACCTTTTCTTGAACTAAGCTATCGAAATTCTTATTGCGACAATATGGAGGCCCCGATGAAAAATCGGGACTGTATATTGCCTTGGGCTGTGAGGTGTTGTAGGGTTAGTGCAAGAATTTCAATGCTTATTTCGGCGAAAATCTGCTAGGCCGGATAGCATGATGCAGGTCGCATGGAGCATATTGCAGGGTGTGGTAATTTGTTTTTTAGCCCTTTCCCTTTCAGGGGAAAGGTGCCGATAGGCGGATAGGGGTTTAAGGCGTTCGCTATAATACGATCGTCATTCCCGAGCAGGCGGGAATCTTAAAGCAGTCGCTTTTCTTGCCCTTCGCACAATCTTGCCTCGGCTCGCCGCCACCGAAGGGGCTCTTTCTTTTGGCTTGGCCCAAAAGAAACAAAAACCCAAGGCTAGGAACTGATGTCGGATAAATTCGTCAAAGCTTTTTTGGTCGCCAGCACAAGCCCCCGATGAAGGATCGGGGAGAGCGTGCTGCCTCGGGGTAGTGGTAGGTTGAAACGAGGTGCAAAAGCTTTAACGTTTTCTCCTTCCATCATTTCCGAGGCCGATAGCAGGGTGCCGATAGCAAGGGGCATAATGCAGGGTGCGGTAATTTGTATTTTAGTCCTTTCCCTTTCAGGGGAAAGGTGCCAATAGGCGGATAGGGGTTTAAGACGCTCGCTATAATACGGTCGTCATTCTACTACAACAATAAATCCGTCATTGCGATGAGGCTTTTTCAGCCGAGGAAGCAATCTTACTACTATGGGTTATCTGCGATTGATGCGACAGTCACTCGGTCGTTTTGCTTCTAACAATTTTCTGTCATCCTGAGGCACGAAGGATCTTTTACGGAAAGATTCTTCACTGCGTTCAGAATGACAATTGTAGGTTTTGCCCCGATTTTGGGCTTGCCTCGGCTCACCGCCGCCGAGGGGCTCTTTCTTTTCTCTTGATAGAAAAGAAACAAAAGATCAAGGCTTGGAACTGATGTCGGATAAGCTAGTCGAAACTTTATTTGCAACAGCGGCTAGGAACGAAGAAAAATCGTTCTTGCCTCTGTTTTGGTTCGTTGGGTTAGGGGAAGATTATGC
>NZ_JAUG01000196.1 GCF_000708285.2 Pedobacter borealis DSM 19626
ATTTTCGCAGGAAAAAGCACGGAAATCTGTGCACTTCCCTCATTAACCCACAGCCCAAGGCAGAATCAAGCGGGAGCAGTGGGGCAAGTAGGGATGAGAGCCTCGATACTGCCGCAATTAAGATTTCCGTAGGTTTTTACAAGAAAGGATGCGAGCCTTGATTTATGTCTTCTTAGTTGTTGTTTTTATAGGTAGTCATGCTTTCGCTGCGCTCAGGTTTGGTTACCTTTTTATCAAGAAAAAGGTAAGAGCCCCATCGGCGGCGGTGAGCCGAGGCAAGATAGTGCAGAGGGCAACAACATAGCGACCGCTTTAAGGTTCCCGCATGCGCGGGAATGACGACCGTATTAGAAAGTACAAAGATCTCTCCACTACGGTCGAGATGACGATGCACCTCCCCGACTAAACTAAACCCATGGAAGTGAGCATCCTGATCCTTTGCCGATGATTCGGCACTAAATGAGCATCAGGATAAAACGGACAGCGGGACTATCGGAACCGATGCGCACAAAACCTGCTTTCCAAAAAAATAACCATATAAGAAATTTAAGGATCATATAAGTTCAGCGCCTAAAATGTTCTTACATTTCTTATATGGTTAAAAAATCAGTTCCTCCCCCTGCCACAACACTACCATCGCTCCCCTCTCCAAAGCTATCGTGTGGACACATCTTTATATGTGTCCCATCCTTCTTTTGCTGCTCTAAAATACCTTAGTCCGATCCATAGGGTTGTTATTCCTGGTGTCCGCTTGCTTTCATAACCTTTCCAACCTCCCAATCTTGCCAGTACCCATACAT
>NZ_JAUG01000197.1 GCF_000708285.2 Pedobacter borealis DSM 19626
AACTTAATGACATTGGGGCAACGCTTCAACCGGGGCTAAATGGCTAACTCAGTTTTTCATTTTTGAGGTTGCAGGGTGCACAACCCGTAGCTTATAAACCCGACAGTAGCGGCAGCTCCCGATTTAAGCACTGTTTTTTTATTTTTTTATGGTGTGCTTGCTTGTTTCACAGGTTCCATCGGGACTATAGCGAATGGCGGGACTGCAAACCGCCAAGAACTACAAGCCATTCGTTTCCTAATACAAACAATTCCGTTTCGGTCGGTGAGACACCAACCGATAGGATAAGCCGCTTTTGTCATCCTGCGCGTAGTCGATGGATCATGTTGCTGCATAAACTTATATGATCTTATATTCCTCACATGGTTAAACGCATCCAGGGGTCGTCGACTACGCTCAGACTGACAAATTTTGGCGACTGCAAGCTCTAATGTTTTGGAGCGCAAGGCTTCTGTAAACACACTAAATTTCTTCCCGTCTTCCGCTTTTACGCTTCGCTTCTTCCTCGTTGCTGCAGGGTAACGCTCAATGTCATTAAGTTAAGGAGAAAACAAAAAACATCGTCATCCTGTCCCAAGGACTCCTACGGAGAGCCTGTCGAAGGACAAATGTTTTTTCGTTTTCGACTATAGAAAGGTCTTCGACAAGCTCAGACTGACAACGGCATAGTACTTAACTTAATGACATTGGGGTAACGCTTCAACCGGGGCTAAATGGCTAACTCAGTTTTTCATTTTTGAGGTTG
>NZ_JAUG01000198.1 GCF_000708285.2 Pedobacter borealis DSM 19626
AGGTTCCAAATAAAGTATTGGTGCCAAAACTTAGGTTTCCAGAGTTAGAAGAAGAGTGGAAGGTGACGACACTCGGTGAATGTTGTACATCCTTAGAGTATGGAATGAATTCTGCCTCAATTAAATTCGATGGAAAGAATAAATATATTCGTATAACAGATATTGATGAAAGTTCTTCAAGATATAAATCAGACTTCCCTGTTTCACCAGAAGGATTAGTCTCAGATAAATATTTAGTAAAAAAAAATGATATTCTCTTTGCTAGAACTGGGGCAAGCACTGGAAAAACATACTTATATGACCGCACTGATGGCAAACTATATTTTGCAGGTTTTCTGATAAGAGCGAGAGTTAAATCTTGTTACAATGTAGGTTTTATATTTGCTCAAACGCAAACAGAAGGTTATAATAAATGGGTAAAACTAATGTCTATGCGTTCGGGACAACCTGGGATTAATTCTCAAGAATATTCTTCATTTGCTTTTAATATTCCACTAAAACCAGAACAAGACAAAATTACTTCATTCTTATCTAAGATAGATACTCGTATCCACACCCAAAGCAAAATAATTGATAAGCTAAAAACCTTAATTCAAATCCTTAGAAAAAAGTTGCTTAGTCAAGATTTATGTTTTAAAGACAATAATGGCAACAGTTATCCAAACTGGGAAACTAAAAAGCTAAGACAACTTGGAGCTTTTTTTTCTGGAGGAACACCTTTGAC
>NZ_JAUG01000199.1 GCF_000708285.2 Pedobacter borealis DSM 19626
ATTTTCAGCAAATAATTATCGAACTCAGGTTAATAGTTACCTCATCTCCTGCTTCAATAGTTTGATAAGCGTAGATATTGATGGTATTTCTCTTTCTCGAAAAGCTGTAAAAGGCATTTGCTTTGGGCGAATGATTGTAGAACGAAGCATAGCCAAAACTAAATGCGGTTGGTTTATCAGGCTCATCCAACAAAAAATAATAATGAAAAAGTTTGGTAAACCTTAAGGTTTCCTTTTCGGTATTAGATAAGAAAATAACAGGAGCCTGCTCTATAAGGCTCCCTTTTGTTATTCTATTTTTAGCAAATACACCACGTCCATGAAGTGGACTTTCTTTTACTTCGACGTGCAGGGGCTGATAAATATCTTTATTAAACAGCATTATTTTCCTTTGTGCAATACCTTAGCATCTTTGATTGCTCTTTCCACAGCTGCTTCTTTTTTGGGATCGGTTCGTTCGGCTTTTTACCAGACTGAACCCTAAGCAGGAATACTTTGGACAATGCTGAGACACGTTAAAACACCGATTTGGAATAGAGTAGGAAGATAGGGATTAGTTCCCTATCTGTCCTCTCACACCACTGTACGTACCGTTCGGTATACAGCGGTTTGTTGAAATAGTATCTCTTAACAACCGGTAGTATTCTCCTGTTGTCAGGCATTGTGCCCACTGGTTGCACGGCTCGGCTCAGCTCCTCTTATAATT
>NZ_JAUG01000200.1 GCF_000708285.2 Pedobacter borealis DSM 19626
CAGAGAAAAGTATAGTTTGAGCATCAACTTCATTTATATGGATGGTTTAATAAAGCCATAAAAGTATTAATTATTGTTTAAAAATTCGATACGATGCTTGCCAATTGCACACGAGTCTTCCGAAGTTTGAAACGGCTGGGCGCGGGAGAAAACTTCGGAAGTCTATTCAGGCCACGCTGGATTTATTTCTACACTATATATATTAAGAGTGCTTTTGTTTTTTAGCAAAGCAGTGTTGGTGCTACTATGAAGGTTTGTTCCCGCTTTTCATTGCAAGTCCTCGCTGCGCTGCGGGCTTTCCATTACAATCGCGTTTATTCTGCAGGGTCTTCCGAAGTTTGAAACGGCTGGGCGCGGGAGAAAACTTCGGAAGTCTATTCAGTCACACAAGTTATTGCTGCACTATATATAAGAGTGCTTTTGTTTTTTAGCAAAGCAGGTTCTGTACTACTATATAGGTTTGTTCCCGCCATACGCTATAGCCCCGGTAGAAAAACCCGGGGGCTGCCGCTGCAATCGGGTTTATTCTGCAGGGTCTTCCGAAGTTTCGGAGGCCCAAAGCTTATGGAAAACTTCGGAAGTCTAAGGAAAGGGGGGTGCATAAACATTATTTGTTCCAAAAAGTTTTGTCCGGGCTAACATTTTTTCTGTCTGTAAACCACGGGGTTATCTTATATCTTCTGGTAATCCGTAAAAAAGCTTTGCGTTAGTGTTAATTTTTTCTACTTTTGCATCCCGCTTCGGAGGAAGGGTTTTGAATGAAAGGATGGCGCAGGAGATGAGTAGAGCGGGATTTATTTTAAAATAAATATTGCGGGAGCGGAAAAGATTGCTACCTTTGCAGCCCGGAACGG
>NZ_JAUG01000201.1 GCF_000708285.2 Pedobacter borealis DSM 19626
GAACTCAGGTTCATAACATGCAATCATCCTAATATTTACATACCCGAATTGCAGTTTAGAAGTTTAAATTGACGACCATTGTAAAAACCTTGATTTTTGTAAGGGAAAAGCCTTAATGTTTACAGCATTTCACAATGTAGAAAAAGATCATCACCAAAGGATAAATCACTGGAACGAGGTATCAGCTTTATTGAAGGAACTTGAAGAGACAAATCTTGCAATCGTCTAATTAACATTTAGCCTCTTCATATCCACATGCCAGGAATAAAAAAAGGATGTAGCCACTGGCTACATCCTCTATCTAAATTAACGCTCTCAACTAGAAGTTGATATAAGGCTCTCACCCCTTATGCCTACAATATTACGGCAGAAAGATTAAGATTTGATGAAGATTTTAATTTAAAGCAACAAAAATTATTAATCACCTCCACAACTACCGCAAGAACTTCCTCAGGATGAACCAGAAGAACTGGCTCCGCCACCGTCTCCCCCTCTACCCTATCGTGTGGACACATCTTTTGTTAATTCTATATTTGTTTTTTAGTAAACATTCATTATGCGGTCGTCATGCTGAATTTAGTTCAGCATCTTTTTTACCACTAGCGAGCTGGATTCAAAAGCTGTCGTTTTGAGTGTAAAAATGTTTATTATTTTTCCGCTCTATGCC
>NZ_JAUG01000202.1 GCF_000708285.2 Pedobacter borealis DSM 19626
GCTCATCCTGCAGATTCCAGAGTTGTTGATTTTCAAGAGAAAATTGCCTTGCTGAGAAGAAAATCTTCTACCAGAATCAGTTATGTAGAGATGTCTGAAAATATCAGACAGAAACAAATTGCAAAATATCAGGCAGACTTAGAAGCGGTAAGAAAAGGGGAGAATGCTGGTAGCTCACAAGCACTACAAGAAGAAATTTTCGTGAAATCCTCTACTCTAGGTGCTGCAGAACAAGAGGAATTCAAGATGTTAATGACACAAAGCGCCGCAGAACACAAAAATAAAACGGTAAACATTTTGAATTCCCTTTTTGATAACGATCCTAATAGCAAAGAAAGCATTGTTTTAATAGAAAATAAATCAGATTGCAATATGATTGTACGGATCGAAGGAGTTGGCAGATCCATGTACCGTCTACCAGTGGCTTCAAAGACAGAGAATTCCATTGTGGTAGCAAAAGGTAATTATCTATTCTCAAGTAATGTTTGCGGTGCGCAGTATGCGTCGCAGAAGTCAGTTCATAAAGCCATTATGGTTTCTCTAAATAATCCGGGCAAATAGTTCAATATTTATTTTCACATTTTTAAAAAGATAAGAAAATTATTTTAACTAATTTTGAGCGCTTTTCTAAAAAAATATGGGTAAAAATAAAATGGCAAGATTTGC
>NZ_JAUG01000203.1 GCF_000708285.2 Pedobacter borealis DSM 19626
AAAGTCGCAATCTTAAACTTTCATAATTTTCGAAGCATAATAATAATAGATTATCTAAATTGCTGTAAATTAGATAAACAGAACAAAATGAGTAGAAAATATAAGTTTTATAACAAAGAGGGACTATATTTTGTCAGCTTTGCAACTGTGTATTGGATTGATGTTTTTGTTAGGGTACAATATTTTAACATTTTGATAGAGAGTTTAGATTATTGTAGAAAGAATAAAGGTATGGAAGTTTATTGTTGGTGCATAATGCCTAGCCATGTACATTTAATATTTAGCGCAAAAAATAATAATCCAGGCGATGTACTACGC
Source organism: Pedobacter borealis DSM 19626 (assembly GCF_000708285.2). Taxonomy (GTDB): domain Bacteria; phylum Bacteroidota; class Bacteroidia; order Sphingobacteriales; family Sphingobacteriaceae; genus Pedobacter; species Pedobacter borealis. Next base: position 319 of record NZ_JAUG01000203.1, read on the forward strand.
GATTTTAAAGTACACACATCCAAAAAACTTCAGAAGGAGATTACTGAAAATATACAAGAAAGCAGAAAAGAGTGGCTGCTTTGGATGTTTAAACGAGCAGGAGAAAAAAACAGTAATATAACACCTGTCTTCCGCACTGGGACACCCAGTTTCAAAAGTTGAATAATTGGCTTAAGTATTTCTGCTCTTCATTCAAGATTAAAGTTTGCTCGACCACTTCATTATTTAATGGATTAAGAACCTTCAATGAATAAATAGTTTTTGCAATTTCAATCGCTTTCTCTGGACTAA
>NZ_JAUG01000204.1 GCF_000708285.2 Pedobacter borealis DSM 19626
CAAGAAAGGATGCAAGCCTTGGGTTTTTGTTACTTTTGGGCCAAGCCAAAAGTAAAAGCTCTTCGGTGGCTAACCGAGGCAAGACCGAGTAAGGGCAAGAATAATATTATTTCATAACCACCCCCAGCCCCTCCTTGAAAATAAGGAGGGGAGTGCCCCTCATAGTTTCAAAGTAACCAATCTACGGATGCCTGTCTCTGCACCCTGCAATATGCTCCATGCTATCTGCACCCTGCTATCCGGCCTAGGATATGATGGAAGGAGAAAACGTTAAAGCTTTAGCCCCCCCCCCTTTCAACCTACCACTACCCCGAGGCAGCACGCCCTCCCCGATCCTTCATCGGGGGCTTGTGCTGACGACCAAAAAAGCTTTAACGAATTTATCCGACATCAGATCCAAGCCTTGATCTTTTGTTACTTTTGGATCAAGCCAAAAGTAAGAGCCCTTCGGCGGCGGTGAGCCGAGGCAAGACTCCGCGAAGGGCAAGAGTAATATTATCTCATAACCACCCCCAACCCCTCCTTGAAAATAAGGAGGGGAGTTCCCCTCATAGTTTCAGAGGAATAAACCTACGGATGCCTGTCTCTGCTTCATGCTATCTGCACCTTGCTATC
>NZ_JAUG01000205.1 GCF_000708285.2 Pedobacter borealis DSM 19626
AGCATAACGGAACGGAAGATGGGGAAAGCCAAAGGAAAGCAGTAGCGGTAAGATACTATATACTGCATACGGACGCCGACCTTAAAATCAACAGTCCCGTAGCTCAGCCTGGTTAGAGCACTACACTGATAATGTAGGGGTCTCCAGTTCAAATCTGGACGGGACTACACGTTTGAGTTTTCAATCGGCGGTTTACAGTGGACAGTTTAAACTGGAAACCGGCAACTGTTGGCTGACAACTACACTCTGGGGGATTAGCTCAGCTGGCTAGAGCGCCTGCCTTGCACGCAGGAGGTCAACGGTTCGACTCCGTTATTCTCCACCATTAAAGGTTGAGGGTTATAAGGTTTAAGGTGTAGGGTAAGACCTATAGCTGAAACACACCACAACAGAATAGATTACCTTATTATCGGGATAGATAATATACATTGACATGATTAAGAAAAGAAGAAACGCCATGGGGCACATATATAAAGATATATATGAAACGGTTCGAGACCGCGGTTTTTTACTAATAAGGAATAAGCTTAGGCTTGGGCAGAGGACAATGAAACCCTCCACCCTTATACCCTAAACCTTACACCTTAATGTTCTTTGACATATTGGAAGAAGTTAAAAAAGAAGAGCAAACAACAATAGGCGACTGTTGTGTTTGTGCTC
>NZ_JAUG01000206.1 GCF_000708285.2 Pedobacter borealis DSM 19626
ATTTAGTTAATTAATACTAATTAAATTAAACGTTTAACCCATTATTGTTAAAATACTCAAAAGTATAACACAAAAAAATAACCAACGATAAGGGTTGGTTATTTTTAAAAGAAAAACTGATTTTTATTTTAGCCCGGATGGAAGTGTAAATCCTTTTTTTGCGCTAGCAGAAAAAGATTGCAACGGACAGCCGGAACGTCATTTGTAAAAAGCAAAAATCTTGTTGCTCCTAAAATTTTTAATTCGTCACGGGAGCACTATTGAAACCAATTGAGGTTTTCAAAGAAATATCTGAGGTAGGTGATTGTTTTAAAACATATACTATTTTCGCTTGTACATTGCCAGATTTCATCATGTTGTCAAACGTATTCGTCGTACTCACATCCATTGAAAGTGAATTCCCTACATTATCTGGAATGGATTCGCGAGAGGCGACCAAAACTTGATTGCTTCCGCTATTAGAAAGATAAACCTTCACTGATTTAAAAACACCCATGCTCGTTCCTGAACCGACCGAAAGGGTGGCATTGGTTACTCTGATGTCTTTCACATTCGCACCAGATCCTGTAATCTGATTA
>NZ_JAUG01000207.1 GCF_000708285.2 Pedobacter borealis DSM 19626
CACAGAAAGGTGATGGCAGTTATTTTACCCTGGGTGCAGGCTTTAGGTACCAGATCTACAGCATTGATCTGTCTTATCTCGCCACGGCAGAAAGAAGCAATCCGCTCGCCAACACGCTGCGGTTTGGCCTTGCCGTAAATTTTCTCCCGCGGAAGGGAAAATAACAGCAACAATAAGCAGATCGTAGCCAGACATTACTGGTGAAAATATAGGGCAGAATAGGAGGAGATGGCTTAAACATACTAAAACCAATATTATTTAATTAAACCCCGACCAAATGAAAAAACGATTACTCTCTTTTCTTGCCATGCTATTGCTCTGTGTTTTGGCAAATGCGCAAAATCCCGTTCCTATTGTTGGGGCCGTTTCGAAAAGAACACCTCAAAGTGGAAATGAAATTACCAAAGCCTTCGATGGTAATCTGACGACCATGTATCACTCTAATTGGACTCTAAATGCCATGCCGGATACGGTTGATTTTTACTTTAATGGTGCCAAAAGTATTAACAAAATTGATTATACGCCTAGGCAGAGCCAAACAAATGGTATTTGGACAACTGT
>NZ_JAUG01000208.1 GCF_000708285.2 Pedobacter borealis DSM 19626
GAGATTAAAGAACTGGAGGCCAAAAGAGCTGAACTTGATAAGGAGATCGAAGTTTATTTTAAAGAACTAGGTCTAGTTTTTTAATTTTTTAAATCCTTAATGTTAGCAATAGTTACAATTAAATAATTGAGAAAATGGCTAAAAAAGAAGAAATGGGCAAGGTTCCAAATTTGAGATTTCCAGGGTTTGAGGGAGAATGGGAACAAAGAATACTGTCCGATTTAGGAGATTTTATTGGAGGTGGTACTCCTTCATCATCTAATTCCAATTTTTGGAATGGAGATATTCCATGGATTTCATCTTCAGATCTAGTTGAAGACAACATCCATTCTATGAATGTTTCTAGGTTTATAACAGAAGAAGCAATTAACAAATCGTCTACAAAGTTCTGCAAAGCCCCAATAATACTAATTGTTTCAAGAGTTGGAGTTGGTAAAGTTGCTTATTCTCATGAAAGTATTTGTACAAGTCAAGATTTCACTAACATCGTTAACTTTAAGTGTAACGGTTTATTTCTATCTTATTTTCTTTCAGTAGAGATGAAAAATTCTGCTTCTAGTATGCAAGGCACATCTATTAAGGGAATATCATCCTCAGAAATAAAATCAAAAAAACTATTCATTCCTAAAGATGAAGAACAACAAAAAATAGTTTCTTTTCTATCATTACTAGATGATAGAATCCAAACCCAAAGCAAAATAATT
>NZ_JAUG01000209.1 GCF_000708285.2 Pedobacter borealis DSM 19626
TAAGATCAGCTTGCCTTCAGGCATTACTGCAGCTGAAAACATTGTTGTGACCTATGCCATTACTGGTTCGGCTCTGAACGGAACGGATTATGCAACACTTAGCGGAACCGCAACCATTGTTGCCGGGGCAAATGAGGTGTTGGTACCAATTACTGTAATCGATGACAATATCATAGAGTCTGTTGAAACAGTGAACATCAGACTTACTGGAGGTAGTTCCGCCAACTTTGTCTACACCGCAAATAGCAGCGCTACGGTTACGATTACAGATAAGGATAATACACCAGCCAACTTGACGATACAAGTCGTAAAATTAGGCGATGCTGCAGAACCATCAACAGCTGGCAGCTTTACGGTGAAACTTCCAACTAATATTACAGCAGCAGAACCTATAAACGTAAGCTATACAATTGCAGGTACTGCTGTAAATGGCGGTGATTATGTAAGCTTGAGTGGTAATGTGATCATACCTGCAGGAAGTAACAGCGTA
>NZ_JAUG01000210.1 GCF_000708285.2 Pedobacter borealis DSM 19626
TGGCGTTTTAATCAAGTTTTCTGTTAAGACGGTCGTCACCCTGAATTTATTTCAGGGTCTTTCACGCTAAAAAGATGCTGAAATAAATTCAGCAGGACGATAAAGCGGGATTAGGCGTAAATAAGATATAATTTTCAGCAAATAATTATCGAACTCAGGTTATTAGTAAACAATTGCAAAATAACGTCAATGGTAGCGAAGTCGAAGGGCAGCCAAAAAGATATAGCGCAAAGCGAGGCTGCATGCCCCGAAGAATTGCTGCATGTTTATTTCCGAAAAAACAATGATTAATTATAAGATATGAAAGATGCTGAAATAAATTCAGCATGACGATACGAAAACAAAAACAGTTGGCAAATTTTCAGTTAACAGTATTTATTACCGCCCAAAACTGAAAACCACCAACTGTTAACTAAAACCTGAACTACAGTTTCCTTCTTTTTAATTCTCTTTCAATCAAACCCAGCTCA
>NZ_JAUG01000211.1 GCF_000708285.2 Pedobacter borealis DSM 19626
GCGCTGGTCCTCCTCCTTTTTATTCCAGGTCATTTTGTTATTGCCGAACAACAGTTCGTACTTTTGTGGTGGGGCTTGTAGTGCATTCACACTACTAACAGCACCTCCACTTGAAATGGATGAAGAAACTGATGCTCCTTTATATTTGTTGCTGTATTCGTAAATTACTTAAGTGCAGTACTTTTATCATGCACAATGATCCGGCCGATGTCTGCATATTTCTTTTCATCACTGAGTATAAAATTACGGCTGGCACTGTGGTAGTTTACATGGGTAATGAGCAGGCGGTAATCGCCTATGGGGATGCCCGTCATTTCAAAACGACCTTCGGCATCTGTAATGGTAAAGCTTACCAACGACGAATCACTTCTTTTAAGGATGGTGATCGTTGCACTGGCAATAGCTTGTTGTTTCAGCGCAGTGTCTATCACCATACCTTTTACAGACCCGTTCTTTTGTTGTGCCTGGA
>NZ_JAUG01000212.1 GCF_000708285.2 Pedobacter borealis DSM 19626
GAGGCTCTTGGCCTGGCTTATCCCAGCACACCCGCTTGATCCTGCCTTGGGCTGTAGGGGAACGAGGGGAAGTGCACAGATTTCCGTGCTTTTTCCTACGAAAATCTGCTAGGCCGATAGCAGGGTGCAGATCGCATGGCGCATATTGCAGGGTGCGGTAATTTGCTTTTTAGCCCTTTCCCTTTCAGGGGAAAGGTGCCGATAGGCGGATAGGGGTTTAAGGCGCTCGCTATAATACGGTCGTCATTCCCGCGCAGGCGGGAACCTTAATGCTTTTGCTGTTCTGCTGTCCTTTTTCTATTTTGCCCCTTGCTCGGGCTTGCCTCGGCTCACCGCCGCCGAGGGGCTCTTACCTTTTTCTTGATAAAAAGGTAACCAAAAATCAAGGCTTGCACCCTTTCTTGTAAAAACCTACGGAAATCTTAATTGCGGCAGTATCGAGGCTCTTACC
>NZ_JAUG01000213.1 GCF_000708285.2 Pedobacter borealis DSM 19626
AGGAAGGACCAAATGTTGAAATGGCAAAGGAAACAGGAAGTTTATGGTAGAGCGTTCACAGCAGAACCACATTAGAGAACTGCTTATATGAGGGTAGGACGGCATCCGAGAGTAAAATATAAGAGGAGCTGAGCCGAGCCGTGCAACCAATGGGCACAATGCCTGGCAATAGGTGAATATGATCGCTTGTCAAGAGATACTGTTTCAACAAACCGCTGTATACCGAACGGTACGTACAGTGGTGTGAGAGGACAGATAGGGAACTAATCCCTATCTTCCTACTCGATTTTTCATTGACGGATTCTAAAGAAAGTCGTCATTGCAAGGCACGAAGCAATCTTAAAGCGCTCGCTACTAGCGATAGTTTTAAGATTGCTTCGTCGGCTGAAAAAGCCTTCTCGCAATGACGATTCATCGCAATATTCTATATGGCTTTTTAC
>NZ_JAUG01000214.1 GCF_000708285.2 Pedobacter borealis DSM 19626
GCACCGTATCTCCGTTCTACTTAAATCCGGCCTAACAAATTTTTCGGACTCCACAGACACAGCCAACCCACTAACTTTGAAAGAAAAATTTTCAGCCGGTGTTTTTTGTTTTTTCATGGGCTTTTATGTTTTCAACGGCATTCAAGCTAGCTATGCTGGTCTTTTTGACATCAAAAAGAAAGAGCCCATCGGCGGCGGTGAGCCGAGGAAAGCATGAGCTGTAGGGTAAAAAAATAATCAATTATATACGTAAGCTAACACTACAGTGCATCTTGACGAGAGCTATCACGGTTTATAAATTTGGCTTCATAAAATATTATTATGGAGCTACAACCAATCAAACCGCGTCGGGCAGTACGCTTTCGCAGCAAGCAGGAAATTATGAACTTGCTGGAGAAATATGAATCTTTAGAAAAGC
>NZ_JAUG01000215.1 GCF_000708285.2 Pedobacter borealis DSM 19626
ACTACAGCATCAGCTATACGGCAGGAACTTTGACGGTCACCCAGGCCGCGCTGACCATCACGGCGAACGACGCGAGCAAGGTATTATGGTACAGCTAACCCAACATTAACGGTCACTTATACGGGCTTTGTGAACGGTGACACAAATACCAGCTTGACCGCACAGCCAACCGTTGGCACTACGGCGGTAACGGGCAGTTCGGTTGGAACCTATCCGATCACGGCAAGTGGCGCTGCGAGCAGCAACTACAGCATCAGCTATACGGCGGGAACTTTGACGGTCACCCAGGCCGCGCTGACCATCACGGCAGATAACCAAAGCAAAGTCTATGGTGCGGCCAACCCAACATTAACGGTAACCTATGCCGGTTTTGTGAACGGAACGGTCACCCAGGCCGCGCTGACCATCACGGCGAACGACGCGAGCAAGGTATACGGTGCCGACAACCCAACATTAACGGTAACCTATGCCGGTTTTGTGAACGGTGATAC
>NZ_JAUG01000216.1 GCF_000708285.2 Pedobacter borealis DSM 19626
CTTTGGTTATCTGCCGCGATGGTTAATGCCGCCTTGGTGACCGTCAAAGTTCCTGCCGTATAGCTGATGCTGTAGTTAGATGATACCGCTCCGCTTGCCGTGATCGGGTATGTTCCTGCTCCGCTGCCGGTCACGGCTGTCGTGCTGATGCTTGGTTGCGTCGTCAAACTGGTATTCGTATCGCCGTTCACAAAGCCCGTATAAGTGACCGTTAATGTTGGGTTAGCTGTACCATA
>NZ_JAUG01000217.1 GCF_000708285.2 Pedobacter borealis DSM 19626
TATGGTACAGCTAACCCAACATTAACGGTCACTTATACGGGCTTTGTGAACGGTGACACGAATGCGAGTTTGACGACGCAACCAAGCATCAGCACGACAGCCGTGACCGGCAGCGGGGCAGGAACATACCCGATCACGGCAAGCGGAGCGGTATCATCTAACTACAGCATCAGCTATACGGCAGGAACTTTGACGGTCACCAAGGCGGCATTAACCATCGCGGCAGATAACCAAAGTAAAGTGTATGGTACAGCTAACCCAACATTAACGGTCACTTATACGGGCTTTGTGAACGGTGATACGAATACCAGCTTGACGACGCAACCAAGCATCAGCACGACAGCCGTGACCGGCAGCGGAGCAGGAACATACCCGATCACGGCAAGCGGAGCGGTATCATCTAACTACAGCATCAGCTATACGGCAGGAACTTTGACGGTCACCAAGGCGGCATTAACCATCGCGGCAGATAACCAA